>JAEZEQ010000052.1 GCA_023432985.1 Bacteroidota bacterium | reverse complement strand
TGTGTACATCGGACTTTTTTAATTAAAAAAGCGGAAATCGTTCAAATAGTAGGAATTCATTTTCATAAAATTGAACAAAAGGGTATATTTGCACCCTTAATGGAAAACCCGATTCAATTATACGATTTAGAATTCGATCTATTTATATCCGAAAACCGGATAAAAGAGAAAGTACGCGAAATGGCAGATGCCATAAATGCGGCCATGGGCATGGACGAATTACATATTGTTTCGGCCTTAACGGGGAGTTTTATATTCACAGCCGATTTGGTAAGGGAATTAAAAATGCCCTGTCATATACATTTTGTAAAAGTCAGTTCCTATCACGGTTCTACACAAAGTAGCGGACAAATACTTGCCGATAGTCCCCTCAAAGCCGATTTACATGGCAAAAGAGTTTTGATTATCGAAGACATTGTAGATACGGGACTTACAGCCAATTATTTATTACATAAAATAAAAGAATCAGGTGCGTCAGACATAAGAATTGCCACATTACTATTCAAGCCGGAAGCTTATAAAGAAAAGGCTACAATAGATTTTATCGGCTTTTCCATTCCCAATGCCTTTGTGGTGGGTTACGGGCTCGATTATAGAGAAATCGGCCGCAATTTACGCGCTATTTATAAACTAAAAAAACAAGAAAAAAGCATGTTGAACGTAGTATTATTCGGACCTCCGGGAGCCGGAAAAGGAACACAAGCCGTAAAAGTGGCCGAAGCCTTTCAATTGGTACACTTATCAACCGGAGATGTTTTTAGATATAATATAAAAAACGGAACCGAACTGGGCGAATTAGCCAAAACCTATATAGATGCAGGTAAGTTAGTACCCGATGAGGTTACCGTGAATATGTTGAAAGGAGAAATGGAGAAAAATAAAGATGCCAATGGCTTCATTTTCGACGGATTTCCACGCACAATCCCACAAGCAGAAGCACTAGATGCCTTATTGAATGATTATCATGCAAAAATCAACGGAATTGTGAGCCTCGAGGTAAACGAAGAAGAACTCATCGCCCGTTTGAAAAACAGAGCGTTAACCAGCGGGAGAACAGACGATGCAGACGAAAATATAATAAGAAATCGCATACAAGTATATAAAAACGAGACCTTTCCATTAAAAGAGTATTATGAAGAAAGAGGAATCGTAGAAGTTATTAATGGTATTGGTACAATCGAACATATTTTTTCCGATATTTGTGCCGCCATTTCGAAACTGAAATAAGCAAAAAAAGGCCGAGTGGTGAAATTGGTATACACGTACGTTTGAGGGGCGTATGGCGCAAGCTGTGGGGGTTCAAGTCCCCCCTCGGTCACCAAAAAAGCAAGAAGCAATTCTTGCTTTTTTCTTTTTAATCAGCTTCTTAGCCTGTAATGACGCAGGTTTTGTATTTACCGAGCTAAATATGTATTTTTGTTCGCATATAAATTGTCTATGAGTTCTACAAATAATGCCTATAGAGAGACAAATGTTCTCGACAATGAAAAAATCACCTTCGAAGATTTTAAAGCGGAGGTTTTAAACGATTATAAAATTGCTTGCGAAAGCCGTGAAGCCTCTTTATTGGGCCGTAGGGAAGTATTAACCGGTAAGGCCAAATTCGGAATTTTCGGAGATGGAAAAGAGATAGCACAAATTGCGCTGGCAAAGGTATTCCGAAAAGGAGACTGGAGAAGTGGTTATTATCGCGATCAAACTTTCATGATGGCTGCGGGATTATTGACCGTAAAACAATTTTTCGCTCAGTTGTATGCCGATCCCAATATAGAAAGAGAACCTATGACCGGGGGTCGACAAATGAACGGACATTATGCCACCCGTTTTCTCGATAAAAACGGAAATCGCATTCCTACCATACAATATAAAAACAGCAGTTGTGATATTTCGCCTACGGCGGGACAAATGCCTCGTTTGCTGGGACTTGCTTTGGCATCTAAGCATTTCAGACAAGATAAAGGATTGAAAAAATTCAACGATTTTTCTGTAAACGGAAATGAAATCGCATTTGGTACCATCGGTGATGCCAGTACGTCCGAAGGACAATTTTGGGAAACCATGAATGCCGCTGCGGTACTTCAGGTTCCTCTTTGTATGAGCGTATGGGACGATGGATACGGCATTTCTGTACCTAAAGAATTCCAAACCGCTAAAGGCAGTATTTCGAATGCTTTAAGCGGATTTCAAAAGGATGAAAATGGCCCCGGAATTCTTATTTTCAAAACCAAAGGATGGGATTATACCCATTTGATCGAAACCTATCAAAAAGCAACGGCGCTATGCCGCATGGATCATATTCCCGTTTTAGTGCATGTCGAAGAATGTACGCAACCTCAAGGACATTCCACCAGCGGATCACACGAAAGATATAAATCCAAAGAAAGATTGGAATGGGAACAGGAGTACGACTGTATAGCCCAAATGAAAAAATGGATGCTCGATAATGGTTTGGCTCAGGCAGATGAATTGCAAAACATCGAGGAGGAAGCCAAAAAATTCGTACGCCAATCTAAACAAGAAGCCTGGAACGATTTCCAATCCGAAATTAAAAGCGAAATGCTGGAAGCTTCGGCCTTATTGGAATTATTGGCTCAGGAATCGGCACATGCAGATGCGCTTCTTGCTATGAAAAAAGAGATGGAGAATAGCATAGATCCGAATAGACACAATATAATCGGGACCTTGCGTCATGCTCTTTACCTCACGCGTTTCGAAAATACAAATGCCAAAAATGAAATTAAAAAACTATTGGCTCTGCAATCCGAACTAAATGCAGACCGCTACAATACCCATTTATATGCCGAAAATAAATATTCGGCCCTGAAGGTTAAGGAAAACAAGATCGAATATGATGGCGAAAATCTGACCGACGGACGTTTGATTTTGAAAGAAAATTGGGATTATATTCTGTCTAACAGACCCGAAGTAATGATTTTCGGAGAAGATGTAGGCGGCATAGGCGGGGTGAATCAGACCTTGGAAGGCATGCAAAAGAAACATGGCGAATTGCGGGTTTTTGATACCGGCATACGCGAGATGACTATTGTAGGTCAAGGAATCGGAATGGCCATGCGCGGATTAAGACCTGTAGCCGAAATACAATATCTCGATTATTTACTCTATGCTATCCAAACCATCAGCGATGATTTGGCCACACTCAGATATCGTACAAAGAGCGGACAAAGTGCACCTCTCATTATCAGTACGCGCGGACACCGACTCGAAGGAATCTGGCACAGTGGCTCGCCCATAGGTATGATTCTGCATAGTGTGCGCGGGGTCTATGTATGCGTACCGCGCAATATGACACAAGCGGCCGGTATGTACAATACCCTCTTACAGGCAGATGATCCGGCTATAGTTATAGAGCCGTTGAACGGATACAGACTCAAAGAAAAAATGCCATCAAATATTGGTACCTTCAGTGTGCCTTTAGGAAAACCCGAAATCTTAAAAGAAGGTGAAGATATTACCCTGGTTTCTTATGGTAGTACGCTACGTGTATGCGAAGAAGCTGTTAATCAATTAGAAAAAATGGGAATATCGGTCGAACTCATCGATGCGCAAACCCTAATACCATTTGATTTGGAACATGTATGTGCGCATAGCGTCAAGAAAACAAATCGCTTAGTGATTGTAGACGAAGACGTAAGAGGAGGAGCAAGTTCCTATATCCTGCAACAAATCGTCGAAGATCAAAAAGCGTTCGACTATCTGGATTTACCGGCCAAAACCATCAGTGCGCAAGACCACAGACCGGCCTATGCAAGCGATGGCGACTATTTCAGTAAGCCCAATGCCGAAGATATAATAGAGCAAATTTATGCCATGATGCATGAAAGTAAGCCCGATTTATTTCCGGAAATTTAATAGCTATATCCCATTTTGTATGCCGATTTTTTCTAAAAATCGGCATTTTTTATAAAGTTAAGTTGCATACAAATGAGTTGATTTTATGCAGACTTTCGTCACTGATGCAATAAGGCGGAATAATGTAGATTACATTGCCCATAGGTCTGAGTAGTATGCCTGCATCCAGCGCTTTTTGTTTCAAATCCGATTGGACGGGATGATTATAAAAATAGCCTTCATGGGGGAGTTTAACATCGGCGGCGAGGATATTACCCCGGCAACGTACGTCCGACAGAAGCGGATTTTTGGCCCAATCTGCAGCCATAGATTCCAATTTAAATCCCAGCTCCTGAATGGTTTCTTGGACACTTGCATTTTCGAGTAATTCGATCGAGGCATTTGCAGCCGCACAAGAAATTGGATTTCCGGTGAAGCTATGGCCATGATAAAAAGTTTTTTCCGGTTCCGAAGATTGAAAACATTCCAGAATTTGAGGGGCTATCCACGTAGCTCCCAAAGGCAAATAGCCACCTGTAATGGCCTTACTCATACAAACAAAATCGGGTCTGAATGCCATATAATCCGAAGCCCATTTTTTGCCGGTTCTATAAAATCCGGTCATTACCTCATCGGCAATGGTCAGGATTTCATGATTTCGACATAATTCGAGTATAGACTGGAGTAATTCGGGTTTATACATACGCATTCCGCCCGCTCCTTGCACCAAAGGCTCATAAATAAACGCGCCCACATTTTGCCGGGCGGCCAATTTTTGCATTTCGCCTAAAATATCGCCAATATTTTGCGCATTGGGTAAGGGGAAAAAAGTGACATCAAAGAGATAATTCCGAAAAGTGTGCGTAAACACATCTCTTTCGCTCACGCTCATACTCCCGAAGGTATCGCCGTGGTAACTGCCTTCAAAAGCCCAGAATACAGGTTTGGATTCATGTTTATTATGTCTGTACTGAATAGCCATTTTCAGGGCAATTTCAATAGCCGTACTTCCATTATCCGAAAAGAAAATTTTTCCGTCTCCCCCATTCCATTGCACCAATTTTTCTGCCAGATCAATTGCCGGTTTATGGGTAAATCCGCTGAAAATTACATGTTCCAATTCGGCCAATTGTTCGGCAATTTTCTGATTGATATAAGGATGCGTATGTCCGTGAATATTCACCCACCACGAACTAATGGCATCAATATAACTTTTTCCGTTATTATCGTATAGAAATTCGGCCTTCCCTTTGAGCACTTCAATTTGATTTGCTTCCGGAGCATAGGCCTGAAAGGGGTGCCAGATATAGCGATGATCTTTTTGTGAATACATTAAAAATGAAGATTTTGAGCAGCTGATTTAATAGAATCCGGATTTAAGTTTTCCATATAAGGAATATTCCCTAAATGCCGGACAGCACTCTGTTTCAAAATTATACGTTCGGAATCGGGATTTTCGATGCCGTTAAAAATAATACCTTTTAGGGGCATTTTTCGACTTTTTAAATAAGCTATGCTTAGCAGAGTATGGTTGATGCTCCCCAGATAATGAGAAGCAACGAGAATAATGGGCAATTGAAAATGCTCCATTAAATCGGCCATGGTATGGGTTTGATTCAGAGGCACGAGGATGCCGCCTGCCCCCTCCACAATCAGGGCATCATTATAAGAAGGAAGTGAAAAATCGTCCAAAGAGAGTTGGATATTTTCCTTTTCTGCGGCCAAATGGGGCGACAGCGCTTCTTTGAGTAAAACCGTCGTTGGAAACACCCGAAGTCCCTCCACCAAAGAGGCGACAATTTCTGATTCAGGCTGCTCTAAATTTCCGGACTGAATAGGCTTATAATAAGCAGCTTGTAGATATTCACACAATACAGCCGAGGCAATGGTTTTTCCAATATTTGTTCCAATTCCGCTTACAAAATACTGTTCTTTCATGATTGGATGCAGTTAAAAAAATCGGGCCAAATCTGCGGGTTTAATTGAGAATGAAGGCAAATGCGAATACCTTCTTCACCTTTGGCTACGGTGGGATGTTTGATGGCTTTGACTAAATAACCGGCATTATTACATTTTCGTTCAAGTTCTTTAGCGCTTTGATTGGAACCGGTTCGTATAAATTGTATGGCAGTTGGATTGGCATGGTGGCCGAATTCAGCTGCATAACGGGCATAGGCGTTTATAATCTTTTTCAATGCTTTTTGTTCGTTGAGTCCGGGCTCCGATTCAAAATACATCAAATGAGCGATTAAGCGTTCTATTTCGGCCGGAGAAGCCGCAGTGGTATAGATAAAAGGGCGCGAAAAATTAATTAGAAAACGAATTAAATCCATTGAGCCACAAACGGATGCTCCGTGTAAACCCAGGGCTTTTCCGTAAGTAAAAACGCGGGCAAAGATTTCATTTTCCAGTCGAAGTTCCTGACTCAATCCTTTTCCGATTACGCCCAGAGCATGCGCTTCATCGATAATAAGTCTTGCTTTATACGCTTTGCATAGGGCTACCATATCGGCAAGTGGAGCCTGATCACCGTCCATACTGTAAATAGATTCAGCGATTACATAAACAGTAGCATTGTGCGATTTGAGTTTATGTTCCAGGTCTTTCATATCATTGTGTTTGAAAGAGAAATGTTTGGCAAATCCGAGGCGCATTCCGTCGCGTATACTGGCATGCACTTTTTGATCATACAAAATGATATCATTTTTTTGTGCAAGGGCGGAGATTAGACCCAGATTGGCCACATAGCCCGAATTAAAAAAGAGAGCCGCTTCCGATTGGTGGAATTGCGGTAAAATTTCATTTTCGAGTTTGTGAAAAATGGGAAAATTTCCGCTTATCAGGCGAGATCCACCACTACCCACGGGCAAGTCAGATTCTAAAATTCGGAGTTTAGAAAAATTCAAATAATCATTTGCAGCCAGTTGAACACCATTAATCCGAAAGTCAGGAAGCACGCGAAGATTATCTTCCTTCTCCCTTTTATTCAGCATGTTATGCAAAGAGCCGGGTAATTCCATTATGCTTCTACCTGAGCATTGCATTGGGATGCAAAGGCCGGTAAATTTTGTAATCCGAACAATTCGAACATAGCTTTATCACTGTTGAATTCGGGATTTGGGGTGGTCAACAATTTATCTCCTGCAAAAATACTATTTGCACCTGCTAGGAAGCAAAGGAATTGTTCGGGCAGACTCATTTCGCTACGGCCTGCGCTAAGTCGCACCATACTTTTGGGCATGATAATTCGTGCCGTAGCTATACAACGGAGCATATCCCAGAAAGGAATTTGTTCTTGTTTTTCGAGCGGTGTTCCTTTTACGGCTACCAAAGCATTAATAGGCACACTTTCGGGATGTTTGGGTAAAGTTGCCAAAGTTTGAAGCAGTCCTACTCTATCCGTTTCGGCTTCTCCCATACCTACAATACCTCCGCAACAAACCGAAATACCGGCATTACGCACGTGGTCTAAAGTATTCAAGCGATCCTCATAAGTACGGGTTTGAATCACCTTATCATAATATTCGGGTGAGGTATCCAAGTTGTGATTATAGGCATATAAGCCGGCATCTTTAAGGCGTTTGGCCTGATCTTCATTCAACATACCGAGCGTACAGCATACTTCCATACCCATATCGGTAATATTCTTTACAAGCCCCACCACCTGGTCGAACTGTCTATTATCCTTTACTTCGCGCCATGCGGCACCCATACAAAAACGGCTTGATCCGTTATCTTTTGCTTCCAATGCTGCGTTAATAATTTCCACTTCATTCAATAAAGGGGTGCCTTTTACACCGGTATTGTATCGAGCAGCTTGCGGGCAATAAGAACAATCTTCGGGACAACCTCCGGTTTTAATAGATAAAAGCGTACTCATTTGCACTTCATTTCCATTGAAATTTTGGCGATGAATCTGAGCTGCTTCAAATACTAAATCGATTAAAGGTTTTTGATAAATAGCATTTACTTCTTCTCTTGTCCAGTCTGTACGAACCATAATATGCAATATTTTAAAAATTTAATAAATCATTCAAAGTTAATTCAATTCTACTTTTAGGCAAGAAATTTGCCTCCAGATTTGGAGAAAAAGGCACGGGTGTATCCAGAGATGCGAGTCTTTTTACCGGTGCATCGAGAGATGAAAAGCAAAATTCGGATATCCATGCAGCGATCTCTGCACCTATACCTCCGGTGATGGTATCTTCATGTAAAACAAGTACACGTCCTGTTTTGCGCACGCTTTTCTCTATACTTTCTTTATCCCAAGGGATGAGGGTTCTAAGGTCTATAATTTCCACCTGAGAAAATTCTTCTTTTTTCGCAATTTCCAGGGCCCAATGGACACCCATACCGTAGGTAATAATACTACAAGAATTCCCTTCTTTTGCCACGGCAGCTTTTCCAATTTCCGTATTATAATAGCCCAGTGGCACATTACCGCTGACACTACGGTACAGCGCTTTATGTTCGAAAAACATAACCGGATTTGGATCTTCGAATGCGGACAGCAACATACCTTTTGCGTCAATAGCATTAGAGGGATAAAATATTTTTAATCCGGGTGTATGAAAAAACCAGGCTTCATTGCTTTGGCTATGGAAGGGTCCGGCTGCTACACCTGCACCGGTGGGCATACGTACAACCACATCGGCATTTTGTCCCCATCTATAATGCGATTTAGCTAAATTATTTACGATCTGATTAAATCCGGAGCTAACAAAATCTGCGAATTGCATTTCGACCATAGCTTTCATTTTCTTTATAGACAAACCCAATGCCGTGCCCACAATAGCACTTTCGCAGAGGGGTGTATTTCGCACTCTGTCTTTTCCGAACAAGTCTACAAATCCTTCCGTAACCTTAAATACACCTCCATATTCAGCAATATCCTGCCCCATTAAAATCAGGTTATCGTGTTTTTCCATTGCGCATTTCAGTCCGTCCGATACTGCATCTACAAATCGCATTTCACGTGTTTCTGAGGAGGGCGAGATCAATTTCTGAGTATGGGCTGCATAAACATCATTCAATTCTTTTTCGGAATTGGGCACTATACCTGGTTCTGCAAATGCAATTTCGACTGCAGTATTGATTTCTTTCTTAATCTCTTTGCGAATTTCGGCCACTTCATCGGCACTTAATTCCCCTGTTTCAATCAGCCAGTTTTCATAGGTTTGAATGGGATCTTTTTTCTCCCAAGCATCGAATAAATACTGGGGTACATACTTGGTACCGCTGGCTTCTTCGTGTCCGCGCATTCTGAAAGTAAGGCATTCCAAAAGAACCGGGCGGGGATTTTGGCGCATATCTTCGGCCAATCTCTTTGTTGTTTCGTATACTTCGAGTACGTTATTACCGTCCACGATAACCGATTCCATTCCGTAACCTTTGGCCCGATCGGAAATAAAATCGCATTTAAACTGTTCATTGCTGGGCGTACTGAGTCCGTATCCATTATTTTCGATTAGAAAAATAACGGGTAAATTCCACACAGAAGCAACGTTTAAACTTTCATGAAAATCGCCTTCACTGGTACCACCGTCTCCGGAGATAACCAGGGTAACCTTTGCTTCATTTTTCAATTTAGATGCAAGGGCTATGCCGTCGGCTACGCCAAGTTGTGGGCCTAAATGGGAAATCATTCCGACCAAATGAAAATCATTATTACCAAAATGGAAACTACGATCCCGACCTTTTGTAAACCCATTTTCCTTGCCTTGAAATTGCATAAACAATTTTTCTAAGGGCATATTTCTGGAAGTAAACATGCCTAAATTTCTATGCATGGGCAAAATATACTCATCCTCGTGCAGGGCAAGAACAGAACCTACAGAAATGGCTTCCTGTCCGATCGCACTAAACCATTTAGAAATGCGGCCCTGTCTTAAAAGAATAAGCATCTTCTCTTCGATTAATCTTGGCCGGAGAAGATGCTTATAAATATGTTTTAGTTCCTGCGAAGAAAGTGCATTCTTCTTAAAATCAACGGATGACAATTCAAGATTCATATACTGTAATAAATACAGCACAAATCTAATAAAATAACTTATCGAACAAGGTTTATTTGTCCCGAATAAATATACTCATTGCCCTCCACATCTCTTGTAATACATCTGTATACATAAACATCGGCGGGCAATAATTTTCCTTTATAATATCCGTCCCATATAAACTTAGGATCCATAGAGGTAAATACTTCTTCGCCCCAACGGTTAAACACTCTAAAATCTATTGTTTCTAATCCGTTTGAATACACTTTGAAAACGGGATTTATGATATCCCCTTCATTCGGTGTAAATGAATTGGGAACATAGAATGTATAGGCAGACATTACGATATACTCCATTTGTGCTTTATCTTCGCAACCATATTCATTCGTGATGGTTTGAAATATGGTATAATTTCCACTATTCGAAAATTCGACAGATGGGCTAGGTGTATTATAAGTACCCTGATTAGGTATAAAATACTCATAAACAGAGGCACCTGTAGATTGATCTGTAATTTCGACCAAAGGTTCGAGCATAGTAGTTTGTCCCGGCGGTGTAGTTAGGAATCCGGCTGTAGGTACAGGCCAAACATTTACAGTTTTAGAAACCGTATCTCTACATCCTTTGTCACTTTCTACGATTAGCGTAACATTATAAGCACCGGGTGCATCGTAAGAATAATCGACATCCGGATTTGAAATTTGCGTACCATCACCCAAGTCCCAATTACTGATAGTTATAGTTCCGGCTGCGATGGTCGAACTATTGGCCAATTTAGTAAGGCTTTCAAAACATACTTCAGAGAAAGTGAAATCGGCTATAGGTGAGGCATATTTAGGCACAGTTTTTTGAATGGTATCCCAACAACCTTCGGAGCTGCTAACGATAAGCGTTACCGTATAATCGTTACTTTGGGTATAGGCATTCGAAGGATTTTGATCGGTGGAATTATTTCCATCTCCGAAGCTCCAGTTCCAGGTATCTACAGTTCCGGCGGAACCGGCAGGGATAGAAGATAAATCAGAAAATACTCCATTCAGATTACAAGGTTCATTGAAATTGAAATCGGCCACTATATCATTACTAATATCAATGGTAACGGTAGCGGTATCAAAGCAGATATTATGCTGACTGGCAAGCATGGTTACGGTATACGTTCCTTGACCGTAAATATGGGTAAAATTGGCATTATTATTATTTTGAATAGCTGTTCCATCACCGAAATCATACAAATAATCGATACTTGCTACAGGTTGATTATTGATAAATTCGGAAGCGGCATCTATACATGCGGGAATCACTTCGAAATCGGCAATGGGTTGATCGAGCACGCGTATATCTTTAGTAACGGTGACTGAACATCCGACCGTATTATAAAGAGATAATTTCACGGTTTGAAGTCCACTTGTTGTGGCGACAAAAGAACTTGTATTCGCAAACAAAGAATCGTCGCTGACTCCGTCATTATTATAATCCCATACATAGGCACCCATAATTCCCGGTGCAGCAATAGTAGAGGCCGATGCATCGAGCGGAACGGTTTGACCGACACATACCGTATCGGGCATAGTAAAACTCGGCACAGCACCCGGAGAGATGGTCAAAGACATTAAGGCCGTATCTTTACAACCGGCGTTACTTGTAACAATAACCGAAGCATCGAAGGTGGGTACAGAAACGGGAAAACTATAATTCAGTGTATTATTAGGTCCGCTATAATTCGTTGCTCCACTCGGATTCAACTTAAACACATAATTGGTAATCGATCCGGAGGCAATGGTAGTTCCCGCTGCAGAAAATTGGTTTAATTGCCCTACACAAACATTGTTTGGTCCACTTAAATCGGCATTTGGTTTGGGATTTACCACAACGGTAAGTGTGTCATAACATGTACCTCCTCCTGTTTCGTAGCGTGCTATATAAGAAGTAGTAACATTCGGAGTAACGGTACGCGGACCGGTAATAGGCTGGTTGGTATCCATCCAGGTTGCGGTATTCACAAAGCCGGGGATTGGAGGAATATTGGCATAAATCAACACATTATCTATTCCCCAATGGTCGTTTGTAGCCGAGGTATTATAGGGTTGTGTCCATCTGAAACGCGTACATAAGGTTTGCGCGCCGGCCGGAAATGGGAAAGTATAGGTTGCCCAGGACAGAAAAGGACTGGTAGCAACATAGGCGCCATTGCTGCAATTGGGACATGGATTTGCCGGCATTATGGTACCATTAGGCGAAAAATAGGCAATATCAATCCATGTTGCCCCATAGTCGTTTGAATATTGCAAAGACACGCCTTCATCAATTTCGTCGGGGCCTTCACAAGGGGAGGCCTGGCCTTGAGTAGCCATTTTAAAATCGAATTGTAAAAAGCCGCCTGCGGTGGTATTAAAATCAACAGTAGATAAAAAACGCGTGCCCTGAGGCGCTCCGCTTCCAAACCATACGTGGGGCGTTCCGTCGAGCCCCGGACCACATGGATTGTTATAATTCACCACTGTACCCGGATTCACTGACCAACCGGCACCTAAGGTTTGCCCGTTAAAGTCATTAAATAATAAAGCCGAGCCGGTATCCACCGTCAACACTACGGTTTCACCCTGACAAATTATTGTGTCCGTAGCGTTGATGCGTGTATAGCAATTCCCGCTAAGACAAGGGGTCTGCGCACGCAACAATGGTTGAGTCAATAAAATAGTTAGGGTTACAACAAATAGCTTCGATCTAATTTTCACAATACACCAATATTTTTAACAAAGATAGTTAATTTAACTTAAATTAAGAAGTTAAAAATAACTTTCTTTAAAGTTAACGCTATAATAACAACGATAATGCCCTTTTTACAGTATAAAAAAAGGAATTGTTTTAAAATTATTCCTTTTTTTCGGGTAAATAAGAAGCTTCGTAACGAATTTTATAATCTTCCATCACCATTATACCCAGGGCCTGATTTTCGAATCCACCACCCGGATATTTTTTCCATTGGAAAGGCGTAATCAGATAAGAATTCTTATCATAAATGGCGCATGGAGCCATCCAATTGCCGTATTTTTCGAGCATATCAATACTCAGGCAGGCCAGTTCGTAGCCTCTATAGGCATAAAATTCGGGTTCGGCCTTAAACTCTGTTCTAAAATTCGTAATAAAAGAATGGTAGGTAGAATCCCAAGAAAAGGTACGGTAAAGAACGGGTACAGCAATTTTGCAATTATTCAAATGTTCAATGTCGAAATTCTTAAAAGAAAACCACAATTCATCGCCAAGTACCGAAAAGTCATTTTCCTTTCCAATCTTATTCATCTGGCTCATAAAGCTATTCATGCCTATTTCTTTTTTCACGGGGTAGACACAAATATTGGGAGCATCCTTTTTCAGGTGTTGTGCCACAGAAGAGCCCTTAGGCAGGTAAACCAAATTTTTATTTACAGAAATGCTATCGAATCTATATTGTTGCACCAGGATCGTACGCAAATTTTGGTAGAATGCTGAATCTCTTTTATCGCCCGTATGCAAAAGGATCACTTTTCCATTTTTATACTTTCGGTTTAAATACTGCGCCACGCCCTCTGTGTAGGCTTGCTCGCCTGGTGAAGCTTTAAAAACATATGGGTTATCGATTAATACATCCTCGCCACGACTAAAAGGACTAATCATGGGCACCTTATTTTCTTTCGCAAATTGCAAAATAGGTTGCATTTCGCTGGTATAGAGGGGACCAATAATCAAATCAGACTTTTTAAAATCAGGATTCAATACAATTTTCCGTGAAGTCAGGTCGTTGGATTTGATTCCGGTATTAAAAACCTGCCATTCAATATTTGCTTTTATAGGCTGATAATGTTGCATGGCCAATTTTATTCCGTTGTAGAATTGATAGGCTATACGCGATTGTTTCAATTCATCTGCAGATCCGCTTCCAAAAGGAATAAGAACCGAAATAACATAATTCAATTTTGTAGTCGAACTATCCATGCATTGTTCCATAGTAGGCAAGGATTCATAAACCCATTGTCTGTCCAATTCCTTTTTTTCTGTATGATTTACAGGCACTTTTGGATTTTCTTCCAATTCATTTTCTTCTATAATTTGTTCCGTTTCTGAATCGGCCTTTGTGCTAGTGATTTTTAAAACCGCACCGGCTTTTAATCCGCCTTCTACCTCCGGATTCGCCTTTACAATATCCTCGACCGAAACGTCGTACTTACGGCTAATCGCATAAAGGGTTTCGCCTCTTTGTACGGTATGGGTAATAATCTTAGATTCACCCTTGTCGGTTTTATTATTTGCTGCCGGAATCCATAATTCCTGCCCCACTTTCAAACCGGATTCCGAGCCGGGATTTTCGGCAAAAACACGATTTAAATCGACCTTATACATTTTAGAAATGCCGTATGCCGTTTCTCCTTTTTGTACAATATGCTTATAATATGTATTCCCATTCCTTTCTATAAGCGGAGCATTCGGAATTTGTGCCATACTGACACATGCCTGCAAAAATACAGACAAGAAAAACAACACATACAAAAGTCTACTATTCATTATTTTTACTCCCATTCTATAGTTGCCGGCGGTTTAGAACTGATATCGAAAACAACGCGATTCACGCCTTTAACTTTATTAATAATTTCATTCGATACAGAGGCCAGGAATTCGTATGGAAGTCGGCTCCAGTCGGCTGTCATCCCATCGGTTGAGGTCACTGCACGCAGGCAAATCACATGCTCATAGGTACGTTCATCACCCATTACGCCTACGGATTGAACCGGCAAAAAGATTGCTCCGGCCTGCCATACTTGTTGATATAATTTATCTTTTCTCAGTCGGCTTATAAATATATCGTCTGCTTGTTGCAAAATAGCTACTTTTTCGGGGGTAATTTCGCCCAAAATACGTATAGCCAAACCCGGTCCGGGGAAAGGATGTCTGTCGATAAAGTCGGAAGAAATCTTAAGCTCTCTACCCACTTTTCTCACTTCATCCTTAAATAAAGCACGCAATGGCTCTACTATTTTTAAATCCATTTTTTCGGGAAGTCCCCCCACATTATGGTGCGATTTTATGGTGGCAGAAGGACCTTTAACCGAAACACTCTCGATTACATCGGGATATATAGTTCCCTGACCCAACCATTTAGCTCCTTTTACTTTTTTAGATTCCTCTTCAAAAATATCTATAAACAGTCCGCCTATTATTTTCCTTTTCTTCTCAGGATCATTCACCCCTTTCAATTTGGCATAAAAGCGATCCTTGGCATCCACTCCAATTACATTGAGTCCAAAATCCTTATATGAATCCAACACTTTCGTATATTCATCTTTACGCAACAAGCCATTGTCTACAAAAATACAATAGAGATTATCTTTTATTGCTTTATGAATAAGGCGGGCAGCAACGGTAGAATCAACACCGCCACTGAGGGCCATAATTACCTTATCTTTTCCGATTTGTTTTTTCAGTGCCTCCACTGTTTCTTCTACAAAGAAACCCGGGGTCCAATCGCCTCTGCACCCACAAATTCCTTTTACAAAATTCTCGAGTATTTGCAGTCCATCACTCGAGTGATATACTTCGGGATGAAATTGCAAGCCGTAAATTTCTTTTTTCTTTACATGAAATGCAGCCACTTCAACCTCCTCGGTTGAGGCTATAATTTTAAAATGTTCCGGCAATTCCATTATGGTATCGCCGTGACTCATCCAAACCTGCGAACCTTTTTTAATATGTTGAAGGAGCGGGGATTTCTTGTCTAATTTCGACAAATTTGCTCGTCCATATTCTCTTACCTTACTTTTTTCGATTTTTCCGCCCGCATCGAAAGCCAATAATTGAGCGCCATAACAGATGCCCAATAATGGAACCTTAGATGTCAATTTCTCTATATCCACCCGAGGTGAATCCTTTTCGCGCACAGAAAATGGGCTGCCGCTTAAAATAATTCCCTTTACACTTGCATCAGGCTCGGGATAATGGTTAAAGGGATAAATTTCGCAGTACACATTCAATTCACGCACTCTACGGGCAATCAACTGTGTATATTGGGAACCAAAGTCTAAAATAAGAATTTTCTGATGCATATATTTTTTTATAAAATCTGCTGCAAAAGTACATCAAACGGCTAAAGTTAACTAATATTTTTATTACACTTTTTCACCAATTAAATTTTAGACTTTAAATGGATTAAAATTGGAGACTCACTCCCCCGTGAACACCCACACCCTGACCCGGATATTGCAACCATCTGTGGTAACGATATCCGGCTAAATTCGTTCCCTGTACGAAAAAACCCAGCATTTTATTATACCTATATTCCACACCTAAATTCAAATCGATCGCATTACGCAATACCACAGCATGTTCTACAAATCTGTTTTCTCCGCTATGAAAACGATATTCCGGCGCCATTAAATCGCCTAAATAGAATAAATCGGCTTTGAATACAAACTTATCGGCTATGGCATACATTCCGCTTAATGTGGCCTTATATTTTGGTTTATACCAAGCAGCAGTCAGGTTTCCCGTATCATAAAAAAAGGCATCAACACGCAAGCCCAATCTGAATTTTTCTCCCTGTTGATATCCGATTTCACCGAATGCTTTACCTGTACCCAAATCGTCATAAACTGTGGTGAAATAATTGCCTAAAGCACGTGTCGTATCGGTTACAAAAAAGGCCTGATTAAATACTTTACTGTAGCCGCCACCCAAATTATAATAAAAATAGCGGGCAAAATTTCCTTTAACTCCTGCCTTCAAATCTATAGGCTTATAGGCATTACGTACGGGTACGCGACTGTTTATAAAGGGATTTTCCTGTCTCAACTGATCATAGGTATTTCTATAGGCACCGCCACTTATATCGGCATATAATATCACATGCTCTTTATAGGCGTTGAAACGGGCTAAAATATGCGGAGCTATATAAAACTTCGTCAGCGTATCAAAGCCTATAGCCATATTAATTCCGGCGGTAACTTCCCATAATTTTCTTCCCGCTTTTATATAGGGTTGTATATGTACAAGTCCCCCTCCCATTCCTTTGGAGGCTGTGTCGGCTTTAAAATTATAATATTCAAGTCCAAATGCTCCGCCTACAAAAAATCCGGATACCTGCTTTCTCCAGTCACTTCTCAGTTCTAAACCATGTTCGCCCGCTTTATACTTGTCGAACATATAATAATAGCGCAGGTAATTATCGGTAATCAGCGAACTGCTGTCCCAGCTTGCATTATTCTTGAACGAAAATCCCAATGATACTTTCTGATAATTCTGACGTATATCTTTTTTAGTCAGCGTATCGGCTCCGGGCTGTGAAGCATCGTAGCCATAATAATGGCGCTGATTGGAGAGATAAGATGCTGAAATTCCCAGATTATGTTTTTTCATTAAATAGGAAAAATTCCCCCCACCACCATGGTCCTGATAGCCGGGGAAACCGGTTTGGGGTTTATTTTTTCCGTAAAATAATTTTTTAGCATAAGAACCTTGAAAATGATAGTAGAGGTCGTATTGTATGGTTTTGCTACGCAGGCTGTTCATGCGTATTTCGGCAAGGGGACTTAAATACATTCCAAATCCTGCTTTCAAATAAAATCGACGCAATCGTTTTATCGGTTCCGAACGCATACGTGCTGCACTCAATGTGTCGGGCGAATAGGCATAAGGCACTATGGGCGCCGTTAGATTATAGGTGGGCACAATGGATTTCTGAAAGGTATCGCGTACTTGTGGGCGCACGGCCATTTTCTCCACCGGCCTCAATTGAGGAACATAGCCCCCGGTAATGGTTACATTATCCTGCTGAGCATATACATTCCACGCCGTAGATAAACTCAGTCCTATATATATAATTCCTTTTTTCATGGTTTAATTTCCGTTTAAATCAAATTGAAACGCATTGTTCACAGGCTGATTTTTCAATCGCTCCCATGCATTCACTTCCTCCAGCTTCAGGCGAGCTTCCTCTACAATTTCTCCCTCATCGGCATTGTCGATTACAGACTGAAGGGTGGCCTTACTTTGGTCGAAATTATCGAGCTTAGCATATACTTCACCCAAAATAATAAAGGATTTTCCCATCCATTTTCCATAGGCCGAAAGACTGTTGACATCGGATAATATTCTTTTTTCAAGCTTTTCATATTCTCCCCTTTCCAACATAAATCGATAAATACGGTATTTGGCTTCGGCACCGTGGAGGTTGGGTTGATTTCTGATTTTATTCCACCAAATTTCGGCTTCACTAAACTGTCCCCTCTCCATTTCGCTTCGCGCTTTTAGTAAGGCCGCATATTCTTTAACTTCCTTCGCACTTTTGTCGGAATTATAAACCTTTTCGGCATATAGAGCAGCGGCATCAAAGTTTTTTAATTCATATTCTGCCAATAATATACGCTCTATACTCGATTGTAAAATTTGGGAATTGGTTGCTGATTTCTCATTTAAATAAGAATAATATCGTGTTTTTTCCCAGTCCTTTTCTTCAAATGCAATATCTGAAGCCCTTTGTGAAGCTAAATCTGCATATGGGTTTGGGGCACGACTTACCAATAAGGCATAATCCGGGAAGGCTTCTTTCTCGCGTTTTAAAGCAAGCAAAGCCTCTGCTCTATAATAATAGGCGTTGATTAGGAATAGGCCCTGAGGGAATTTTTGTATATACTGATTCAGATTCAATAAGGCTCCATCGAAATCTTTAGCCAGAAACTTATTCTCTCCGGCACGGAATGCTACGCTATCCAAAGAAGCTTCGTTATAACTCATGCCGCTGATGCTGCGCATTAAATCGGTATACTCATCGAGCTTATTCTGATCTATATAAATAAACTTCAAATATTTTTCGGCTTCCTGAGCTTCTATACTCCCCGGAAATTTTTGTAGAACCGGTTTATAATAAGCCACTGCTTCATCATAAGCATCGAGGTTATAATAATGTAATCCCATTTTCAGATAGGCCAGCTTGGCAAAAGGACCATTTCCGTATTTATCTATTACCTCCTTAAAATAAGGCAATGCTTCGGATTTATTGCCCGCACTTTGACGCGCTACGCCCATTTCGTATATGGCTTCAGAAATATATACAGAAGATGGATAGGAGCTGCGCAAGTTTTGCAAAGCAAGAAATTTCTCATCATGTTTGTTTTGTATACCCAAAATGGTTGCTTTTTGCAACAGAGCATAATCGGGGTCTGCCTTTTTTAAAGCCCAGGCTTTATCGTAATAAAGCATAGCTTTAGACCATTCACTTTGGGCATAATAACAATCGCCGGCACGGTTGTAGGCATCGGCAACTAAAGTAAGATCCTGGGGACTTTTATTATCGGCAAATTTTCTGAATTCCAATCCGGCCTCATTGTATTTTTTCTTTTTGAAATAAATATAGCCCAGATTATAATAGGCATCGTATAATAAGCCACTGGAAGCTGCTCCATTCGTAGTGAGGAATTCCTTGAAACCCTCCTCGGCATCTTCACTGCGGCCCAGGCGATAATAGGATTCGGCTGTCCAGAATATACTTTGTGCCAAAATGGTCGGATTTCCATCCGGTATACCGGCTTGGTTGAAATAACGAATGGCATCGGCATATTTGCCGCTTTCAAAAAACTGAACCCCATATAAAAAGGCCACACGCTGACGAGCCATGCTCAGTTTCTTATCCTTCTTCTTAATCTTATCTATGGTCTCCAGTGCATCTTTATAATTCTTCACGGTCATAAATACTTCCACCAGAAAAACATAAGCCTCATCCGCTTTTTTGCTATTGGGATATACATCCAAATAATCTCTCAACGCTTTTACGGCCTCATTATAGGGGTCGTAATCGATCTCATAACTCAGTTTGGCAAAGTTAAACAAAGCTTCTTCGGCCAAATCCCGATCGAAATTTAATTTATATACCATTTTAAATGCATCGGCTGCCTTACGTTTGTCGCCCAGATTATAGGCACTATTGGCAATCAGATTATACGCATTCTGAGATAGAGAATCATCTTCTGTAACCGTACGCTTCAATCTGTCCGAAGCTTCATTGTATTTTTGGGCCATAAATAATGCCGTTCCATAGCGGTAATTCCCCAATCGGTCCAGGTCCGAGTTTTCACTTGCACGTGCATAGTATGTCAAACTTTCGTCATATCGTTTTGTATTGTAATAACTCTCGGCCAAAATTCGATTTACGTGCACGGCATTTTTCCCTTGCACCGTATCGGCAATGGGTGTGGCATAGCTTATTACCTCATCGTATTTATCCTGCAGATAATAAATCTGAACTATATAATATGGAATCAATCCCTTAAATGCTTTTTCATTTTCTATAGATTTGAAAGCATGCAAGGCTTCTTTCCAATTTTTTTTCTCATATTGTATATGCGCATAATAATAGGTTGCCGGCACTCTATACACACTTTCGGCATCTTTTATTTTGGTAAACTGACGCAATGCTGCATCCGATTTTCCTTGTTCGAAATAACTATATCCCGATTTGTAATAGTATTCATACCATTCTTGTTTACTGAGTGTATTCTCGTTCACTTTTTCGAAAGAAGCAACCGCATACTTCCATTTTTTCGTGCGAAAATACACCTTACCCAAATGAAAATAGGCATTGCTAACGAGGGGACTTTCGGGGAAGCTTCTTATAAAATCCTTAAGCAATCCATCGGCATTTTGGTAAAATAATTCCGTTGCTGCAACGGCTTTATAATAATGAGCATCCGCTTTCACCGCTGCCAGCTCATAGTCTTTATCCACAATTACCGCATCAAAAAGCGTATATGCGGCTGCATATTTTTCTTTCTGAAACAATTCTACCGCTTCCTTATAGGTCCTGTCCTTTTCAACAAAAACGTGACTTTGCTGAGCTGTCAACGACAAACTAAGCAAGAAAAGACCTTGTAAAAAAATGAGCCGAACCTTATTGTTTTTATTTGTCATACTGAATTCAAAAAAAGTAGAAAACATTTTTTCTCCGATATAAAAGTACGCCCAATGTTCCTATGAAAAGTCTGTTCTTAAGGCATTTTTTCAACGTTGCATCCTTAATAATTATTTCCGGGTATTCGCTGCCGCTACTAAAAAAAATCACACCTTTGTTAACGCAGTTACCGCAATCATTCAATATGCCATGTGCGTTAAAAATCATTAAGATGGAATCAAATAACAGAGTTGAAATTAAGGATGCCGATATTTATCAGGATAATAATTTGGTTTTAAAAAATGTAAACCTCACCATCAAACCGGGGGAATTCGTTTATATGGTCGGAAAAACCGGCAGTGGTAAAAGTTCTCTGCTTAAAACCTTATACGGCGAATTGCCTCTGATAAAAGGAAGTGGTATGGTAGAGGGATTTCAATTGGAAAAAATGAGGTCTAAAGATATTCCTTATTTCAGAAGAAAGATTGGGATTGTATTTCAAGATTTTAAATTATTGAGCGATCGTACGGTTTCCGAGAATCTGGAATTTGTTTTAAAAGCCACAGGTGTTAAAGATAAAAATGAGATAAAATCTCGTATAGAATCGGCTTTAGACAGTGTGCATCTGAAATCGAAATGGCATAAATATCCATCTGAATTATCGGGTGGAGAGCAGCAGAGAATAGTTATTGCGCGGGCTTTACTGAACGATCCCGGACTTATCCTTGCCGATGAGCCGACAGGAAATCTGGATCCGGAAACTTCGAATGAGATTCTTAGGTTATTGGTACAAATTGCTCAAAAAGACACCAGTGTTATTTTGGCCACGCACGACTATGACCTTATTCGCTCTTATCCATCCCGCACCATTATTTGCAATGGCGGGGTGATTAGTGAAGCCGTAGCGCAGAAATAATTTTCGCAGCATTTGTCTTATTCGAAAAGGCACTGTTTTCCAGTTCTCTTCTTTTTTCTATTTCGCTTTGATCGAAATTTTTTGTCATCAATTCTTCCAATGCATTTCTAAAATCATCGGCATTATTTGCTACTCTGCAATAAGATTCCAAACCGGTACCTTCTACCATTGGGGTATTAACCAAACAAAATCTACCCTGAAAAAGGGCATGCAATAATTTCAGCTTTACACCTGTATTCTGAAAAGTAGGCAATACATGCACATGAGCCTCTTTGATGAGTTCCTGCATTTCGCTATATGTTAATCCCGACTTAAGGCTTATATGTGGCATTTCTTTGCAACGTTTTTGCAGCAATTTCGAGGGATTATTTCCGGCTATAATGAGCGGAATCCGGGATTTTTGAAATACTTCATCGAGCAACCATAGGGCGGCTTTATTATTCTCTGCCACATCCAGACTGCCGTGGTAAAAGGCATATTTCCCTTTACCCGATGGCGAGCTTACCTTATTTTGCATATGAAATGCAGATATCCATTCCACCCTTTTATTCCATTTCGAATAATGGTTTTTCTCGCTTTCTGCAATGCAAAAAATCCCATTTGCCTTTTGTAAAACTTTTTCGAATTTCTTTAATTTCCACGCTTCTGTATAAAAGAAAAGCTTCTTCCATAACTTCCCTTCGGCTTTTGCCAAACCTTCATAATAGGCATGTTCTATATTATGTGTACGCACCCAGACCTCTTTATCTTTTCTGATTTTATCCCTAAAGAGTCCATAACAACTGTGCAGTCCTTCCAGTAAAACCGGATAATCATCGGCATTTATGCGTGTCCATAAATCGGCTGCATCTCGACTGCGCACAATGAAGGGTATAGGCGAAAGCAGGCTTCCGGCCGATTTTTTACGCGGATAAAGATGTACTTCTTTGCACAATTCTTTTAAGGCATCTGCCGAGTATCGATTATAGGTAAACGCATGAAAAATAATTTCGACTCCGGCTGCTTTAAGCGATTTCACTTTGGCATATACGTCTATCAATCCGCCCTGATCGGGAGGAAATGGAATATTAAACGAAACAATATGCATTACAGCCATGGCAGCGAAGATAAAAATATAGGTTGATATAGCTTCAAGAAAATCAAAAAAGCAAAGCCATATGGGGGAATTAATTAAGTCTTCTATGCTTGTAATTTGGTAATTCTTTCCTACATTTGTAGCAAGTTACCAAACTGTTTGAAACCTCTATTCACCTTGTCCCTGTTAGGACTTAGCCCCTTTTTTGTGTTGGGACAAACCAACACCTACACCAATGCTTATTTGGATATTGGTGTAAATGCCCGTGCCATAGCTATGAGTAATGCCTATTCCACTTTAGCGGATGATGCCACTGCTATTTATTGGAATCCAGCTTCATTAAGTCGTATTCAAACCAAGCTCGACATAGCCTTAATGCATAATGAGCATTTCGGGGGCATGGTAAAATATGATTTTGGATCAATTGCCATCAAAGCCGGTGAAAAAAGTGCCATTTCGTTTGGGATGATTCGAAGCGGGGTAGATAATATTCCCAATACGCTCGAGTTGATTGACAATGACGGACGGGTTCGTTACGACCGCATTACCAAATTTTCGGTTGCCGATTATGCTTTTATGGGAGCTTTTGCACGTCAATTGCCGGTGAAGGGATTGAGCGTAGGTGCCACATTAAAAGTACTTCATCGAAATATAGGTCCCTTCGGAAAAGGTTGGGGTTTTGGCATAGATGCCGGCTTACACTATGCTTATAAAAATCTGACAGCCTCTATGGTTTTTAAAGATATATCGACCACTGTTACCCATTTTTCATACAATACAGAAAGCTTTGAAGATGTTTTTGCGCTCACCGGAAATGAGATTTTGCGTAAAAGTTCCGAAATGGCTTTGCCTTCAATAATCACCGGTGTTTCCTACAAACAATGGTTCGACAAAAAAGAACGCTTCTTTATGCGTCCTGCCGTGGATATAGTGCTGACCACAGACGGAAAAAGAAATGTGGTATTAGCCGGAAATCCCATGAGTATGGATTTGCGTATAGGCATGGAATTGGGTTATAAAGATATCGTATTTATTCGCGGTGGAGTCGGCCAATTTCAACGCAGCAACGGGGATGGAACCAAACAGGTTTGGTTGGTTAAACCCAATATTGGAGCCGGATTCAGAATTAAAACCGTATATATAGACTATGCATTGGCTTCTTTGGGAAATCAAAGTACCTTCTTGTTTAGTCACGTTTTTTCGCTTAGGGTGGGGCTTAATATAAAATCGGGTAAAAAGAAAACAGAATGAAAAAATTAATTCCCATTTTTCTTCTTCTAATTCACGGGCTGACCAATTATGCTCAAACATTTGGAAACGAATGGATTCGATATGATCAAGTCTATTATAAAATTCCGGTACACAGCGAAGGAATGCATCGCATTTCGCATAGTGTATTAAATGCATCGGGATTTCCCATAAACGGAGATCCCCGATTTTTTCAATTATTTTATCGCGGCAAACAGGTGCCTTTATTTATTTTCGGTGAAGCAGATCAGGTATTTAATACGGGCGATTATATTGAATTTTATGGAGAAAGAAACGACGGACGTATAGATTCACTTCTATATTTTTCGAGTTCGGTTGCCAATCCGGCCGTTAATTTATTTAGCGACACGGCCTATTATTTTCTTACTATAGGTATTCAGCCGGGCTTGCGTTATCAGACCGAAATTGACCTTAATTTTTCATCCTATCAAACTTCGCCCTATTATACGGCTCGGGTTGAGCAGGGCTATAGAAATCAATATGTAGAAGGAGCTTTTTATCAGGGCTTTCAAAAACAGGGTTTGTATCAGGAAGGAGAAGGATTAGGAAATATTTATACGGGTACAAGTTCTGTCAATCAGCCTTGGACAGGGCAATACAACCAATTGAAAAATAATATTTATACGGGCGGCCCAACGGCTCGTTTGCAGGTGTGGGCTGCCGGCGCATCCAATCCCAATTCCAATGCGCTCAGTTTCGATCACAACCATTTTATTCGTTTTGGATCGGCAACCATAGACACTTCATTTTATGATTTTTCATTTTTAAAGCATACTTTTTCTATTCCTGCAGCCGATTTAATTTCGGCCAATTTTGTTTACGAAATCGTGTTTAGTCCCTCTACGGGCAGTCCCTCCACTCGAAATGCGTTGATGTATTCCGATTTATGGATTCCGCAATTGTATCAATTGGGCAATAGGACTGCGCAGACTATGTATATACCCAACAATCCGACTCAGTCTAAATATACCTTGCAATTAAGCGGATTTAATGCGAATGGAACAAGCGCTTATATATATGATTTATCGAATCAAAAGCGCATGCTATTACAAAATACGGGGGCCAATAATTATAGAGTGGTTATGGCTAACGGATCTATATCCGAAAAAAAATGTTTTATATTCAGCGACAGTTCGACCATTAAAGTAAACCAGATTGAGCCGGTTCGTTCTTCGGGACAAGCTGAGCCGGGTAAATTCAGAGATTTAGGCAGTCAGTATGCCAACCGCGATTATCTGATTATAAGCGCCTCTGCCCTATGGCAAGAAGCCTTGGAATATGCCGATTACAGAAGTTTAACCGGACATACGCCTCTTGTATTAGATGTACGCGAATTATATGATCAATTTGGCTATGGGATGACAAATCATCCTATGGGAATTTATTATTTTTTCCGATTTGCACGCGAGAAATGGGAAATAAAACCCCGTCATATATTTTTAATAGGCAAATCCTATTATCCCGACGTAGTACGTCTGAACCCTGCCACAGCGGCATTGAACATTATTCCGGCTATGGGTTATCCTCCGTCCGACCATCATTATGTATACCTTCCGGGAGTCCAGCCTCAGCATCATACGGCAATAGGACGTTTAGCGGCGAGAGACGGACAGGATGTACGCAATTATTTATATAAAGTGCAGCAGCACGAACAGAACAGAGTAGCAGAATGGAATAAAAAGGCCATGCATTTTGCGGGCGGAAATAGTCAGTCCGAACAAAATCAATTCAAAGCATTTCTTGACGATTATGCTTCGCATTGGGAGGATTCGAGTATGGTTGGATATACTTATTTTTTCGGAAAATCTTCCAATGCCCCCTATCCTCTTTCTGTTTCAGACAGTATACGATATTTAATAAATGAGGGTGTGTCTATTATGACATTTTTCGGGCATGCATCGGGAAGTGGTTTCGACAATAATATAGAAGATCCGGGCGATTACGATAATAATGGGAAATATCCGGTCATCATAGCCAATAGTTGCCTTTCGGGCGATTTATTCCAAAATTCGGCCACCATTTCCGAAAAATTCGTTTTAGAACCTCAACGCGGATCCATAGCTTTTATGAGTGCAGTGGGCTATAGTCTGACTTTACCCGGTTTTCATATCAGTAAAAACTGGTATAAAAATATTTCGCGTGATTTATATGGAGAAAGTATAGGCATGGCATTGCAGAAGAGTATTAATGACTTATACATAAGCAATCCCGGCTTTTTCGATCGAATCAATTATTTAGACTTTTCCATACACGGTGATCCGGCAATAAAAATTCTCAGTTGGCCCAAGCCCGATCTGGTGATTCTTGAATCGGATGTAAAGCACAGTCCGCAAATTATTAGCACAGATTTAGACAGTTTTGATTTACATTTAGTGGTAAAGAATTTGGGACGCAGCATATCCGATTCCATACGTATAGAAATTGTACGCGATTTTCCAAAAGATGGAGTTGCCAATGCCATTTATAGTTTGGTTCAGGCTCCTATACAATTTTCCGACAGTATGCGTATACGCATTCCGGTGGATGCATTGAAGGGACAGGGGAATAATATTTTCACCATAACGGTAGACCCGGGGAATTTTATTGATGAGATGAACGAATTCAATAATGTAGTGGTCAAAAATATTCAAATCAACAGTTCGGATATACTTCCGGTTTATCCTTACGAGTTTGCCGTAGTACCCAAGGCCAATACACATTTAAAAGCGATAACGGGAGATTTATTTGCCCCCATACGCAATTACAAACTCGAAATAGACACTTCTGCACTTTTTGCAAGTCCGTGGAAAAAGGACACGGTCATTACACAAAGCGGCGGAATTTTACATTGGTATCCGCAATTGAATATGGCCGACAGTACGGTTTTCTACTGGAGAACAGGGGTCGACACATCAGGAAATATGGAATTCGGAAAATGGAAAAAGAGTTCCTTTCAATACATACAAAACAAAAGAGGTTGGGGTCAGGCAGATTTTCCTCAATTCGAGAACAATCAATTTACCTATTTAGAATACGACAAGCCCAATCGGGAATTTGATTTTATCACCAACAGAAAGCAATTGAAAGTTACCACCATTGGTGGAGCAACAGCGGCTCAATCTATAGAGTGTAAGATAGATTTAGATGGGATTTTGGTAGAATACGGAGGATGTACCACCACGCCCGGCATTTATGTAGCCGTGATAGATCCCATTACCTTGCAGCCCTGGGTTACCTCCTGTCCCAATTCGCCCGGCGTGAATTTGAATCAATACAATCAATGCTCTACCTGTAGAAATCGGAGCGAAGGCTATTTTGTTTTCCCAAATAATGCAACCTATAGAAATCACTTACGAAATGCATTAGAAAATTTAATTCCCGATGGATTCTATATCGTAGCCTATACAATGTTTCAGACAAATTTCAGCGTGTTTAGTCCGACCGAACTTAACGCATTCATAAATTTAGGCGCCGATTCCATTCAAGATTTAGCGGCCAATGGGTCGAATTTGCCCTATATCTTTTTCACCCGTAAAGGCTATCCCAATAGTACGCGTGAGGTGGTGGGACAAAATCCGAATGCACAGATTAGTCTTTCTGTAGATTTAGAAAACGACTGGATATTTGGTACTATGGACAGTCCCCTTATCGGGCCGGCAAGCCGATGGGATTATTTGCGTTTCTTTCAAAAGCCTTATGAATTTCCTAATTTAGACAGTGTTTCGGTTTCCTTAATCGGTTATTCGGGCAACCAGGAAACCGTATTAATTCCCGAATTATTGCCGGTTCCCGGAGAGGTATTCAACCTGGACAATATAGTAGATGCCCAACAGTATCCTTATGTCAAGCTTCGTTTTTTCACCCGCGACGACAGCATACGTACGCCTGCCCAATTGAGGTTTTGGCATATACTTTATGAGGGGGTTCCCGAAATAGCCCTTAATCCCTCCCGAGGCCATGTATTCCACGCCGATACCCTGACCCAGGGGCAGAATATAAGCTGGATTATGCCCATAGAAAATATAGGCGATTATGGGGTCGATTCACTTATAGTAAAACATCAAATATTTTCAAGTTCCAATAATCAAACCCAAAACTTTTATAAAAAAGGCAAAGGTTTACAAGTAAACGAGTGGAAATTAGACACATTCGAAATTTCCAACTATGCCTATCCTTATTTAAACAGTTTGAAAATAGAGGCAAATCCGCTCGATCGTAACGATAGGTTTTTAGAGCAATTGCATTTCAACAATATAGCCGAACGTATATTTTATACCGATAAAGACCGTATAAATCCCATTTTGGATGTGACCTTTGATGGGGTGCGGATTATGGATGGAGATATTGTATCGGCGAGACCCAATATACTCATACAGCTTAAAGATGAGAATCCGCTCATGTTATTAGACGATACCAGCAGTTTTGAATTATTCTTAAAATATCCGGGCAGTCAGACCTTATATCCCATAGCTTTGCATGGCAGTGACATACAATTTTTCCCGGCAACGAATTCCAAAAACAATGCACGATTAGAGTACAGACCCGATTTCACTATGGCCGACGGGGAATATCAGCTTCTGTTGAGAGGTCGGGATAAGAGCAATAATTACAGTGGACAGGGTGATGGGACCTACGATTATAAAATACGTTTTCAGGTCATACAGCAAAGCAGCATAACCCATGTATT
Source organism: Bacteroidota bacterium (assembly GCA_023432985.1). GTDB lineage: Bacteria > Bacteroidota > Bacteroidia > CAIKAF01 > CAIKAF01 > JACVCJ01. The sequence goes on along the minus strand of JAEZEQ010000052.1, from coordinate 36,412 downwards.
CAATTATCCGAATCCGTTCAGTACCTCTACCCGATTTGTGTTTACGTTAACCGGAAGTGAGATTCCGAGTTTTTTCAAAATACAGATATTCAACATAAATGGAGTTATAGTAAAAGAAATTATGTTGGATGAATTGGGGCATATACATATAGGCGATAATATCACCGATTATGCCTGGGATGGCACCGATATGTTTGGTAACCGACTGGCGTCCGGGGTTTATTTTTACCGTGTAATCACCGAAATAAACGGTGAGAGCATAGAAAAGCGGTCTACCGTTGCCGATAGTTTTTTCAAGAAAGGATTTGGAAAAATGTATTTAATGCGTTAACCTGAATTAACCTATAGACTAATTTCGCCGGAAAACACGAAGGCGGCCGGACCAATGAGTCTGACATGATCGAAACTACCATCGGCATTTGCCTGAAAGCGCACTTCCAATTGTCCGCCCTGAGTTTGCACCATCACATGTTCCTTTAGATGCCATGGGAAGCTGGCAATAGCAGCGGCGGTAACTCCAGTGCCACAGCTATAGGTTTCATCTTCCACACCCCTTTCATAGGTGCGCATACGTAATTTATTATCTGCTATCCATTCCACAAAATTCACATTAATTCCTTCCTTAGCGAAGCGCTCATTAAATCGAATTTGTTGAGCGGGAGTAATAATAGATTTTTGATTCAGGAAATCGGCATCAACGCGTCTGACATAGTGTGGCGAACCGGTTTGTAATACGAGGTCACCGGCACAGGATTGGGGTTTAGAAACCGGTATCATGTGTAGTTCGACCTGATAAAGGTGATTATTCGTTTCAGAAATAGCGGTATGATGCAGACCGTCCACCGCATAAAAATCAAATTCAGGTTCAGAAATAAGCTTATTATGCAGGGCAAAAGCGGCAAAACAGCGACCACCGTTTCCGCACATGGTAGAGGGTTTACCGTCTGAATTGAAATATTTCATAAAAGGCATGCCGTCTTTCACCTGCCACAAAATCAGTCCGTCTGCACCAATACCAAAACGGCGGTGACACAAAAAAGCGATTTGTTCTTCAGTGAGAGTAGCTAAAGCCAATGGGTCATGAATAAAAATAAAATCATTTCCCGTTCCTTGCCATTTCTGAAAATTCATTACAACAATTCCTTAATAATTCGTGCGGTATGATATCCTTCTGCTTCAGCCTTATAATTGGTCACGATACGATGCGAGAGCACATAGCCTGCAATAGCTTTCACGTCGTCAATATCGGGACTATATTTTCCTGAGATCAGGGCATGGGCTTTGGCGCCCAATACCAGGTATTGCGAGGCACGAGGGCCTGCACCCCAGGAGAGGTAATTATTTACCAAATCGGGAGCTAAATCGGTATGGGGTCTGGTTTTCGAGGCCAGTTTCACACAATATTCGAGCACATTATCGGCGATAGGAACGCGACGAATCAGCTGTTGGAAATACAAAATTTCCTCAGCCGACAATACCTTATCGACCTTGGGTGTATACTGTGCGGTTGTATTCTTCACTACATTCAATTCCTCATCGAAGCTGGGATATCCGAGAGTAACAGAGAACATAAAGCGGTCGAGTTGAGCTTCGGGCAAAGGGTAAGTTCCTTCTTGTTCGATGGGATTTTGAGTAGCTAAAACAAAAAATGGTTTTGGTAAATCGTATTTTTTTCCGGCTGTAGTGACATGCTTTTCTTGCATGGCTTCGAGCAGGGCAGATTGCGTTTTGGGTGGAGTACGGTTAATCTCATCAGCCAGAACTATATTGGCAAAAATGGGACCTTTTAGAAATGTAAAATGCCGATTTTCGTCCAAAATTTCGGAGCCGGTTATATCCGAGGGCATAAGATCCGGGGTAAATTGAATACGGCTAAAGTCGAGGCCCAGCGCATCCGAAATAGTGTTTACCAATAAGGTTTTAGCCAATCCGGGAACCCCGATAAGCAAGGTATGTCCGTTAGAAAAAATAGAAATAATAGTGGCTTTAACCACCTCTTTTTGACCTACAATCACCTTTCCAATTTCGTCGGTGAGTGCATTATACTTTTTCACCAATGCATCTGCGGCTTCTTTATCGTTTGTATACATGTGTCTAAACTAATATTTATTGAGCAGCATTCCAATTATTTTTAAAGGCACAAGATTTATATTGATCTCCAATTTTAATATAAATCTCACTTTGTTTTTTCTCAATCCATTGTGCTATGGCGTCGGCTTGTTTATTGGCCAGAGCGGCCTCTTCAATAACCTTAAAATCGTTTTGCAAATCGGCCACATGCGGGGAGGTACGATTCAGGAGCATAATGATTCTGAATCCGGATTCTCCGGTTTGCATTTGGTAGACATGTGGTTCGCTGGTTTGGCCCGTATTCAATTGTAAAATTTCTATACGTGCGTAAGGATCTAATTCTTCCTCTCTGAAACGGGAATTACCCGTACGCATATTTACCACTTTACCATTATTAAAACGGGTATCCACATCGGTTGAATATTTTTGTGCCAATGCACCAAACTGAGTTGAATCAGCTTTCAGCACCAAGCTCAGGCTATCGAGCAATTGGGCTGCGGATTCCAATTCTGAATCTCCAACCTTAGGGCGAATAAGAATATGTCTGAAATTGGCTAATTCACCTCTTTTCTCAATAAGTTGAATAATATGAAAACCAAAATCACTTTCCACTACTTCCGAAATTTCGCTCGAAGATTTCAGTCGGAATGCGGCTGCTGAGAATTCGGGCACCAGGTCTTCCCTTCTCAAAAATCCCAATTCGCCACAATTTTGAGCGGAGGCTATATCCTCACTTTCCAATTTTGCTTTAAGGCAAAAAGAGGAACCGCGGCTGATTTCATCTCTAATTTTCTGAGCTTTTAGTCGCGCCGCTTGAATCTCGGCGGGACTGGGTTTAGGTTTAAGTACGATTTGGGCATATTCCACTTCAGAGGGAACCAAAGGCAGACTGTCCTTAGGAATTTGTTTATAAAAACTCTTCACCTCCGAGGGGGTCACTTTCACACGAGAAATAATCGTTTGTTGCATTTGTTGTATAAGCAATTGCTTACGAATATTCTCGCGAAAATTCTTTTTAATCTCGGGAATAGTCATCCCTAAATAATCTTCCAATTCTCTCTCTCCGCCTGCCTGAACGATGAAATATTGCATACGGCGATCCATTTCTGACTCTACCTGATCATCGCTTATTTCGAGTGAATCTTTTCCGGCTTGATCGAGTAACATTTTCTGAAACAGCAATTCTTCGAACAATTCACATTTAGAAGCATCGTCTCGCAATCCCGTTCCATTCATAAAATCCTGTTGCGCTTGTTCTTCCACTTCACTGAGTAAAATAGGTTCGGAGCCGACTATACCTACAATTTCGTCCACCACCTTTTGTGAAAAGCTTGTCGAAGACCATATACATGCAAAAATTAAAACAATGTTTTTCATTTATTTTCCGGAAGAAATACTTCTATTTTATTATTATTCTTAGCGTCGGTAAAGATATTATTCCTGATGGAATGAAGGAGTATAGATTTTCTGTTATTGATAATAATTTCCTTTATATCATCTTTCACGAAGTCTAACGGCGGAATATCCTCCCTTATTTTAAGTTCGTTAATTTTTATCGCATAAACCAAATTACTGTCGACCAATTTAATCATTCTTCCGGCCTCGAGGTTATTCGATTTCAGGTATCGTTCGAGCGGTTTAATTTGCGTTTTCGCTTCATGCAGGGTCGACCAATTGTCCTCAAAATCGCATTTATATGCCGATTTACTGCAGAACTTTCCTAAATCTGCCAAATCATCAGCGGATGGATTTTGGAATTTTTTCAGCAATTTATCGAGTTGTTTGGTTTCCGTTCCCATTACCATAAGATGGTATTTGAGAATACTTTGCCGAAGCACAAACTGGTTCTTATGCAATTCGAAATACTCATTAATTTCTTGTTGATGTACATTGGTGTCCAACTGAGATTTCAGCAATTCGTTTTCATAAGTAAACACATAGAGCGTACGTTTATACTTTTCAATTTCATTCTCTATACGTGGTTGTTCATTGGGCAGATTTTCCAAGGCTAGCTGATACATCACTTGTTCCTCAGTCCACCTGTTTACCAAACCTTTCAGAAACTGCAAGCTATCCTCTTCATCGAGACCTGCAGGAATTGCAGACAATACATCCTCTTCAAACAATTCAGTCTCTCCCACCCTTGCTATCACCGTTTTATCCTGCACATTCATCTGACATGAATGGTGCATCATACTAATGAGGAGCAAAATGGGAAAATACCGCATATTATTTCTGAATGAGTTGATACAAGACATTTCTATCGGCTTGCACAGGATATTTTGCTTTAAGCTCCTGCAACCATACTTTCTCGAGATGTTCCTGATAATTCGAAATTACCGCACCTTTAACCTCTTTCAGTTCTTTAGGCTCTGGTTGTCTTTCGCCTATAAGAACCAATACATTATAATTATTTTTCGAGGCAAAAACATTCGATCTTTTTGCAGATGGGCCAATATTTGTATGAATCAATCCATCCTTATTCGATTTCTCTTCCAAAATTGTAGTATGCACAATTCGTGTTTCTTTCTTGTTTACTTTCTTCAAGATCTTATCCGTTAAACCCGGATTTTGAGCAATTTTATCGAAAGATTTATACATAGAGGCCAATTCCGTGCTATCGGCTCCGGTAAACAATACAGCTTCATTACGCTCACCCCACATATAATTATTTCTATTTGCTTCGAAATAGCTGCGCAGGCCGCTTGTATCCTCTATAGATTTATCCCATACTTGTTTTTTCATCAATTCAAACTGCATCATACCTTCTTTAAACTCCTTCATCAAGGCTTTAAAATCGGGATATTTATCTTCCAATTTCAATTCGTAATTTTCGCTTATCTTACTATAAAGGAAAGGCAAATAATAACGCTCTTTCATTTGGCAAACATTCACATCAACCGTTCTGGGGAGACGTGGTCTGTAATAGGCTTTAAAATCTTCAACAGAATAATTAACTCCGTCAATGCTAAACATGGTCATATCAGGCAAGCTGTCCAATTTAGATGCAGGGAAATCCTTTTTATCGAAAGCACGGTTCAATGCATTCCAATATGTATTCATTTCATTAATTTCCAATTCATCTTTTACGCTTGAGGCAAAACCGGCTTGCAACAAGGCTTTATATTGTTGACTTTTATCCATTTTACTGCTGTAAAATTTGGGATTTTCGGCATAGGTAGGCGGAGTAGATTTTTCTACCAATCGCAGGATATGCCATCCAAATTTAGTTTGAATCGGTTCAGAAAAATCGCCAATATTTTTCAGTGCGAATGCGGCATCTTCGAAAGGTGCCACCATAAATCCAATTCCAAATGGAGCCAATTCCCCATTTTGTGCAGCAGAGGCTCTATCTTCAGAAAAGCGGCCTAATACAGAAGTCCACTCTTCCCCATTTTTCAACAAAGAATAGGCTTCTTGAATTTTGGTTTTTCCTTTTTCCACAGCTTCTTTATCCGCTTCGAGGGCAGAAACAAAAATATGTGCAACCTTCACTTCTCCACGGGCTTTGCGGCTGTTTACCCTGTGAATAATATGATAACCGTTTTTAGATCGAACGGGTTTAGAAAAGCTACCATTTTTCATTCCATAGGCTGCATTTTCGAAATTATAGGCCCACATACCTGCGCTAAACCAACCCAAATCACCATCCGATTTATTCGAATAGGTATCATCGCTATACGTCTTAACGGCATTATCCCATTTCATACCTTTATTCAATCGATTATACACATCCATAGCCTTTTTATAGGCGGCCAGGGTATCGCAATCATTCGGAGTTTGAATCAGGATATGTTTTACATGCAGGTCCAACTGAGATCTTTCGGCCATTTGCTGAGCCAATTTTTTCTCGGCTATAGAGTCTTTCATATAATTATAGCCCAACTGCTTTCTATAGCCGTTGAATTCCATATTAAAAGACTTCGTCGTATCTACACCGGCTTCTTTAGCGGCCAATACTTTCAATTTGAAATAAGTAAACAAATCCAAATATTCGTCGAGGGCTTCCTTAGTAATCGTTTGGTCTTTCTGCATATTCTTTTTGAACATGGTTTCGAATTCAGAAAGATGTACTTTTTCAGGCCCAACTTGCAGAACCACCGGATCAGATTTAAGCTGAGCATGAATAGCTGTCGAGGCAAATAACAAAAAGGCTGCTGAGAAAAATTTTCGGATATGCATATTTTATTAATTTTTTATTTAAATGATTTACTATAATTTGGTGCTTCACTGGTAATCACAATATTATGAGGGTGACTTTCAATAACCCCTGCATTCGTAATGCGAATAAACTGAGCATCTTTAAGATTAGAAATAGTTTTAGATCCGGTATACCCCATTCCGGCTCTTAGTCCCCCCACCATCTGGTATAAGACTTCCGAAACCGTTCCTTTATAGGGAACACGGCCCACAATACCTTCCGGCACTAATTTTTTCGCATCGGTTGTTTCGGCCTGGAAATAGCGGTCTTTACTTCCTCTTTGCATAGCTTCGAGGGAGCCCATACCACGGTATGATTTAAACTTACGTCCTTCGAAAATAATGGTATCGCCGGGACATTCTTCAGAGCCTGCAAGTATACTTCCGGCCATAATACAGTCGGCACCGGCAACGAAAGCTTTCACCATATCTCCCGAGAAACGTATACCTCCATCGGCAATAACCGAAACGCCGCTTCCTTTGATTGCCTCTGACACAGACATCACTGCGGTCAACTGTGGAACACCAATACCGGCAACAACACGGGTTGTACAAATAGATCCGGGTCCGATACCCACCTTTACGGCATCTACACCCACATCTACCAAAGCCTTAGCGGCCGAACCTGTAGCAATATTTCCGGCCACAATTTGCACTTGCGTATAGGCATTGCGTATATCGCGGATTACGTTAATAACCCCTGCACTATGTCCGTGCGCTGTATCAATCACTATAGCATCAACGCCGGCCTGAACCAGTTTTTCGACCCGATCGAAGGCATCTTTACCTGTACCTACAGCAGCAGCAACGCGCAAACGTCCATGCTCGTCCTTACAGGCAAAAGGTTTATGTTTGGCTTTAATAATATCTTTATAGGTAATCAATCCGATCAATTTTCCGGAAGCGTCTACCACGGGCAATTTCTCGATTTTATGCAATTGCAATATAGCTTCGGCCTTATTCAGATCGGGAATTTCGTTCGATGTAATCAGATTTTCGGCAGTCATAATTTCCGAAACGGCACGGGTTGGATTTTTCTCGAAGCGCAAATCGCGATTGGTAATAATACCAACCAATTTTCTTTGCTCATCCACCACCGGAATACCCCCGATTTTGTACTCGGCCATCAGCCCCAAGGCATCGCCCACAGTAGCGTGCACAGGCAAAGTAATGGGATCTAATATCATTCCGCTTTCGGCTCTTTTCACCTTACGCACCATCAAAGCCTGTTGTTCGGGAGACATATTCTTATGCAATACCCCGATTCCACCTTCACGCGCCATAGCTATAGCCATTTCCGATTCGGTAACGGTATCCATAGCTGCCGAAATAATAGGCATATTCACCTTTATATTGCGTGTAAAATGAGAACTGATATTGGCTTCGTGCGGTAAAATTTCGGAATGAGCAGGTACCACCAATACATCATCGAAGGTTAAGCCTTCCGCTAAAAATTTATTTGATTCTGTTGACATATAGTACTAAAAAATTGGGCAAAGATAACAAGAAAGAGCGAATAATTTTCAAATTTTCAGGACTATTCCTCAAAAAAAAACTAGGCCAATACACCTTTTAAAGGCACGGAATATAATGGGGTTTCGCGAATTTGATATTTACGACAAATGGCATTCGAGGCCAGTATAGCCGAGGTACAGGCTGCTTCCATCAACATGGAGGGATTATCCATTTTAATCCAATCGCCCGCACAATAGAGTCCCTCTGTTTCCATTTCTACTTCGGGTCTCTTTGCCCGCTGACCTATATGAAATGCAGGGAAATCGTTTTTGTACTGAAAATATGTATGTTTGATTTCCATACCTTTCAATTCGGGTACATAATGGAAAAACTCTTCCAAAAATGCTTGTTTAATTTCCTCCTCATCTGTCATATCTTCGGGTAAAGAATAGGAATGCAATTCGAAAATGCCTCCATTATTTTCACGGCTCCAGCGCTGACTTTCTTTTTCTACATCATGATAAAAGGTAATGCTGTCGAGTACTTTTTTCTTGTCGGTTATGACAAAAAACGGCATTTTTTTCTTTTCGAACTGATTGGTCCACAGCCTATACACAGCATAATAGGTACCACTTTTCAATCCGTTCAAAATCGAGAAATCGTTTACGTGCAATCCGTTAGAAATTTCAGCCAAAGCTTTAGCTCCTTTGGGATCCAGGCTAAGAATTACATGCTCGTATTGCTCATCATTTACTTCGAAAAATTCTTCAGTTTTTGCCAAACGTTTCACCTCCGTTTGCAAGCGCAGATTCACCCCATTTTTTTCCAATTCTTTCAGAAAAGGTTGCAATAAGCTATATTCAAAATCATCGTTTAATGTTTTATATAGCAGACCTTTATCATTACTAAGAAAATAAAAATGAAACCCTTTAATCAGTTCGGCCATACTCATTTTGTCGGGCTCTGCAAAGAAGGCGCGTGCAAAGGAGCTGAAGACCACTTTCATTTTTGCGGGCATCATGGTTTTACGGGCAAAATCGGCAAAACTCATATGGTCATATTTTCGGAAGGTCTTTTTTTCGTCGTAGCGAAACAGATCTAAAAGTGGAATACAGAGGGGATTAAGGAAGGTCGTCCAATGAAAAATTCCTCTTTTTCTAAGGGCCAAGACATTGAATACAGGAGTGGTATCCAAACCTTTAAACCCGACCGATTCCTGTTCATTAAATAAAATCTTATAATCGTCAATATCGATTAATGCATCGGAAACATGCAATTTTTCAAGCAGGGAATTGAGGTTATAATACTGATTGAAAAATGCGTGAAAACCGTGTGTGGTGCGCAGTTCTTTATCTCCATCGGCAAAAGTCCAACTGCCCAATTTTCCGCCCCAATATGAATTTTTTTCATAGAGCGTTACACGGAATCCTTTTTCTGCAAGTTCAAGTGCAGCGGTCATTCCTGCCAATCCCCCTCCAATGACGGCCACCCGGGGTAAATTATTTCCTTTTAGGGGCAAGGAGGAATCGACCCGGTTTAAGGGAACCTTATAATTCTGCAGTTTATTTTGAATATAATTTCTAACAGTCTTCATGCGTACTGATATTATTCTTCCATAATTTTATAAAAGCGAGACTCACTTCGTCGGAGGGACTCACCAAGAGATCTTTGTATTGATTTTCTTGTTTAAGGGCATAACTATTTTCGAGAAAAACCAAATCTTCTTCCACGATTTTTTCCGATTTTCGAGCCATAAAATTTCGTGCAAAAGCAGGAAAAAGTGCGAATATATTTTCCCAAAGGGTAATTTGTATGAGGCAAATTTGCGCTTCGTCTACGGGGTAAAAAAACTCATAAATCACCATTCTTCGCTTAGGAAAGGCTATATCGAGTTTGGATGTATGCGGAAACCAAAAGCCAAAATGGGTCGTGATATAAGGTTGAGATCCGAAATAAAATTTCTCGAAAATACTTCCTTCATTCTTGCGCAGATAAGTGCCGGTGAGGGCATTTTCGCTCAGGTTCAGGTTAAAATCCACCTGCCCTTCATGCAAATGTCCCATGATACCTTGAATAGAATTTTTGTGTACATGATTGATATGATAGGCATCGATGAGACTTTCGGCAACCTGCATCAAATCGCCTTTAAAGTAATGGTAATTGAAAACCCGCGGCATATGATGCATTTCGGGCAATGGAGGCAGGGCGGACTCATCCCTCTTTTCGGGGTCACCTAACCAAACCCAAACTATATTATAATCCAATCGCAGGGGATAACTTATCACCTTGCAAGCCGTGGGAATATCCTTGTCTTTAGGTAAAGATGGAATATCTATACATTTTCCGTGTATATTATAGGTCCATCCATGATAGGCGCAGCGTATACCTTCGCCATGGGGACTTCCCAAACTCAGCTGTACATTACGGTGACAGCATCGATCTTCCAGAACGCCAATTTCGCCTTTGTTATTCTTGAAAATCAACAAGTTTTTACCCAATATTTTTTTGGGCAAGGGATTTTGTTTTTCCAATTCTTCGAAAAAACACAAAGGGTACCACGAATTAAAAATAAAAGACATAGCTTATAAACCCGACTTTTCGATTCGGGCTATAAAGCTAAAAATATCTTTCACAGAAAAGCATTACATTCTTATAAAAAATTCGGTCGAGTAAATCTTCCTCTTTCATTCCGTACCATAAAGCTTTTTCCATTTTGGTACGTCGCAGGTAGGAATACATATCGTTATATAGGAGAGGAAATTTAGAAGCCGAATCATAATATTCCATAGTAAATATACCTCCATCGAGATCACTGCCAATACAAATCATATCCCAGGCAGATGCGTGACCTACTGCGCGTATGACTTGAAAAATATTTTCCCAAAACATACGCATATAGGCATCCTTTATTTCTTCCTCTTTTTTCAGACTTTTCAATTCCTTAATAAACCTGCCTCCGCCCAATTTTGTTCTGTCGAGCATAAAGCCCATCAATCCTTTAGTCTGATGGATATAGCCAATTTCCTCATCGCTGTTGTTAATACTCCAGTTGAAGAAATTACTTTTAGAATTTTTGTTATCGCTATCGGGTTTAATAAGCGATCCGCTCATGGTCTTAAAGCCATTTACACCGGTATGCGATATGATAAGGGGAATATTGTCATTTTTATTGAGATAATTATAACTGCGCACCCAATTGTAATATTCTTTACGTGCTTGCAGACTCATATGTTTGGAATCGATATATATACGTTTTCCGTTCGAATTACTCAGCAATTCCTTCATAGCTTTAATGCCATAGCCGGTTAGACCGCTTTCCATACCGCGGCGCTGATTCAAAAACCCGCTTCCCACCAAGAAATTAAAGCTTTTTGAATGGCCGCATAATTCATTATAAAAATGATGCGATATATTCATCATTAAGGGTGGTGTTTCCCATTCCTTAATGGCGACTACATGCTCTTTAATCTTCGCCTTCATTTCTTTTTTGGGCAATTTCCCGGAAAGCATTTCTTTATCAAACAAAACATGGCCGCCTTCAATTTGCAGTATACCTGCAATTGTATTGGGTTTATTATCGTTGACATCTTTCAGTTCGGAATAACTATTGACCAACTTAAACGCATATTTACCGCAGGGCGAACTTCCCTGTTGCGCTTTCACATAATTATACTCCAGTTGCAATTCATTAAAATAATCGGTTCCTTTTCGAAGGTATTGAATACGTCCAATATCATAGCCCATAGTTATAGCCGAGAGTTCGTCTACCCCTCTTTTTCCGGCTAGAGTTTTAGGTAAATTGCGTATATCAAAAAAACCGCGCTCCATGGGATAAAGCGAGATAAAAGCAGTGCGCACATTGCCTTCCATTAAATTATAAAAATTGGTCTGACTTTCCTTTCCGACACCTTTGGAGTTATTCACGGCAAAACGACCTGCACTTCCTTTGGGTTTCATATGCTCGATTTTATCCCACATATTAGCGGTTGGAGTCGGATGTCCTGAATTGAAAGATTTTAAATTCGGGTGGATGTGAAAGTCGGCAAAGCAGGGTATGTTTTTCATAAAGTTGTAAAAATAGAAAATTTATAGTACACTGATTAACAATGCGTAATTTAATAACCGGATAAAGGTAAAAATAAAAACGGAAAATAAAAAAAATACCTTATTTCAATTTTGAAGCACTTATTTTTTGATATTTAAACTAAACCTTTATCTTTGCATCAAAATTAAATCATATTATGAAAAAGACATTATTATTTTTCGGCGTAGCTGCTTTTGTATTAAGCACTTCATCATGTTTAGTAAAATCTCGTGTATGTGATTGCACCTATACGGATGGTGGTCAGGTATACACACAACAAGAAGACTATATTGGTGGTGCTTTTGGAACAAGCAAAAAACAACAAAAACAAGCTTGTGAAAACTTAGAAGCATCTTTAAATTCTTATTATAACAATACTGCAAACTGCAAATTGAACTAAGAAAAAATTAAGTAATTTAGCCGATCAAATATTGATCGGCTTTTTTTATGAAATTTCTAAGCATATTTCTGCACATACTTATAGGCTTACTCTTTATATTTTCGGGCTATAGCAAGATTATATTAATTGAGCCTTTCGAATACAAATTGGTAGAAGCCGGCATTTCCTGGGAATTTTCGCTTCTTTTGGCCAGGTTATTAATCGGATTAGAATGGGCCTTGGGTATACTTTTGCTATTCTATTGGAATTTCAATAAAAAAGTTTGGATGGCCACTTTGGCAATTCTCCTCATTTTTTCTTTACAATTGCTCGTACAAATTGCGGCCGGAGATACGTCTAATTGTGGCTGTTTCGGGGAATTGATTCCTTTTACGCCGGCACAGGCTTTACTAAAAAATCTGGGACTGTTTATACTATTGGGTTTAGCTTGGTATAGTTTCAGACCTATGCAATTTAAAAAACAACGATTAGCAAAAATACTAAGCCTGATTGTTGCAGTGGTGGTTTTACTATTGCCATTTATACTTAACCCCATGAATTACGCCACTTCGAGTCGGATGTATGAACGCAATGACCGATTCAAACTGGGTTTAGACACCTTATATAATCAGACCGAGCTTCCCATTCCGCCTGTAGAATTAAGAAACGGTAAACATTTTGTCGGATTTTTAAGTTTGGGTTGTTCGCATTGTAAGGTGGCGGCTACCAAAATCGGCATTATACAGAAACAAAATCCCAATTTGCCCATTTTCATTGTATACAATGGAGACCCGACTCATTTGGACAATTTTTTAACTGAAACCAAATCCGAGTCTGTTCCTCATTATTTATTACCCAATCGGAAAATATTCTTTTCTATGGCAGGTGGCTCAGTACCCACCATATATTGGGTGAAAAACGACAGCGTTTATACGCAATCCACCCATTTAGATCTGAAAAAAGAGCAAATGGAAGACTGGGTTGAAGAAAAATAAAAAGCCGGGAATTCAGCAAAAATCACCATCATAGAAACAAAAGAGTCGGAATGCTTGTTATTGCGTTTCGAATGCTTAATTTTGCGCTTTTCAAAACACAGCACATGAAATTCGACAAGAATACGGTCATTGGATTATTTTTAATTTTTGCGGTAGTCATAGGATTTTCTATTTGGCAATCGCCGAGTAAAGAAGATCGGGCGCGCCAAATTGCCCAAAGAGACTCCACGCTTAAGGCGATGGAATATCAACGAAAGCTTGATTCAGCTGCCGCTGCCACACTTAAAACTGCAGCACCGACAGAATCTGTAGATCGTGAAATTGTAATGCAATTATCGCAAGACAGTATTTTTGCCCATTTACCGGCAGAGCTGCAACAAGCAAAAATGGATTCCGTAAAAAGTCTTCAACTTAAGGAGCAATTGGGTTCGTTTGCAGATCAAGCACAGGGAAAAGAGGAGCTGATTGAGATTGAAACCGATCTGGCTATTTACAGCTTTTCGAATAAGGGTGGACAGTTGAAAAATATTCGACTTAAAGAATTTAAAAAATATCAGGAAAATAAAGACAATGCGCCTTTGGTTGATATGTATCAGGCACATTTATCGGGGATGAATATTCCCATTCCGCTCAATAATGGCAAAATGCTGCAAACCGCAGATATGTATTTTAGCATTGATGGAGCAAGCAAAAAAATAAGCGGTGATGAAACGGCGCAGATTTCCATGAAATTATATGCCGGTTCGAATCAAAATTATATCGAATACCTATATATAATAAAGGCCAATGATTATATGGCCGATTTTCGCATCAATATAGTGGATATAGGAAAAGAGTTGTTACCGGGCAGTTCGCTCAAACTAAACTGGTATCAAGCGGTTGCTTCGCAAGAAAAAGACGCAACATTAGAAAACCAAAAAAGTACGATTACCTATTGGGAAGATGGTTCAATAGACGATATAGGATATGGAACAGAAGAAAGTGAAGAAATTGAAAAACCTGTGAAATGGATTGGTTTTACCCAACAATTTTTCACCACTACCCTTATTAGCGATGCTTCCTTCAGTGGCAAGATAAAATTAGAAACCAAACAAGTAGAAGCTTCAAGCGATGGAACGATTCGCACCTATCAAGCAGAGCTACCTTTGGCCTATGCCGGAGCCGGAACCGAATCGTATAAAATGCGCTTGTATGCCGGACCAAAAGACTTTAAAATTCTAAAAAAGTACGATTTAGAACTGGAAGATCAAATCAACCTGGGTTGGAAACTATTCCGTTGGATCAATACCCTATTTATCATTAATGTATTCCAATGGCTCGACAGCTATAATCTAAGCTATGGTATAATCATACTCATACTTACCTTAATGGTAAAAACCATAGTATCGCCGGTAACCTATAAAACCTTTTTATCATCGGCAAAAATGCGGGTTTTAAAACCGGATGTGGATGCATTAAATGAGAAATTCAAAGATGCAGACCCGATGAAAAAGCAGCAAGCCTTAATGGCCTTATACAATAAAGCAGGTGTAAATCCCCTTGCAGGTTGTATTCCGGCCTTATTGCAAATGCCCATCCTATTTGCCATGTTTAGCTTTTTCCCAGCATCTATCGAATTAAGAGGAGAGGGATTCCTCTGGGCCGACGACTTATCGAGCTGGGACAGCATATACAAATTCCCCGGAGGTTTTTCAATTCCATTTTATGGGGGACATATAAGTTTATTTGCCATTTTGATGACCGTTACCACAGTAATGTATACCAAAATGTCGCAAAATATGAGTACGATGACCGGACCTCAGGCTGCACAAATGAAAATTATGATGTACGTAATGCCTGTAGCCTTTTTGGTATTTTTGAACAGCTATAGTGCCGCATTGTCATATTATTATTTCCTTTCTAACCTGATCAGCATCATTCAAACACTCATCATTCGTTATTTCATTATTGATGAAAACAAATTAAGAGCCAAAATCGAAGAGAATAAGGCAAGACCTGAATCTAAGAAAAAAGGCGGATTTGCAGCTCGTTTGGAAGAAATGCAAAAAATACAACAGCAAAGAAGCGAAGAATTGAAAAAGAAAAAGAAAAACTAGTTTGTTAAAAGCTTCAAAAAAAGTAAACTAAAATTTGGAAAATAATTAAATCAGCCTTACTTTTGACCTAGTTTTCATAAGGGTTGGTTTTGAAAGAAGGGAAATGCGAATTTCCCTTCTTTCTTTTTATATGTCTACCACCCAGTATTACAAGGGAATATTCCCATGTTTTTTCACCGGTAATTTTTCGGCTTTGTTTTGCAGCATTTCGAATGCACGTATAAGTTGAATGCGTGTTTCCTCGGGTTTAATCACCGCATCTACATAACCTCTGGCGGCGGCAATATATGGATTAGCGAAAAGTGCTGCATATTCTGCTTCTTTTTCTTTCCATTTTTGTTCGGGATTTTCGGCCTGACTAATTTCCTTTTTAAAGATAATTTCGGCAGCACCTTTGGCACCCATTACGGCAATTTCGGCCGAAGGCCAGGCAAAATTCATATCTGCACCAATATGCTTACTGTTCATCACATCATAGGCGCCACCATAGGCTTTACGGGTAATTACAGTAATGCGTGGAACAGTTGCTTCACAGAAAGCATAAAGTAATTTAGCTCCATTTGTAATAATGGCATTCCATTCCTGGTCGGTTCCGGGAAGGAATCCGGGCACATCTTCAAATACGAGTAAAGGTATATTAAAGCTATCGCAGAAACGCACAAAACGTGCGGCTTTGGTCGATGCATTATTATCGAGTACACCCGCCAGATAAGCGGGCTGATTGGCAACCACACCAATACTTCTACCGGCAATACGGACAAAGCCTACAACTATATTTTCGGCAAAATTTTTATGCACTTCCAAAAAGCTGTTTTCATCACAAACTTCCAGAATTACATCGCGCATATCATAGGGCAGATTGGCATTATCGGGTACTATGGTATTGAGTTTTTTTCTGCGTTCATCCCCTTTTTCGTATACATAAACGGGAGCAGCTTCTTCGCAATTTTGAGGCATATAACTCAACATAGCGCGAATATTCTGTATACATTCGATTTCATTTGCACAAGAAAAATGGGTAACCCCGGACTTACTGCTATGCGTTGAGGCTCCACCCAGTTCTTCCGAGCTAACTTCTTCATGCGTCACCGTTTTCACCACATTCGGACCGGTCACAAACATATAGGAACTATTTTCTACCATTAAGATAAAATCGGTAATGGCGGGTGAATAAACAGCCCCACCGGCGCAGGGACCCATTATGGCCGAAATTTGGGGTATAACCCCGCTGGCCATAGTATTTTTATAAAAAATATCGGCATAAGCTCCGAGCGAAACCACGCCTTCCTGTATACGGGCTCCTCCCGAATCATTAAGTCCGATTATGGGTGCTCCTGTTTTCATAGCCAAATCCATAATACGCACAATTTTCTCGGCATGCGCCTCAGCCAGTGAACCTCCCAATACTGTAAAATCTTGCGAAAACACATATACGGTACGGCCGTTAATGGTGCCATATCCGGTCACTACTCCATCGCCTAAAAATACCTGTTTATCCAATCCGAAATTCGTGCTTCTATGGGTAACCAATGCACCTATTTCCACAAAAGAGCCTTCATCCAACAGAAAATCAATACGTTCTCTGGCACTGAGTTTTCCCTTAGCATGTTGAGCTTTAAGTCTTTCTTCTCCACCACCCAGCTTCGATTCGGCAATCTTAGATTCTAGTAATTTAAATTTATCCATAATAGTTCTACTTTACAGATTACAATGTTAGCCAAAATTTAGTTTCCATATTCACAGAATTTCTCTTAATTTTGAAGAATATAACTAATTTCATGAAAAACAATTTAATCTATTTACTATCCATCCTTCTTATTGGACTTTCATCATGTAAAAAAGATCCGGCAGAAGAGCCTAAAATTATTTTTAAAGTTCAATTCGACCCCACTTTGCCTCGTCTCAACAGTTTTGGTCAAGAAGCCACTATTCCATCCGATCATGCTGCGCAGAATCCTGTTTTCAACAAGTTAAGTGCGCATTATGTAGAACTCAGTCCCAATGCCTACACGGCATTAGGTGCGGGTGAAGTATTGTATCTGGCTCCGGAGTTGAGTATTGGTGGTCAAAATGCCATAGATTTCAGTAAATCCGTTTCAGTGGGTCATAACGAAGCCTTTTTCAGTATGCCTTTAAAAGATGTGGCTGTGGGAACTTATGAATGGTTGAGGGTGTCCTTGGCATATCAGAATTACGATATTGATTTTAGAATTACCAATCCCCTCGATACCACTCAGAATTTAGATCTAAAAGGAACAGTTGCCTCATTTATCGGATATAATACCTATATCAATTCTTATGTAATTAAAAATCAGAGTAAGGCTATAAATGCTGCAAAAAAGCAGGGTTATTGGGGTTTTGAAACTACGGCATACGGGCAAACCTATGTGACGGATGGTCAGGCTCCGGCTGGGGCTACCACGGTGGTAAATCCCCTTTTTGCCTCCTCTCCTATTCCGGCCGGCAGTTGTGTAGTCACAGCTAAGTTCGACAGTCCCCTTCAGATTTCCGGAGAAGAAAATGAGAATATTATCGTAAATGTTCGCCTCAGTACCAACAAAAGCTTTGAGTGGAATGATGCTGCTTCGCCGGATGGAGTTTATCAGCCGGACAAAGGTGATTTCCCGGTAGATATGGGCATAAGAGGAATGGAAACAAACTGGATAAAAGAATAAGTAAACACACAAAAAAGCAGTCTAAACAGGCTGCTTTTTTTATTTACAGGAAAAACACCTAATCAAAACAGGAAATCTCCTCTATGATAGAGTAGAAGATGTATCTATATTTGTGTTATAGAAAGAAAGCATTTACCCCCCATAATGACTTTCTTCAAATTTAAAAAGTGAATCATCCCCCCCATATGATTCACTTTTTTTATTCTCTAAATTGTAATTCAGCCAGCATGCGGTAGGTTCCCGATTCCAATTGCATTAGTTCGGAATGTGTACCCACTTCGATGATTTGTCCCTTATCGAGCACCACAATTTTATCTGCATTTCGAATCGTACTGAGGCGGTGGGCAACAACAAAAGTTGTACGTCCTTGCATCAATTTGGCCAATGCCTCCTGAACACTAAATTCACTTTCGCTGTCGAGGGCCGAAGTAGCTTCATCCAGTAATAATATAGCCGGATTTTTAATAAAGGCTCTAGCTATGGCAACGCGTTGTCTTTGTCCCCCCGATAATTTGGTTCCTCTTTCTCCCACCAAGGTTTCGTATTGATCGGGCAATTGCATAATAAAATCGTGGGCATTGGCTTTTTTGGCTGCTTCCATAATTTCTGCATCCGAGGCAAGGGGATTTCCGTAGCGGATATTATCCTTTATACTTCCGCCAAACAAAATTACTTCCTGGGGAACCAGAGCTACTTTTTCTCTATATCCTTTAAGCGATAAATCGGCAATATTTTTATTATCCCATAAAATCTCCCCGCTTGTAGGTGGGAACATGCGCAATAGAAGTGAAATGAGCGTACTTTTCCCGGCTCCGGATGGTCCGACCAGGGCTATCTGTGAACCGGCCGGCACTTCTAAATCCAAACCCTTTAAAATAGGAAAATCCTTTTTATCCGGATAAGAAAAAGTAAGCTTTTTAAACTGAATATTTCCATGTAGTTCCACCTTTTCGTAAAAGTCGGGCTCGGCATCTTCTTCAAGGATTTTCAACACATTATCGGTTGCACCCAGGGCTTTTTGCAGACTGTTGTAACTATCGGCCAAACCGCCCATACTCGCTGCCATCATAATACTTATTATAAAAAACTCGAACAATTGTCCGTTTGTTATTTCGCCCGCGGCCACCAAACCGGCGCCATACCAAATTACGGCAATAATACTTCCAAAGAGAAAGACAATTAAAAAACTGACAAAGCTACCCATGACTATCCCATTTTTCACCCCTTTACGGGCTACTTCGGCAATCTTGGAATCGAAGCGTCCGATTTCAAAAAGTTCCCCGGTAAATGCTTTCACGGTAGCTATAGCCTGTAATGATTCTTCCAATATGGTTCCGGCTTCGGCATTGGTTTGTTGGGCATCTTTACTGATTTTCCGAACTTTTTTTCCAAAAAACAAGGCGAACAATACCACTATAGGCATTACGGCCAGTATAAATAACACCATTTTCAGATTGCTATAGCTCAAGAATGCAATCGCACCTGTGATAATGATACATTCGCGGACAAAAGTAGCCAGCGTGGAAGTAAACGAATCTTTTATACTGGTTAAATCGGCATTAATTCGAGATGTTAACTCCCCCACTCTTTTTTCGGAAAAATAAGACATGGGCAAACGTATTAACCGTGCAAAGACATCTTGTTTTAATTGGGCAATAAAATTTTCTGCCGTATAGGTAAATAAGTATATGCGCAAAAATCCCGAAAAGGTTTGTACGATGAGTATTGCTCCTAAAATCAGCGCAATTTTCTTCACTTCATCGGCAAAATTTTCCGATTGAATATCGAATAAATCGCCAACAAAAGTGAATAATGCCAAGGATGAAAGGCTACTGAGAGCCAGCATAACCAAACCTATTCCGAATGGCCATCGATAAGGTTTCAAATAACGCAGCAGTTTTTTGGCCTGGAGCAGACTTTCCTTAGAAATTTTCACTTTGACGGATCCTTCATCGTCCGCGTGTTTTTTTCGTGCCATATCAATACATTGCTTTTTTCAATCTCAACACTTCCTGCAATACTTCTTCCGAATCCCATTTATCTTCCAATCCGGATATTTTCATAATCTGTTCCATTACCTTATCTTGTTTTTGACTTTCGATAATGGCATCATGATAGGGCACTTCTTCGAAAGTAACCATACTATAGAGAGGGATCCAATCTTGTGGATACTTTTCGTACATTTTCTTTTCGATTTTCTTACGCAATAAAAATGCCGGGTCTGCGGTTAAATCGCGCATTTCGACAAAATTCCGCATAGCTAAATCGGCAATGGCATGTCCGTGTTTTTCCTGCATTTGCGCAAAGGATGGGATACAGGCTTCGAAGTTCCAATCATGGGCGTCGAGCAATTCGGTAAAAATGCGGCAATCTTCGAATCCGGCATTCATTCCCTGTCCATAAAAAGGCACAATGGCATGTGCGGCGTCACCAAGTAAGAGCACTTCATTTTTATAATTCCACGGTCCGCATTTCACATACATTAATGTAGAAGTCGGATTCGTATGAAACTGTTGTATATAATCGGGAATAAGGGGAATTAAATCGGGAAAATGGGTTTGGAACAAACGCTGAATATCGGCATCGGAGCGAATTTGTTCAAAGCTTTCTTTACCTTTCCAGGGATAAAACAACGTGCAGGTATAGGTGCCATCCGGATTGGGAAGGGCTATCATCATAAATTCGCCTCTGGGCCAAATATGCAAGGTTTCCACATCCATTTTATGCTTTCCATTTTCGGATGGCTGCATGTGAAACTCTTTATAACCGTGGTCTATATAGGTTTGTGAATAGGAAAACATTTCATTAAACAACAAACGGTGCCTCACGGCAGAATAGGCTCCATCGCAGCCGAATAAAAAATCATAATCCATTTCCGTTTCACTATCATCTTCCTCATTACGGATTGTGATTTTTTTCTGCTCCAGGTTTACTTCGCTCAGGCGGCGATTGAAAAGGAATGTAATATCGGGATCGGCATCTGCATTATCGAGTAAAATCTTATTCAACAAAGCTCTCGACACACTATAAATAGCCTGATTTTCGAGTCCATACGGCTGAAAAGACAAATTCCCGTTTACATCATGCATGGTTCTTTTATACATAGGCATGGCGATTTGTTTCACTTGCTCGCTTACCCCGGCTTTATCGAGTGCCCTCCAACCGCGGCTGCTCATAGCCAGGTTAATGGATCTTCCGGCAGAAATCTTAACCTTTCGCATATCGGGACGACGTTCGATTACCGTAACCTTATAGCCTTTTTTTCCGAGTAAAACCGCCAAAAGTGAACCTACCAAACCGGCTCCTGATATAATTATTTTCTTTTGTTCCATATTACGAAAACTGTTTTTTCAACTCATTTGCAAAACGATACACATCTTCAAAACTGTTGTACAAAGGTACGGGTGCTATGCGCATCACATTAGGTTCACGCCAGTCGGCAATAATTCCTGCTTTAGAAATATTCTCGAATACTTCTTTTCCTTTATGTGGAAATATCAGGCTCAATTGAGCGCCTCTTTCTTCCTCGTTTTGCGGAGTAATAATTTGCAGGCTGTCCTTGCCATATTGCATTCTGATTTCTTCAAGCAGAAATGCCAGATATCCGGTTAATTTCTTGCTTTTTTGGCGCAAATCTTGCATAGACGTTTTATCGAAAATATCCAAAGCGGCTCTATGGCAAGCCATGGTAAATACCGGCGCATTGCTCAATTGCCAGGCGGCTGCTCCGGCCATGGGTTCGAATTCGGGTTTCATCAAGAAACGACTTTGTGCATCATTTCCCCACCAACCTTCGAATCGGGCTATATCTTTTTGTTTGCTGTATTTTTCGTGTACATATATTCCGGCTACACCGCCCGGTCCAGAATTCATATATTTATAACTGCACCAACAGGCAAAGTCCACATTCCAATCATGCAATTCGAGAGGCACATTTGCGGCGGCATGAGCCAGGTCGAATCCTGCTTTTGCGCCTGCCTGATGTGCGGCCCGGGTAATTTGCTTCAGGTCGAAAAATTGTCCTGTAAAATATTGAACGGCACCCAAACAAACCAAAGCCAATTCGTCTTTATGTAGGTCAATTTGCGCCAGTATATCTTCCGTACGCAGGGTATATTCTCCTTCCCGGGGTTTTAATTCGATCAATGCTTCTGCGGGATCAAATCCGTGAAAACGAATCTGTGAAGCAAATGCGTAGGTATCAGACGGAAACGGTTTTTGTTCGCAAATTATCTTAAAGCGCTTTTTATCGGGTCTGTAAAAACTCACCAAAAGCAGATGCAAATTGGCCGTAAGTGATCCCATGGCCACACATTCCTCGGGTTTACATCCTATTATTTTGGATAAGGATTCCGAGAAGAATTCATGATAATGGAACCAGGGCCTTTTGGCATGGAAATGACCTTCTACGCCATATTTATGCCAATCGGCCAATTCCTCTTTAAGATATAGCTCGGTATTTTTGGGTTGTAAACCCAGGCTGTTTCCGGTTAAATATATACAGTCTTTTCCATTCCATTGTGGAAATAAAAACTCAGATCGCAATGCGGACAGTTTGTCTTCCGCATCCTGTTTCAAGGCAAACTCTATCGTGTTTTGGTACATAATCCTTTATTTCGGAACAAATGTACCTTTTTCGTATAAAAAAGTCCAATTTAAATGCAAACAAAACAGCCTCTACACCCTAAAAGTCAAAGCTTAATTTGTTTTACATTTTCAGAGAAATAGTCTATTAATTTTTAAAGAGAGAAACATGACCATGGTATTCGTCGAGTCCAATTATCAAGACCCAATAATACACCCCTTCTGAGGCTACGTCCGGGGCTTTATTCATGCCTCTTCCATTCCAGCACCCCTGTCCTGATTTTTCTGAATCAAAATACAATACGCCCCATCTATTATAAACATAAAGTCGGTAACATCCTTCTTCTAAACCGTCGGGACCAAAACATTCATTCATTCCATCTTCGTTGGGCGTAAAGACATTGGGCATCATAGAGGCTTGATAATAATCGCCAAATCCGCCTACTTCTTTTTCTATGTTTACTGTCTCACTACAAAGTCCGTCACTCACCGTTAAAGACAAGGTAATGGTATCTTTAAAAGGCACGGTAATACCCGGATTAGGTCCGTCATAATCTTGTCCGCCCGGCATAACAACCCAGTGGTAATCGTAATTGGGATTTCCCATTAAATCAGGTTCATACACCACTCCTCCACATCCGGCATATTCGTAAAAACCTATGGGCGGAATACCCAAAGAAATCACCTCAATACCTATAGTATCAAAGGCCGAACAAGAGCTTTGATTGAGGGAGGTTTGCAATACATATTGCATGGAGTTGGGTGTAAATGTAATGGGGTTCGACAGGGTATCATTATTGAGATAACTTGAGGGGAACCATTGGTATGAAAATCCGGGTTGAGGGGCAAATCCGATTTGCACACTGTCTTCTTTACATTTGGTGATATCGGGTCCTAAACTTCCGGCAATAGTGATGACATTTACCTGTTTGTAGACCGTATCGAGGCAGGCACCATTATCAATAATCAAGGTAAAAATCTGATTTTCGTCTGTCCATATGCTTGGATTATGGATATTGGGGTTACTGACCAAAGCAGAGGGTGACCAGGTATAGGTCAGATTGGGAAAAAATGGGATTTCGTTGATATGAATACTATCTCCGGCACAAATTGCGGTATCGGGCAAATCAAAGGATTGCTCATCAAGAACCGTTACAATTCTAAATGCGGTATCGCTGCAATTCAAATATGAATAGATCAATTGATAGGTTTCATTTTGAGTAACACTTAGGGATGGATTTGCAGAGTTGGGGTTCGATAGTCCGCCCGCAGGAGTCCAATTATAGGTATAATTTCCCGGCATATTTGCGTTTCCAAGATTCACGACAGCTCCCTTGCAAACCAGCGTATCGGCAAAGGTAAAACTAAGCAGCGGGCTAACGGTAACCGATTGAGTGAGCGTATCGGAGCACATACCGTTCGAAATAATCACCTGATAATTCTGCGTTCCGGCAGAGGGATTAAAAATAGGATTAGAAGTGGTTGGATCGGATAATCCGCTTGAAGGGATCCACTGATAGGTTACACCGGCAACACCTGTTGGTGGCAATCCTATTTCGAAGGGCACATCATCGCAGCTTTCCATATCGGGTAAAAGTTGTCCCGAATTTCCTAAAACTACAATTTGTTTACTAATGCTATCGATGGGGTTGCAGGTTATACCGCTTGAGTTCATTGCGTACAGCGTAACTTCGTAAACCCCTCCATTATTAAATTGAAAATTCGGATTCACATCCGTAGACGTTTGTCCGTCGCTTACCACCCAAAGATAACTCAGTGCGCCTTCACTTTCATTGGTCATGGTCATATTCACAGGGGCACAGGCTGCCGGGGGAATATCAAAATCCGCAACCGTCATGGGGAAGTCGAACTTAAACTTAAACACGCCCACATTGCAATTGAAGGAATTATTGGTCGGACTCCATGCATTACTTGGGGCAATTGGAAAATCGCTATTGGCTCCACATCCGGCGCATACACTTTGGTAGATTTCTCCTTTACGGTTAAATCGGCTGGTACCTCCGTCTACGTGTTCGGCAGAGGTATTTCCTCCAAAAAATGTAGAATAGGTTAAAGCAGAAGCATTATCTTCCATTACCATTAAATAAAAATCGCTACCGGTTGTATTGGGTTGAAATGCGTTCGGTGTAATATCCAATCCGGTGACCGTACTTCCGGGAATAAGCGAACCATTGACTATTCCACCCCAACCCGAAATATAAATTTTATTACATACATCGACCAAAAATGCAGAGGGAGAAATATCCGGAAATCCGTTTCCATTTCCGAAAGAAGTACTCCATTCCAGGCTATCTAAACCGGGTTTAAACTTAGTAATAAACTGGCCTCCATTTGGGATTCCATATATAGCATTTTGATAATAATAGCCTGCTGCATGGTCTGTTTGTCCCAACACATAGACATGATCATTTCGGTCTACTTCCACAAAATAAATCTGGTCATACTGAGCAGTTCCGAATAAAATAGATCTATTGAGTACGGCTCCGTTAGAAGAAATTCTCGCTACGAATCCGTCTATACCACCATTGGGTGTATTGTAAGCCGGACCGTTTGTGGGGAAATTGGGCGAGTTGGTGCCCCCGGCTACGATGATAGAGCCTGTACTGCTGCCCATGGACAAGGAATAAATGGCATCTGCACCCGAGCCTCCCATATAAGATGCAAAGAGAAGTGAGGTAAGGTTATTATCCATTTTCACTACGATACCATCCTGCGATCCTCCGCCATAAGTCGATTGAAAAGCGCCGGCTACACCCGGAAAATTCGTAGACGAAGTGGTGCTGGCCAGGTAAATATAATTGAGTTTATCTATATCGATTTCGCCTCGAGATTCATCGGCATAATTATGTTTCAATCCACCCGCCAGATTCAGTCCGTCATTACCCGTTCCACCCAAAAAAGTAGAAGCCAATAATGCCGTTCCGCTAACATTCAGGCGAGAAATAAAAATATCGCATCCCGATGGGTATACAAATCCCATTCCCACGCCATTTACGCTGGTTCCTCCATTAAATGTCTGATCGAAAGCATTGGCTGTAACGGGAAAATTAGCAGATCCGGTAGTCCCGTAAATAAACAATTCATCATAATTATTCACCACCAAACTATGGGGAATTTCCGATCCATTTCCGCCTAAATAGGTACTATAAATGAGAAAAGTGCCGCTTACATCGTATTTGGTAATGGCCACATCTATATTTCCGCCTCCGTATAAAACCTGATAGGCTCCTGTTGTTGTCGGATAACCCAGTCCAAACACATTTCCTCCCGAATATAAATATCCTTTACTGTCGTATGTTGCGGTGAAACCAAAATTATCGGCAGTAGATCCGGAATAGGTACTAAAAATCAGAATGGGATCTATGATAAGGGGAAGCTCTGTATTATAGGCATCAATGGCAAAACGAAGTTCATTTCCGTCTAAAACAAAAGAAGATCCGATTTCTATGGTATCTTGACCTATAATTTGAAAAACATAGGGTTTTTTCTCGGTCATAGTTGTAACACCCAAATCCAAAATCAAATTCCCTGCCGGATCAATCCGCATGGAATTGGCTCCATTATAGCGCATACGAATCAAATCGGGATTAGCTCCCGGGGCTACTTCAAATTCGTATTTCAGAAAACCCTCGTCTGCTTTATAGACTATATCAATGCCCGGATACAGATTTTTTCCGCGTAGAGATGCATAGCTATATACCTCCGAAGCCCAATTCGATTTATCTCCGATAAAATAATTATAATAATTCGGTCCGGCTGAACTTGCGCTATATGAAATATTTTGTTCAGCACCTTCGAATTTCATTTTGAGCGCATGAGCTTTAATCCACCCATCTTGGGAAAGATGCGGAAATTTATCCAGTCCGTCGTGTAAAGCTTTGAGCTTGGATTGATCAAAAAACGCATAAGTTAATCCGCCCTCCTCTATCCACATAGAGCCACCTCCCAAATCCGATTTATACAAAATATTCGAACTCCATTGTCCTTTATTCTGAATATATGGAAAAGATTGACCAGAATGAGACCAAATATAGGCGGGGGTGAACGAAAGCAGGAAAAAAACTATAGGAAAAATGCGCATAGCCAATAATTTGTTAACCAAAGTTAAATAAAGATACGACAAAAAAATATCTTCTCCTAAAATTAAGTCTATATTTTACCTAAAAGTGTAGTAAATAATAAATTTAACATAGGAATTATAAGGTGTAATTTAAAATAATATACCTTTGTAGTTCATGAGAAGAGGAAGCGGATATATAGCTTTATTTTTTTTCCTATTGACATTTACCCCTTTGGGCGAAGTGGCAAAAGTTCCCATGCTATTTTCTCATTTTAAAGAGCATAAAATTGAAAATCCTTTATTAGATTTTAAAGATTTTCTGAATTTGCATTATGCTCAGGAGCAGAACGGGAATCACAATCCGGCCAATGATCAGCAATTGCCGTTTAAATGTGCCGAATGGTCATCTATCTTTCTGTTTACCTTTCTGCCTGCTTCAGCTGAAAGTATTTTCATAGAAAGCCCCGCCTATGTTTGCGAACAGCAGATTTTATTTAACGAGGCTTTATTACTTCCTAATTTCACAAAAATATTTCATCCACCCAAGATTTAAATTACAAGCAGTTTTTTTTATTGTAATTTAAATCATGATGTATGATTCAAAAAATAGCGAACTTTTCAGTTCACAACAGATTAATTGTATTAATAGGCGTACTGGCCTTATCTGCATGGGGTATATATTCCTTAACCCGTCTGCCCATAGATGCCATTCCCGATATCACCGACGATCAGGTTCAAATATTAACCGTATCGCCTTCCTTAGGGGCAACAGATGTGGAAAGGCTTATTACTTTTCCGGTGGAGCAAGCCTGTGCCAATACGCCCCGACTAAAGCAAATACGTAGTTTTTCCCGATTCGGCCTATCCGTAGTCACCGTCGTTTTTGAAGAAGGTACAGATATATACTGGGCCAGACAGCAAATAAGCGAACGATTATTGCTTTTACAGGGCAGTATAGATCCTTCATTGGGGACTCCGCAATTGGGACCGATAACGAGCGGATTGGGCGAAATTTATCAATATGTAATCCGAAACGATTCAGCAAATCCGGGTAAATACTCTGCGGTAGAATTGCGAAGTATGCAGGATTGGATTGTGCGTCGCCGCCTATTGAACGTGAAAGGCGTGGCCGATGTAAGTAGTTTCGGAGGCTTATTGAAACAATACGAGGTAGAAATGCTTCCCGAAAAAATGAAAGCATTTTCTATAGGCGTTGACGATATAGAAGAATGCCTTCTGAAAAACAATTCCAATGCAGGCGGAGCTTATATAGAAAAAGGAAAAACCTTAAGTTATATTCGTTCAGAAGGTTTACTTGAAAGTAAAAAAGAAATAGAAAATCTGGTAATAAAATCGGGAGCGGACGGACATATAGTGCGGCTTAAAGATGTGGCACAAATCAAAGACGGACATGCCATTCCCAATGGTGCACTTTGTTATAACGGCGATTGCGATGTAAGCGGAGCTGTAGTAATGATGTTAAAAGGCGAGAATTCTTCGGCTATCATCAAAGATGTAAAAAAGAGTATAGCCGAAATAAACGCCAGTCTTCCCGAAGGGGCTGTAATAGAACCCTTTTTAGATCGAACCAAAATGGTAGATAATGCCATTTCTACCGTAAAAGTTAATCTTGCGGAAGGTGCGCTTATTGTCTTTGTGGTCTTATTCCTGTTTTTGGGAAATATGCGTGCGGCATTGCTTGTGGCTTCCATTATTCCGTTGGCCATGCTCTTTGCCATTTCCATGATGCATTTATTTGGTGTATCGGGAAATTTAATGAGTCTTGGGGCATTAGATTTCGGACTATTAATTGACGGGGCGGTGATTATAGTTGAATCTATACTCTTCTATTTTATGCAGCATAAAGGCGAGGAAATAGATCCAAAAAAACTTACCGTAGACACTGCCTCAAAAATGTTGAAAGCCGCCATATTTGGTCAGTTAATTATCCTTGTGGTCTATCTTCCCATCTTTAGTCTGCAAGGTATAGAGGGAAAAATGTTTAGACCCATGGCGCAAACCGTAAGCTTTGCCCTTATCGGAGCCTTTATCCTTTCGCTGACTTATGTGCCCATGATGAGCGCATGGATACTTAAAATTCCAAAAGGAAATAAGATGAACTTTGCCGATAAATGGGAACATTTTCTGCAAGGTGTTTATAAGAAATTCTTATTGCGCGTCATACATAAACCCCGGCTGATATTGGCATCGGCCTTACTTTTATTTATCCCTGCCGTATGGATAGGATCGGGTATGGGGGCAGAATTTATACCTACTTTAGAGGAGGGAGATTTTGCTGTGGAGACGAGGTTAATTCCCGGATCAAATCTTGAGTCCAGCAAGTTACACAGTCAAAAAATCACCCAAATTTTACTTCAAT
Organism: Bacteroidota bacterium; assembly: GCA_023432985.1. GTDB lineage: Bacteria > Bacteroidota > Bacteroidia > CAIKAF01 > CAIKAF01 > JACVCJ01. The sequence continues at coordinate 7,413 of JAEZEQ010000052.1, read as the reverse complement.
TTCCCGAAGTGGAAAAAATAGTCTCAAAAATCGGATCCAGCGAAATCCCGACAGACCCCATGCCACCAGAGGCATCAGATATAATTGTGGTATTAAAAGACAAGAAAGAATGGAAAACGGCGACTACATTTCCGGCCTTGGCCGATTCTATGAATAAGGCCCTATCTCTATTGGTGGAAGCCGATTTCAGTTTTCAATTTCCCGTTCAAATGCGCTTCAATGAACTACTCACCGGTGCAAAACAAGATGTAGTTATCAAAATATTCGGCGAAAATTTAGACAGCCTGGCACAATTGGGTGCACGTATTGCAAAAATAGTCGACGAAACACCGGGCACCTATGAAACCTATGTCGAAAGAATAGACGGTATGCCCCAAACGGTGGTGAAATTCGACCCCGAAGCTATGTCGCGTTACGGAGTGAAGATTGCAGATGCCAATAAAATGCTCAGCGCTGCATTTGCCGGACTCACTGTGGGGAAAATTTATGAAGGAGAACGGAATTATGATGTCAGTATACGACTTCCCGATGCAATGCGCACAAGTATAAAACAAATAGAGCAATTGCCCATTCCGGGCGTTAATGGCAATCAGATTCCCCTTTATCTTTTGGCAGAAGTAAAAGAAGAAATGGGCTATAATCAGATTCAAAGGGAGAATGCACAAAGGAGATTTATAGTTGGGTTTAACGTAAAAGACCGAGATGTACAATCCGTAGTTTCCGATATTCAACAAAGGAGCAAATCTTTATCCTTACCGGAGGGGTATTTTATAAGGTACGGGGGTAGTTTCGAAAACTTGCAGGAGGCTTCATCGAGATTAGCCATAGCTTTTCCGGTGGCACTTTTGCTTATATTTTTCTTATTGTATATCGCATTTGGCTCGGTAAAACAAAGTCTATTGGTCTATAGCGCCATCCCATTATCGTCCATAGGAGGTATTTTGGCCTTATGGCTAAGAGATATGCCATTCAGTATTTCGGCCGGTATTGGCTTTATTGCCTTGTTTGGGGTAGCGGTATTAAATGGGGTCGTATTGGTTTCCGAAATAAACCGCTTGAAAAAACAAGAAATTTCGGATCATGTCGAAGCTGTGGTACAAGCCTGCGTGAACCGTATACGTCCGGTTTTACTTACCGCGTCGGTTGCAGCTTTAGGCTTTATTCCCATGGCACTTAGCAATGGTTCGGGAGCTGAAGTTCAACGCCCCTTGGCTACGGTAGTAATAGGGGGACTTTTCACATCGACCTTACTAACACTAATTGTATTACCTGTTTTATTTGTCATGAAATCAAGATTTAAAAAGAATGCAACACTTGTTTTATTCCTGGCCATTTTCCTTCCGGGCTATGCTCAAAAGGAGATTAGCATAGAGGAAAGCATACAAATATTGCAAAGTAAATCGCAATGGGCCGCCTACAGTGCCGATATGCAAAAAGCATTGCGTCAAATGCCTTTAAGTTCGCTCGAAATTCCCGAAACCGAATTTCAATTCAACATAGGGCATATAAATAGTGCCGCTTTCGATAATGGATTTGCAGTGCAACAAAGCATAAAATTTCCGGCATATTATGCTCAAACAAAGGCAAGGGCAAAATCGGAAATGCAATTGAAGAGTGTGGAATTACAGCAAGAGGGACTCCAATACGAAAAATGGCTGAATCACAGCTATTATCTCCATGTATGGCTAAAAGAACAAATGGAATTTGCAGCAGAGATGGATAGTATATGGAAAATGGCATTAAAGGTCGAAAAACAACGCGTCGATAAAGGGGAAAGCGATAAACTGACTCTGCATGTTTTGCAAATGGAAGCCGCTTTAATAGAGACCAAACATGCGATGTGGAAACAGGAAATGGAAAATAATCTATATCTATTCAATGCTCTATTGGATACATCAGAAACCTATATTCCCAAAAGCTCATCCTTCCCTACCCTGAACAAGCAATCGCAAAGCTTTGATTTAAATATTCAACAAAATACATTGCGTACGGCTTTACTCAAAAATCAGTACAGGACGGCACAATGGAACCTGGCTCCTTCCCTTTTATTCGGCTATAGCAATATGACCATAATCGGATATCAGAATATCACGGGTACGGAAGTCTATTACGACGGCAGGCAGCGCTTTGGCACCTGGCAAGTGGGATTGGGCATACCTTTATTTCAGATGGGAGAAATAGGCGAAAAGAAGAAATTAAAATGGATGTATTCGGCGATAAAAAAGAAAGAAATATGGGATAATCAACTTTTGAATCGGCAAAAAAACAACCGATTGAATGTGCTAACCCAGTATCAAATCCGCTATACACAACTCTTCGAAACCTTAGAAACAGAATCCGATTCTATGCTGCAACTTATTTTTATTCAGCGTGAAAAAGGCGAAATCGGCTTCAATGAATGGTTTCTCTATTTTCAGCAATATGTAAAAATGAAAGAAGAAATGTTACAGAAAAAATGGGAATGGATGCAAGCCATTATAGAATATAATTATATACAAAAAGAAAAATGAAAAAGAGATATATACTATACGCATTGATCTTATTATCTGCATGTAAGTCCGACCGAAAAATAGAGGAATCCGTTCCCGATTTAGCAGAAAATCAGTACATAGAAATCAGTACGCTCCAACAAAAAGAAGCGGGCTTAGAAATAGGGAAAGTCGACACCGGCCGTATGAGTCTTAGCATACAATTAAATGCCTATTTAGAAAATAAGCCCGGAGCCGAAAGAAGCATTAGCAGTCCCATTCCCGGCATCATACGCGATATCAAACATTCTATAGGGAGCGAATTGAGAAAAGGAGAAACGCTATGTCGATTGGAATCAATGCAATTGCCAGAGATGCAAAAATCCTATTTACAGGCCAAGGCGCGCCGAATACAGAGCGAAAAGGACTATAAGAGGCAGGGCGAATTAGCTGCAGAGATGGCCGGATCGACAAAAGCATACGAATTAGCCAAGGCAAATTACGAGAGTGATTTAAGCGAAGAAATGGCATTGAAAAATCAACTGGAGCAATTGCGTGCATTACCTGAAAATGCCACGCAAATTAGTCGATTTTTCACGATAAGTGTACCCGAGCGTTCTTATCTCACCAACCTATCCGTAATAGAGGGAGAATATGTGGAATCGGGAAAAAACATTGCCGAAATACAATTGAAAGATGCTACACAATTGCGTTTAATTGCATTCGAAGATCAATTTTCGCTTTTTGAAATAGGTTCAAAAGTAAGCGTGAAAGACAAATCCGGAAACAGCTATAATGCAGTAATAGGTCAGATTAATCCAAAAATAAATGCAGATCGAAGCTTTGAAATGATAGCCGGGTGGACAGAAAAACCCTTGGCTTATGCAACGGGATCTTTCATAGAGGCCGAGGTTTCCATGCACACAAAAATGGGAATAATATTACCCTCTGATGCGGTTATACAGCGGGGCGACAGATATTATGGATTTATACAAACTGCAGCGCAGGAATTTCGACAAATAGAATTAAATATTGAGGCAGAGAACGAATGCTGTTATTTAATTCCCTATACACAGGAATATGCGCTAAGCAATTGGGTGAAAAAAAACGCATTTGCACTCTTTTTAAGTCACCATAAAAGCGGGGAATAAAGTCGCATTATTTCTTGGGCACAAATACCAGGTAGAGTTCTTTGTCGCGCAAGATATAGAGTTTATCCTTTTTAAACTTATAGGCATTTGCCGATTGGAATAAGCGTAGAAAAGCTTCCTCTTCGGTATCGGGGCAATACATTTTGGTCATAGCCCAATGCGGATGAGGGGTAAAAACATTACGGTTAAAATCGGCTTTACCAAAAAACTGATTACAGCCACTAAACCCGTTCAGATTAGAATCTGCCGCTTGATATTGGAAGCTGGGCATACCGCGCGGAAAAACCTTATCCGGGGAAGGCACGTCCAACATAGATTCCAAAATCCACTCCTTTTCAATAATTTGTTGATCCGATTTCATTTTCGTTTGCTGTTTATTGCTTGCGCAAGATAGTATAGACAAACTGATTATAGACAAAAAGAATAATCTCATAGAATACAATTGTATGTTAATAGAATATAGTACAAAATAATGACAAAAAAGTTCATCCCCCAAATAAGGTAATAAATTGCATTAGTTTCAATTTAACACCGCATTATTTTTTTTTAGAAACATTAAGGAGTAAATTTGCATAATGTTTAATTAGTAATTTTATGTGGTTTATCATTATTTTCTTTTTGCTGCATTGGTATGTCAGCTTATTTTTTCAATCATTTTTCCTGCACCGTTATGCTGCCCACGGCATGTTTACCATGTCTAAGGGTTGGGAAAGATTTTTTTACTGGATGACCTATATTACCATGGGTTCTTCTTATTTAACACCTCGCGCTTATGCTATTTTGCACCGTCTGCATCATGCCTACAGCGATACCGATAAAGACCCGCATTCTCCACACAACAGTACGAATCCATTTACCATGATGTGGAAAACAAAGGATTATTATACTAAAATCTATCATCGTATATTCAAAACAGATGTAGAATTTGAAAAAGCATTTCCGGAAAAAGAGAAACTCGACAATTTTGCCGAAGGCTATTTTAGTCGCCTTACCTGGGGAATCATCTATACGCTTATCTATATAGGTGCATATTTCATTTGGGATTTTCACTGGGCCTTTTTCTTCCTACTTCCCATCCACTGGCTAATGGGGCCGATTCAGGGTGCTATAGTAAACTGGAGTGGTCATAAATACGGCTATCAAAATTTCGACAATAAAGACAAGAGTCGCAATACCTTATTGTTTGATTTTTTATGTGTAGGCGAACTGTTCCAAAACAATCATCACAAACTTCCAATGCGTGCAAAATTTGCCGTTAAATGGTTTGAATTTGACCCTACTTATGCTGTTATAACTTTAATGAGCAAACTGGGTATACTCAAAATGGTGAAAGCTTAAATTCGATTCAACACTATATACAAAAACGCACTATTAAAATAGTGCGTTTTTTTTTTGCAGAAAAAAATAGACCCGATGGTGAGTCGGGTCTAAATGAGGAGTAATGGTGCGTGAGTGTTTACATTTTACTTTTTGTCCTCAAACGATTTCATAGCCTTATTCAACAATTGCAACTTCATTTCAAGCTGTTGCAATTCGGCTTTATTCTTTTCAATTTTATCCAGATAGGGTTTTTTCAATCCTTCGGCATTTTTAGATTTACCGAAGAAAGAAAGATTCCCTTCCAGTTGCATAGATTCCTGGCGCAATTTTTCAATTCGATTTCTCAGCCCCATTCTTTCATTTTTCAAGGCATCCATAGGTTGATGGCCTTGAGCCAATGCTTCAATCGAATTTTGCATCACCAATCGTTCCTTCTCTGCCGGATCAATATTCAATTTTGCCCAGAACGCATTACATGCCGTTTCATAAGCCTTTTCAATCTGATTTTTTTCTGCGATGGGAACAAATCCTATGCCTCTATATGCCTTAGCAAACGCATCCATGGCTGAAATATTATCCTGCAATGATTCCTGAGGCACATAGGCTTCAATTTGAGCTATGAGGCTTTTCTTTTTCTCGAGATTTTCTTGTTCCTGAGCCGGTATTTGTTTAAAATGTTCTTCCTTAGACCGGAAAAACCTATCTGCTGCGGCACGGAATCTTTCCCATACTTGTTCGCTTTTATCGCGTTGAACGGCCCCGATTTTCTTCCATTCTTCCTGGAGTTTTTTAAACTTCAAAGGAGTAGTTTTCCAATCATTAGAAGTAGACAAGGCTTCAGCTTTTTCGATTAAAGCCATTTTCTTGGCAAGGTTTTGGCTCCAATTCTGTTTCATTTCATCCCATAAATGCTGACGTTTCTGCATCAGATTTTTCCGGGCCTGACGATAAGCATTCCACAAGGCTTCGCTTTGAGCTTCAGGAACACGTCCAATAGCACGCCAACGCAAATCTATGTCTTCCATGGCTTTTTGGGCTTCAGAAAACTCCTTCATACCCGAGTATTCTTTGGCAGCCCAAACTTCCAGTTCTTTCAATAAGGCCGATTTCGCATCAAAATTCACCTTACGTTGCTGATGCATTTTTTCGAAATAAGCATCTCGTTTTTGATACACAGCATTTGTGGCCAATTTAAAACGATTCCACAATTCATCGCTTTTACTTTTAGGGATTGGACCGATTTCTCTCCATTCCTTATGTAGATCCTGCAAATATTCAAGCGATTTTTTAATCGACTCCAATTGCAGCAAATGTTCTACCTTATTAACAATTTGTTCCTTCTTTTCCAGATTCTTTTCCAATTCCATTTTAAACAAATCGCGGTGTATACTCAATGCATCGTAATACATTTTGACACCGTGTCTGTAGGAATTATATAAATCTTGTGCTTTTTCTCTTGGAACCTGTCCGATTGCGTTCCATTTTTCCTGAATTTCTTTGAACTTAGATTGGACTTGAGAGATATCCCCTTCTTCGATCAATTTTTTAATATCATCGATAAGGTCACTTTTCATGGAAAGGTTTTTCTGTTCGTCCTGTTCCCTTTTCAATTTCAATTGTTTCCACTTATCAAAGGCATCCTTGATTCCGGCCTTTAATTCCAGTTCCAATTTAGACAAACTATATTCAAAATCATCTATCAATCCGCCTTCTTCCAAAAACTTAGCCTTCAATTCCGTTTCCTTATCTTTGATAAGCTCCTGATATCTGGTTTTAATCGCTTTAAGAATTTTAGAACTTTTCAGCAAATCTCCCTGGAGGGTTTCTTTCAACATTTGATACAACTCCTCTACAGAAGCCTGATCCAGGTTCAATTCCTCTTCAGAATGCTCAACATCATCAGCAGTATGGGCAGAATTTTCGAGTACGGCCGACTCTTCCTCATGGCCAAAATCTGCTTCAAATGGCTCTGTATTATCCTGAACCGTTTGTCCGGACGTAGAATCCAACTCCTTAGGGTCTATATTTTCTGTCATTTTAACTTGTAAATAATATCCAATCCTACAAAGATAAAAAAAGGAATACAGATTCTAAAAATAATATGTGGAATTAACACCCTAATAGGCCAACCAGCTACTTGGATTTTGGGTATTGCTGCCTTTGCGAATTTGGAAATTCATAACTGCTTTCCCATTTTCTGATGACATAATGCTCCCTATTTTCTGATTTCTGGAAAGCTGAGCTCCTTTTGCAACGCTTACTTGATCCAGGTTTGAATAGACCGTATAATATTCACCATGTTTCAATATCACCACTTTACCGTATCCATCCACAGCAAATACGCCGCTCACTTCGCCTTCGAATATAGCTCGAGCAGAGGAACCTGCCGGTGCGGTAATATCCACGCCGTCATTTTTAATGGTCACCCCTTTTAAATAAGGATGCGGCTGCACCCCATATTTGCCGGTGATTGC
>JAEZEQ010000011.1 GCA_023432985.1 Bacteroidota bacterium | reverse complement strand
TGTTGACCGCGATGTTAGCCTTGAACGTATCAAAAGAAATCCTACAAGCATTCGTTGTGGTAGGAGAAGGTTTGATCGTGCAAAAAGGTAATATCGAATCTAAAAATGCAATTATTTATTCTTCTTTCCTAAACGAAAAACAAACTTTAGGAGATAAATGGAACGAAAGTCCTAAAAAGGAATATTTCGAAAAGGCCTTTGAAGTTAAAGACCTTGCGGATCAATTGGTAAAGTATATCGAAGAAATGAAAACGGCTTTGATCGCAGAAGCTGAAGAGCTCTCTTTGGAAGAGGCCGCAACTAAAACTCCGAAAGACCTTACTAAATTGGATAATTATGATATCCCTACTTATTTTTTTGGTACGGATGATCCAATGAAAGTACAAAGTGGAGCTGCAAAGGCAACCGAATTGAAAAATAAAATTGCAGAATTCAGAACCCGTTTGCTTTCGAAAGAGTTTTTCAAAGAAATGAAAGATACCTCAAAGGTTAAGTTGAACTTAAGTACTGATGATGTAATCTCCCCTAAAGGACAAGAAAAACTTGCCTGGGAAATGTATTATTTCTACCATTTACCTATGCCGGCTGCCCTTACCGAATTAACTAAATGGCAAAATAATGTGCGCGCCGCTGAAGGGGATTTGATTAAATATCAATATGACCAAATTAGCGCCAATGCCTATAAATTCGACGTTGTTCAAGCTGCGATTATCCCTAAATCGAATGTGGTTTTCTCCGGAAATGCATTCGAAGCAGAAATTTTCCTCGCTGCTTATAACTCTCAAGAACGTCCCGAAATTATCGCAAACGGAACCACAATCACCGAGTTTGACGGATCTAAAGGTATCTACAAAATTCAAGCTTCAGGTGAAGGTGAAAAAACCGTAAGCGGTGTTATTAAAGTGAAAAATCCAATTGATGGTACTATCGACGAACGTCCTTTTGAAACGAAATATCAGGTTTCTAAACCGATGATGACTGTTTCTCCGGATAAAATGAACGTTGTTTACCGCGGTTTGGAAAACCCTATGACTATCTCTGTTCCCGGTGTAGCACCAAACCAAATTTCTGCTACATGTTCGGGCTGTACTTCTTTCAGTGGTTCTAATGGTAAATTTATCGTGAAACCGGGTACAGGAAGTACTATCGATATCTCAGTTAGTGTGAAACTTTCTGACGGTAAAGTACAAAGTATGGGTAAAGCTCCTTTCCGTGTGAAAAGAGTGCCTGATCCAACGGTTAAATGGGGTGGTAAGAAATCGGGCGAACCGGTAAATGTCGGACATATCAATTCTGTGTCGGCTATTGTACCGATTATGGAAGATTTCGATTTCCCATTGTACTCTAAAATTCAAAGTTTTAAAGTAGTTTGTTTCCCGGGTGGAAATTACGACGAAACTTCAGTTACCGGTAATGTTATTCCCGAAAGTGCACGTAGCAAAATGGCTAAAACCCCTAAAGGTAAAACCATTTTCTTCGAGAATGTTCGCGTACAACAACCGGATGGACGTGTGGTTTCTTTGAGTGCCTCTTTCCCGGTACGTTAATTTTTTAAATTGAAATATTATGTTGTCTAAAATCAAAGTCTTCGCCTTCATCTTGTTAGGGGCAGGTTTATTCAGCCAGGAAGCTTCGGCTCAAGTGTTGGAACCGCGAGACCAACTGTACGATAAAGTGACTACGCCCACGCGTCGCGTGATGCCTTACGCTGATATTCGCGAGGCTGACGTTATGTGGCAACGTCGTATATGGAGAGTGCTCGACCTTAGAGAGAAAATGAATCAGTCATTCTATTACCCTTTTGAGGTTACTAATGGAAGATCGAACTTGATTACCATTATTAAAAATGGGGTCGAAAGTGGCGAGTTAAGAGCCTATGATCCGTTTTATGACGATTTCACTGTGCCTTACACTGCTCAGCAGGCTTTGAATATCGGTGCCGATACTATTTTCTATACCGATTACAGACCTTATGAACCTTATGAAGAGTATGATACTTTCCGCTACCAAGCACTCGATTACTCGGCTATTAAAAAGTTCTATATTAAGGAAGATTGGGTTTTTGATAAAGCCCGCTCTGTAATGGAAGTACGTATTCTAGGTATCTGTCCCGTACGCGAAGTGCGCGACCCAAATACCGGCGAATGGAGAGGTGAACAACCTATGTATTGGATCTATTTCCCCGAATTACGCCTTATCATGGCTAATGAAGAAATCTATAACCGATTTAATAATATAGGACAACAGATAACCTATGATGACGCCTTTATGAAACGAATGTTCTCCAGTTTTATTTATAAGGAAGATAACGTTTACGACAGGCAAATTAAGGATTATATGAAGGATGGTCTGGAAGCATTGCTCGAAAATGAGGATATTAAAGACCGTATCCGAAATTATGAACATGATCTTTGGGAACAATAAATCCCACTTATCTATATTGTAAAGACCGCTTTTTTAGCGGTCTTTTTTTTTATTAAGGGACGTTAATTTTATACCATTTTGGCAATCGGTTCTGTTTGTTTTTTATGTTTCACTCCTAAATTATGTCTGCCATGTATAAGCTGTTATTTTTATTTTTCGCATATGCTTTTGCCCTAAGTCCCTTCGCTCAAGTTTTGCAACCGGGCGAAATTTACAGCGCAGAGCATGAGCGCAATCTTATCCCTTACCCCAAAGTGCGCGAAGCGGATGTGATGTGGCAAAGGCGTATTTGGCGCACTTTAGATTTGCGCGAAAAAATGAACCAATATCTCTATTATCCCTTCGAAGCAAATAATGGACGGTTGAATTTATTCGCGGTTATTCAGCAAGCTATAGCAGATGGACAAGTGCAGCCTTATGACCCTTTATACGACGATTTTAAACTTAGCATGACCAAAGAGGTCGCCCTTTCTATTGGCGTCGATACAATCTACTACGAAGATTATGACCCCAATCCACCCTATGACCCCATTCGTGCACAACGCGTTGAACAATTGAATCCGGCCGATATTACCAAATATTATATCAAAGAGGATTGGTTTTTTGATAAAGCAAGATCTGTTATGGAAGTCCGCATCCTGGGTATTTGTCCCGTGCGCACTGTACGCAATCAACACGGAGAAGTATTGGGCGAACAAATGATGTATTGGATCTATTTTCCCGAATTACGAAGCCGACTTATCCAACATTCAATGTATAATCGCTACAATAATGCCCAAGAAATTACCTACGACGACGCTTTTACCAAACGCTTATTCTCGAGTTATATTCATAAAGTAGATAATGTGTACGACCGCCGCATCAGCGATTATAAAGTGGGCTTGGATGCTTTGTTGGAAAGCGAACAAATTAAAGACGATATCCGCTTATATGAACACGACCTTTGGGAGCCTTAACGCGCTTCTGAGAATAAATAAAAGTCTTTCGTCTGCTCTAAATATTCCTTCGTATAGCCTGTGTGATTGCGTATAGTGATATGTTCGCTTTTTAAAGCCTCAGGAACACTTTTTTGAAATTCTAAGGCAAGTAGAAAGCGGACATTTTTTCCGCCCGTATTCAATCGAGTCATGCGATGCAAAAACCAATTGCCATAGCCTTTCAATTCCTTATATGTTTTTTCGGGCAAGATGATGCTTAGTTTTGCATTGTGCGTACTAATAGCATAACTTTTATCGAAAAGTAAGGGCATAAAATGAAGTTCGGCATGACGTGCACTACTTTTTCGGCTGTCTGCACTTTCTTTTTGTTTTATAAAATAAGGCGGATTCGAAATGATATGATCGGCCTTTTCTTTGGGCTCAAAATCCTCCCAACGGCAAGGCAAAACCTCGATGCGATTGGCCCAGGCTGAATTTTTTATATTATTCACCGCATCCGAATAAGATGCTTCATCGGGCTCTATAGCCGTGACATGCGCTTTCTTATTTCTTTGGGCTGCCATAAGTGCCAATAAAGCCGTACCGGTTCCCACATCAACTATATGTTGTGCATCCTCAATATCGGCCCATGCGCCTAAAAATACGCTGTCGCCCGTTACCTTAAAAGCGGCAAGTGTTTGTTCGACCGTGAACTCTTTAAATTGAAAAGGTTTACTCCTCTTCATCCGAATCGGTTTGGTCGCTTAAATACAAATCGATAAGTCCGTCCGGACAATCGACCTTGATTTTTTCGCCTTGTAAATCAATGTCTTTCACAATTTCGGGGGTAAAGGGAATCAGAATTTCTTTCCCTTCGGGGTGCAATACGCTGAATACTTTTTGGAATTTACTGCCGGTGATTTCCTGCAATATGCCCAAGTTACCCAGGTTTACATCGCTTATTTGAAAGCCTATCAGGCGTTCGGGACTATGTTGGTCAGCTTCCGACATCATATCGAGCGGCAACCAAACCGTTTTATTTTTCAAGGATTCAGCCTGTTCGGGTGTATCTACACCTTCTAGTTTTACATAAGCTTTATTCCCTTTAATCGATATTTCTTCGATAATATATGGAATTAAGTTTTGATGTATTTCGATAAAAATGGCGCCGAGTTCCGAATAAGCCCTTGAGTCTTCAACATTTAGGCCAAGCAAAATGCTGCCTTTGATGCCATGGGGTCTTAAAACGAAACCCGGACTGAAACAATCGCTCGTTTGCATATCCGGGTTTATTTTGTGAGGTTATTGAACGGAATATTCAAAAAACCGTAATTATTCTGCAGTAGTCTCTTCAGATGAAGTATCCTCCGCTTGTGGTGCTTCCACTACATCTTCAGTAGCTTCCGCTGAGGCAGCTTCTTCCTCTGCAACTGCCGCTTGAGCCGCTGCTGCTATTGCTGCTGCACGCTTGTCGGCAATCTCTTTCTCTGCACTCAATGCATTTGCTTTTAATGTTTCCATTTGCTTACGCATCGCTTCAGATTTCTGACCGCTTCTTTGTTCTTTCTCTGTCATCCAGGCTTCAAACTTTGCATCTGCCTGCTCTTGAGTAAGGGCACCTTTGCGCACACCAACTTGTAAGTGATTGCGATACATAATACCTTCCGAAGAAAGTAAGGCACGTACCTTATCTGTTGGTTGAGCACCGTTTTCCAACCAATACAAGGCACGCTCTGCATCCAATTGCAAAGCTTGAACCCCTATAGGATTGTAAGATCCGATTCTCTCGATAAAGCGTCCGTCCCGCGGAGCTCTGCTGTCAGCCGCTACGATGTGGTAAAAAGGTCTCGCCTTTCTTCCGTGTCTTTGTAGTCTTAATTTTACCGGCATAATATATTTTTTTATAAAAATTTAAGGACGGCAAAGATAAGAATTATTTTTCAATAATTCGTCATCTCTGTTTCCATTTTTATTTCTCCATCACTCAATAAACGAAAATAATACCGATCATCATTATATACCGAAGCATCAAAGGAAAAATCTATACGCTTGTAACCGGCCGCTTCGTTGGGATTATTGTATAGCTCCCGCACCAATATATTGTTCTTGTCGAACATGGCTATTTGTATAGCGCGAGGACGCGATAGGCGGAATTCATATTTCCCTCCAATCTCTACCTTCGGACGCGCATGTATGTTCCTTCTGTAATCATCCTCCGTGGGAGCCTTAGGCATTGGCACATCTAATAAACCCGTCAGATATTTTAAAACCTTCTCTTTCTTTTCTTCATCAAAGGCCAAAATTTCTTCTAATGGCATTGCATCACTTACCGCCCAAACGGCATATTGACCGAGCGAACTCTCTTTTAAACCTTCTTTTTCTAACATTTCGGCCGTGGATAATAATTGACCTTTTGCCCTGCCCTCATAACGATAGGCTACATCCGCTCCCGGTGCCGAACGATTTTGATGTATGCACATGCCGGGCATATTCACTCTTTTTGTTTCCCCGGGTGCCAATTGCACCAGCATGGGTTCTACACTCATAAAGCCTTGATAACTGCTGTCCGGAGGCAAAAAAATGCTCCCCGTCGGTATGTTTATCTCCAAGCTTTTTCCACTTATATTCCGCACACTTACAGATAAGGGATACTGATAATGGGCAGATTCGGACCGGGAACGAACGTCCAGGTCGACTTGATTGCTCTTTACGGCTTGGTCTATATCTATAGCCCCAAAACTGAATAGGTACATCAATAGGTGCAGCATATTTTCAAGGTGTTTCTCATTTTAACGCATTTTGTTTGCTTGGTATTTGTAATTTTGCTTTTTTAACGATAGATAATCTAATATACGATGTGAAGATTATTCCCGTTTTATCGAATTGATTTGTGCTTGTATGGCTGTGGTTAAACGTTTACATAAATATACTTTAATGTCCTATCTGGGACCTTTTATTCTCACTTTCTTTATTGCAGAGTTCGTACTCCTTATGCAATTTGTATGGAAATATGTAGACGATCTCGTTGGGAAAGGCCTCGAAACATCGGTTATTATCGAATTGATGTGGTACACTTCAGCAAGTTTGGTTCCCATGGCCCTGCCCCTCGCTATTCTGCTGAGCAGTATTATGACCCTCGGTGGTATGGCCGAAAATCTCGAACTGGTTGCCGTTAAATCAGCCGGCGTTTCTCTCTACCGACTTTTAAGACCGCTTATTATTTTCTCACTCCTCACCGCTCTGGCCGCGTTTTATTTTTCGAATAATATCTTGCCCGTGGCCAACCTCAAAGCCCGTTCCCTCATCCTCGATATACAACGGCAAAGACCCGCTCTCGATATTCAACCCGGTACTTTCTACGACGGAATACCCGATATGGTGGTGAAAGTGGCCGAAGTGGGAAAGGATAAAAAATCGCTCAAAGAAATTTTGATCTATGATCATTCCGATTATTCGAAAGGAAACGGACGTGTAACCCTCGCCGAAACAGGCCGCGTAGAAGTATCCTCGGATGGTGGATACCTGGTTCTCTCCCTACATAACGGGGTTACTTACGACGAAATGGGATTTTTTGGAAAAAGAGATCCGGCCGTCCCCGAAATGACCGAGTTCTTTAAAACCCAAGTGCTGCTTATCGATTTGTCTTCTTTTAAATTGTCGCGTGAATCGGAGGATTTGTATAAAGATCATTACCAAATGATGACGATCTCTCAGCTCGATAAAGCCATGTTCGATATACGAAATGAAGGCGTGCAAAGATCCGGAGCCTACAATAACAGCATGCGTAAAACCTACTTTTTTGGAAGAAAAGAATACAGCAATCGTAATATGCCCATGGAAAAAATGAAGGCAAATCCCATTGCTCCCATTTTAAACGCAAATCCGATTAATGCGAATGCGGTGGTCGAACCAACGAGAACGGATTCCGGATTTAAAAAATTAGCTCTCAATACCCTGGCCTCGGAATCATGGATGGATTCTCTCCCCAACGAAACGCAATTGCAATTGTATGACCTTGCCCTGAATGTCTCGAAAAGTAATCGCGCCCGGGCCGACGATTATTCGAATGAAAAAAAACACCGTCAGCAAAATTTAGCGCGACATAAAACGGAATGGCACCGCAAATTTACTTTATCTATAGCCTGTATCTTGCTCTTTTTTATAGGTGCGCCTTTGGGAGCTATTATTAAAAGGGGCGGATTGGGCCTGCCGCTCGTAGCCGCAACCGGAATTTTTATCTTTTATTATGTGCTGAGTACTATTGGAGAAAAAGCTGCTAAATCGCTCTCGATGACGCCTTTTATGGGCATGTGGATCAGTACCCTCGTTCTCCTCCCATTCGGTATTATTCTTACCTATATGGCGGCCAATGACAGCAAAATTTTTGATCGGGAAACCTATAAGGTGATGCTGCGAAAAATGCTCTTTTATTCGAAATGGAAAAAATAATTGTCCTCTGCAATAAATCACCTTTTCCCAATATAGACGGAGGAACTGCCGCAACCAAATCGCTTATCGACGGTTTGTTGCAGGCCGGTTATGCCATTCATGCACTGATTTTTGATACGTATAAACACCCGCTCAAACCGGAACTACTCTTCCCGGAATGGGAAAATAAAGCCTTTTCTTTTGACCCCATTTCGGTGGATACGCATATAGATATTTCTAAACTGCTGAAAAATCTCCTCTTCGAAAAGGAATCGCTGCATATTTCTCGCGTACAACTTCCTGAGGTCTCTAAGCAAATTATTAAGGCATGCGAAAAGTTTGAACCTGATTTTTTGGTACTGGACGGACTCTTTGCTATGGCTCAAATACCCGCTTTAAGTCATTTGAATATTCCAATGGTCTACAGGGCGCATAATGTGGAATCGGAAATATGGGAAAAATTAGCCCGTGAAAGTAAACCCGCCAAGAAATTCTATCTCTCTATTATGGCCAAAAGATTGAAGAATTTCGAAAAAAAATTGGCTTTGTATCCTACTATGGTTTGGGCTATCTCACCAAATACAGCCGATTTTTTCAGAGGTTTGAAGCTAGCGGTCGAACTGATTTATCCTTCTGTACAATTGCCGGAAAATGAAAGGATACGCAGCTTCCCGAAAAACGGACATTTTTCTCTTTTTCATATAGGGGCTATGAATTGGCAACCCAACCTGGAAGCGGTAGACTATTTTGTGCATGCATTTTTGCCCGAACTTTCTCGCCACTTCCCGCATGCCGTTTTTTATGCCGGAGGACGCCATTTCCCCATGAATAGATATGAGGTTTCGGCCCATTTTAAAGTAGTGGGCGAAGTGCCTTCTTATGCCGATTTTGTAAAGGATAAAGACCTTTTGGTCGTACCGCTGAAATCGGGTAGTGGTATACGAATGAAAATTGTGGAAACGATGGCACTCGGCATTCCTGTATTGTCGACCCGGGCCGGAATGGATGGAATCCCGGCTATAGAGGGACAACACTTTTTGCCATTCAGCAATCCATCCGATTTTTTGGAAGCTATAGCGCGCCTGCACGAAGAACCTGAGCTCTACGGAAACTTGGCCAAAGCAGCTAAAGATTTAGTCGCAACGCATTTTGCACTCCATGAACAGAGTAAGCAAATGAAAGAAGCATTGGATAAATGGAAGAATTAATGTAGGTTTGCCTGTGAACTCAACGCGTCCATCTGTTTTGTTTGTTTTATCTCGTTTCCCGCTCCCCACCGATAAAGGTGACAGGTTAAGAGCATGGGAGCAGATTAAGGTGCTTTCTGCACACAGCAATGTATACGTGATTTGCTTCCATGATGCAAAAACGATTCCGGATACGTATGCCGAAGAAATTAGGAAATATGTATGCGAAATCCGCATTTTTCCCATTACCAAAATGGATGCCTTTTTGGCGGGATTACGCATGTTTACGCAAATTATTCCCTTTCAGGTTGGATATTTTTATCACCCTTGGTTCAAAAAAGAATTGCGCCATTTTATTCGGGAAATTAATCCACAAACCGTTTTTTTTCAACTGATTCGCATGTTCCCTTATGCTACAGAAGTGAGGGGACAAAAAGCTGCTTTGGACCTTATGGATTGTATGAGTCACAATATTTTGCTGCGTGCACATACCGAAAAAAAGTGGATAAAATGGTTTTGGAAATGGGAATATAAACGCCTCCTGGCCTATGAGGAACAAGCGATTCAGGCCTTCGAGCATAGTTATATTATCTCCCAACGCGATAAAGATAAATTGCCGGAAAGTGTGCGCCATAAAGTGAAGATTATAAGCAATGGCATTGATACGGATACGTTTACAGAAAATTCCGGAGTAAGAAATACGGATATTTTGTTTGTGGGGAATTTGGGCTATAAACCCAATATCGAAGCATGCAGCTGGCTCATAGAAGAAATTCTCCCACTCTTACATCAAAGAAATTGGTTCCCCATTGTGCGTATTGTGGGAAGTAATCCGGATAGAAAGGTATGGAAATGGGCTGCGGTGAAAGGTGTTCATATCCACGCAAATGTACCCGAAACTTACCCTTTTTATCAAGATGCTAAAATTATGGCAGCGCCTATGCGCATTAATACGGGACAACAGAATAAAATACTCGAAGCCATGGCCTGCGGCTGTAATGTGGTTACTACCAGTAATGCCAACGACGGAATTCAAGCTCCGGAATCCTGCCTTTTGGTGGCCGATAATAGTCGTGATTTTGCCGAATTGTTATGGAAATTGCACCGTAAGGAACTCAATCCCGCCGCCCATGCAAGGCAATTTGTGCTGGACCATTTCAGCTGGAAAAAAAATACCGAAGAATGGGTGAGCCTTATTCGGGCAAAGGATTAAATGTTTGGGTTTGGCATCTGTCTCAACAGCCAATATAATCAAGCCCGCCTATATTTGTTTTTCCTGTTTTCTATGCCTCTATATTGCGATTTTCTACGGGTAAATTGTTGGCTTGTAGTTAGCAATTAGAAGGGCTATGCTTCTCTAAAAAACGAAAAAATCATCTCCTTTCTCCTTGCGATAATTGTATATTTCCCTATCTTTAAACCATGCCTATGAAGCGCCTTGTGTATAAACAAAATTCTGTTTTTGAGTGTAGCAGATTAAGGGAAGTTTGCGCAAGGAAGTTATTAAATAGCGGTTTTTTATTTTTGTTTTTGATTACGTGTGCTATGAGTTCATATACTCAATCTAATGAGTGTATTTGCATATTGAAGTTTAATAACAACAAAGATCTTATAATAGAAGCTCAAGAAAGTAAGATTAGGAAATCGAAACTTCGGAGAATAAAATACATTGAGGTTAAATGTCAAGGTGGAGATGTGTTAAAATTTACAATGGTACCTATTGCTCGACTTAGAGATGGGGAGTTCGTGCATTCGGGAGGGGTGGGCAGTGACATCTTAGTAGCACTGATACAAAGTGTAAACTATGAAAGACTTTTCATAGAATCAATTTATATATTGAAAAATAATACAATTGTTAAAAGCAGTAATAATTTTGAAATTATTTTAAAGTAAGAATAAGAATACATCACCGGTAAACTTCCCCATTTGGGTAAACTTCCCTGTTTTAGACAATTTAAAAATATCAACTTTAAATCATAACCAAACACTTAGCATCAATCGGCAAATGATTTCTTTTTTATAACATGTAAAAAACATTCCCTAAGGCTTTACTTTAACAATTTTATTTTCTCGAATTATTACTAATTCGCTCTTTTTTTCTTTTTTAAATTCAAGCATTTTCTCATAGGCTTCTTCGAGTCCTTTTATGATTTTCTTCTTTCTTATGTTTTTAGCTTCCTTGTTCATAATAACTCTTTAGATTATTAAATTTTTTTGTGCTGTGAACGATAATTTCTTCTCCCGAATTTTTTTCCGCTATTAATATGGGCTTTCCTTCAGAATTGTCAAAAATTAAAACTTGATCAACGATCCCTATATAAATCTCAAATAGATTTTTGATGCCCTTTATATATCTTCTTTCAATTACATCCGGCGGGATATTGTGCCCTCCTTCATTTACTCTGGTTTTAACACGTTCTTTAGCCAGTTCGGGATTTCTAAGCCAAAAGAAAATTAATGTTATGTTGTAATTATTTTCTTTCGCAAACTTAATTTTCTCTTTAAACGTTTTGGTGGATAAAGTTGTTTCAAATGCAAAGTTTTCTTGATTTTTGAATAATTCATCTATTCGATTTAGCATTATTCTTCCCGCTTCAATTGCTACTTTTTCCGGTTGAAATGGTGAGAGTCCTTTCGCAATTTCATCCGCATTCACAAATTCCTTACAATCCAAAATCTCAGGTAAAATTGCAAATGAAGCCGTTGTCTTTCCGGCTCCGTTACAACCAGCAATTATGTAAAGGTTCTTTTCAAACATTTATACAAAATTACATTAAATTTCGGATACGATGCGATGGGACGCCGCAATGTGAAAAGAGTGACGGATCAAGCCAACAACACCCAAAAAGCCGAAATCTATGCCTTAGACGCCCAGGGGAATGTGATGGCGGTTTATGAGATAAACAAAGACGGAGCGCAGTATGCCCTTTCATGTAAAGAATTTATGCTTTATGGAAGCAGCCGTTTAGGTATTTCGAAGAAAAAAATTATATTTGAAAATAAATCCGCAATTGATATGTCTCAAATGGAGAATTCGGTATTTCAGTTTCTGAACCCGTCCGATGCGATGGCTAACGAAGCGTTTACTGCGGATAAGAAACAGAAAGTTTGGTCGGGATTGAAGGAATATGAACTCAATAATCATTTGGGTAATGTATTGGCAACGGTATCGGATCGCAAGTTGAACAAATTGAGCGACGTACAAAACTCCCAGTTGCAACGCTACCGTCCGGAGTTGCGTATGAGCACTGAATATTATCCCTTTGGCAGCATGCTCGAGAATTGGGGCTG
>JAEZEQ010000009.1 GCA_023432985.1 Bacteroidota bacterium | reverse complement strand
GAATATTCAGGCTTGTAATACCAGTCCGGTAAATCAGCCTCAATTTACATCTGCTGCATTGAACAGACACTGGTTAATCAGTTCGACCATTGCTCCGGTTTCTCCATCCGATATACGTTTATATATCGATGGAAGTGACGTAACAGCATTGGCGGCGGTGGCCAATATAAATGCCAATCCCAACGACGATGTAAGCGGATTAAGTTCGCTCGAGCTGAGCAAATATACAGGACCAAATGAGAATAATCTTTGGCCGGATAACTGCAATACGGGCGGAGTTACCACGCTGCATACAGCTTCGGCAAGCGGTTTGGCAAATGGTGCCATAGTAGGCGGAACAGGAATTGTTTCCGGTTCCTATCTGCACTATAGCATTCCTTCCTTCTCGGAACTTTGGTTGGCCGGAACCAATAATGTATCGCCGCTTCCTATAGTCTTAGGCGCATTCGACCTGCATTGTGCGGATAAAAAGACAGAAATAGAATGGACTACCCTATCCGAAATCAACAATGCTTATTTCGAAATACAACGCAGTATAGATGGAATAGAATGGGAAAATATTGCCGAAATTCCCGGTTCAGGAAACAGCAATATGCCGCTTCAATACAGCTATAGCGATGCATCTGCACCGCGTGGCATGGTCTATTATCGATTGAAGCAGGTGGACTATAACGGGTCATTCGAGATATTTGGGGTCAAGAGCATAGCTTGTCATCAGGATGCAGCAAGCCGTGTTTTACTTTATCCGAATCCGACCCGTGAATCCTTCACCATAGAATTCGAACTCGACAAAAACTATAGCGAAGCACATATAGAGTTGATTGATATGACAGGTCGCGTAGTGGGACAGAAAAATCTGGAATTAACAGAGGGCTTCAACAGCTATACCTATAGTCCGCTTCCTGTAAGTGGCGGAGTGTATACCGTGCGTATAAAAGCGCAGGGCGAGGTCTTATTGCAAAGTCCTATTGTGATACATAAACATTAAGAAAAAAAAATAAGAAAAAAGACCTTGGAGACGGGGTCTTTTTTTTGCAAACAAGTC
Organism: Bacteroidota bacterium; assembly: GCA_023432985.1. Classification (GTDB taxonomy): domain Bacteria; phylum Bacteroidota; class Bacteroidia; order CAIKAF01; family CAIKAF01; genus JACVCJ01. The sequence continues at coordinate 23,947 of JAEZEQ010000009.1, read as the reverse complement.
TAAACTATTTAACACAAATTACTTCACCCATAGCAAAATGTGAAAAAAAAACAGAAAAAAATATGCAGGAAAAAGAGAAGTAAAAGGAGCGCAGAATGAGGGGCTGGGACTGCATAGCATGAAAATATGGAAACGATAAAAAAAAGGATGGGGAATTTTGCCCTTCAGAAACAGGCAAATACCTATAGCACAAATGTAAAAATAACTTAAATTTGCACTTTAAAATAAACAAACCAACATGAAAAACAAGCAAATAGCACTTGAACTACTTATCTTCTTTCTAATAGTACAATGCGCTAGCACCTCTCTACACGCTCAATTTTTCCCAAATCCATCTAGTCTTTCCACCGGTCAAGATTCAGTTGGGCAGCTGGATCCTATTTGGACTGTTTCGCAGTGGTATAATACAAATCCGGGTTCCCCCAATGGTTCGGGTCCTGTTTACACTCCGGCCTTAATACAAAACAACTGTGCACCGGGCAGTTGGGCAGATCCTTTACCGGGTGCAAATTGGATAACCGGTCAAGGCGCAAATTGCAACTTAAACGCTACGTTTGGATTTAGATATTTTAGATTAACCCTAGATTTACCTGCCGATTGCAATGGAATAAGTGTTACCAATCCCAATAGTTTTGTTTTGGATTTCGACGGCTATGTCGACAATAGCATAATCGATATATATGTCAATGGCAATCCCACGGGGATTAGCGGCTCCGGTTTTACGCAAGGATTTCCCATTACAATTCAATTGGTCGGCCCTTGGCTTGTGGGTCTGAACACTATAGATATCTTAGTTGAGAATTCGCCCGGTGGAACAAGCAATCCATACGGTTTATTGCTTCAGGCAAATACGACTGCCCCAACAGATAATGACGGGGATGGATACACAAACGACAATGATGTATGTCCCTGCGAATTTGGAAACAATCCATTCGGATGTCCCGATCCCGATTTACACAATTGCGATATAAATGCCATTCGAAATGCCTTGGCCGGTGAGAATGTGGTAGAATTGCCGCATTGTTCCGACGATTGTTCGGTCTATTTCCTGAACAAAACCCCCATGTCGGGTGCGCAAGCACAGGCCTATGCCAATACATTCGGGGCTAATCTAATTTCCATTCAAAATCAGGCCGAAAACGATTGCATCATGAATGCCTTAAATAATTTGAACGACCCCACAGTCAGCAGCATTATTTGGATTGGCTTCAGCGATGAAGTGCAAGAGGGTAATTTTGTATGGTATGACCAAGCGTCTATTACCTATACCAATTGGGCTGCCGGAGAACCGAATAATTCCGGAAATGAAGATTGTACTCAAATATATCCGAACGGACTTTGGAACGATTTACCTTGTGATATTGGGAATGCACAAAGCATTATAGAATTCAATTTATGTCCCGTTGCCAATGCCGGTTCCGATTTAACCATCTGTCTCAACGACACGGCTCCCCTCTTGGCTTCCTCAAGCATTTTGGGTTCGGCTCCTTATACCTATGCGTGGGACAATGGGGTTACAACCCTTTCGAATCCCGTTACTCCCACACAAAACACCGATTATATACTCACCACAACCGATCGATACAGTTGTGTTACCCACGATACCGTAAGCGTAATCGTAAACCCCCTTCCTGTAGTAAATGCACCTGCCGATACAGCCATATGTTTGGGCGAAAGCCTCTCCCTTTCCGGTTCCGGAGCAATCAACTATACTTGGGATAATGGAATCACAAACGGCATTTCATTTACTCCAAATCAAACCCTTACTTATACGGTAACCGGTACGGATGCGAATGGATGTGAGGACACTTCAACCGTTAGCGTGGGCATACTTCCCTTGCCCAATGTCTTTGCCGGAAACGATACTGCTCTTTGTTTCAACAGCGAATATATGCTTTATGGTAGTGGAGCCGAGACCTATAGTTGGGATAATGGGATAACGGACAGCGTTTCCTTTTATGTTTCTACCACGACCACCTATACCCTAACCGGAACCGATAGCAATGGCTGTGTACAGAGCGATCAGGTCATCGTTACCGTAAACCCCAATCCGATTGTAGATGCCGGAATAGACCAGGCCATTTGTATAAACGAGGACGTTACACTCAGCGGAAGTGGGGCTCAAAGCTATGCTTGGGATAATGGCGTCACCGACGCACAAGCCTTTTTCCCAACCCAAACTTTAACCTATACCGTAATTGGCACCGATCTCAACAGTTGTAACGATACCGATCAGGTAGTAGTCACCGTACACAACCTGCCCTTAGTAGATGCAGGAACAGATTTTGCCGTATGCATAGGCGACCCTGCCACCTTGTCCGGATCGGGTGCAAGCACCTATGTATGGGATAATGGGGTAACAGATAATATCGCATTTTTTCCGAATAATACTCTTGTTTATACGGTGACGGGGACCGACTTGAATAACTGTTCGAATACAGACCAAATCACCGTGACCGTACATCCTTTGCCGGCAGTAAATGCAGGTCCCGATCAGCAAATTTGCGAAGGCAGCAGCATTAGTCTGCAGGGAAGTGGCGCCATCAGTTATGTTTGGTCGGGGAATATAAGCGATGGGATTCCATTTATTCCGCTCGCATCCGGCCTATATACCGTTACGGGAACCGATGCCAACCAATGTCAAAACACCGATCAGGTGATGGTAAACGTAGTGCCTTATCCTATACCGGGATTCACCACAAATAGTCCGGCCCAGGTCGACATAAAACCCTTGGTTATTCAAACCACAACGGCCAATTATACCTCGGTCGATTATTATACAAACGGGATATTTATAGGCAGTGGTTCGCAAGTAATACACAGTTTCCAAAATCCGGGATGGCACGATATTACACAAATTGCCACCAATATAATGTGTGTAGACAGCATAACTATGTCTATTGAAGTGGAACCGGGTGCACAAATATTTATTCCCAATTCATATACCCCGGGAAGAAAAGATAATCTGAACGATGTATGGAAACCCATGATGAGTTATCTCAGCGATTATAACCTACGCATATTCGACCGTTGGGGAAATATTATACTCGACAGCAAAAATATCTATGAAGGCTGGAATGGTGGTTACCATAACGACATATCCAAACCCGTACACAGCGGCACCTATGTCTATCGCATCGATTACAGGCATATGGATGGCGTAAGCAAGCAAATAAGCGGACATATAAATCTAATACGATAAAAAAAAAGCAGGTATAAAAAATACCTGCTTTTTTTTTGAGAAAATTAAAATAAATTAAAATCGCTCGAATTCAGAAAAGAAAAACGAAGCTTCAATTTTCGCATTCTCATCGCTGTCGCTTCCATGAACGGCATTTTCTCCTATGCTTTTGGCATATAATTTACGAATAGTACCCTCAGCTGCATCAGCAGGATTGGTAGCTCCGATCAAATTGCGGAAATCCTCAACGGCATTCGCTTTTTCTAATACAGCCGCAACAATGGGACCCGAACTCATATATGCGGTCAATTCGCCATAAAAAGGACGCTCTTTATGCACTTCGTAAAATTTACCCGCTAAAGCTTCGCTTAATTGCGTATATTTCATCGCGATAATTTTAAAGCCCGCTTTTTCGATCATAGATAAAATATTACCGATATTTGCATCCGCAACAGCATCCGGTTTAATCATGGTAAAAGTTCTGTTTCCTGACATTTTCCTTTGTTTTACTAATTTTGTGCAAAAATAACAGGTTTATTTTGTAAACCCAAACATTCATAATGACTAGAGAATATTTTTCATCGCTACAAGACATTATTTCCAAGGCTACAAACATTGTAATCCTTTCGCATAAAAATCCCGATGGCGATGCTATTGGTTCTTCACTGGGTTTGCGGAATATTTTATACAAGCAACAAAAACAAGCTAAGGTCATAGTACCCGATAGTTTTCCCAAGTTTTTACGTTTCCTTCCCGACTCTAAGTCGATTTGGTTTTTCGACAAAATGCAGGAACAATGCAGCAAAGCCATTCAGGAAGCCGATCTGATTTTTATTCTCGATTTTAATACGCTTAAAAGAATAGATGAAATAGGCGAACTGGTAAACGCAAATCCATGTCCGATTGTACTCATAGACCATCACCCCAATCCCGATATCGATACCCCATACATCTATCACCGAATTGAGGTAAGTTCGACCAGCGAATTAATTTTTGAATTTGCACAGAAAATGTTTCCCGATGCAAAACTCAGCTCCAAAGCCGCCACCTGTTTGTATGCCGGATTGGTGACCGATACCGGTTCATTCCGACACAATCTGCACGTAAAAACGCATATTACCGCTTCCAAATTATTGCAAGCCGGAGCCGATCATCAAAGTGTGATGCAAGAAATTTTCGACTCCAATTCGCTCAATAGAACCAAATTGCTCGGTTATGCCCTCTCCGAAAAATTGCAAATAGATCCCAATCACGGAATCGCATATATAGCCCTTTCGCAGGAAGAACTGAAAAGATTCGATTATAAAAAAGGCGATACAGAAGGCTTTGTGAATATTGCCCTGGGAATAGAAGGCGTAAATGCCGCGGTTTTACTCACCGAAAATAGCGAAGATTTGACCAAATTATCCTTCCGATCGCATGGAGACTTCGCCGTAAACGCTTTTGCACAAAGCTTCTTTGGAGGGGGCGGACATAAAAATGCGGCCGGTGGAGCTTTCCACGGAAATGTGGATAAAGCCGTGGAGGATTTACTGAGCAAAATACCCGAACTGATTAAAATGAATTTAAACAAGCTCCGTTCCTAATTATATGCATTATCTTAATTATACTCTTTTTCTGTTTGGACTGTGCGGACTTTTATCCTGTGGGAATAAGCAAAATTTAAATCCGCAACCTCGTCAGCTCAAAGATAGTCTGACCGAACCGCTTATGACGGCCAATACACGCATCAGTAAGAAAGAAAGCGAAAAAATTAATGCCTATATCAAACGCAAAAACTGGGATATGATCGAAACCGGAACCGGATTGCGCTATGGTATCTATGCTTCTAATAATGGCATAGGAATTGAACACGGAGATTATGTAGACCTGGAATATACACTCGAACTGCTCGATGGAACGCTGATTTCGAAAAGTAAGGAAGGCGAAACCGAAATGGTAATCGTCGATAAAGATGCCGTAGAAAGTGGTTTGCACGAAGCCTTGAAATATTTGCATAAAGGCGATAGAGCCAAAGTCATTATTCCTTCTCACCTGGCCTTCGGACTCACCGGAGATCAAGATAAAATCCCATCTTTTGCCACCCTGGTATACGATTTACATATAGTTGAAGTAAGCATAAACGAAAACGAATGAAAATTATAATCGAAAATATTCAAGTCCTCTATGGCACACACCCCTCAGATATACAGAAATTGAAAGGGGATGAAATGAAAAAATTACCCCATATAGAAAATGCCCTTATCCTTATCGAAAATGGCATGTTTTCATGGATAGGTCCTCAATCCGAATTCGATTACCAAGCCCATGAATCGGCGCAACGTATAGACGCAAAAGGCGGATCTGTACTGCCCGGATTCTGCGATTCACATAGTCATATTGTATTCGATGGATGGAGAGAAACAGAGTTTAGAGATAAAATAGAGGGACTTAGTTACGAAGAAATATATAAAAAAGGCGGAGGTATACTGCAATCGGCACAACGCTTATCGCAAGCCACGGAAGAAAGCTTATACCAACAAAGTATGCAAAGACTGCGCCAAATGCAATCTATGGGTACCACAGCCCTGGAAATAAAAAGCGGATATGGCTTAAGCGTAAAGGATGAATTGAAAATGCTGCGGGTGATTAAAAGAATGAAAGAGGAAAACACCATGCATATTAAAAGCACTTTCCTGGGCGCACACGCTTTTCCCGCTGCTTATAAAGAAAATCCGGATGCTTATGTGGATCTGATTATTGATGAAATGTTGCCACAAATTGCAGCAGAAAATCTGGCCGATTATGTGGATGTATTTTGTGATAAAGGCTTTTTTAGCGTAGCCCAAACCGATCGCATTTTAAATGCCGGAGCAAAGTATGGACTTAAACCCAAAATACATGCCAATGAACTCGATTTTTCAGGCGGTATACAGGTTGGGGTGAAACATAAAGCCGTTAGTGTAGACCATTTGGAGTTTACCGGAGATGCCGAAATCGACGCCCTCCTTTCATCCGACACCATGCCCACACTGCTGCCTTCCACCGCATTTTTCCTCGGTCTGCATTATCCGCCGGCACGTAAGATGATAGAAAGCGGATTGCCCATAGCACTGGCCTCGGATTATAACCCGGGCTCATCGCCTTCGGGTTCTATGCCCTTTGTGATTTCTTTAGCCTGTATCAAATTGAAAATGTTGCCCGAAGAAGCTGTTAATGCCGCTACCATCAACGCAGCCGCTGCTATGGAATGGGAATCGGGCGGGAAAATTTGCCCGGGATATCAGGCCGATTTTATTATTACTCATCCTCTGCCTTCCCTCAGTTTTATCCCCTACGCATTCACCACTAATCACATTCAATCTGTCTATATTCATGGCAAAGCTGTCTAATTTATCTTATCTACTCCTGTTTCTTTCGCTTTCTTTCAGCGCCTGCAAAGAGACCTCTAAAGAGTATACGCTAACCGTACTCAGTGGAAATAATCAATCCGGCGAAATAAACAGTAGTCTGCCTCTTCCGGTAGTGGTCCAACTCACACGCGGAGAAGATGAAATTGCCTATAAAACAATAAAGTTCGAAAGTACGACCGGACAAACAGAATCTTTTACCACCGACGAAAACGGGAAAGTAAGCTTCACATGGAAACTGAATTGCGGATTGGGAAATCAATCCTTACTTATTAGCGCCCTGGAACCCGGTATTGTATTGGCCCAAACGAATGCAAATGCCAGCTCGCAATTGCCCGACGAAGGCTATTTTAAACCCTGCGGTATTCCTAATACCCTGCTCTATGCCCGCTTTATTTTTGAAACACAAAATGGGAAAATTTTTAGCGGTAATCAGCAAATTTATGCCAGCGACGATAATGGGTTTAACTGGTATGTGGTGGGGGGACTGGCAAATGTTTACAAAATGTTGCAAATCGGAAATAACTTATATGCCCTGTCGAATAATGGGATTTACAGATCTTCGAATGAAGGTATTTCATGGAATCAGTGGACTTTTATTCAAGCCAAAACACTCGCAAAAGCCGGTAATTTATGGTATGTGGTGCAGTTGAACGGCGATGCTTATATCAGTGCCGATGAAGGTCTTAACTGGTATCTGGCCGGGGGAAACAGCATACAAACTCCAATCGAATTTTTATTTAGCAATCAAAATCAACAAGTGGTCGGACTCAGTCCCTCCAGTGGATGGTTCTTTATTCAAGATAGTCTAATCCAAGCAAGAGAATTACTCGGAAATACAATGGGCTATATGGATATGAATACCTTGTATTTCGGACAGGAAGGCTATGTATACGCCGTCCCCGACACACAATTCACCTCTGCCTCTATCGTATGGAACGCAGGCACAGGAAGCGGAACCAGCTCCAATCTCAAAAAAATAAACGGGAGTTTACACCTGAGTCATTTCAGCCAAATATACCGCCAGGGCAGCACTCAACCTGTCTACTCCGAAGCCCAACTCAGCGGTCGTATTCTCGATTATTATGTGAGTCCCTCCCAATCTTATATCGTTAGCCACGAAGGGCAAGGAATCTTTGTAAAACCCTGATTCTACTTCAGCATACGTACCCATTCCTTAAATTGGTAGGGATTCAGTTTCAGTAAGTTTAAACTAAAACGCACATAGCTGAAATAGGGATCTTTAAAATTGTTTGCAGCATACTGCATTTGCGAGGTACTGCTTTGCGGAATGGGAAAATATACACTGAATACACCCGGCAATATGTCCAGATATAAGCCCGTATTGGTATAAAATCGCGTTTCCGTAAAATAGCTGCCGTTCATCATATTCAATACTCTGTACCCAATAAAACCCAAGTCGCTATATACACCCACGGGGAAATAAGGAATAGGCAAATCTATCTTAAAATTGGTGCTGAATAAAAATAAATTAGACTGGGCGCCGGGTACATGTAATTTAAAATTACCCTCTCTTTCCAGAAACTGATTTCCCAAAAAGCTGCCGGCTTGTGCCGAACGACCGAAATAAAGACCTTCCAATCCATAATCATCTCTCCCCGACCAGCCATTCAGCCGAATACGGTTATCAATAATTCCGCTTTTATTCTCTAAATATAGCGAAGCAAAATGGCGAATTTGAATTCTTTTCTTCTTGAAATAATAAAAATCCTGAGTCACTTCTGCCCATATTTTTCCCGATACAGGCAATACTTGCTGTTGAGGTAAAAACTCCTGCTTTATCTCCAGCCCGGCCTTCACCATTAAGGGATAGGAACGATTGAAATTTTCGTAGAAATACTGCCCGCGCAATAGTCCGTAAGAAATCGAAGGCAATGGATTGATCTGATAAACGCCCTCTAAATCTTTATGGATTAAACTGTAAAAAATCTCCATACCCGAACGGCGGGCTTTACTTTTATCCTTGCGTTTAAATTCAGATACCACCCTAAATTCAAGTCGGTTATAAGGCAAAGCTTTATGTCGGTAATCCCATGCAAAACGTCTGAAATTCACCCCAAAATCCATATAGGCAATCCCACTTTTATCGGGCCAGATTCTATATCTGTAATCGGCAAATGCAGCAAAAGAGGAGGGATTAAAACTGTATAAAGGAAGGAGATAAAAAGAGTGGCGCTTAGGTAATATGCCCTGATTATGTATGGCTAATCCCAACATACTTTTATTGTAATTATTCCACAGATATACAGGTTGAACCGCAATAAAATTTTTCTTGAGCGATGGGAAAGCAAACAAAGGCGAAATCCGCAATGGGTCGCATGTAGCGCAAGGTTTATGGGGCTCAAGCTCATTATTCATCATAGATTTTTCCCATAATTCGCCCCCTTCATTTACCACAATTTTATCTATGGCATCCGGTATGCGCATGCGATGAGATTCCATAAAAGGCTCTATCCAAATATCATCTGTTTTTACTCCGGATTTGTAAAAACTCAAACGAGCCGGCAATGGATGCGGAAAATGATTTTGCACTTCCAATTCCGTGCCTTTCTTATGTATAGAAAAATCGGGTTTTTGATTTTCGCTCAGCAAGCCCTTAAAAAACCAATCCAGATTCTGAGCACTGCTTCTTTCCATTTCTCTTTGTAAATCTGCCGGCTGCGGATGTTTAAATGCCCATTTTTTATAATAAGCCTGCATGGCAGAATCAAAGACTTCGCGTCCCAGATACATTTCCAAATAGCGAAACATGGCAGCGCTATGCATATAAATCTCTACGCCATAATTGAGCATACTGTATTTTTCGGACGAAAGATTCAAAGCCTGATGCTTCTGATGACGCGCCATCCAATGATGTATATAGGGTGCCAGGGCTTCCTGATTTTGCAATAGCGAAAATATTCCCATTTTCTTATGCGCACTGTCGCCTTTAGCATCGGCATAAAAAGCATTTTCGAAATAACTGTTCACCCCTTCATCCATCCATGGGAATTGTCTTTCGTTGCTGGCCAGAATTCCATAAAACCAATTATGTCCCACCTCATGCAAAATAGTACGTTCTACTTCCTGCTCACCCACCACCGTAATCATCGGATATTCCATTCCGGCTCCGGCCGATATGGTTCCGTCTACCGCACTGCAAGCTGAATAAGGATAGTTGCCTATTCTATCCGAATAATAGAGCACAGACTTTTTCAGCATGGCTGCAGCATTCTTCCATAAATCCGCATTCTTTGGGGTAAAATAGGCATAACACAAGACTTTTTTACCGTTGGAAAGTGTGGCTGTATCGGTCGATATTTGGTAATTCGGATTGGCAAACCAGGCAAAATCGTGAATAGAATCCTGTACAAAGCGAATACTTTTCATTTCCCGGGCTGTAGTATATGGAAAAATACCTTGTGGGTTTTGGATGCGGGCGGACAAAAACTCCTTCTCTTTTTCACTTTGTAAGAGGCCTGTAGCCGCTACTACGTATGAGGCAGGAAGAGTCACCTCCACATCAAATTTTCCGAATTCGGAATAGAATTCCCCTTGCGAAAGATAGGGCATAATATGCCATCCGTTTTTATCGTAAACGGCCGGTTTGGGATACCATTGCGTAATCATATAAGCCTTGGAATCGGCATTTTTTTCTACCCCCAAACGAGATAAATTGGCCGGTGGTAATTTCAATACATAGCTGCACGTAAAAAGCAGAGATTCGCCCGGCTGAAGCGGATCGGCAAGAGAAATACGCGCCATTTCTTTATAGGCATCGATATAAGAAACGGATACTTCTTTTGCATTGATTTTTGAATCCAGCAAACGCAAATAGCCGCTTTCTTTTTTAATTCTAATCCCGTTATGATCATAAATTTGTTGCCCCAGTGCAGTATGGGGCGAACTATATGCATTGGGCCAAAGATGCAAATACAATTCAGTCAATGCCTCGGGGGCTTGATTGCTATAGCGCATCTCCATATCGGCATAAAGCATATCCGTTGTATCGTTGAGTCGCACCTTTATTTTAAAGTCGACCTTTTGTTGGAAATATTGGGAAAATATTCCCGGGCTTAAACAAAAAAATACGATTACAAAGATGTAACCGTATTTCATTAAAGATAAATTTCTCATTATTTTAAAATTTCAGAAAGTTTTGCATCCAAAGCAGGACCTCTTAAATCCATAGCGATAATGCGGCCTTCCTTATCCAATAAGAAAGATTTAGGAATACTGCTTACGTTATAGGTGCGCGCAGCGGCACTTTGCCAAAACTGCAAATCGCTGATATGGGTCCATGTCAAATTATCTTGTTGAATTGCCGTCAACCAGGCATTCTTATCTCTATCCAAAGACACGCCCAATACGGTAAATCCTTTATTCTTATATTTCTGATAAGCGGCAACAACATTCGGGTTTTCCATACGACAGGGGCGACACCATGCAGCCCAAAAATCGAGCAATACATATTGACCGCGCAGGGAAGATAATTTAAACATATTTCCTTCCGTATCGGGCAATTCAATTTCCGGAGCCATATCTCCCACGAAGAGTTGTCCGGGTACGTTTACCGATTGCACAAAATTGGTGACAAATGCATTTTTAGGATGACGGGCATTCAATGCATCGGCAACCTTTTTATAATAATCTCTGTCTTGAGCCTTATCGAGGCGACCCACTGCTTCTAAAGCTACGAGTGAGCCCGGATCTTCATCAATCATTTTCTTTACATAGAGATTCAGAACTCCATTTTTATCGCTGATAATCTGATTGAATTTTGGAGCCATTTCCGCTTTTTCGTTATCCGGAGCCGCATTAAAAATCACATTCAGAGAATCGCCCGTTTTTTGTAAGGCATTCACGCGTTGAATCAGATCCATCAAGCGTGCAGATTCCTTACTGCCTTTGATTTCAGTTCCTTCGTCGAAACTATTGGCCGTAACCTTAATTTTAATACGCTCCGAAGAGTCCGTAAGAAGAAATAAACTTTCTACTTTATTAGCGCTTTTATTATTAAAACGAAGACGATAATAATTCATCTCCGCAGCTTTTGCATAAATAGAAAACTTTCCATTTTTATCGACCAAAGAAGAGTCGAGTTTCTCTGCTCCGTTGGGAATTACTTTTTCGAAATAAATGGTTTGTCCGCTCGCTGCCGGATAGGTGCCGCTAATAAAAGCATCCTTTTTCTTTTCGGAATCCGAAACGGCAGAACCACAAGAAAATAGGGTCAAAGCTGCCAATAATAATGTATTCATTCTGTACGTTGTTTTCATTTTTCAGGTTTCTAAAATAAGATAATTTATTTACACTATGTTTACTCAGTCGTCATTTAACCCCATTTTAGGAAAATGAAGCGCATTATAAACATTCATGGCTTGATTCAAATGCCGTTCATGGTGATTGGCCATTAATTTCAAGGTATCGGATAAAGGGTAGACTATTCCCTTGAACATGGGCGATTTAAAGAAAATACGTTTGTGATTAAAATGGTCTGTATCTCGTATCAATTGGGTTAAATTGGCCACATGCACTTCATAATCATGCACTATATGAGAGGGATTAAATTCCTCATTGGGATAAAACATATCCGGTGCATTAAGCGGTGTGCGGACCTTAGAAGCGACGGTTTTCAATGCCAGTCGCCCCCATATTTTACCCAAAAAAGGGATATAACTCAAACGCGGACGATTATACCTGCCGGCCAATACGCTTTGCACCTGACTAAAATAGGCGGTATCGGTGCGGATTAAATGTTCCAGACATTGACCTATACTCCATTTCACTTCCGCTTCTTTCCACATAATCTGTTCTTCGTTCAAATTAAAAAACACATCATGCACGTCGCGACTAACCTGCTCTAGCCTATATAATACATCCGTCAAATAGGAGTTTTTCATACATCTAATTTTTGTCGTAAGAGCTGATTGGCCATTTTGGGGTCGGCTTTTCCTCCGGATAATTTCATTATTTCGCCCATAAATAATCCCGTTACTCCTTTCTTTCCGCCTTTATATTCTTCCACTTTATCGGGATAAGCAGCCAATGCCTGATCTACCCATGCACTCAACGTGTCGGAATCGGATTCTTGAATTAAGTTTTGTGCCGTAGCAATATCCAGGGCTCCCTTTTCTTTGTCTTCCAACATAAGTGGAAAAATATGCTGTACCGCAACCGTATTGGAAACCTTTCCGCTATCTACCAGGGCAATAATCTCGCCAAGGCGTTGGGGACTTAATGGGAATTCAGAAATATTTATCCCCTTTTCGTTCAAGTAAGAACGTATAGGTCCCATTAACCAATTGGAAATAGCTTTATAGTTTTGGCAATAATTTCTGGCCGATTCAAAAAATTGAATGGTGAATTTATCCTCGGTAATCCAATATGCATCGTATTCGGGTATGCCCAATTCCTTTGTATAGCGCAGCCATAACTGTTGAGGCAATTCGGGCAATTTCGATTTAATATCTTCTATAAATGCCTCGCTGAGGATCAATGGGGGTAAATCGGGTTCGGGGAAATAGCGATAATCATGTGCTTTTTCCTTACTACGCATAGCAAAAGTTTTCCCGCTCACTGCATCAAAAGTGCGCGTTTCTTGATATATGGTCTCACCCTTTTCGGCCATTTCGCATTGACGCTGAAACTCATATTCCAAAGCTCTTTGTACATTCCGAATGGAGTTCATATTCTTCACTTCCACCTTGGTACCCAAAGTCTGCTCACCTTTAAGTCGTATAGATACATTGGCGTCGCAACGCAGGGAACCTTCCTCCATATTCCCGTCGCATACATCGAGATATCGAACCAGTTTTCTGATTTCCGTAAGATAGGCGTTGGCATCTTGTGGCGAACGCATATCGGGATCCGACACAATTTCTACCAAAGGTACACCGGCCCGGTTTAGGTCCACAAGCGTATCGTAAGGATCCTGATCATGTATACTTTTGCCTGCATCTTCTTCCATATGTATACGTTCAATCCCAATGCGTTTTTCGTTCCCGTCGGCATCTTTAATCATCAAAAAGCCATTATAACAAATGGGCGTATCGAATTGTGAAATCTGATAGCCTTTGGGTAAATCGGCATAAAAATAATTTTTACGTGCATACATATTGTATTTACGTATTTGGCAATGCATGGCCAATCCAAGTTTTACGGCCAGTTCGGGCACTTTTGCGTTGACCATGGGAAGAGCGCCCGGTAGTCCCAACGTTACCTCACTGATATTCCGATTGGGCAATTCGCCGTATTCGTTTCGGTCGCTGCTATATGCTTTTGAGTGAGTGAGCAATTGTGCATGCACTTCCAGGCCCACCACCATCTCATATTTATCTCGGTAATTCATGTATAATTAATCCTATAATTCAGAATGAGCAAATAAAGTTTCGACGAAAGTTTTCTTATTAAACACTTGTAAATCCTGCGGTTTTTCGCCTAAACCAATGTATTTAACGGGAATTTTAAAGCGGTCGGAAATGCCGATAACGACGCCTCCTTTGGCGGTGCCATCGAGTTTGGTAATGGCCAACGCGTTTACCTCTGTGGCGGCGGTAAAATGTTTGGCTTGTTCGAATGCATTTTGTCCGGTACTGCCATCTAATACAAGGAGGACTTCATGTGGTGCGTCGGGAATCACCTTTTGCATCACATTTTTCACTTTGGTCAGCTCATTCATCAGGTTAACCTTATTATGCAATCGTCCGGCCGTATCAATAATGACCAAATCGGCATTTTTAGCGAGGGCCGAATTCAAAGTGTCGAAGGCAACAGAAGCAGGATCTGCCCCCATACCCTTTTGCACGATTTCGCAACCGGCTCTTTCACTCCATATAATCAACTGATCTACCGCAGCAGCGCGAAAAGTATCGGCAGCGCCTAATACTACTTTTTTGCCTCTTTGGGTATAATGCCAGGCCAGTTTTCCTATTGTGGTTGTTTTACCCACTCCATTCACTCCCACCACCATAATAACATGCGGTTTATGCGTGGTGTCTAACTCAAAATCGGTGAATTCGGAACGGTTATTCTCTCCCAGCAAAAGTATAATCTCGTCGCGTAAAATGGCGCTTAACTCTTTCGTGTCTACATATTTATCGCGAGACACACGTGCTTCTATACGCTCAATAATACGCAAGGTCGTTTCCACGCCGACATCGCTCGAAATCAACACAGATTCCAGCTCATCCAATAATTCATCATCAACGCGCGATTTACCGGCAACGCTGCGACGCAATTTCTCGAAAAGCCCTTCACGGGTTTTGTTCAAACCTTGGTCTAAGCTCTCTTTCGACTCCTTCTTGGAAAATAATTTATCAAAAATACCCATGTTGATGCGAAGGTAAAAAAAAAGCCCGAAACTCGTTCGGGCTATATAATTATCTTTATGAAAGATTATTTCTTGAAAAAATCAGAAGCGTGATCTTTATGCACCACCTCTTCTTTGAAAGAATAAGAGCCTTTCTCATTCTTTACCATTTTGATAACGCGGGCAAAATCTTTACCCTCACCTTTTTTAAGCGTCGCTACAACCTTCTTTGCCATGACTTAATATTGCTTTAAAAAATTATTTAATCTCTTTATGTACGGTTACTTTTTTAAGTATAGGATTATACTTCTTACGCTCTAAACGCTCAGGCGTATTTTTCTTATTCTTGGTTGTAATATAACGAGAAGTGCCCGGCATACCGCTGGTTTTGTGCTCTGTACACTCCATTATTACCTGAACTCTATTACCTTTCTTTGCCATAGTCTATATGAAATTGGGGTGCAAATATATTAATTTAATCTTTAAAACAAAAATAATATCAAAATTTTTACCGTCTTTTTGCTATTATTTATTCATACTGTATAAAAACTCCTCATTACTCGATGTATGGCTGATTTGGCTTTTGATAAATTCCATCGCCTCTACACTGGTCATATCACTGATATGATTGCGCAATAAATAGGTGCGCGATAAAAAGTCTTTGCTAATCAGTAAATCGTCGCGACGTGTCGAACTGTTCTGTATGTCGATAGCCGGGAATAAACGACGGTTGGCAATTTTGCGGTCTAACTGCAATTCCATATTTCCCGTTCCTTTAAATTCCTCAAATATCACCTCGTCCATCTTACTTCCTGTATCGGTCAACGCCGTTGCCAATATGGTCAATGATCCGCCATCTTCTATTTTACGTGCCGCACCAAAGAATTTTTTAGGCTTATGTAAGGCATTGCTGTCTACACCACCCGATAATACTTTTCCGGAAGCCGGACTTACCGTATTGTGTGCTCTGGCTAAACGGGTTATGGAATCCAATAAGATCACCACATCATGCCCACATTCTACTAATCTTTTCGCCTTTTCTAATACTATATTGGCTATGCGCACATGGCGCTCCGCCGGCTCATCAAAGGTCGAGGCTATAACCTCCGCCTTCACCGAACGCGCCATATCGGTAACCTCCTCCGGACGCTCATCAATCAATAATATGATTAAGTAAACCTCGGGATGATTGGCCGCTATAGCATTGGCAATTTCTTTTAATAACATGGTTTTTCCCGTCTTGGGCTGTGCCACTATCAATCCGCGCTGACCCTTTCCTATTGGAGCAACCAAATCTACAATACGCGTCGATAAAGTCTCCCCTTTATGACCCGTGATTTTTAATTTCTCGTATGGAAATAATGGCGTAAGATAATCGAATGGAACCCGGTCACGAATCTGTGAACTCATTAACCCATTGATCTCTTTTATTTTTATTAATGGGAAATATTTCTCATTTTCTTTGGGCGGACGTATGGTCCCCACTATGGTATCACCCGTCCTTAATCCGAATAATTTCACCTGCGATTGTGACACGTAAACATCATCGGGACTGCTCAAATAATTATAATCACTCGAACGTAAAAATCCATAGCCGTCGGGCATGATTTCTAATACGCCCTCGGTTTCAATTACATCGTTGAATAAATAAGGCTCAAAACTCTCTTTGGGAGCAGATTGCTGTCCTTTTTGCGGATTGCTGTTTTGAGAATTATTGTTTTGTTGTGTATTATTTTGCTGTGTATTGCCTGACTGTCCGCTTCCCTGCTGTGCATTGCCCGAACCTTGTTGGCCTTGCTGCGAAGCATTCTGCCCCTGTTGTCCGCCCTGATGGCGATTTTGATCTTTATTAAATCGCTCTCTCTGCTTAAACTCACGAGGCTTTTGATTTTGCTCCTTCGGAACATATTGCCCCTTCGGTTCACTTTGCGAATCCGATTTCTCTTCTGCTTTTACAGGCTCAACGGTTTCTGTTTCATCTTTACTTTCTTTTTCATCCGAAACGCTTTCCTCTTCTGCATTTTCCGGAAGCTCTGTAAACAAATCTGCTTCTGTCACCACCGGGTCTATCTCGATAGGGTCGTCGGGAAAACTTAATGCATCGGCATCTTTTACTATCTTATTTTTCTCGACATTACTGGTGCCAACCCGCACCGGTTCATTGGCCACTCTGTTTCTTTTTTTCTTGTTGTTCTGTGGATCTGAGCTGACCATTTCTTCCGATTTTTCTCCGGAAACAGAACTACCCGAAGCTAAAATCATATCTATGATTTCATTCTTCTTTTTTAATTGGTACTTTTTTAAACCCAGCCCTGAGGCTATTTCTTTAAGCTCACTTAATAAGCGCTTGTCCAAATCTTCGCGATTAAACATATAATCTTTAATGTGTATTTTTTTTTGTGTGGAAGTAAAATACGGAACGCATTTTACGACGAGAAGGGAATTGTATCCTTGTATTTTATGCCACAAACTTACAAAGTTTTTTGTTATTGCAAATAGTATATCTAAAAATGAGATCATTTTATTATCAAATTAAGCAAACAGCTTATTGAACGGTTTCGAATTGATTAAGTGGAACAGGACTGCATGACTGGCCACCGTTTCGTGCCATTCACTTTATTTCAAGTATATAAGTCCTAATCAAAAAATGAGATAATTTTCCCATTTTTTTACAAAAACTCCCAGGTAAAAAGGGCTTAAAATGATTTATGCAAGCCGCCGCAAGGCGGAGTGAAATTTTGGTGAAGGCGCGTAGCAGCGTTACGTAACTGAACCAAAATGAGCTCCAACGCAGCGCGGCACAGCAGAAAATATTTTATCTACCCCATAGGGCTATTAGAATTCCGTTTCCCGATAGAAAATTATTTTCTTAATTGCTTTTCCTTGATGAAAAGCAACAAAAATCAAGCGCTGCGGAAGTTTTGTCTACCCCAAAGCGTAACATTTCCTAAAAGTAAATAAACTCGTA
Source organism: Bacteroidota bacterium (assembly GCA_023432985.1). GTDB lineage: Bacteria > Bacteroidota > Bacteroidia > CAIKAF01 > CAIKAF01 > JACVCJ01. The sequence continues at coordinate 6,098 of JAEZEQ010000009.1, read as the reverse complement.
AACTCAAACACATATCCTATCTTAACGGAAATGGCACGCATGGGGCCCCAGCCAAAATCTTCCTAGGCGCGAGGGGTATACTGCACGCAGTTTGGTTTCGCTTACCTATCTTTGAGTACATAGATCCTAAACAAAAAATGAGGTAATTTTCCCATTTTTTTGTGCAAAAATCCCAAATATAAAGGTGTTAAAATCATTTATGCAAAGCAGTTCGAGGCGGAGCTAAATTTGGGCAAAGGAGCGTACTAATTGTACGTGACTGCGCAAAAATTTAGATCCAACGAAGAAATGCGCAGCAGAAATAATTTTAAGAGGAAAATATTATGATGTTTAATGCGATGCAATAGCCATAGGCCGGGGTGCTTTTTTTAAATTTGAATTTTGAGTATTCAAACCCCTCCGGTCTTCGACCACCTCCCCTTGGTTGGGGAGGAGCTGTATATTGCACATAGTTTGGTTTCGCTTACCTATCTTTGAGTACATAGATTCTAAACAAAAAATGAGGTAATTTTCCCATTTTTTTGTGCAAAAATCCCAAATATAAAGGTGTTAAAATCATTTATGCAAAGCAGTTCGAGGCGGAGTGAAATTTTGGTGAAGGCGCGTAGCAGCGCTACGTAACTGAACCAAAATGAGCTCCAACGAAGAAATGCGCAGCAGAAATCATTTTATCTATTTGATGTAGCGAAAATCATACCCACTCTCCAACCCCACAACAAACGAATACATCAATCGAATCACATTCTCCATATCTTCGAGGTGTACTGTTTCTACCGTGGTATGCATATATTTAAGCGGTAGAGAAATCAAAGCCGAAGCCACACCTTCGCCGCTGTATGCAAATGCATCCGTATCCGTGCCCGTACTGCGACTTGCTGCAGCTCTTTGGAATGGAATTTCATTCTTCTCGGCGGTTTGCACAATCATGCGCAACAAGTTATTTTGTACTGCCGGACCATAAGTAAGCACCGGACCCAACCCACATCGCTGATCGCCTTGCTCTTTGGCATCATATAAAGGGGTTTTGGTATCGTGACAAACATCGGTAATTATAGCCACATCGGGTTTAAGTCGACGGCTGATCATCTCAGCTCCCCTCAAGCCTATTTCCTCTTGAACGGCATTAACGGCATATAGAGTAAATGGCAATGATTTCCCATTTTCTTTCAATCTTTTTAATACCTCAGCAATCATAAAACCTCCGATACGATTGTCGAGCGCCCGACCGGTCAGGTAACGGTTGTTGAGGTACATCAATTCGTCCTGATAAGTAATCACACAACCCACGTGTATGCCCATTTCGAGCACCTCATTCTTATCTTTAGCTCCTACGTCTACTATAATATTTTTAAGCGAGGGACTATCTTCCTTATCCGATTTACGAACGTGAATTGCGGGCCATCCGAACACACCGGGTACTATACCTTTATCGGTATGAATATTCACGCGCATGCTGGGTGCAATCTGGTGGTCGGAACCTCCATTACGAATTACATAAATCAGTCCGTCCTCCGAAATATAATTCACAAACCAACTGATTTCGTCGGCATGTGCTTCGATGACAACTTTATAATTTTGGTTCGGATTTACTACTGCAACCGTATTCCCATAAACATCCGTAATAAATTCATCGGCATAAGGTTTCAAATATTCCATCCAAAGCTTCTGTCCCCCCGATTCAAAGCCGGTTGGCGAAGCATTATTCAAATACGATTCTAAAAAAGCTTTACTATCCGGATTCATGAATTAAAGTGCACTTAGGGTGAATTCAAAATATTCCATAACCTGATTGGCCAATAATTTACTACAGGCTTCGCTTACCATTTGACGAGCAGCTTCTTCATCTGCGGCCTCTACAACAAGATTGATATGCTTACCTACACGTACATTTTCGATACCGTTTAGACCAATGTTTTTCAAACCATTTAAAACGGCTTTACCTTGGGGGTCTAACAAAGCCTCCAGGGGCATGATATCAATTTCTGCTTTGAATTTCATAATATGAATGATTTAATAGAGATAAAATTATATAAATAATCAGGGATGGAAGTGCTGCTGCAAAGGTAAATAAAATGCCCATTGTAAGAATAGAAATTACCAATACTATTTTCAACCAATCCTTTTTCAAAGAAAAGCCTTTAAACTTGAGTGCCATTAGGGGTATTTCGGAAACCAAAAGCATACAACTTCCCAAAATAAGCATGGTTAAAAACCAAGGGGAAATCATAAAATCGGGGAATGCCCATAAACTTGAATCTTCTTTAGCCCAAATTGCAAAAGAGGCCAAAACAATTGCATTTGCCGGAGTAGCTAATCCGAGGAATCCGGTCGATTGACGGCTATCGTTGTTAAACTTAGCCAAGCGCCAAGCCGAGAAAACGGGAATACATAAAGCAAGCCATTTCAGTTCGACCCCCGAAAAAAGAAAGAGATCAAAATCTTGAGCCAAATGGAATAAAAAGAAGCCGGGTAATACTCCGAAGGTTACCACATCGGCGAGACTATCCAAATCTTTACCTATACCGTCATCGGCTTTAAAAAGACGAGCTGCAAATCCGTCGAAAAAATCGGCCACCGCCGCAGCCAACATGGCATAAAAAGCAAACAGATACTGATTTTCAAAAAGTAAATATATGCCCACACAACCCATAAAAAGATTAAAGGAGGTCAGGAAATTTGCAATATTCTTGGTAATTATTCTCATGTTCAAATCAATTTTTTGTGGCATATTCGGGAGCTGTATCCGGAAGTCCGAACAAAGATAGCCAGGCAGGCTTAACTGCCTTAACCGAATAAAATTGCTGGATTTTCGGACGGGCTTTTTTACCCATTTCTATTCTTTTATGCTCATTTGTAATAAGCTCTTCCAAAACACTTTCCCATTCTTCCTCATTAAAAATAAGCATACCATTTACTTCATGGTCTACGATTTCTGAGTTTACTCCAACCGGCGAAACCACTGCGGGGATTCCGAGCGACATATATTGTATCGCTTTAAATCCGCATTTTCCATTGGACCAGGCATCTTCTTCCAGGGGCATTAATCCGATATGCAATTGCAATAAATCTTCCACTTCACGAGATTTATCCCAAGGAATCCATTGCATGGCCGGACTTAAAAAATCGGGTTTGGCGTCACAAATTACCTTAATTTCCAGATTTGGAAACCTATGCATTAATTTTTCTAAAGAAGGTATCAGTGGTTTGAGGTATTTGAGGGTACTATGCGTGCCGGTCCACCCTACACAAACCTTATCTACATGGTGAGACTGGAGTACATTATGCACCCGGTCGGTATCTACAGTGGTAGGGATGAGTACGGACTTAGAGGCATACTTTTCGCCCCAGTTGCACAAATATCGGTTGCCACCGGAAATGGTTCCGGATAAAGAAGCAATGGCTGCGGCTTGATTCCAATTTTTCAATCTTTCGAAAAAACGATTACTCCTCGAAGAGTTGGGAATCCATATTGCATCATCGAGGTCGAAAATAATTTTATTCCTATCGAAACGGGCAAGTTTATGCGTAAAGAGCGGCAATCCGATCGGATCCAATTCCCGGTGAATAAATATAAAATCGGCATTCGAAATTCCTTTCAGCAAACGATATCGGCGTATCCATCCTTTCAGCAGAGCTTGAATTTTTTGCAGAAAATGACCTTTCTTATATAGAATACTCCATCCTTTTTCGTCCCAAAAGGGTGCTTTTATCACCTCAATATTTCTTTCGAGCAGGAAAGGAATAAATTGTTCGAACCGATAGCGCTGACTTGGTGCTTCCGTTTCGGGGTAAGGATAAATAAATACAACTTTCAAGGTCTATTCTTTATTTTTTTCACCAATAATCGGTGCTCTTTCAAAAGGTCTGTTTCGGTCGAAATAATAGCGATAGGTTGCATATCTCCTCCACAATTTGGCTCCCAGGTTTTCGCAAACATGAAGCATTTTCGGGTTAAAATCACCGATCCAGTTCAAAATAGTATACTTATATCTTCCCAAGGTTGCGATATCCGTTTCGGCATATTTTATCATCATTCCTTCTACACCTTTGCCTTGAAAATCTTTCACCACGCCGAAAATAATACCATACATGGTTTGCGGGTGTTTAAATTTACGGTACAATACATATTTCAGTTTACCGATCAGATTCAGATTTCCGTTTACATATTTAAACACTTCATTCAATTCGGGCAGGTTGATATAGAATCCGATTGGTCTATCTTTTTTAAACACAAAAATCACAATATCCGGATCATAGACCTGTTTAAGTCCCTTATATGTTTTCATGGCTGCTTCATAGGTCAACGGTTTAAATCCGTCATGTCCGCCCCAGGCATCATTATACACTTCCATGAAATTTTTGGCAAATTTATTATCGTCCCATCCGCGTATATTAGACACATAAATTTCGGGATCAGTGGCGAGCATCGCGGCCTTACGCACAAAAACTTCCTGTGCGGGTGCCAGTAAATCGCGCCAAAAAACATGTTGTTCATAATATACCCCAAAACCGTATGATTCGAATAATTCTTGATAATAGGGCGGATTATAATTCATTCCGAAAGTTGCGGGTGCATCAAAATTCTCAATAATACAGCCCCAAAAATTCAATTTTTCGCCCAAATTAATAGGTCCGTCCATGGCTTCCATCCCTCTGTCCATAAGCCATTTTTTAGCTGTATCGAATAAGAGATGTGCCGCATTCTTATCATTCACACATTCGAAGAAGCCAACGCCTCCTACCCCTTTCACATTCTTAAACTCCTTGCTATAAGTGGGATTAATATAAGCCGCAATACGTCCAATATTATTTCCGGAATCATCCTTCAAAATCCATCGGATTGCTTCTCCATCCTTACGAAGCAATTTATTTTTCTTGGGGTCGAATACTTTTTCCACCTCCTGTTTCAGAAAAGGCACCCAATTTTTATCCGATTTATAAATAACCCGATCTACTTTCAGCCATTCGTTGGCAAGGGCTTCATTGGTAACTTCAACTATTTGCATAATCCCAAATTTTAAAACGAAAGTAAAAAATTAAAACGGGAGTACCTTTTTCCGCACAAAAAATGCTGCATTAATCTTGAATATCCTCGGGAATTTCTTCCAGATATTTGGTTTTAAATCTTGCTCCTGCCGTATCTTTTTCCATTTTAGGAATAGAAAAAGCGGGAGATAAAATATGGCTGTATCTGTTTTTATCCTGAAGAATTTTAATAGCTTCTGTCAGTTCGGGATCATGATTCAATTCCCATTGCAATTTACCGTTTGCATAAAAATACCGAGCCATGATTTCTGCGGCTATGAGGGGTTTAATTTGTTCTTTATAAACCTGCAATGCTTGCATTTTCTCCTTTTTCAATTTCATTTCCACGCTTCGCAAATCATCATTCAACTTAGCGAAAGTTGGCTCTGCGGCCAGTTCTTCCATCGTTTTAATCAGACTTTTTTCGGCATCTGTCATATAGGTAAAACCTTCTTTTTCCACAAAGCTTACAAAATCGGCATAATCAGAATCCGACAGTTCGAAACTATCCTTATTCGGTTCTTGGCTATTTTTAGATTTAAAGAGCGAGGCATATTTAAAAATTAAATTTTGGGAAATGAGGGCAAGAGAGATGGGGCTAAGAATTTCATCGGCCATTTCTATATCGGGCATAACTCCTCCTCCGTCGTATACTTTACGGCCGACCCGGGTTTTAAACTCCTGAAATTGTCCTTGTTGATTTCCTTTATTTGCATTGGAATAATCAATAGCTTGAATACATCTTCCGCTTGGGGTATAATATTTAGACACAGTAACTTTCAACTGGGTATTGTATTTCAGGAATCGGGTTGTTTGCACCAGTCCTTTACCAAAACTTTTATTTCCTATGATAACTGCTCTGTCGTAATCTTGCATAACACCGGCCACAATTTCGGATGCAGAGGCAGAACGTCGATCTATTAAAATTGCGAGAGGCAGTCTTTCGTCGACAGGATTTTCGAGCGTGGTATATTGCTTATTCCATTCGGGAATTTTTCCTTTGGTGCTCACCACCAATTTTCCTTTAGGAATAAATAAATTACAAATCTGAATGGCATCTCGGAGGAGTCCGC
>JAEZEQ010000051.1 GCA_023432985.1 Bacteroidota bacterium | reverse complement strand
GGGAAGCTTTGTGCTTGGACTTGCATTCCAAATAAAAATGTAATAAGTATACAGTATATATTTTTCATAATTCTTAGTTTTTGATGATTTTATGCGTTTGCACATTCCCTTTTTCATCGCTGCATTTTAGGATGTATATTCCTGATTTTAATCCGCTTAAAGGGATAATTGTGGTACTTTGTGGACTCAGGAAAATATTCGATTTAACAACAAAAGCCTGATTTAACCAAGAAGAAAACAAAGCTGAGTCTAATGAAAATGAAGCTTGAGATATAGGAAAACCAGTGGAATCATCCTCACCAAATACAACCAAATTAATAGGAATTGTTTTTATTCCAATATCCAAATTGTTAGCATTGGGAATATATCTTTGAGGAAGTTTGTACATTAAATTCCATGCATTTTGGGACATATTGCAATTTTGACTTTTTAAAATATTTAAGTCGTCTGATAGCTCTGTCCCACACTCATGCATAACTTGCTGTGCAAAACTCAAAGGCCATATTAAAAGCATAAGCACAAGCATAAAGCCTAAGCGTTTAAGTCTTGTCTTGCCTTGCCTTGGTTTTCCTTTCCTTGCCTTGCCTTGGTTTTCATAATAAAAATTGGTTTTATTTATTTCTAACAATACGCAAGCTACGTTAAAAAAATGTAAAAGTCAAGTTTGGGTGGCTTAAATTTCGAGGTAAGTACTTATAGCAGAGGGGTGATGGTTCACGCAAAGAGGGAGACGCAAAGAACGCAAAGGGGTGATGGGTTCGCGCAAAGGGAGAACGCAAAGGATGCAAAGGGTGATGGGTTCACGCAATGGGAGAACGCAAAGGACGCAGAGGGATTTTCCCTGATTTTTTACAATAGATACGCTGTTCGGTATTATGAACTCAAAAACAAAATGGGCTGAAGAATAATTTTTAGATTATTTACCCCATTTCAGGTAAATAGAACCCCATGTGAATCCGCCTCCGAAGGCAGAAACAATGATATTATCGCCGGGTTTGAGCTGATGTTCATAATCCCATAAAAGGAGTGGAATAGTACCCGCGGTAGTATTGCCGTATTTATGGATATTAAGCATAATTTTTTCGGGTGGGAGGCTAAGCCTGTTGGCTGTAGCTTCGATGATACGCTTATTAGCCTGATGAGCGGCGAGCCAATGAATATCGTCTCCGGTCAATCCGTTTCGGGTCATAACCTGATACGAAATTTCGGCCATATTTACCACGGCAAATTTAAATACAGCTTGTCCTTCTTGGTGCACGAAATGTTGTTCGGCCAAAGCAGTACGCACAGTAGCAGGGTTTAAAGATCCTCCGGCTTCTTGGTACAGGTAACGACATCCGTCGCCATCACTTTTCATTTCGAAGTCAATAATTCCATTTCCGCTCAAAGAAGGTTCGAGTAGCACTGCACCACCACCATCGCCGAAGATAACGCAAGTAGATCGGTCGGCGTAATTGATAATAGAATTCATCTTATCGACACCCACAACCACAACCTTTTTATAGCGTCCGGTTTCGATAAATTGGGCGGCAGTAACCAGCGAATAAATAAAGCCGGAGCAAGCGGCATTGATATCATAATTCCATGCATTCTTCATACCCAGCATACTGGCTACGAGGTTTGCTGCAGAGGGGAAAGTATAATCGGCGGTAATGGTACCCACGATGAGGAGGTCGACCTCTTCGGGCTTGGTATTCGTTTTTTCGAGCAATCCTTTAACAGCTTCAGCAGCCATAAAGGAAGCACCTTTATTATCTTTTAAAAATCTACGTTCTTTAATTCCGGTGCGAGAAGTAATCCATTCGTCGTTGGTATCGACCATACGAGATAATTCCTCATTGCTAACGACATGAGGGGGAACGTAACCGTGTACGCCCGTTATTGCGGCTCTTAGTTTATTGCTCATTATGACTTAGCGCTTCTTTGATTCGCCAAGGTAATTTATTTTCTACAATTTCCGAAGTTAATTTCACCATATTCATAATGGTTTTACCATTAGAAATACCGTGACCGATGACAACGGCACCGTTAATTCCAAGTACGGGAGATCCGCCTTGATTTTCGAAATTAAACTTTTCGAGGTAATCATTTTTCAGTCCGTTTTTACGGGCTATTTTATACCAACCTTCGCAGAGTTTTAGCACTACATTACCTGTAAACCCGTTGCACACCAGTACATCGGCTTTTTCGGTAAACAATTCATTTCCTTCTACATTCCCCACAAAGTTAAAATCAGTACTACCGTCCATCAGCTTATAAGTAGCCTTGATGATTTCGTTTCCTTTTTCGGGTTCGGCTCCGATATTGATAAGGCCGACTTTGGGATTTTCTTCACCTTGAATATACTTATAATAGGTATGTCCGAGTATGGCGAATTGGTATAAATTTTCGGGTTTAGAATCGGCGCTGGCGCCAATGTCCAAAATTATCCCATCTTTTTGGTTTTCGCGGGGCGCGTAGGCCATCATGCAGGGGCGAATATTTTCTATAACGGTTCCCAATGCAACAACCGAAGCGCCAAAAATGGCGCCTGTATTTCCTGCAGAGGCAAAACCGTCAATTTTCCCTGCCTTCAGCAATCCCAATCCGACAGAAATACTGTTATTGGGTTTTGCGGCTAAGGCTCGCATAGGTGAATCGCCCATTTCGATAACCTCCGGGGCATGAAAAAGACCCACGGCAGATTCCGGAATAGCATGTTTTTTCAAGCCTTCGCGGATAATGGCTTCATCGCCAATCAGCACAAGCTGAATTTTATCCGACAATTGCTCTACTATGCGTTTCGCGCCTTCCAGATTACATTCCGGCGCAAAATCACCACCTGCAATATCCAGACCAATGGTTATTTTCGACATTAAGCTTCCTGCTTAGCTTCAACCATTAATTTGCCATTATAATACAAGTTACCTTCTACCATATAGGCACGGTGACGACGGTGTACAGCTCCTGTAGTAGGACATGTAGACAATGTCGGCGCCTCCGCTTTATAATGCGTACGTCTTTTAGCTGAGCGGGTTTTCGAGTGTCTGCGTTTTGGATTTGGCATGACTTTTTATTTTTATTTTAATTCAACACAAATGTAATAATCCTTTTATTATTCTCCTTTCAATTTGCGTAGGGCCTCCCATCTGGGGTCGATTTCATCTTCCTCTTCTATGGGTTGGGTCGGATTTTCGGGCAATTCTTGGGCAAGATATTTTTGCATAAGCTCTTTATCACAGCCTTCGAAGGGCTCCCCTTCCTCACATCCGCGCTTTACAGGTTCGGATACTTTTACCAGTTCAAAAATCACCGGAGCTATATCAAACTCAAATGCATTTTCGGGCAGGATAATAATATCGTCATCTATATTCCCTTCTTCAGCATCTCCATGTTTTAACACCAGAGTGTGCTTAATTTCAGGCTTATAGCGCAATGGCTTCAGACACAAATCGCATTCATACTCTTCTACTCCGGAGATTTGAAAAGTAAGCACCATCATATGGGCTTCTTTTAACAAATCTAATTTCACAGACAGTTTTGCAACGTTTGCATCAATACCGCCAAATTGATCAAAGAACAAATTTTCAATCTCCCAATCAAACGCATGTGCTCCGTATTTCAAGCCTTCAAACTCAATTACAAACTCACTCTTTCTGCGCATAATACAGGAAATTGGGGGGCAAAGATAGGAATAAATTCGAAATAACAAAAATAGAAAGCAGCTATTTTTGCCTAATTATTATGGACTTATAGGCCGGCTTCAATGTATTGTTTTACAACTATGAGAATAAACCGTGCAGCTGCCAGCTTTATCTTTTATTCATTTTTGCGACCGAAATTCTTAAAAGCGTCTGCCAGTCCGTCCAGGTCCGACTCCATTTCCTTTTTAAAGCCTTGCCAATTTTCATAGACATTATCTCCTTTTTCTTCCAGCTTGTTTCGGATTTCTTTATTGCGTGTTTCCAAGCTGTCTATACTTCGGTCCAATTCCCGTTTAGCTTCTCCGGTTAAGGCATTGGCTTGCTCTTTTAAATCGGACATTTTTTGTTCGTTTGCCTCCAATTTTTGGCGCATATCCTTTTTAAACATATCGTACTCTTTTTGCAATTCTTCTACTTCTTTTTGGGCTTCCTGAACTGCGGCTTCTTTTTTGTCTTCAGCTTTTTTTGCGGTATCCGAGCAGGAGATAAAGGCGAAAACGAAAAGGAAGCTAAAGGCACTTATTACTTTTTTCATATGTTTTTAATTATTGGTTTGCGAACTAAAATTACAAAAAAATTATATACAAAAACGCCCGAGCAATCTGCAATACATTCGGCATAGCGGAGGGGGAACCCGGGAGAAACATAACTTCGGCGCAATTATTACCTTTGCAGTATGGAGTGGACAATAGAACAAGTAGACGAATTAGAGCAAGTAGCTCAATATATTATCGAGCAATTTGGGCAATACACTTTATTTTTACTAAACGGAGAAATGGGGGCAGGGAAAACGACCTTAACCTCGCGCATAGTAAAACTGGCGGGGAGTAAAGACGCTGTCAGCAGTCCCACCTACAGCATAGTAAATGCCTATGAACTTCCGAATGGGAAAATGATTTATCATTTCGATTTATATCGCATCGAAGATCCGTCTGAATTGGAGGAAATTGGATTTTATGAATATTTAGACAGTGGAAATATTTGCATTATTGAATGGCCGGAACGTGCAGGACAGATACTTGAAGGAGAAAAACATATAATGATTACTATTCATGCAAATGGTGAAGCACGAACAATTCGTGTGGAATAGACCATTAATGGCTTGCAATATAATCTATTTGTGCTTGCAACATCGATGCATTAAGCTCAATCAAAGTGTCCAATTTATTTTCACCTACATAAAATACCATCGACGTATTAAACAACCCATTGGCTTCTTCTACAAATGAGTTATCGCTCAGTGTAGAAAACCAACCGCACGGTCAAGCACATTTGGTTTTTGCCGACACACAAAGCCAACGCTAAAAAACCAAAAGAGCTTGCCCTTACCCACCGCACACAAACAGAATGATTATTTAAACACTCATTTAGTGAGATATTTAATTTTTATTTTTAGTTTTGCCAATTATAAACAAGTTCAAGAATGAACCGAATAAAAGACGTTTTAGAACAGAAAGGAATTAAACAGAAGTGGTTGGCTGAACAATTAGGCAAGAGTTACAATATGGTAAACTCTTACGCCCAAAACAGACGACAACCAAGTTTAGAGGACTTATACAAGATTGCTGAAATCCTTGGTGTTGAAGTCAAAGAATTATTAATTGAAAGAAACATCCAACATAAAAAAGTTGATAACAGGCAAAATGATGATTTGGATGTTCAATCTGACCTTTAAAAAACAATAAAAAACACAGATTAAAAGTACACTAAAATATGGACGGAACAAGTCTGACACCAGAACAAGAAAAACTCAACGCATTGCGACAGGTATTGCCTGAAGCTTTTAGCGAGGGAAAAATTGATTGGGAAAAGCTAAAAGCTACACTTGGAGAAGATATAAACTTTGCCAACGAACGCTATGTATTGAATTGGGCAGGAAAAAGTGATGCTTTTAAAGTATTGCAAATGCCAACAACCAAGACATTGATTCCTGCCAAAGAGGAAAGCGTAAACTTTGACGAGACCCAAAACATTTTTATTGAAGGCGAAAACCTCGAAGTACTAAAAGTGCTTCAAAAAAGCTATTTCGGTAAGGTTAAAATGATTTACATAGACCCACCTTACAACACAGGAAATGACTCTTTTATTTACCCCGACAAATTTAGCGAAAATAAAGCGGACTATGAGAAACGTGTAGGGGACAAAGACGAAGAAGGCTATATGACCAAAGATGGGATGTTCAAGAAAAACAGCAAAGAAAATGGACAATACCACAGCAACTGGCTCAATATGATGATGCCAAGATTATACTTAGCTAAAAATTTACTAAAGCAAGATGGGGTAATTTTTGTTTCAATAGACGATAACGAAGTACATAATCTACGCCTTTTGATGAATGAAATTTTTGGGGAGGAGAATTTTGTGGCGGAATTTCCTAGAGTAACAAAAAAGGCAGGAAAAACAACAGATTTAATTGCAAAAAACACAGACTATTTAATATGTTTTGGTAAAAGTGATTTCATAAATCTTAATAAGAATTCATTTGAAGATGACGGTTATAAACATATAGACGAATATGAAAGCGAAAGAGGAAAGTATAAATTGAGTCAAACACTTGATTATGGTTCTATTCAGTATTCGCCTTCTTTAGACTATGAAATTAATATTGATAACTTTATTTTTAGACCTGGAAATGTTTCTAAGGATGAACAATTAGAACGTCAAAAAAGAAATCCTACAAGTGATTATTGTTGGAGATGGTCAAAAGATTTATATGAATTCGGTTTGCAAAATGGATTTATTGTAGTTAAGGAGAGTTCAAATGGGAAAAGGATTTATACTAAAACATATCAAAATGCAACTATTTCTAAGAATTCGAAAGGGTATTATGTGGAGATTATTGAAAGAACAAAATCAACTTCAACTTTAGAGTTTATAGAAAACAAATATTCAAACGATAATTCAAGAAAAGATTTAGCGAAAATTTTTGATGAAAAGGTTTTTGAATATTCTAAACCTGTAAGTTTAATAAGTAAACTTGCTCAAGTCGGCTCAAACCCCAACGACCTCATCCTCGACTTCTTCGCAGGTTCCGGAACCACCGCCCACGCAGTATTGGATTTAAACAAACAAGACGGTGGTAGTAGAAAATACATTTGTGTACAACTTCCCGAACTCACAGAAGAAAAAAGCGAAGCCTACAAAGCAGGTTATAAAACGATAGCAGAAATAAGCAAAGAAAGAATCCGCAGAGCAGGAAAGAAAATACAAGATGAAATCAAAACTGACATCAATAAGATAGAAGCAGAAATTAAGAAACTGCAAGGCGAGTTACCCACTGAAGAAACCAAAACAGAAATTGAAAACCTCAAAACCAAAATTGAGCAATTAAAAAATCTAGATTTAGGTTTCAAAGTTTTAAAATTAGAAGATAGCAATTTCAAACAATGGCAACAAATTGAGGGCAAGGATGCCAAAGCACTTGCCGAGCAAATGAAATTGTTTGTTGACCCTGTTTCAGAAACTGCCACTATTGAAAATATGGTGTATGAGCTATTACTAAAAAGCGGAAAAGACTTGAACAGTACTATCGAAAAAAATGATGGTTATTTTCTAATCAATGGAAATGAAATGGCATTGATATTAGAAAAAGTAAGTCAAGAAATTATTACAGAAGTAATGAGCGAATACCCCAAAAAAGTCATTGCTTTAGATAAACTTTTTAAAGGCAACGACCAATTGAAAACAAATACCGTACTGCAAATGAAAGATGCAGGGGTTGAATTTAAAACGATATAAGCCCTATGAAATTAACGTTTGAATCCAATCTCAACTATCAGCAGGAAGCCATAAAATCCATAACGGATTTGTTTGAAGGGCAACCTTTGGAAGATTCCATTTTGGAATTTAACCTAAAGGAAGAAGGTACTTTGAACTTAATAAATGGTGTAAGCAACAACCTTATTTTATCGGAGGAACAAATCCTTACGAATCTGCAAAGCATTCAAGCCAATAACGAAATAAATGTTTCGGATAAATTGGACGGTATGCACTTTTCTGTAGAAATGGAAACAGGCACAGGAAAAACTTATGTGTACTTGAGAACTATATACGAACTCAATAAATTATATGGTTTTAAAAAGTTTGTAATTGTTGTGCCTTCGGTGGCTATTCGTGAAGGAGTTCTAAAAAATTTAGAGATTACACACGAGCATTTCCAAACGCTTTACGACAATGTGCCTGTAAATTTTCAGGTCTATGACAGTACCAACGTTTCCACATTGAGAGGGTTTGCAACCACAAATAACATTGAAGTTTTAGTAATCAACATTGATTCATTTGCCAAAGACGAAAATATTATCAATAAACCCAACGATAAACTGAACGGACAAAAACCAGTGGAGTTTATTCAGGCTACCCACCCTATTGTAATAGTGGACGAGCCACAAAATATGGAAACCGAAAAGCGTATTGCAGCTATTGAGAACTTAAAAGCACTTTGTACGCTTCGCTATTCGGCAACCCACAGAAATCAATACAATCTTACTTACAGTCTAAACCCTGTAAAAGCCTATGATTTAGGTTTGGTAAAACAAATTGAAGTAGATTCTATCATTGAAGAAAATGCCTACAATGATGCCTTTGTTTCGGTAGAATCCATTACCGCTACAAAAACCAAAGTAACAGCAAAAGTTTCCATAAATAGCAATGAAAACGGTGGCGTAAAAAAGAAAACCATAACTGTAAAAGTAGGAGATGATTTATACAAACTTTCCAACGAGAGAGAAATCTATGCGGATGGCTATATCATTGAGGAAATTGATGCAGTAAACCAGTGTATTTCTATTTCAAATGGGAATTTACTTTATAAAGGCGACAGCCAAGGCGGTTTGAATGATGAAGTAATGAAGTTTCAAATTCGCAAGACCATTGAAGAACATTTAAAGAAAGAAAAGCGTCTTAACAAATTAGGCATAAAAGTTTTGTCCTTGTTTTTCATTGACAAAGTTGCGAATTACCGAAACTATGATTCAACAGGAAATCCTGTAAAAGGAAAATTTGCCGAATGGTTTGAAGAAATTTATCAGGAATATGTTTCAAAGCCTGCCTTTAAGGAATTAGATAAATTTCCAGTTGAGGAAACTCACAACGGTTATTTCTCGCAAGACAGCAAAGGAAAAGTAAAAGACACTTCAGGAGAAACCAAAGCAGATGACGACACTTACAGTTTGATAATGAAAGACAAAGAAAAATTGTTGGGCTTAGACAATTCTTTGCGTTTCATTTTTTCGCATTCTGCATTACGAGAAGGTTGGGACAATCCGAACGTATTTCAGATTTGTACTTTAAACGAAACCAAGTCAGACATTAAAAAACGTCAAGAGATTGGAAGAGGTTTACGTTTAGCAGTTGACCAAACAGGAAAACGAACTTATGACCAAAATATAAACCGTTTAACGGTTATTGCAAACGAAGCCTATGATGATTTTGCAAAGGCACTACAAAAAGAAATTGAAGACGATTGCGGAGTTGCATTTACAGGCAGAATAAAAAACAAGCAAACAAGAACAGCTATCAAGTATCGCAAAGGTTTTGAAACTGACCCGAAATTCTTGGAGATTTGGGAAAAACTGAAAAAGAAAACCACTTACCGAGTTGATTATAAAACAGATGAGCTAATTACTTTGGCTGCAAAAGCCATAAAAGATTTACCTGAAATCAAATCTCCTTCTATTCGTTCCACAAAAATTGGTATTACAATGACTGATGAAGGCGTAGGAACAAACTATGTTGGTGAGAAAGTAGAATCATATGGCGGTTACTCTTGGAAAATCCCTGATGTTTTAGGCTACATTCAGAGTAAAACAGAATTAACCCGTTCCACGATTGAAGAAATATTAAGTAAGTCAGGAAGAATTGAGGATATTATTATCAATCCACAATTGTTTTTAGACTTGGCAACAATAGCCATAAAACGAACTTTGTACGATTTAATGATTGACGGAATCAAGTATCAAAAAATTGGTAATTCAGAATATGAAATGGCTTTGTTTGAAGCCCAGGAGTTAGAAGTATATCTTAACGACTTTTCGTTTAAAGTTTCAGACCCTTCAAAAACCATTTATGAAGAATTTGTGCCTTTAGATTCAGGAGTTGAAAGCCAGTTTGCAAAAGATTGTGAGACAAGCGACCAAATAAAGTTTTACTTCAAATTGCCGAATTGGTTTAAAATACCAACACCGATAGGAAACTACAATCCTGATTGGGCATTGGTTTTTGAAGACGATAAGAAAATTTATTTTGTAGCCGAAACCAAAGACACAGGAACGCCACAGGTTGACTTAACAAAACTTAGTGGTGACGAACAAATGAAAATCAAATGCGGTAAAGCTCATTTCAACGAGTTTTCAGACTTGGAATATAAAGTGGTAAACAAAGTAGGACAATTAATAGAGTAATGGCAAAAACTGAAATTCTAACATACGACTATGTGATTGAGTATTTGGCAAAGAATAATCGCCCAAAACACTTGCTCTTGGGAAATGGTTTTAGTATGGCTTATGATTCAGGCATTTTCTCATATAATGCACTTAACGTTTTAGGCTATAAGCAGTAAGGGTTTGCGAGCTACTTTCCTGTCCACCTACACCGAAGTTTGAGCGGTGCAGAATGCTTGAATTACCACTGAAGCCCTTATTGCATATAACCTTTGTTGGCGGTTCGGCTTTTTATGTTAGTTATATTTCAATTGTTTTAATGTCTTTTCGTTTAATAATAATGTCTCCCTTGTCAAATTGTTTTTTTAATTGCGAAAAATTTTTCACTAATTTAAATTTTTGTTTTAAATTCCATTCTTTTGTATAAAAAGTTACTCCATCAGCTATGTCGGATTGTTTAACGCTTTGTCTCTTTCCCTTTACAAGAAATTTTACTGCACTTATGTATAAATTATGAGCGTGTTCCATAACTTTTAAGTGTAATTCTGATAAGTTTTCATTACCATTGATTAATGTAAATTCCGTTGTCAAAATATTTCCCGTGTCAATTCCTTTGTCTATCCACATAATTGTGTTGCCAATTAAATGGAAGTCTTGATTAGCAATACACCAATTTGTACAATTCGGTCCACCTTTAACGTATGGTGAGAGGCCTGTATGTAGATTTAAGATGCCGATTGAAGGATTTATTGATAACATTTTTTCCTTTATAATGCGTGTTCCTGAAACCATAATTAAATCGGGCTTGTAATTGTTCGTAAAATCAAATACAGATTCAGAGTTAATATTTTCAACGTCTAAAATTTCTGTATTAGGATATTTCGGATATTTTTCTTCATAATATTTGAGCATACCCCACCACGCTTTCCCAATAGAAGAAAGAAATAATTTTTCAATTATTTTTTCTATAATCAGCCAAATTGTGAGTTTCCTTTTTGACTGGCGTGTTTCAGTAACAATTGCTGTAATGGGAAAAACTGCGTGCAATTTATTTGCTAAGGCTTTTTGATTGGGTTCATTACCAATCCATAAAATGATTTTCATCTGTATCGAATAAATGATTTTATATTTTCTAATGTATTTGTTATTCTCAAACGAGTTTTCCACCAAGGTTCATTATATAGTTCAATTCTTGAAACTTCGTACAAGTCTTCCTTGTATGGATTATGAACGTTTTGCTTTACTGCTAATCCAATTTTATAACCCACCTTTTGTGAAAGGTCTTTTGTTGTTTTATTGAAACTACCAACAGGGTAAGAAATTGTTAATGGAAAATATCCCAATTCTTCTTGAATACGTTTCCCCGATAATGTTAATTCTGAAATAATATCATTTTCGTTATCCATAGTACCAAGCATACAATGTGTAACAGTATGCGAACCAATGTAATGACCTTCTTCTCTCAATTTTCGTAAATCATCCCAATTCATCATTAACTTTGGAAATTCAATGTCATTGTATACTTCAATTACTCTATTTAAAACCATTTGTCTGTTATCGTGCGAAAGTGTTTTTAAAAACGGTTTCAATTTACCTACATAATTTAGTCGTTCTTCGTGGCTACTTAATTTAAAAATTCTTAATTCTTGTGGTAAAAAATTAAAACTCATATCAATATTTACAACTGATGTGAACTGAAACAAATGCTCTAAAATATGTGTCCACGTTGGAATATTTTTGTCAATACATTCGGTTACTACATAAAATGATGCTTTAATATCATATTTTTTCAAAATTGGTGCCGCAAAATCAATATTGTCTTTATAGCCATCATCAAACATAATTGTCGCTAATTTCCTTTTATGATTTTTCTTGTAATCATTAGAGAAAGCAAGTTCTTCAAATTGTATCACGTTATATTTTTTAGAAATGTACCGAATACATTTGTCAAAAAGGTCAACGCTCATTGGGTCCCAAAGTTTGTCTCTTTCTGGATTAACACGATGGAATAAAAAATTTCGAATCATTCTTAGAGTATTTTATATCTTTTTGTCTGTACTGTCTTTTAAGCTGACCGCCAACTCCTTCATTCGGACTTGAAACATCAAATTTCTTACCCAATGTAATACCAAAAACTGCATCCGTAATTTTAGCTTGGGGTTTTACTGCCGTATTCCACACTTTCTCTTCTTTCGATCATCCAATAATAAACATAGAAGCAAAGAAAAACAAAAATAACTTTCTCATAAGCTAATAAAATTTAATTGGTTAATATTATCAGCTAAGCTATAAACATTTGCAAGAAATTCATAGTCAACATTTGTTAAGCCTAATTAAATGAGTTTAAAATTCAAGCTGCTTATAAAAACACTTAGCCCTCTAACAAAAAATTATTAAAAGGGTTAAGCTTAGTCAAAGTTCAAAGTATACTTCCAAGAAGGAAAAAGAATCATTACATTTGAGGAATCAATCCATTGAAAAACGGCTAAACATATTTACATGATGCATTCAAGTCTAAATCCGGGTTCGGTTTATATTCCGCAGGAGGAATTATTGGCTGTAGGGCGCAGTACGCAAGGCGCAATAATTGGTATTCCAAAGGAGACTACTTTTAAAGAAAATCGAATTGCCCTGGTGCCGGATGCCATAGCCTATTTAGTGGCAAACGGACATCAGATTATGGTTGAATCGAATGCCGGTGCATCAGCCGGATTTAGTGATCAGGATTTAAGTGAAGCAGGAGCACAAATTGTATATAGTTGCGAAGAAATTTATAAAGCCGGAATTATATTAAAAATATCACCTCCCACTCTTGAGGAAATTGGGTTAATGCGTTCGGGGCAAACCCTTATTTCGGCAATTCAATTATCGAATAGATACGAGCATATTATAAAAGCCTTAATGGCCAAAAAAGTAAACGCCCTTGCTTTCAATTATATGAAAGACAAAGACGGAATTTATCCTGTTGTGCGCAGTATGGCCGAGATTGCCGGATCTGCTTCCATTCTTATTGCGGGTGAATATTTGAGTAATGCCACCAAGGGTAAGGGTTTGTTATTAGGCGGCATTTCGGGTGTAGCTCCCACTTCGGTGGTAGTGATTGGTGCGGGTACTGCGGGCGAATTTGCCGTAAGAGCAGCCTTAGGCATGGGCGCACAGGTCAAAGTTTTCGACAATTCCATTCATCGTTTACGGCGTTTACAAATTGATGTAGGCCAACGTTTATATACCAGCTTGCTCACTCAAAAAGAATTGGCTTCTGCCATTAAAACAGCAGATGTAGTTATTGGTGCACTTCGTGCGCCGGAGGGTCGCACTCCTTGTGTAGTAAACGAATCTATGGTATCCGAAATGAAATTTGGATCTGTGATTATAGACATTTCCATAGATCAGGGTGGCGTTTTCGAAACCTCCCAACCCACCGATCATACCTCCCCCACCTTTGTGAAATTTGGCGTTACGCATTATTGCGTGCCTAATATTCCTTCGCGCGTTTCGCATACAGCGTCGATTGCACTCAGCAATATTATGGGTCCATTTCTATTAAAACTGGGCGAAGAAGGCGGATTGGAAAACACTTTAAAAACAGATAAAGGTGCTCGAAACGGGGTTTATATATTCCGCGGAGCGTTGACAAATCGTAATTTCGGAGAGATGTACAATATTCAATCTACCGATTTAAACTTATTAATGGCTGCATTTTAGATTATGCAAAACAGCAAATTTTACAAGCGACTGGCTTATTATTTAGGCGGTGTTTTACTCGGATTTGTTCTGGTATATTTTTATTTTGGGGATAGAGAGTTACCGGCGGTTTGGCCTAAGGGAAAAGTGAGAGAACAAATAATAAAATCGAGTCCCGGAGATTCTCTAACCTATTGCAGTTTGCATCAATTTGGCTTCGATACATTAACCTTTAAATCATGGGTTAAAGAGGCCGATGTAAAATTCGGTGATAGTTCGCCACGAGAAAAACCTTGTCCCATTTATGCCCTGGAAGGCATATTGGGCGACAAAAAGACGCGTTTATACATACAAAGTTGTCCGGACACCTTTTCGATTCAAAGGGCCGAATTATTACCCGAGCTCACTCCTATTTCTTTATGCCCTTAGCCTGACCGGATTTATTGACCATCCATACCCCGGTAATGATTATAGCCAATCCGATAAAATAGTGGATACTTAGGGCTTCGCCAAAAACAAAGCCCCATGCCATTGCAAAGACCGGAATAATATAGGTTACGGATGCGGCAAATAAGATACTGGTATGTTTAATGAGGTAATTATATACAATTACGGCGAGACTGGTTCCCAGGATTCCGAGCAGGGCACTATAAGAAAATGCGATAAAATGTATTTCGTTTTCCACTGCTTTTTGGGGTATACCCAATAAAAAAAATGCGGGGATAATCACCGGCATAAGGGCTGTAAAAGCAGATGCGGTTATCACAACCGGTTTCAGTTCGGCCAGTTTTATCTTGATAATTGTATTTGAAAATCCGTATAGCACAGAGCCTAAGAGGGGAAAAAGTGCGTATACAAAGCGGCTGTCCTGTTCTCCTTTATATCCGGATGCAATCAGATAAACCGTCCCTAAAAGTCCGACCACTATACCCCATACGGCAGATTTTTGAAATTGCAGGCCGAAGAAAAAAATGCCGATCAGCAGGGTGAAAATGGGGGTTGTACTATTGATAATTCCGCCCAGGCTGGAGTCGATCTTACTTATTCCGAGTGCAAATAAAAATGCGGGCAGGCCGTTACCTAACCAGCCGGTGAGGGCCAGCCATATATATTTATCTTTGGGAATAGTGCGCAGTTCTTTAATCAGAAATGGGAAAATAACAATAAAGGCAAAAAAGAGTCGGATTAGAGCTACCTCGAACGATTCGAAGGCGACCAATCCTTTTTTCATCAATATAAATGAGCTTCCCCATGTGAGACCGAGAACAATCAAAATAATAAATTGTCCCACTTTATTGTCTACCGAGAAAAGGCTTATTTTATCTTTCATTCTTATAAATCGTTTGCAAAGAAAATAAATGTTCACAATCTTTGTTACCCTTATATGAGAATAATCTGCATACTTTTTTGCTTAAGCTTTTTACCCATGCAAGCTATCCGCTCGCAATCGGTAAAAATTGCCGTATTAAAATACAATGGCGGGGGTGATTGGTATGCCAATCCGACATCCTTGCCCAACCTGATTTCATTTTGCAATCAGAATCTACAAACAAATATAAATCCCGAACCCGAGGTGGTAGAGGCATCGAGTGCCGATATATTCAATTATCCCTTTATACATATGACGGGTCATGGCAATGTTGTATTTTCTGAATCGGATTTGAGGAATTTACGCAATTATTTAATGGCGGGAGGTTTTTTGCATATAGACGACAATTATGGTATGGATAAATTTATACGACCGGAATTAAAAAGACTTTTTCCCGATAAAGAATTAGTGTCTATACCGGCATCCCATCCTATTTATGCTCAAAAATTTGTATTTAAAAATGGCTTACCCAAGATACATGAGCACGACAACAAAGCGCCTCAGGGTTTAGCTATATTTCATGAGGGGCGTATGTTGATTTATTATACCTACGAAACCGATTTGGGCGACGGTTGGGAGAATCCGGATGTGCACCCGAATAGTCCCGAAAAAAGGCGGTCGGCCCTGCAAATGGGAGCCAATATTATACAATACGTATTCAACGGAGCCCGTTAAACAGTCTATTTAATTCTACCAAAAAAAGCATCTAATTTTCCTTCCAATACCTCTTCGGCTTGTATAGGTTTTCTAATTTTCGCATCGAAAAAAATCAGGGTTGAGTCGCCCGTATTCAACAATTGATTATGCTGATTAAAAATCTCGTATTGAAAATAGAGTTTAAATCCGTCCGGGAATTCGGGTAAAATCGTTTTTATCGTCAGCAAATCGTCATAAAATGCAGGTTTAAGATATTTCACCGACATATCCAAAACCGGCATAATAATCCCTTTATCTTCCAGTTCTTTATAAACAAGTCCGATCGATCGCATGCTTTCGACCCTTCCTGTTTCGTAGTAGGAGGCATAATTACCATAATAGAGATAACCCATTTTATCCGTTTCTCCGTATAATACTCTTCGTTGTGTAGAAAATGAAAACATGTCGACTTATAATTTCACAAAACGGAGCAAATATGCAGAATTTCCCTGACTTAACTGCATAAAATAAAATCCGGGTTTCAGGGCATTCAAATCGAGCGTATTGGTTTGAGCAAAATCAGCATCCTTTTCATACACCATTACACCTTGTGCATTAAAGATTTGCAGGAATCCTTTCCCCATTTGGGGCAGACTAAAATGCATGACCGTATTGACCGGATTAGGCCATCCGTATAGCACAGGGTATTGACTTTCGGATTGGGCGAGGTAGAAATTTTTTTCATTAAAAGCGGCAAGGCCGAGGAAAGTGGCGATCCACAAATTCGAGCTGTCGTCCATTGCGCTTTGATAGACTTTATTCGTCGGCAAACCGCTGTTGAACATATGGTATCGGGTAAAAGTGGTATCATTAAAACGTATCAATCCGCCGTCTTGATCATTATTCGAAGCGAACCATTTTACTCCATTTGGGTCCACATACACGTCTCGGATATTCCGTGTAAACACACCATTGGTATAGGCCGAGTCTAGGATTTGCACCTGAGTATTATTTACACGCAGCAGGCAAGAATCGGCCAATTGCGTTCCGATTCCGAGCCACAGTACAGTATCGGCTTCGCGGTATGCGGCAGCGATATTATCATTAGGAATATTCGAATTGAGGGAGTACAATCTTGACCAGAAAACGCCTTGATAAATAAACAATCCGTCATTAAAAGTTCCAATACAAACTTCGCCTGTAGCTTCATTCACCGTAATACTTTGTGCGGCATCGATGGGCAGTCCCAGGTTCAACGCATTATAATTTTGCCAATTCGATCCATCATATTTAAACACCCCTCCACCGTTGGTGGTAACCCAGACCTCATTACCCAGGAAGTCAAAATCCGTAACCGGGAAAGCGCCAAGGGGCGAATTTGAGGCTGTAAAATTCACAAAAGTTGCATTATTCAAATAGCCGAGAAATCCGGATTGAGTGGCATACCAAAGCTTATCATTTGCGTCCACCTTGACCTTAGTAATCCAGTTTGAAGCCAGGTTCGAATTAGACGTAGTATACACATTCCAGTCGATCAAATCCTGAAAAGAGACCAAACCGGCATTGGTAGCAATCCACACCTTATTATTGGCAGCCACATCTACGGAAGTGACCATAGAAGAGGGCAAAGCCGAATTGGTGCTATCGTAGAGTCCCCAGCCCTGGAATTGGGAATAGAGCAGAAAGGGGCAAAAAATGCCCATTAAAGTGGTGAGAAGGTGGAGGGTACGCATAGTGCAAAGGTGCGAATATTTGTTTAGGAACGCAAGAATCAGGCATTAAATGCTGAAAAAATAAACAGAATCGATTTGGCGGGGGCTTACCAAAGTTTCATTTTCAGCATACCTTGTGAATATACATCATAGATAAAAACCTCATTCTTTTGCGCAAAATTTTCCCATTTTCTTTTCGTAGATGCGTAAATATTTCCGTGGAGGATAATTATACGGGGTGGGTTTGGGGCATAATTGGGGGGTGAAATATTTCCGGCTATACTCCAGCAATCGGTATAAAAATCGGGAAATTGAAAATAGGGGTTTGGATCGGCGAGCAGCAGGGAACCGTGGGTCGTTTGCAGAATATGGAAAGGCGGCAATCGGTACGTTTTTCGGGGCAAATAATTTTTACGTTTAAAGGCATTAATATAAAAGCTGCGCGAAAAGTCCCCCACTCCGCCATTTAAGATTTCGAGCACTTCTCCATTTTCCACCCATTCCACATAGCTTTCATTGCGCAGTGCGTACCAAACAAGTCCGTTCCATTTGGCGTGATAAAAAACCTTGACAAAATGCATACAAAAAATCAGAATCAGGGCATAAAAAGTATAGGGTAAAAATCTTTTTTTTCGTTTATGGAGGGCATAAAAAAGCGCGGCTATACCGACATAGGCCAAAATAAGCTGAGAGAGGGAGAAGTGAATATGTTCGCTATAGGCATAGGGTAATTTTTTGAAAAAATATGCCGAGTCGACCATCCATTTAATAAGCAATCTAAACAATGCGGCGAGTAAATCGGAGAGCAGGGGTAGATCGGCCAGGGCAATATAGGCAAGTCCTTCGAGCAGGGCAATACTACTTAGGGGCACAGCAATAATATTATTCAACAGGAACCAGTTTGGGAAAGTGCCGAACATAAACATGGCATAAAACATAGTAAAAGATTGAGCGACGATAGTAATGGCAAACAATTCGAATATCCATTTTTTCCATTGCGGGTATGATTCCAGCTTCAATTGCCAGAGGGGAGCTGCGGCCATAATACCGATAACGGCGAGATAAGAGAGCCAGAATCCGGCATCAAATAAAAAAGAGGGAGAGAGCAACAAGATAAAAAATGCCGATACACAAAGCATATTCCATGTATTTTTGCCTTTATTTCGCAATTTGGCCCAGGACAAAAAAGAGAACATGACCGTAGCGCGGAGTATAGACGGGGAGAATCCGGTTATCGCCGCATAAGTCCACAAGCATGCCAAAACGATACATGTTTGGGCAAGACGTTGAGAAAAAGTTGTATTAAGAAAAAACAAGAAACGGGAAAGTAGGATCCATATAATACTGACATGCATACCTGAAACGGCGAGTATATGAATAATTCCGCTTTGTTGAAATGCCGATTTGGTTTCATCATCAATATCCTCTTCATATCCAAAAACGAGTGCTTTAGCGACATCCGCTTGTTCTTCGTCATAAAAAGCATTAGCGACTCTATCCAGGAGCATTTTTCTTTTATTCTCGAAAGGCAGGGGATCATGTCCTATCATTTGCCAATGGTTTGCGGGCACATAAGCGGTGGCTAGCATTTTCTTTCTGAATCTGTATCGAAACAAATCAAATTCGCCTTCATTCATTGGTTTTTGAAACAAATTCCATTTACTAAAAAGGAGCAGAATATCTCCGGCTTGCAATTGTGTAGAAGCGCTATCCTTTTGTAAATAGAAAACAGCCGATCCACTTTTCAGTTTACCCGGACTATCGGTCCACTTAGCGTGTAATTTGACGCTTTTTTTTTAATAACCGGTTGAGCTATAATTTGCATAAGAATTTTATCGGAAAAATGTAGAGGTTTATCATAAATCCATTGCAGGTTATGGTAATAAAAAAGAGAATAGAGAAATCCGGTGCAAAAC
Organism: Bacteroidota bacterium; assembly: GCA_023432985.1. Classification (GTDB taxonomy): domain Bacteria; phylum Bacteroidota; class Bacteroidia; order CAIKAF01; family CAIKAF01; genus JACVCJ01. The sequence goes on along the minus strand of JAEZEQ010000051.1, from coordinate 7,102 downwards.
AAAAGAACCGGGACCAAAGCTCCGTAGAGCGATGATCTCCGGTTATTCCAAAAAGCAAGACATCCCAGAAAGGCTGCAATCCACATGAAAAACATAGCCATACGGGGTCCTGCACCACCAAAGTCATAACAACAAATTCCGAGCATGAAAAAAAACAACAATCTTAAAAAGGGGATATATCGGAACAGGTTATGCATGTTCAAATATAGGTCAGAAAAAAACTACTCTATGGTCTGCCTGCTGCAATTGGAAATTTCTTGTTTGAGCGGATGATTTTCCTGTGCGAAATAGACAATTAACTGAGGGAGTAAAACAGAATCGGCCGGTTCGAAATAGTGTATTTTCTTAAAATTTTCTCTATTTCGGAGTATAGCTAATTGGGGCGGATTTTTATAAGAGCTGATAAAAGGGTCGCTGAGAATAAAGTCGTGATTTTGGAAAGCGAAGGCGAGGTATTCGTCGACCACGAGGCTGGTTCTTTCCTGCATTTTTCCCGAAACACAATTCAGCGATTGGAGCATTTGGCTATGTTGGGGACTAATTTCTTTGCCCAAAGCTATTTTAATAAAAAACAAATCGTTGTAATAGCGATTAAAATCGGGTTGATGCAGAGCGAAAGCCTGAAGGATGAGTAGGCCCGGCAAACGAATAAACAGGGCATTGGGTAAAAACACAAACAAGATAAAAAGGGTGGCGAGTATAATGAGTGCCGAGCTATAAAACAGGCGTGGGGGCCAGAAAAGCGAGAAAGACAATTGGGGATAATAAAAAAGTCCGCTCACAAAAGCGAAAAAGAGGGCGGGTATAAGAAAAAGGAACAAGCTAAAATAGACGGCGGGTATACGGCGTCCGGCGAGGAGAAAAAGGGGAATTGCAAGAAGGAGGAGAAAAAAATATTTAGTCAGTCCACTTAAATAGGGCAACATATTTTGGGGTTCATGGAGCAGTTGTTCGAAACCGGCAGCGCTTTGTGCCACGCGTTCGTTCTGACTATACACATGGATCAGGGTCATATTAGCTGCAAAGAGGATTAGGGCTAAAGCATAGGCAGTGAGTAAGCGGGTCCAAATTTGTTTTTTGGATAATTTATTCTGAAAAAACAAAAGGGCGCTATGCATAGAGTAAACTGCTGCGGCTTGAAATACGGCATCTTCCTTAATAGAAGAAAGAATAAAGAGCAGGAGAAAGGCACTCCATTTTTTATCGCGATACAATTGAGCACCGGCCCAGAGGCTGAGTGGAAAAATGAGTGATTCTAGGTGCCATCCATAGGTCATATTATCCCATAAAAAGAAGCCGAGGGGACCAAAAACGAGGGCCGAGATTAAGATAGAGAATTGCCATTTTTGCTTTTGCTCCACACAAAGAATGAGGGCACGTATAGCGAAAAAAATGCATAAAATCTGCGCAATAAAAAGTCCGCCTATTCCGAACAAAAAAGTAAAGGGCGCTAATACGGGTGTGAGGTAATAGGTATGATGCAGGAAAGTTTGACCGAAAGTATTTTCGAAATAGATGGGTTTATCGATGAGCCAATCATTGGCATTTTGATAAAAAGAATAGAGGTCTGATTTATAGAGTCCGGTATTTAGAATTGCGTATTTATACAAGAGAAAGGCCAGGCTCAGAAAGAAAGGGATGATGAGAGTGGCTGTATTTTTTCCGGGTACAAAACGGGAATTTAGCATAGAGTGAAAATAAGAAAAAAATTAGAATTTTTCCTTCAGGTATGGGGCTGTATGCGATTTTGAATTCGCCTTGATCAAATCTTCGGGAGTTCCTTCGAAAACGATATTTCCGCCATCCTTCCCACCGTCGGGGCCCATATCAATAATCCAGTCTGCGCATTTCACCACATCCATATTATGTTCGATTACAATAATACTATGTCCATTATCGATCAGGGCATAAAAAGACTTGAGTAAATTATGAATATCGTGAAAATGCAATCCGGTTGTTGGTTCATCAAAAATAAACAAAGTATTTCCGGCGGTATTACCTTTACTGAGGTAATAGGCCAGTTTTACCCTTTGGGCTTCGCCTCCGGAGAGGGTCGAGCTGGATTGTCCGAGTTTTATATAACCGAGTCCGACTTCCTGTAGGGCTTTGATTTTATGGGCAATTTTATGTCCGTTTTTTTCATCTTCATAAAAGAAGTCGAGGGCTTCATCTACGGTCATATCCAGGATATCGGCAATACTTTTTTCTCTGTAGAGTATATCGAGAATTTCCTCTTTAAAACGTTTTCCGTTGCAATTTTCGCAAGGGAGGATTACATCGGCCATAAACTGCATTTCGACCGTAATAAAACCTTCGCCGTCGCAGCTATCGCAACGACCACCGGGCACATTAAACGAAAAGGCGGCCGGTTTTAATCCCCCGTGTTTGGCCTGAGGCAGATTAGCATAAAGGGTACGGATATCGTCGTATGCTTTGAGGTAGGTAACGGGGTTACTTCGTGAAGATTTTCCGATGGGGTTTTGATCGATCATTTCAACGGCTTGAATAGCCTTAAGGCTTCCTTCCAGTGCGTCGAAGCTGCCGCTTTTATCGGCGTATCCACCGAGGTATTTAGACAAAGCCGGGTATAGCACAGATTTCACGAGACTGGTTTTACCCGAACCACTAACTCCGGTCACAGCCACCAGGGCATTTAGCGGGAAAGTAGCTTTAATATTTTTCAGATTATTTTCCGAAGCACCTTTCACCGTAATGGCATCTTTCCATTTGCGTCGGGTTTTGGGCAAATCGATAGCCAGGGTTCCGTTGAGATATTTAGCCGTGTAGGATTCGGGGCATTCGAGCAATTTTTCACGGGTTCCGCTGAATACCACTTCCCCACCCAATCGTCCGGCCAGCGGACCCATATCTACGATATAATCGGCGGCTTTCATAACCTCTTCATCATGTTCCACAACAATGACCGTATTGCCTATATCGCGTAATTTCTTCACCACATGAATCAGTCTTTCCGTATCCTTAGAATGCAGTCCGATACTGGGTTCATCGAGAATATACATACTTCCTACCAGGGCAGATCCGAGGGAAGTTGCGAGGTGGATGCGCTGACTTTCGCCTCCGCTGAGGGTGTTGCTACGGCGGTTAAGTGTAAGGTATCCCAATCCTACATCGCACAGGTATTGCAATCGGTTTTCAATTTCCATCAAGAGGCGTTTGGCCACGGTTTGTTCTTGGGGATTCAGCGAAAGATTTTTAAAAAAATCCAGGGCATCCTTCACTTGCATCAGCACCAGATCGGAGATCGATTTATCATTAATTCTCACATAATTGGCATCCTTTCTGAGGCGGGTACCCATGCAATCGGGGCAATTCGTTCGTCCTCTAAAACGTGAAAAGAGTACTCTATATTGAATTTTAAACATTTGGGATTCCACAAAAGTAAAAAAGTCATCAATTCCCTTCACCTTATTATTTCCTTTCCAGAGCAGCGATTTCATTTCTTCCGACAATTCGTTATAGGGCTTATGAATGGGAAAATCGAGTGCTGTAGCCCGGCGGATAAAATCATCTTTCCATTCCGACAATTTATCGCCTTTCCAGCAGGCTACGGCTCCTTCATAAACCGAGAGAGATTTATCGGGGATCACCAAATCCTGATCAATACCGAGCACCCATCCGAAGCCTTCGCAGGTTTTGCAGGCTCCATAGGGGTTATTAAAAGAAAAGAGGTTAACCGAGGGGATTTCGAATTCCATTCCATCGGCTTCAAAGCGGTTATTAAACGAAAACAAATGCGATTTATCCTCGTCAAAATGGTATAAAAAGCAGCTTCCATTTCCCTCAAAAAATGCCGTTTCAATACTATCGGCAATTCTTGCGCGGAAGCTGTCATTATGTTCGATTACAAAGCGGTCGACAAGCAGGTGTACATCCTCAATAGAATTCTTGAGTAAGCCCGGATCCAGGTCTTCCATGCGTATTATTTCGCGCTTAACGATAAGGCGGGAATAGCCTTGTTGGCGGAGGATATCGATTTGTTTTTGCGGAGATCTATCGCCTTTTACAACAAAGGGGCAAGCAATAGCGGCTTTTGATTTTTCGGGGAGTTCGGCAATGGCATTCCACACATCATTGAGGCTATGTTTTTTGACCGGATTACCGCTAATGGGCGAATAAGTGGTCCCGATTCGCGCATATAGGAGTTTGAGATAATCATAAATTTCAGTACTAATACCAACGGTACTTCTGGGGTTTCGCACATTCACTTTTTGTTGGATGGCGATGGCGGGCGAAATCCCTTTAATCCAGTCCACCTCCGGCTTATCGAGTTTACCGAGAAATTGGCGGGCATAGGCACTGAGGCTTTCCACATATCGTCTTTGTCCTTCTGCATAAAGCGTTTCGAAAGCCAGGGAAGATTTTCCTGAGCCGGAGAGTCCGGTTATCACCGTAAGCGAATTCTTAGGGATAGCCACATCCACATTACGGAGGTTATGCACGCGTGCACCCTTAATGAGAATAAAATCTTTAGGTGAGAAATGCTCTAAATTTTGATTTTGCATAGGACGAAATAATTCCGTGTGCAAAGGTACTATAATTGGTACAATGGAGGCATAAACCTTTAATGAAAGTAAGATTTAATCCGATCAAAAGCAATAGAAGGATGGGAATTGTTATTGCATTGGGTTTGATTTTTGAGTGCATTAATTTGTGCGATGCGCTCATGGGAATTGGGGTGTGTAGAAATAAATTCGGGAATAGAAAATGCGAGAGAATCTTGCTTATCGTTTGCGAAATAATCGGCGATGGCAAAGGGGTTAAATTTAGAATTACAGAGATAATCCACAGCTTTTTTATCGGCTTCGAGTTCGTTATCGCGGCTATATTTGAGGCTGAGCATAGAAGTGAGCACCGAAGACACTTGTGCATTATCCTGACCGAGCAGCAGGTTAAGCAGTACAGACACCCCATAATCGCGGGTCAGTGCGTGTGTAGCATGTCGGGCGTCTATATGTGCAACTTCATGAGCGAGGACAGCGGCCAATTCGTCCATAGAATTCATTCCATGAATCAGTCCGGTATACACAAAAATAAAACCACCGGGCAGGGCAAAAGCATTTTGGGTGCTTGGGTCTTCAATAATAAAGATATTCCAATCAAACTCCTCCTTATAGGTTAGGCTGTTCGATTTAAAAATTTCGTTGATTACGGTATCGATTATGGCATAAGCTTTAGGGTGCTCATTCCGTTTCCATATTTTCATTTGGGGATTTTGGCGGATTTCTTCGCTCATTTGTTTTCCCAGGCTAATATCGTCCTGCACCGAATAGATATTAATTCTATTTTGATTTCCGCAGGAAAAGAAAAGCAGGCAAAAAGATAAAAAGACAATTCGCATTCTGTAAAAATAAAAAAGGGCTCAACAAAAATTGAACCCTAAAAATAAAAGTAAAATATACTTAAGCGCTCAAGGCGTCTTTAACTCGGTCAGCGGCTTCGCTAAGTGCAATTGCAGACGCAACTTTTAATCCGCTTTGATCGATAATTTGTTTTGCTTCAACGGCATTCGTTCCTTGAAGGCGCACGATAATAGGCACATTAATTTCTCCAATAGAATTATAGGCATCCACTACACCTTGGGCAACGCGATCGCAACGTACAATACCTCCAAAAATATTCACGAGGATTGCTTTAACGTTGGGGTCTTTAAGGATAATACGGAAAGCCTCTTCTACCCTTTTAGCGTCGGCAGTACCACCTACATCGAGGAAGTTAGCCGGTTCACCGCCGCTCAATTTAATCATATCCATGGTTGCCATTGCGAGTCCGGCTCCATTAACCATACAACCCACATTACCGTCGAGTTTCACATAGTTAAGGTTAAACTTACCTGCTTCAACTTCCATTGGATCTTCTTCAGATTCGTCGCGTAGGGCGGCTAAATCGGGGTGACGATACAGGGCATTTTCGTCGAGTGTAACTTTGGCATCTACGGCCAAGATTTTATTATCGGATGTTTTAAGAACGGGGTTGATTTCGAACATAGCCGAATCTGTTTCCACATAAGCTTTATACAAAGCAGAAACGAACTTCACCATTTCTTTAAATGCATCTCCGCTGAGGCCGAGATTAAATGCAATTTTTCTGGCTTGGAAACCTTGTAATCCCACTGCAGGGTCAATGGTTTCCTTAAAAATTAAATGCGGTGTTTTTTCGGCCACCTCTTCAATATTCATACCACCTTCGGTTGAATACATAATGATATTTTTTCCGGCAGAGCGATCGAGCAAAATAGACATATAATATTCTTTGGGCTCTTCTGCGCCCGGATAATATGCATCCTCTGCTACAAATATTTTATTTACTGTTTTACCTTCGGGACCTGTTTGTAGGGTAATCAAATTTTTACCCAAAATATTTCCGGCAATTACGCCAACTTGTTCGGCATTTTTAGCTACCTGTACTCCTCTTTGTTCGCTTCCTTCAATATTCCCTTTTCCTCTGCCTCCGGCATGAATTTGAGATTTCACAACACACCAGCTTGAGCCTGTGCGTGTAGCTAATTCTTCCGCCGCTTTAACCGCTTCTTCCACCGTTGACGCTACGATTCCACTTTGTACTCTTACGCCATATTTGGCTAAAATTTCTTTCCCTTGATATTCGTGTAAATTCATTATTTCGACAATTTTGCCTCAAAAATAACAGAAAAAACAGGGCTTTCCATAAAAGGCTGCTTATTTTTTAAAAATTTATCATTTCATCTTCCTTTAGAGTTCTTTCTTGCACTGATTTTTCGCATATAAACAAAAAAAAGAGCCGGTTTCCCGACTCTTTTTCTTCATAATTATTGATTGATTCTTATTTCTTAATAAACTTCAATATTGCACTGTGATCTGCAGAACGCACCATGATCTGATACATACCCGGATTCAATTGCTGAACCGGAACAGTAATTTGATTGCTTACATTCTCTAATGATGTGCTATAAACCGCTTTTCCTGTCATATCAAAAATCTGTAAAGTCGCATTCGACAAACTGATATTCTCGAAGCTTAACTGTACGTTTTCTGTAGCCGGATTCGGATACAAGCTGATGCTGCCTTCGCCGAATGTCTCCGTGCTATTGGCTATAGCCGTATAG
>JAEZEQ010000003.1 GCA_023432985.1 Bacteroidota bacterium | reverse complement strand
CTTTACTCGAATATTCTTCGATTAATCGGGCTGCAAAGGTAAAGCCTTTTTCCATATTACAAACTTTATACCCAAACTTTTTTTAGCCTTATTACTTAATCACCTTATTCACAAGGAGAAAAATTTACACCCGGCTTCCTTCCTTTCTCTACTCCCCCGCCCCTTGCACGAATTTCCCGCTCCTCCTCTTCTTCTCCTCTATGTATTTATATATGCCCAAATACGCATACATCATACTCAGACTGTAAAATAAATCTTCTAAAGGTATAGTCCCCATGCGTATTCCGCTAAATTCACCCTCATTGTATGTAACCACAGGCAGACCCGTCAATGCCCCATTCATTATAAAGAAGGGTATTAAATGCAACAGAAATAAGAATAACAAATAGCTTTTATCTTTTATGTATATACTAAAAAGTATAGCCCCCAATAATACCGATATAGCAACAACTACGCTGTAGCTCTGCCCCCATTGTCCGACCAGTAACAAACCGGATAGAAATGCACTTATGCCGACAAATTTCGTATTCCAGTTTTTAAAATAATCGGCTAAATAGGCTTTCAAACACTCATATACGAATAGTAAATTATAGGGCACTATGATAAAGAACAGGATTTCTTCTATAGGCAAATGTCTTATATATATACCCAAAACCTTGTCCTCTGCAAATCCCCAAATTCCATAATCTGTTTTGAATTCATCCCAAATCAGAAAAGGAATGGCCGATATGAGTATCGCAAGCCAAACGCTTTTCCATTTTTTATAAAAGGCTACCTTTTTGTCGAAACTTAATAGTAAAGGAAAGAGCCAGGCCAGCGCATCTATGATTATATAGGTGTATTTATCCAATTCCTATAGTATATTCATGCTATGCCGGGCATAGGACTGTAACATTATATATAATTTGCTTCCGTTATTAATGCGCACTCTTTCTTTTTTTAAGTGACTTGCATCTAAACTGGCTATTTTACGGAATAATTTATAATAATACCTATAAGCCAAATATACGCCCATACGCGACTTTACGGGCAATTTACGTATTCCTTCCAAGCCCTGCGCAAAATCTTTTTCTATATCTTCTATTATTCTTGATTTGCCCGTTTCTCCAAAGTCTCCAAAGTCTATTTCCGGAAAATAAAAACGTCCGCGCTCTTCATAATCATCTTTTAAATCGCGTAAAAAGTTGACTTTCTGAAAAGCGGAACCTAAACTTTTGGCATATGCACTTAATGCTTCCACTTTCTCCCTATCTCCATGTACGAATATATGTAAGCACATTAATCCCACTACTTCGGCCGACCCATATATGTATTGCGCAAATTTCTCCTGATTATATTGGGTTGCCTCTAAATCCATTTTCATGCTCAGTAAAAATGCTTCCACCAAATCGTATGGAATCTGATATTGATATACTACTTCCTGAAAAGCATGTAATGCAGGATGTATCGAGAATTTTCGCTCCATGGCCCGCTCGGTTTCTAACTGAAATTCTGCCAATATCTTGGCTTTATCCTGATCATGGAATGTATCGACAATCTCATCCGCCAGGCGCACATAGCCATATATGGCATAAATGGGCTTATGCAATTCTCCGGCCAATAGTTTTATTCCCAAACTAAAGGAAGTGCTGTATTTCTGTGTGATATACTGAGATGTATGATAGGCTACATCCTGATAATTTTTATATGACATATGGCTTGGTGATTTTTTATTTTATGCTGATTTCAAATCTTTCTCTATGCGATCCAAGACAAGTTTCGAACTGATTATAACCATTGGCAAACCGGTTCCGGGAGTCGTACTTGCACCTACATAATAAAGATTCTCATATTCTTCATCTTTATTTCTGGGCCTGAATCCGCCCACTTGCCCCAATCCATGCGCTAAACCTAATCCGCTTCCTCTGTACAAATTAAAACTCCCTTCCCAGTCTATGGGCGTCATTATTTTACGCACCCGGGTATTTCCCGCTATATCGTATCCAACACGCTCGCTTAAATCTTTTATTATCCGATCGGCAAAGGCCTCTTTTTCATCCCAGGATTTCTTAACACGCAAATCGGGAACCGGACAAAGAATAAAAATATTTTCACATCCCTCCGGTGCCGATTTCGGATTCGATTTGCTGCTCGTATTCACATAGTAATATGGCATTTCGGGTAATTCGGTCGAACGAAATATGACATCGCTGTATTCCTTGAAATTGTCTCCAAGAAAATAACTATGATGTGCCAAATTTTCAATCTTCCCTTCTACCCCGAGATAAACGGTAAACGGCGCCAAGGTCCAATCCATCTTGTCTAATTTCTCCTCCCTAAATGCCTTTCTTTGCATCACTTTCCCTCTGAACCAAGCCGCATCACTGTTTACGATATATATATCCGCCGGCCAGGACTTTCCGGACTGGTCTGTAAATGTCAGCTTTTTTCCCTCTTGTGTAAAGCTTTGTATTTCGGTCTGAAAATGAAATTGTACTCCTCTTTTTTCCAATTCCTTTTGCAATACACGCACGATTTGATACATGCCTCCATCCACACTCCAATAGCCGTCGTGCTTAAGTTCGGTATAACTTAGCAACTTATATACTGCAGGTGTCTGAAATGGCGAAGACCCGAGAAAAAAGGAAACCAAGGAAAGTATAATTTTCACTTCCTCACTTTTGAAATGCTTATCTAAATCGGACCACATGGTGCGCACCAAACTTTTACTGTGTTTTAGTGGTACTGTGGCCAAGGCTAATAAATATTCTAATGTGGAATCGAAATTACTCTTGATTACAATCTCTTCTGTATCATGAAATATTCCTCCTGCCGATTTTAAATATTTCTCGAGTTTCTTTATAAAATCCGGCTCTACGGATTCAAACTCTTTTTCTAATTTTTCGAAATCGGTGCTTATGCGAAAATCACGGTCTTTACCCCTGAAATTCACCGTATATAAGGGCTCTAATTTTCGAATTTGAAGCGGATTCTCCATACCGCAACTTTCGAATAATTCCTCGAATTCATAGGACATGGAAAAAAAGGATGGCCCCACATCAAAGGTATATCCGTCCTGCTGCCACTCATTTAAACGGCCTCCCGCCTGATGGTATTTCTCAAGTATATGTATGTCTTTAAAACCGGCCGTACTCAACCTTAGCGCCGTACTCAAAGCACCTAAACCCGAACCTATTATCACTACTTTCTTATCCTTTTTCATCTATGCTTATTATCAGCGAATGGATAAAAGTAGTGCATTTCTGTCGATATTTTTAATCCGACTAAATGATTTTTGTTAATGTTTGGTTTTTGTTTACTCTTTATTCGAAAAAGTTAAACAAAACAGGAATGTCTTTTTTGCTGTTTAATCCCCGAATCCCATTTTTTGTCTTATATAATGGGTCATGCTTTTGTATATTTCAGCCAATTCAGGATTGTCTTTCAAAAGCTGCAATTGCTTTTGTATAACCTGTTCGTCGTTGCGTGCAGCAGGTCCTGTTTGCCATTTCACCGCATTTGCGCCCTGATATCTTTCTACGCTGTGTTCGATTAAAGGCAATAAATATTTCACCATTTCGGTATTGCTTAGTATATCTTCACTTGCCATAAAAAGGGCATTGATAAAGTTAGATGTAAACACAGCCGAAAGATGAAGTTTTTCACGCGTTTGAAAATCCATTTGTGTGGATTTAAACGAATTCAGAAATTGGGCAAATTCTTTTACATAGGCTTGGGCAAAATCGGTATCGGCATCCCAAATTACAGGAATTTTATCCCAATTCAAATCTATATGGTCATTTATACTTTGTATAGGCCAAATTACCCCTCTTCCGACCGGAGCATCTAATGCAGAAAGGGGCATACTCCCGGCAAAATGTATATTCAACATTGTACCCGAAATAAAACGACTTAATACAGAGATCGCTTTGTCGTTTACACAAAAGAATAATACCTCGCAGGGTGGTAAGGCTACCTCTCCGATAATATATTTGGGTATACTCATCGGAAGGGCGTCCCAATTCGATTTAGACCAATTTCGTGCAGCTATAAACCTTGGTGCTATTCCATTCTCGAGCATTTTATCGGTAATGGCTTTGGCCATACGACCGTTTCCTATGATGCCGGGACTTATCATTTTTTAGCTGCTTCTTTAAATCTATTCCACATGGCCAAAAAGCTTCCTAATCCCAGCAATATACAGCCCAGCCAAAGTATGTTTATATATGGAAAAACGATGGCTTGCATGATGACATAATCTTTCGAATCCTGAGCTTGTACTTCGTACAACACGATTTCTACATTTCTTTTATCGGGATTTATATTGGTCAGTTCAATTTTCAATCCCGTTTCTCCATCCATAGCCGGATAGGTCTGAATACCGCTCATGCTAATGGATAAGCCCGGACTCATCACTCTTTGCTTGCCGTTCAAATCGGTGAGCATAAAATCGCCCTGCAAATCTATTTTCGTACTGTCGTTTATGCCGTCTATGGTATCGAGAGGAGCCATTGGACGCAATTTATTAAACACAAAATAGGCCGTTGCCCAATATATCGTATCGCCTTCCTGGATTTCGAATGTACCCACATTGCGTACCGGATCGGTAGCCAAACTGTCTTTATCTTCCGGGTTCAACAGTTTACTTACCTTTTCCATATCGGCATACGGAGTATAGGTATAGATATCATAATTCCAGAAATGTTGTGTAGAGGGTTCGGCCACATTCCCAAAACGGGGATTGGTCTGAATTTTCGGGGAGAGCTCGAACTGAAATTCGTAACGCCCGTCTTTGGCTTTATAATAATCGACCACAAAATAGACATCTTTACCTACCACGCTGTCTCTTTGGTAAGCAACCAAATAGTCGCCCATTGGTATGGTATCGCCTTTATGCAAGAGTATATTTTCATTATTCTGAAAATCGGCATTCAGTCGGTCCAACTTAATTATAGAAGCTGAGTTTTCGCTGATTACTTTTTTGTGTCCTGCCGACAAAAGGGAACCCAACATAACGAATCCGAATCCCACATGCGCTATGGAAGATCCATAATGCAACCATTTCGTTTTCAAAACTTGACGCAAGTAATCTACATTCAATATCACGGCAAATATTCCGGTAAAAAACAGGAATGAATAATCGAATCTTTGCAGAAAATGCGTACTAAAAATGGAAATCAATGCCGTTATCACTAACGAAATCAGTAAACCCGGAATTACCTGTTTCAGGAAAACAGAAAGGGGCGTTTCTTTATAGCGCATATACTGCCCTACTCCCATTAAGATTAATATGCCGAAAGCAAACCAAATGGAAACCGAATTATAAAAGGCTATATCGGGCGTGGTCATATTCTGGAAGAATCGGGCTATGGCAGGAATGCGTTCGAAGAATTTGGAAAAAGCGGGAATACTCGTACTGAAAATGATAAAAATTCCCGATAAAAAGAGAATAATTGCGCCTACAAATAGGATAAATTCTTTCGATAAAATGGCTTCTTCCTGAACTGTTGATGGGAAATGTTTTTTGGCATTGAATACGGAGAGTCCGAATCCAAACAAAAGCACCAGGAACACGGCTGAGAAGGTATAGCTGTTTAGTCCGAACAAAAGTATGGCCAAAAAGGTCATTACCGAAATGGCCAGGTAATAAAAGCGGCTTTTTTTATCTATACAGAATAAGAGAGGTGGAAGCCATGCAAAGAAAAATACAAATGAAAGCAATTGTCCTGTCATCCCTAATCCCGTAAATGCATGTACCGAAGTTTCGCCCAATACGCCCGATCGGGTGAGATATGTAGACCAGAGTACGAATTGAAAGCTGATGATTATAAGAAAAAAGGCCATAAAAAGCGAGGTGCCCTTATTGCGATATATAAGCATAAGGTGCATACCAGCAACCAGGGTTAGCCAAGGCACCAGGGATGCATTTTCCACCGGGTCCCATGCCCAAAATCCGCCAAAACTGAGCGATTCATAGGCCCAGGCACCACCCATCAATATGCCCCAGCCTAATATTCCAACTCCGAAAGCGGCCCAAGGCAAGGCAGGCTTTAGCCATCCGTTATAATCTTTTTTCAATAAAGCCCCCAATGCGTATGCAAATGGAATCAGTGTCGAAGCAAAGCCTAAAAATAAGGTAGGTGGATGTATAGTCATCCAATAATTCATAAGGAGCGGATTCAATCCCCTTCCGTCTATGCGTGATGCATAATCTGCCGCTTGCAAAAATGGCATAAAACGCATGTCTTCCTGCTCGCGCAAAAGTATAAATGGATTTAGGCCTATACGTAAATCAAGCGGTTCAATAACGATACCTACTATCATCAAAACCAGGAAAATTTGCACAAGACTTACAACAAATAAAACAGGTGCTTCCCAGGATTTAGCGGTAAACTGTAGGATAAGGCCCAGTATGGCATGCCAAAACATCCAGAGCCAGAAACTTCCCTCCTGCCCTTCCCAAAGACAGGAAAGAATATACTTGGGTTCCATGGCTGTATTGCTATGAAACCAAACATAATAAAATTCGAATCGTTGGGTAAACAATAAGTATAACAATAAAGCCCCAATCCCGATTACACTTATAGCATGTATTCTAAAAGAAAGTCGGCCCCATTTATTCCAAAATACAGCTTCTTCTGTTTTTCGAATGGCGAGGAAGTAAAATAATGCGCCGAGTATAGAAAAGCTAAGCGCTGAGGCAATAAAAGCATTGCCCAAATATTGAGCCCATAGGTTTTCACCTATATACGAAATTTGTTCCATGAAAACCTGTTATGATGTTGCTGTAATTTCTGTAATTTCCGAAGAGTCGTTGTATTTAGAAGGGCATTTCATTAAAATTTTTGTGGCGTAAAAGGCATCCCCTTTCATTTTACCGGTGATAACCACTTCTTCCGAACGTTCGAAATCTTGTGGTTTTGCTCCATTAAAATACACCTTACATTCCCTGCCATCTATTTTATCGATCATATAAAATGAAAATAAATTGGCATTTTCCTGGGGATTGTACATGATTTCTTTTTCAAGATTCAACTGTCCCGACACTCTGTGTTCCCGATTGGGCTTTTCAATAGCGTCTGTAAATGAAGCATAGGAGCCAGCATTATTGAGGGTATACACAATAATACCTCCTGCAGCAATAAGGGTCAAAACCAGAATTATATAAAACTTTTTCATGTATGTATTTTTTCCAATTTGTTTATTTTTCTATCAAGCAGTACCAAATAAATGATCAGTCCACTAAATACCATTAATGATACCGCAACCACGACCCAAATCATCCCATTGGCGCGCAATCCGTTGGCCATGTCGATTTTATCTGAATGAATGTATATTTTGTTCGGAAATACTTTGGTATCGTATTTCACCTGAACAACGTAGTGACTTTCGTCGGGACTGAGGGCGATTAATTCGAATGTATAAAGAGCTTTTTCTAAAGCTGTATCGGCGCTAATGATTCCATTTTCGGATAATTGAATCCCTTCGGGAAGTCCCGCCGAAGACAATTTCACGCCGCTTATTCCGCCCAAAGCGCTGTTAAGGTTTACAAGTGTGTCTCTTGTAGCATGCAATTGCGTCAGTGCAAAAAACAGAACTATACTTATTGTCCAAGCTTTTGTTACCATGTATCTAATTTACTTTGAAGTTTTTTAATTCTCACCAACAAAAGGGCTATCCAAACCCCTATGCATGTCCAACCCAGAACGGCAGGTCTAAACACAATAGCCATAGATCCTTGCAGGTCGTCGTAATTTCCGAAACCCGGATTGCCTCCATTTCCCGGATGCAAAGAGGGCATTATACGGGGCATAATTCCAACCAGAACCAGCAGCATAATAAAGGCAAATATATTGTAGACAGCAGAGCTAACCAGTTTTTTGCGTTCATCCACTATGGAATTTCTCAATAAAAAATAGGCCATATAAATAAGGAGACTGGCAGCACTTCCATTGAGTTTAGCATCATTCGTCCACGGTGCGCCCCAGGTAAACTGTGCCCAGATCATACCGGTGACGATTCCAATAAAACCAAAGGCCATACCCGTATGCGCAAAAGAAAGGGCATATTGATCTTTTTGTGGACTTGGATTTTGCAGGTAAGAAACAGAAAAATATACAGACACCCCGAATAAGATGATCATAACGAACCACATAACTACATGCCAATATAAATTTCGAATGGTTTCGTGCAAGATAACCTGAACCGATACCTCACCTATCCAGGCCATGGGAATTGCATAAAGCAGGATGAGAATTCCAAGTATTTTATATCCGTTTTTGAGTAAAAATTTCATGCTTTTAATCCACCCTTTTTAGTTGCGCCAAAGATAAGGAAATAACAAGTAAGAAAGTAACCAACTCACAATATTAAATAAGCTTAAGACAATAAGATTGGGAAGTTGACTGCTGAGACTATCGCCTGATAAGGCCGACATAGTTGCATTGATGGCAGAAAGAAAAAGGGGTAATAATACCGGGAAGGCCAGTACGGGCAATATGCCGGCTGCATTATTTGTTTGTGCGGCTATGGCCGAAATCAATGTTAGTATGCTGCTCATGCCCCAAATGCTCAGCAAGGAAACCAGTATAAATAAAGGATAGTTTTGTACCATACTACCCAAAAATAATGCAAATGCGCCAAAAGTAACCAACCATAACAGGGTGTTGAAAACCAGGCCATATAAGAGTTTCGAAAAAATAATCTCGTGTGGATCGGCAATTTGATAATAATACAAGCGCATGGAATGGGTTTCATTGTAAAACAATCGCATAACCGAATGTACACTGCAATAAATCATAGAAATCCAAAATAAAGCATTCCAAACCCATTCATTCTCCGGTTCTCCTATAGCCATGTATATACTAAAAACGGATGCAAGTGCATACATAAACAGCGTTGCCAATGCTGTTTTGCTGCGCAGTTCCAAACGGGCATCTTTAAGAAATAAAAAGAGAATGCGTTGAGTCAATGTTTCGTTATTTTTTTACAAAAGTGCGCTATTCCTTAGAAATTTCATAACTTCACATCTTATAATTTTCTTAAAATACTAGTATATGAAAAATTCAAGACGCGATTTTCTGAAAAAAGGCTCCTTACTGGGTCTGGGATTAGCTACAGTATCGGGAAGCGGAATAGCTTCCGGAATTTGGCAGGCAGAAGATCATATTCCCACTTTCAAATTACCTGACTTACCCTATTCATACGATGCATTGGAACCTTTTATCGATAAGATGACTATGGAAATACACCATAGCAAGCATCATGCAGGCTATGTAAACAACCTCAATAATGCCATTAAGGGCGAAAAGCATTTTGCCGATAATTTATTGGAGGTTTTTAAAGAAATGGAAAGATATCCGGCCTCTGTGCGCAATAATGCGGGCGGACATTGGAATCATACTTTTTTCTGGCAAATTCTGAGACCGGGTCGCGACGAAAATATGCCTATAGGCAACTTGAAAAATGCGTTGGAAAAAGAGTTTGGCAGCTTGGCCGAATTCAAAACCGCCTTTAAAAAAGAAGCCCTAGCTCGCTTTGGCAGCGGTTGGGCATGGTTGGTGAAAATGGAAGACAATTCCTTAAAGATTATATCTACAGCCAATCAAGACAATCCACACATGTTCAAAAATGCAGGCAAGCCCATTATTGGAATTGATGTATGGGAACATGCCTATTATTTAAAATATCAGAATAAAAGAGCCGATTATATAGACAATTTTTGGTCTATACTCAATTGGGATCAAGCGGAAGTGCATTTTAATTCCTGATTTCATGTCCGATTTACTCCGATTTCCTGCATCTGAAACGGAGGCTTTATACAAAGAAAAAGGGAGTAAATTTATTGCCTATGTCTTTGTTGTGCGTTCTACCGAGGAGGTAAAGGAGAAGATTAAATATTTGCGCGAATTGCACCCTCAGGCCGTTCATGTATGTTCGGCATGGCATCTCTATGCCGATAATCATGAAGGCCAAAGCAGTGATGACGGTGAACCCTCGGGATCGGCCGGTAAACCCATACTCAACCGCATTTTTAGTCACCGCGTACGGGACGTATTAGTGGCCGTGGTGCGTTATTACGGCGGAGTGAAATTAGGGGTGAGCGGACTGATCCATGCTTATAAAACGGTGAGCGATGAAGCCCTGAACATGGCCGGTGTGGAAGAAAGCGAACAAAAAATAAGTCGGACATTTTTATTCGATTATAAAATGGAAGGCGAAATGCAAAGCTTGCTTAAAAAACATAGAGGCGAGATCCTACACAAAGATTATGGTCAATTCATCTGTTGGAAAGTTAGCTTCCCTCTCTCCGAACAGTTTGACCTACCCTATGGAGTAAGCGAAAAAGAAAATGAGCCTACATAAAAAACTTATATTTGCCCTATGGATCATATTCCCTCAAAATGGCTCGATGCTGCAGTAAGCGAATTGGCTTCTCTTCCGGGTATCGGCAAAAAAACAGCCATGCGTTTGGCCTTACATTTATTGGATCAGGATAAAGAAAAAGTGATCCAATTTTCGCGTGCTTTTGTTGATCTGAAAATGAATACGAAACGCTGCACACTATGCTGTAATATCAGCGATTTGGAAATATGTTCCATCTGTTCCGACAAATCAAGAGATCCAAATATACTTTGTATAGTTGAAGATATTCGGGATGTGATTGCTATAGAAAATACGGGACAATATAGAGGCTTATATCATGTACTTGGAGGCAAAATTTCGCCCATGGAAGGCATAGGTCCCTCCGATTTAAACGTAGATCAATTATTAAATCGCCTGAAATCACACCCGATTAAGGAATTAATTTTTGCCCTTAGCAGTACGCCCGAAGGAGATACCACAGGATTTTATTTGTATAAAAAAATGCAACATGCTGATTTGAAAATCACCAGTATTGCACGTGGAATAAGCTTTGGAGGCGAATTAGAATATGCCGATGAAATTACGCTTGGACGATCTATTTTGAATAGAATTCCATATCATGCAAATGAAAGGTAATTGTTTATTGCTATTGCATACTTTCCAAAAGTCCTATAAGTGATTTATGTATTACATAAGTTCTAGCAAATTTCCACTCAGGCTGTTGGGTTTCCATTCATTATCAATTTCCCAACAATCACTTAACAATTAACTTTTCTGTTATGGTAAGCCCCTTGTTTGAAACAGTAACAAAATAAATTCCACTTTCCCAATTTTTAGTATCAACCGTTACCTTTTCAGAAAATGAAGTTTGTTGCATTACAATTGCTCCAATTGTTGAAACAACCTTTATATTCGCATCAGTTGATCCTTTTAGAGAAATTGTAAATTGTTCCGTCGCTGGGTTAGGATACATCTGTAATCCTTCCAATTCTTTAGATGCTATTGATAGATCTGCGTAATTTTGAGAAACAGTTGTTGAACCACATTCGTTTGTCAATGAAGCTGTAACCGTTACATCGGCATCACTTGTATAATAGTGACTTACTGTTGCGGGGGCATTTGTCAAAATTGTCCCATCTCCAAAACTCCAATTATATGTATCTGCGTTTACTGAGTTCAATACTGTAAATATAAAGTTGGGATATACTCCTTGTCTATATATTCCTGTTGCAGTTGGCGCCTCATTAACAATTACATTAATATTACCAATTCCGAAACATCCATTTGCTGCTGTTGCATAAACGGTATAGGTTCCTGCACTATTCACCTCCAATGTTTGAGCTACGCTATTTGTGCCACTCCAAACATAAGTTGAACCGGGGTTGCCTGCATCTAAGGTTAATGATTCACCTGCACAGATAGTTGTGTCTGCACCCAAATCAACCAATGGGTTTGTGTTTAAGATTTCTATTGTTTCTATTCTTTTTGAACATGCAGCAGTTGAATCATGTGCCAACCAAACATGATAAATTCCAGGATCTAAATCAGTAAATGTAAAATTAGACTGCCAATTTGTTGGAACAGTTGTAGCCGTTCCTTGGGAAATTCCATAAAATACAGATTCTTTAGAAATTTTCACATTATCAATGGCTTGTCTAAATGCATAAGCTCCCGTTTGAGCACCAAAATGGTGTTTCCATGTAGAAACATCGGCATTCATATATGCTGCAGGCATTTGAACATTGCTAAAAAGCACCTGTCCATCAGCGGTGACTGTAGCATTTCCTGTAGCATCAATTGATAAATTAATCAATACATCCGTTTTGTCGAACCACAAAGAGGTATTTGGATTAAAAGCCAGTACACCATTGCTGGCAGGGCCATATTCTACGGTACTGGTCCAACCGTATACTAAATAAGCACCTTTTATATTTCCATTGCTCCCGCTATTATCAATTGCATCAAAGCTTAATCTCAATTTTGAGCCTCTACCATTTTGCAAAGATCCAGCGGTTGTTAAAACATCATTTCCAAAAGAATAAGCAATTCCATCTGCACCAACATTTATTGGTGTATCCATAGTCATTGAAAAAGACACATTAAGAGAATTATTAATACCTAAATTGCCTGTCGCATTGAAGGAAGCGGCACCAGAACTACCCGTTGCTGAAGGGGTTAACACCAATCTTCCACCTGAAATGGTAGCAGCACCCGTCATAGCAACCCCAGCTGAATCACTTGCCGTTACAAAGGCATTATCGTAAAGTGTTGCTATTTCAACTTGACCAAAAGCATTCATTACATTTATTGTTCCACCTAGATTAATGCAATCATAATCAACTTTTGAAACATCTCCACCAAATCCCACAACTACTTTTACTTCAACAGAATCAACCGCTGTACCACAAGCTGTATTACGCAACTGCCCATAGAATGTATAAACGGAATCAGCAGTTGGAGTATAATTGTATGTATTTATTGAACTCCATGTTTGAATCTCAGTTGTTCCGTCAGCATTTAGGAAACGGTATTCCCAAATCCCTCCTACAACACTCGGAGGTGTAATGATTTCCACAGATACAGGAAGGTTTGGTTCACAAATATAAAATGGAATTGTTGTTATATCTGTTTTTACGCTTGCATAGGTTGTAATTGCTGATTGTGCTGTTGCAGTACATCCATTTGCATCTGTTCCCGTAACTGTATAAACAGTAGAGTTTGCCGGGGATGCATTCACGGATGCCGTATTAGTAGCACTTAATCCGCTAGCAGGCGACCAAGCATAAGTAGTTGCACCACTAGCTGTAAGTGTAATTGGTGTAGAAGGACAAGTAACACAAGAGTCTATATCAATTGATACATCGGGTTTTGGATCGACGTTAATTAAAATAGGAGCTAAAATTGTTTCATCCCCTGTATTAGAACATCCAATTACAATTTGATAATTGGAAGTGCTATCTATTTCATGAATTTCATACGTATTAGAATTGGCTCCATTAATATCTACCCAATTGGTACCGTCAAAAGATTGCCATTGGTATGTCAAACCAGAAAGAAAATAATTACCGGTAAAGTTATTCAACGACAAAACAGTATTATCATTTTCACACAAAGTATTTCCAGCACTTGAAAGGATAGTCGTGAAAGCAGGTGCACCTGCACAAGCAACAGGTAATTGACCAACGAATTGAATATTGGGAACATATCCAACTCTTCCTGTAGCTGAAGGAGGCGATGCAGGATTAGGATTAGTGACATCATCTCGGAAATAAATCCCTCTATTGGTACCTAAATCTGACTTCCGCCAGTTGATCGAACAATTCCAACCAATTTGATTTTCATCAACCGCTATAACGAGATTACTTGTACCATCCCACAAATAAGGGGTGCTAAAAGTAATTTGCATCCAATTTCCTGCAGCTGGATAAGTTATATTACCCGAAAAAACCTGAGTTAGATTAGAAATATTTTCCCAATCTGAATTACTCTCAAAAGATGTTTTTGCTGAATTTCCTAAATAGACCGTCCAGTTATTACTACTCCCGGTTGGTCCTGAAGCATAATAAAACCGAATTGCGGTTATCTGAGTTATACCACTCATTCCACTTGAAACAAGATCTGATGCCAAATAAATTTGCTGCGTATAACTATATCCAAAGCACGAGGTAATGGGTAGCAATGAAGCGGTTCCTGTTTGCGTTCCAACTTGCACATCAATTACCTGAGCCGATGCATTTGAATAGAACGTTAAGATAGATATAAATCCAACAAAAGCAAATAGTTGGGACTTAATAAAGGTGTAGGTTTTAATCATAATAGTGGTAAAAATTAAAATATTAACAGTTAAATATTCATCATCAAACTAAAGTGAACTTTTTCTTATTTGGGTTTGTAAAATAATGCAAAGCTAGAACTTTTTTTTGTTTTTTTAACTCACTGTCATTTTTGATGGCTAACATACCACTATCCTTAATTTTAGGAATCTAAAATCATGATAATTTGTTGTTCTGTAAAATTGTTTTCCTTCTTACCAATTAATTTATAAAGTTAGGCTTCTTCGCTCTTTATAGTTACAAACTATTAAGGGAAGCTTTCCTCTGGAAAAAATAAGAAAATAAAATAGTATATAATTGGCCTTTATAAATGTACTGAAGACATGAACAAAATGGCAATTAAACCCAAAAGGAAGATAAATAAGCTAAAAGAAAATTGAGTATATAAGCTTTTTATATTTTGGGATAAGACGAAAAGGGTTTGATTATTAAAAAATTACATCCTACAATAAACCCCGAGAGGAAGCTTGACTCCACTGGTCGACTCCATATACAATTCACCAAAGCTTGGGTTCCAATTGTGCTTTTTCTTAGCAATTATGGAGCGAATCATATTCTCTACAATTAAGGCACTAAAACCCAAACTATAGGTATTTAAAATTAAAAATCCGTTTTCGGGATCTAAAATTTCAATCACATCTTTCAATAAGTCGTTTATTTGTTTTTCCAACTTCCAGCTTTCGCCGTTTGGTCCATGCCCAAATGCCGGAGGATCAAGAATAATACCCTGATATATTTTGCCTCGTTTTACTTCTCTTTTGGTAAATTTCACGGCATCTTCCACCACCCAGCGTATATTATCGAGCTTACTGCTTTCCATATTGCGTCGGGCCCAACTCACTACTTGTTTAATCGAATCTACATGAGTGGTATCTGCTCCGGCGGCTTTAGCAGCCAAAGATGCCCCACCCGTATAGGCAAAAAGATTAAGGAAAGCCGGATTTTGAACAGGGGAATTTTTAAGATTATTATAAATAAAATCCCAATTTGCACTTTGTTCGGGAAATACACCTACATGCTTAAAACCGGTAAGCGCCAAATTAAAGCTAAGCGCAAAGCCTTTTCCTTGGTAGGTAGCCTCCCAATTGTCCGGCATTTTCTTATATTTTTCCCATTTACCGCTATTGCTACCTGTGCCAACAAACTTCACATGGGCAAGCTTTTTCCATTCTTGCTCGCTCCGTTTCTTATCCCAAATGGCCTGAGGTTCAGGACGAATCGTAATATATTCTCCAAAACGCTCTAATTTTTCAAAGCCACCACAATCCAACAGTTCGTAAAACTCTTTATTATGATTGGGCTTTAAGAGGTTAATTTCTGTTTGCATATAAAAAAAATGCGGATCAAAAGATCCGCATAGTATTCAGGTTTATAGTTTCTTATTCACCTACCACTTCGAAGTTCACTTCTACGTTCACTTCTTTGTGTAGTTTAATTTGAGCTTTATAGGTACCCAATTGTTTAATGGTATCTTCACCCACTAAAGCAATTTGACGGCGATCTACTTGCATTCCGGCTGATTCCAGAGCTGCAGCAAGCATAACGGTATTCACCGCTCCGAAAATCTTTCCGGATTCTCCTGCTTTGGCCGTAATCTTCACAGATGACGCAGCCAATTTCTCGCCCAACGCTTTTGCATCATCAAGAATCTTAGCTTCTTTATGTGCACGTTGACGTAGATTTTCTGCATGTACTTTACGCGCAGACTCGGTTGCCATAACTGCGATTCCTTGAGGTACAAGGTAATTTCGGGCATATCCCGGACGAACACTAACAATTTCGTCTTTTGAACCTAGGTTCACTACTTCTTTCTTTAATATAATATCTACCATTGTATAGTCCTCCTAATTATTTTAACATATCCGCTAAGTAAGGCAACAAAGCGATTTGACGGGCACGTTTTACGGCCTGAGCTACTTTGCGCTGATATTTTAATGAAGTTCCGGTAAGACGACGGGGAAGAATTTTCCCTTGCTCGTTTACAAACTTCAATAAGAAATCCGGATCTTTATAATCGATATACTTAATGCCTGATTTTTTGAAACGGCAATATTTTTGTTTTTTCACTTCTACCGGAATGGGAGTTAAATATCTCACATCTCCGCTGTTCTCATTAGTTTTTTGTGCCATAATGCTTACCGTTTATTAATTATTCGTTCCTTTATCAGCCAATTTCTTGCGACGCTTTACGCTGTATTCTGCCGCATATTTATCCAATTTCACGGTCATAAAACGTAAAATACGCTCATCGCGCTTAAACGTAATTTCCCATTTTTCGATAAATTCCGGATTCGCTTTGAATTCGAATAAGTGATAAAATCCGGTCGACTTTTTCTCGATAGGATAAGCTAGTTTTTTCAAACCCCAGCTCTCTTCGTTTAACACTTCGCAACCACCTTCTTGAAGTAGTTCTTTGTACTTGGACGTGACCTCATTTACTTGCTCCTGAGATAACACGGGCGTTACAATAAACACCGTTTCGTATTGATTCATATATATGTATTAATTACAATTTTGGGCTGCAAATATACGTATTTTTTCTATTCTGCAAATTATTATTGGGTTTTAAATGTAATGATGATGTTTACATTCATTTTCTCTTTGAATGTTCTGATATTATTTAGCTCCGTTTATGCCCAACTAATTAAAACGATCCAAATAAGAAATTATATTACGCTTATAATGTTTCATAGCTCGTAAAATAAATGCTGTTGCATAATATTCTTTGATTGTTTATTCATTTATTTTACACATTAATCCAGGGTAAATTAATCCCCTTTTTTTTTAATGGTATAAATACATTCCTTTAAGATATAAGCTTTGTTTGCTAAAACCATATTTACTTTTTGGGCAATATAAAAATGTAATCATAAATAAACAATAATGGAAGAAGTACTGTATTTTAAAATATGATCAATTTCCATTTGAAATTTAATTTTTTTTAACGTAGCTTGCATTTTATTTAATAGGAATTATGAAAAATATATACTGTATACTTATTACAATTTTATTTGGAATGCAAGTCCAGGCACAAAGCTTTCCAATGCCCGGAGCGGAGATGTGGTATAACCATCACTACTTTGGTGGTCCCAATTATCAATATGGATATACGCATGCTCAAATCAATGGCGACACCATTATTAATGGCTTGTCCTATTCTATTTTTCAAGGAAATAGGATTGTAAAAGATGTTAGTTATCAAAATGACACAAGCTTTTTAAATATACCATTAAATAAAATATTCTTTGCTGTTTCTAATGACACCGTTTACCAATGGCTAAATAATGAAAAAACGTTTTTATGGCATAATAATCCCAATAACGGCGATATTTGGTGTTATGGAACAATCCCTATGCCTGCTGGCGGAACTCAAATGTTGTGTGCAAAAGCGTATGTAGAAACTGAAAACATAAATGGTATTGCATCTAAAAAAATTAATTTATTTATTGTCGATACTCTAGGAAACTTTAATTGCCCTGATTTCGGAATGAGTTATTTAGGAACAGTAAATAATTTAATGGGGCCATCAATCGATATCTTTGATTTTTATAACAAATTAATGTATAGATTTACTATTTGCCATTATGAATTATACGGAGATGAATCCATGAAATATAATTTATTATCTTGTTGGCAAGCAGATAATATGCCCTTAGTTCATCTTGATTCGAATCAGCATTGTAAAGGGTCATTATTTTTCACAAATGAAGTATATACACCCATATCCGGTTTGAAAATCTTTCCTAATCCCGTTGCAAATGTTATCCATATTGCAAACGATGGTGATTCTGATGCCACCGGACAAATCATAGACTTGCAAGGAAGAGTAGTAAGAAGTCACATGAAAATAAAAGCAAAAAGTGAATCTGTTTTTTCATTAGTGGAACTTCCAGATGGCATGTACATCCTAAAATGCAGCGATGAAAACGGGAATGTGCAAACCCATAAAATCATCAAAAACTAAAGACAAAAAAGGAATTTGTATGCTTATTTTGAGCTGCTCCCATAAATAAACAAAATAACTTTATGAGCCGTAATGTTTATTTAGGTAAAGACAATCAATTGGATTTTCTAAAACGTACCGTTGCCAAATCCATACTGTTTTCTATCTCATCCAATACCCCATTTTTATATACAAAGGTATGCTTAACCCCATCATCGGTTTTGAATGTATAAGCAGCCCTATCTTTTTTGGAAACAGAAAGGCTTACAGGGTGAGCAGCAGGATTATAAAAATAACTTAGATTGCTTTTAGGCTCACTAAAATAAAATTCCATAGTCACCAAAGATATTTTCTGATCATAACTACGCTTTCCTTTTTCTGTTTCAATCTGGTATTTAGTCCCGTCCCATTTCATATTGCAATAGCTTTTCAACTTGCCATTGTCGATTCTTTTCACCAGACTTTCAACCACGTATCCTCCTTTAATGGTAATCATAGTAGAGGTTTCTACATGCTTCTTAATCCCTAAAATATTGGCGGTATTATTGGCCTTTACTTCATAAAAAACCAAATCTCCACCCTTTTTTTTGGTTGCAGTCAGACTTCCAACCTTACTTCCCATTAAAAATGTATCAAAAGTGATGGTCTGCCCCATTGCGGTGAAAGTGGATAATAAAAATATACTACTAACTAAAATAAAATTGCGCATGTTAATCAAAGAAATTATAGCAACAAATATAGGTTTTTGGATTGGATTAATAAACTAAAATCTGCAATATATTCAACATTAAATTTTTGCTCCATGCTCTAGGCGTGCCTGATTATGGCTATTTGTATATCCCCACTTTTTTAGTACGTTTGTCCCCTTATTCATAAACAAAAGTTATGCAAAGAGACTCTAAAATTTTCGAATTTATTGAACAAGAACATATACGTCAACGTGAAGGATTAGAACTCATTGCTTCCGAGAATTTCGTTAGCGATCAAGTTATGCAAGCTATGGGTTCTTGTCTTACCAACAAATATGCCGAAGGGCTTCCCGGAAAACGTTATTACGGAGGTTGTGAAGTGGTGGATAAAATAGAAAATCTGGCTATAGATCGCGTTAAGCAATTATTTGGTGCAGTTTGGGCCAATGTTCAACCCCACTCCGGCGCTCAGGCAAATGCTGCTGTTATGCTCGCTTGTATTAAACCCGGTGATTCTATTTTGGGTTTCGATTTGTCTCACGGCGGTCACTTAACGCATGGCTCTACGGTCAATTTTAGCGGAAAATTATATGTTCCCCATTTCTACGGTGTAGAAAAAGAAACAGGCATTATAGACATGGATAAAGTAGCGGCTAAGGCTGCTGAAGTAAAACCTAAATTAATGATCTGTGGCGCCTCTGCCTACAGTCGCGAATGGGATTATAAACGCTTCCGTGAAATTGCGGATTCGGTTGGGGCACTTTTATTGGCCGATATTTCTCACCCGGCCGGATTAATCGCCGCGGGCTTATTAAATAATCCGCTCCCACATTGCCATATTGTTACTTCTACTACCCACAAAACCCTTCGCGGGCCGCGTGGCGGAGTAATTATGATGGGACAAGATTTCGAAAACCCATTCGGAGAAAAAACACTGAAGGGCGAATTGAAAATGATGTCTGCATTGCTCGACGGCGGTGTATTCCCCGGAACTCAAGGCGGACCATTGGAACATGTTATTGCAGCAAAAGCAGTGGCATTCGGAGAAGCTTTAGACCCTTCTTTCAAAATCTATGGCCAACAAGTTATGAAAAACGCTCAAGCTTTGGCTTCTGCACTGGTTTCAAGAGGATATGGAGTGATCTCCGGTGGCACAGACAACCACTTAATGCTGATTGACCTTAGAGGGAAAAACATAACCGGAAAACAAGCCGAAAACGCTTTGGTAAAAGCACATATCACAGCAAACAAAAACATGGTTCCCTTCGACGATAAATCCCCATTTGTTACCTCAGGTATTCGCCTGGGAACACCGGCCATTACAACACGCGGATTAGTGGAAGCCGATATGGAAGAAATTGCCGGATTATTTGATGAGGTTATTATGAACTTCGAAAATGAAACAACCCTTGCCGGAGTTCGCGCCCAAGTAGTTGCCAAAATGAACGACAAACCCATCTTTGCCTGGTAATTAATTTTAATTTATTGGAAATGAAGTATATAGTTTTGAATGATGTGCACATTGCTTTAGGTGCAAAAATGGTGGAATTTGCCGGTTATAATATGCCGGTAACATATGCCGGACTAGGGAAAGAACATATTGCCGTACGTGAAAATGTAGGCATCTTCGATGTGTCGCATATGGGCGAATTTAGAGTGAAAGGTCCGAATGCCTTAGCATTACTACAAAAAGTTACGTCGAATGATGTTTCAAAATTAGTAGATGGCCAAGTACAATACAGCTGCTTCCCTAACGAAACAGGTGGAATTGTAGACGACCTACTCGTATACCGAAATAATGAAGAAGATTATTTCTTAGTAGTAAATGCCTCGAATATTGATAAAGATTGGACACATATTTCTAAATATAATGCCGAGTTCAATGCCGAATTGACAAACGTTTCTGACGACTTGTCTTTATTCGCAATTCAAGGTCCGAATGCGGCTAAATTATTGCAGCCTCTAACTGAATTGAATTTAGTGGAAATGAAATACTATACTTTTGGTATTGGAAAATTCGCAGGCGTTGAAAATGTGATTGTATCAGCTACAGGTTATACGGGTTCGGGTGGATTCGAAGTATATGTTCCAAATGAATATGCATTAGATGTTTGGAATACCATCCTGGACGCAGGAAAAGAAATGGGACTTGAGCCATGTGGCTTAGGCGCTCGTGATACCTTGCGTTTAGAAAAATCTTTCTGTTTATATGGACACGAAATTGATGATAATACCAATCCCATTGAAGCCGGTTTAGGATGGATTACTAAATTCACCAAAGACTTTGTAGGTCGCGAATTTGCTGAAAAAATAAAAACAGAAGGCGCTCAAAATAAATTAATCGGATTCGAATTGACCGAAAGAGGTATCCCGCGTCAAGGTTATGATATTGTGAATGCCAATGGAGAAACGATTGGAAGGGTGACTTCCGGTACGCAATCTCCAAGCTTGAATAAGGCCATAGGACTAGGATATGTTCCTGCAGAATATGCCCAAATCGATACGCCGATTTTTATTAAAATACGCGAAAAAAATATTGCAGCGAAAGTGGTAAAAACACCATTTTTGTAATTTTTTTTTCATTATTTCTAAAAAAGCTGTAGCTTTCTTATACAAAACCATATATCAAACACTATATGCCTATAGTAAAAGTATGTTTTACACCGGCTCTATACCCTCTATATGCCCAAGATGAAGCCATTACTGTAGTTGTGGATATTTTACGTGCCACAACGGCCATTTGCACCGCTTTTGAATATGGAATAGATTATGTGATTCCCGTTCCTCACGTAGAAGATACCTATTTCTACAAAAACGAGGATAATGTCATCATTGCTGCTGAAAGAGGCGGAGAAATAGTGGAAGGATTTGAGTTTGGTAACAGTCCCCTCTCCTACATGAGGCCCGATATCCAAGGAAAAAAACTGGTAATCACAACCACAAACGGAACACAAGCCATTGAAGCAGCAAAAGATTGCCCCTATATTCTTATCGGGTCATTCGTGAATTTTTCGGCTTTAATGCAAGCGCTAAAGGGACTTAATAAGGATGTGATGGTGCTTTGTGCCGGTTGGAAAAACCGATTTAATCTCGAGGATACACTTTTTGCCGGAGCAGTGGTAGAAGATTTGAAAAATGCAGGTTATAGCTACGAAAACGACAGCGATGCCGCCATTGCCAGCCTTTCTCTATACCAAGCCGCAAAATCGGATTTGAACGCTTTCTTGCTCGAAAGTTCGCACCGAAACCGCCTGGCCCGCCTAAACTTGCAAGAAGATATAGACTATTGTCTTTCTTTTGATAAAACAAATGCCGTACCTTGTTTTATTAAGGGACAATTAATAAACGCCACCCTACATGGCGGAATCGAAAATCTCTATGCCAAGCAATTGGAAAATCCGGGTTAGTATGCGCATCTTATTCTGTCTGCTTTTTTCTCTTAATTCGCTGCTTGCTTTCGCACAAAAACCACTACCCTTCTATAATGAATATGTGCCGGCTAAATATGCCCGAAAAGAAGCTCGAAAAAAAATGACATTCTATTATGTTTATCAGGAAGATTGTAGTTACTGCCACGATTTTTCAAGAAAACTTAATGCGCTGAATAAGGAGAAAAAATGGTTGAAAAAAAATGCAACTTTATTGGCTAAAAATGCCCAAAATCCCGCCAATACTGAATGGCTGATTAAACACCAAGTCACCACCACTCCTACTGTTCTATGGGTTAATCACAACGAAAATAAGTCATTTGTATACGAAAACGTTCAAAATCCTCAAATCCTTTTTATGTCTATACTAAAAAGTATGAAGGATAAAAAATATGATGCTTTTTTTGAAAATTATTGGTCGGATAATTTTTGCGCGATCGATAGTTTTGCCCGTTCTGTATATACTCATTATTTTATTGCAAAAGACAGTTTAAATGCCATTCAAAGCATGAAAACATGTCAACTTTGGCATAGAAATAATCGCATTATTTCGGATATTTATATCGAAATTTTGGATTATACTCTATCTACTGTTTCGGATGAGGAAGGCCATTATGTATACGAATATCTTCCTCTTTTTCTCCAACATCCACAAGTTGCCTCACAAGAAACGGCACTGCGGAATTTTGTGCACAGATCCCTCGAAAAATCGCTTAAAGATGCCGATTCTCTTCATTATCACAAAGCTATTATGTTGGAATATGCACTCTCCAACGACCAAAGCGATTCTACTTTCTTGTCTCGCCGCTTTTATTTTGCTTTAAAACATAGAAATTTAGCCGATGCTCGTTATTTTTCGAACCAATTATACAGCATGTTTCGGCAAAATGACGCTCTTTTGTCCATTTATGCAAAGGATTTATTTAATGCTCTTCCGGAAGCCCGCGACGAAGTATTGAAATTATCTGCTGCTGCATTATTCCTGAATCCTTTGCCCGAATACCGTACTCAATATGCCGAAAGATTGCGGTTTTACGGCTATAATTCGGATGCTAAAATGCTCGAATAAAGTCTTTATTTTTGAAAAGCTTTAATGCCGAATAATATCCAGCCGCTTATAAAGCATAATCCGCCCAGTGGAGTAACCGGACCCAAAAAGGATAAATCTGTTTCGAAGGCCGATCTTAAGGCAAGCAAATAAATGCTCCCGGAGAAAAAAAGCATACCTAATCCCATAAATAAGGCCGGAAGAAAAAAGGATAAATGCTTTTTACGCTCTGCCAATATGCCTATTAAAATCAACCCTATGGAATGATACATTTGATAGTCGGATGCCGTTCCAAAAAGTTCTACACTTCGTGGCGTAAAATTTTGTCCGACCCAATGTGCACCCATTGCTCCTAATATGACCGATAAGGCTGCCGTAATTGTCCCAAAGAATATATACTTATTTCTCATATTGTATAAAAGCACAAATGTACAATTGCTTTTCTATTTAAATAATTCCTCTACTTTATTTGGCAATGTAGCCCTTATTTTCTTTCCTTTGCTGCTGTTTAATTGTCATAATTTCGTATGAAGAAAATATTGCTTATCGGAGCAGGCAGATCGGCAACCGCACTAATCGATTACTTATTGGAAAAGAGTACGCAAGTTCCTTTTACGCTTACGATTGCCGAAATGAATCCCAAACTGGCTGAAGAAAAATTAAATAATCACCCCAATGGCAGCGCCATTGCTTTTGATATACGCAATGAGGATTTACGCAAGGAATTAATCCTATCGCACGATCTGGTTATTTCTATGTTGCCCGCACACCTGCATATTGATGTGGCTAAAGATTGTATTCTGCTTAAAAAGAATATGGTCACCGCCTCTTATGTAAGCGATGAAATGAAAAAACTGGATCAGGCCGCCTGCGATGCAGGTGTATTGCTGCTCAATGAAATGGGCGTTGACCCGGGAATTGACCATATGAGCGCCTTGCGTATTATAGACCGATTGCAAGCTCAAGGTGCCTATATTCGCGATTTCGAATCTTTTACAGGTGGATTACCCGCCCCGGAAAGCGACGATAATCCCTGGCATTATAAGTTTTTCTGGGCACCTAAAAATGTGGTACTGGCCTCTCAAGGCGGTGCTTGTAAATTCTTGCACGAAGGCAAATACAAGTATATCCCATATCAACGTGTCTTTAGACGCACGGAAATCGTACGCATTGAACCCTATGGAAAATTTGAAGGCTATGCGAACCGTGACTCTCTGAAATACAAGGATGCCTATAAATTGCACGACGTGCAAACTATCTATAGAGGCACTTTCCGTAAACCCGGATTCTCTAAAGCATGGGATTGTCTGGTGCAATTGGGAGCAACGGACGACTCTTATATAATGCTCGACTCGCACGAACTCACAAACCGCGATTTTATTAATGCCTTTTTATACTACCACCCCACCGATTCGGTCGAAACAAAACTGGCCCAACAATTGAAACTGGATCTCGATTCGCTCGAAATGGAAAAGTTAACCTGGCTCGGCCTCTTCGACGATACGGTAAAACCCGGACTGCATAATGCAAGTCCCGCACAAATGCTGCTGCATATACTCGAACAAAAATGGACGCCTAAACCGGAGGATAAAGACATGATTGTGATGTGGCATAAATTCGTATATATATTAAATGGAGAACAAAAAAATCTCTATTCTTCCATGGTTTGTATAGGCGAAAATACGCTCCATAGTGCCATGGCTAAAACGGTGGGACTCCCCCTGGGTATAGCCGCCGTAGCCATGCTCACCGGAAAAATCACAGGGAAAGGAGTTCAATTACCCCTTAACCCGGAAATCTATAATCCTGTACTCGATGAACTGGAAAAGTACGGTATAAAATTTACTGAAAATCAATAAATTACGAGTTATCAACTTAAATTCGTTTAGAATTAGTTTGTTATTTTCAAACCGTTCTCAAAAAAAATCTTTTACCTTTGAGCCCTAAACAATTTTTATATGAAAACAACTAATTTAATTGTAGCGGCAGCTTGCGCATTTATCGTGGCAGGATGTGCCAAAGAAAAAGATGGGTACGATAAGAATCTGACACGTTCGGAATGGAAAATTAAATCTGCAGAAATCGTAATGAAAGAAATCGATAAAACAGATTATTTGGATGCCACTCCGGATGAAACCCAAATTCAAATGGACTCTACTCATATCGCCGGATCGGAGTATACAACGGTTAATTATCAATTAAACCAAGAGGTGGGAAGTCCCGACTTCTTTACCAGAACTACTGTTAAACACGATTTTGCAGGGAATTGGATTTTCGAAGAAGGCGGAGCGGGTTCTTTTGAAGTGACTGTGAAAAGAATCAGCACCTTTACCGAGGTTTCCGGCCTACCGGGTACTACGGTTACACACAGCGATTTGCCTTCTACAAACTCCAGCTCTTTTTACTGGAATTGGAAAAATAACGATCAACAAAAAGCAAATCTGGAGTTCCCGTTTTATGGAAATCAACCTGTGAATTTTAATGTTGTTGAATTGGATAAAGAACAATTAGTACTTGAATACACATCCGAAACGGTTTCTACATTCCAACCCAACGCAAATACCAAAGAAACGCAAACAGATAGAACGCGTATACTTATTACATTCGAACATTAATATCTAATTTATAGATGGAAAGGCAATCTTCGGATTGCCTTTTTTTTTAATAGGCCATGAAGCGTCTTCCCATGTTCATGCGCACACTCAGATTTACACTGAGCGAATTATCGTCGAATTGAGGCAAAGCACTGCGACTCGAACGAAATAGGGTATTGAAATCGATAAATAAATTATGACGAACCATATAGGATGCCGTAAAATGTGCAAAAAACACCTTAGTTCGAACCCCACTGCCTATATAATTGCCATAATCCTGCGAACGATCTGTATAGGAATTCAGCAAATTACTCCCATAATTCATCGACGTATCCGCATCCAAACCACGCAATGCATAAAAGGATTCTAAGGTCAGATGTACCCGATTATGCGGTTGATAGCGTATTATACCCACAATTTCGGCTACATTGGCTCCTAAATTATGCGCCAAAGGCTGATTGTAATGTGTATACGCAGCTTCAGGTATCCGATCGCTATACATAAAAGGACGCACATAGTTGAACTCGGCCTGTAGATCTAAATTCTTTAGCGTAAACGCATCTATATATTTTGCCCCAATCTGAAAACTTTGCTGATTTCCAAACCAACCGTTCCTTTTCTTTAGTTCCTGAAAATTTAATTCGGATATAGCCAATTGTCCGTATACCTGAAAATGACGCAAAAAATTTACTTTAAAATCCATACCCAACATGGCCGCATTTTTATTCCCTATAAATGCTTCTACCGAACGATAAATAATAACCGGATTTAGATAATTCAACTCAAATTTGGCATCTGCTCCCGAATTGCCGTTTGTTATGGCCTCAAATATACCCAGGTTAAAATGCTTCCCTATATTCATACTTAAATGATGCCAGGCAAAATATTTTTTATCGAAACCCTGATAAGCATTCTTGGACGAATTATTTATCCCCTGAGCCAACATCCACTGGTAATTGAATTTCCAGACTTTAACGCTGGTCTTTAAAAATAACATAGGTGGTCCATTATTGTCGAGCAATAAGGATCTATAGCCCGTTCCTATACGCTGATTATCATGCCCAAATTGAAATTGCAAAACGTCTTTGATGGCCGTAAATGTCAGATAACCCCTGAACCCAAAATAATCATAAGCCCCATTTTGCTTGTAATCCTTGTAAAAATTCTCGCCCGGTAAAGCATTCTGCCCCTTCTCTACCGCTGCATAATAGGACGGAAAACGAGCCTGATTCTCGGTCAAACTGGTATAAAATCCCAAGCGCCGCCCTATCATACCCCGCGCCTCAAATGCACGCGTATTGATATAATGCATCCCATAACCCGGCTCATATCCAATCATGCCATAAAAACGCGGATTGAACTGCACTTCGAATAATTTATTCTTGCTCTCATAACTCAAAAATGCATTGCGCCTTACATAAAAATGCTTCAAAAAACTCTTCTTTATCTTGGCATAGGGCCGCGATGCCGCATCCGGATCTTTACTCCATTCCCAATTATCGGCTAATAAATAATCTATATTAAAGGAATCCCGACGCGATAACTTGGTTTTGGGATTCAAATTTTGCGTATAATAATCGAAATACGAAGCTATATCCTGCCTGCGTATATTGCCGCCCGTGGTAAAAAAATCTTCGCTGAGCCTACTGTTCTTAATCTCATAACGCTCGATCATATGATAGTAATCCTTACTATAATCAGCATAAACACCCTGAGTATATGCAGTATTAATGAGTATACTAAATATGAAAAGCAGCAGAGGTTTCTTTGTATTCATGGGGTTAATTTTTGCGAAAAATACATAATTTTATGTCTATATTTTGCTTCTTTTTCGCATTTATCTTTTTCACACTACTTTTGCAGCATGGGAACTTTTCGTCTAAAAATGGCTACAGACCCAATTTGGGTAAAAAATGTGGTGGAAAATAATATCAAAGATATACTCATCGATCATGCTTGGTGCGAACAAAAAGCAGCCTCTTCGGCCATCTCTATTATGACTCAATTCCCCGATTTTGAAGATGTAGTGGAGAAAATGAGTGCCTTGGTTCAAGAAGAAATGGAGCATTTCCGACGCGTTTACCATATTATTCTTGAAAGAGGTTATCAACTCGAAAAGGAAAAAAAAGACTTCTATGTCAACGATTTACTAAACTTTATGATTAAAGGCAATAGCCGCGAAGTAAACCTCGTGGAAAGGTTGCTCATTGGTGCCCTGATCGAAGCACGAAGCTGCGAAAGATTCAGGGTCTTAAGCGAACATATTGATGATGAAGAATTGGCCGCATTTTACAGAGAATTAATGGAAAGCGAAGCCGCTCATTATACCATGTTTATCACGCTGGCAAGATCCGTAAAACCACGGGAATATGTGGATAAACGTTGGGCAGAATGGCTGGCTTATGAAAGCGAAATTATTCTGAATTACGGCAAATCGGAAGGGATTCACGGTTGATGTTTGCCCACCAAATAGGCAACAGCCGCTTCATACCCGTATAATCCTAATCCCGATATCACAGCGATGGCCTCGGGAGATATAAAGGAATGATGCCGAAACTCCTCGCGGCTATATATTTGCGATATATGTACTTCGATTACTTTTGTTTGAGCCGAACGAATGGCATCTCCAAGGGCAACTGAACTGTGCGTATATCCGCCCGCATTCAGAATAACGGGAATTTTCTCCCTTCCACACATTTGTATTATATCTATTAAATCGCCTTCATGATTGCTTTGCGCATAACGAATTTCCCATTCCGGATAGACCTCCTTGAGGTATTCATAAAACTCATCAAAACTCTTATTCCCATATATTTCAGGCTCCCGTAATCCCAATAAATTCAAATTCGGTCCGTTCAATATTTGTATGCATTTTTCTGCTCCCATGCCTTGCCCTTCTTTTTCTTTTGTTTACTTTGTTCTGCTTTGGCAAAGCTAATTACTATTTTTCTTTTTTACTCACTATGCATTATCAAAGTTATATAAAGGGCTTTCAAATTTGGCTTACTCTCGAGAAATCGCTTCTTCCCAATTCGGTAGAAGCTTATCTGAGAGATGTTAACCGCTTTTTTTCTTTCCTCGAAAATCAAAATTTCCAAGGCGATATACGCGATATTCATCTGAATCATTTACAGGATTTTGTAGCCGTCCTGGTCGAAATGGAACTTAGTCCCAACTCTCAAGCACGCATATTGAGTGGCATACGCTCTTTTTTCACCTATGCCATGATGGAAGATCTTATCAGTATCGATCCATCCGAACTCCTCGAAATGCCCAAGCTGGGACGTAAATTACCCGATGTCCTAAGTCCCCAACAAATTGAAGATATACTCCGTGTCATCGATAAAAGTAAGACCGAAGGCCAACGCAATGTGGCCATGTTCGAACTTATGTACAGCTGCGGCATGCGGGTGTCTGAACTCATTCACCAAAAAATAAGTCAGCTCCATTTCGAAGAAGGATATTTGAAAATTACCGGAAAAGGCGAAAAGGAAAGATTGGTGCCCATAGGTTCGAAAGCCATTAAAGCCGTAAACCTCTACCTGCATCATACTCGTGTGCACCAACATATTGAAAAAGGCTTCGAAGACACTCTTTTTCTCAATAAATTCGGAAAAAATCTCAGCCGTCAATATGTTTTCATGGAATTGAAAAAATGTGCCGCCCTAGCCAAAATTACCCAATCCATCAGTCCCCATACTTTCCGACACTCCTTTGCAACTCACCTTGTAGAAGGCGGTGCAGACCTGAGAGCCGTACAAGAAATGCTGGGCCACGCCTCTATTACTACGACCGAAATTTATACCCATTTAGACCGGGAATTCCTTCGAGATACCATATTGCGCTTCCATCCCAGGGCTTAATTGTTTTTTAGTATATTCGTTCTTATTTACATGCTATGAAAAACTTAATTTTCACACTTACTTGTTTCTCTTTTTTCAGTCCGATTATGGCGCAGATTAAATATCCAAAAACGAAAGAAATTCCGGTTAGTCAGACTTTTTTCGACACCACTATAACCGAAAATTTTCGCTGGCTCGAAGATACCTATAGTCAGCAAACCAAAGACTGGGTTGCCCAACAAAACGAAATAACTCAAAATCACCTCAAATCTATTCCCTTTCGAGCCGGCATAGAAAAACGCCTGAAGGATGTTTGGAATTATGAACGCATGGGCGCACCTTTTTCGAAAAAAGGAAAGTTTTTTTATTTTAAAAATGACGGAATGCAAAACCAAAGTGTATTGTACTTTCAGGATTCCCCCGCGAATATGCCCGGGGTATTGCTGGATCCCAATATGCTCTCTAAAGAGGGAACCTCAGCACTCACCCTATTCTCGCTTTCTAAGGACGGAAATTTGGCCGTAGTGGGTATTTCTGAGGCCGGTAGCGACTGGACAAGCTTCCGTATTTTCGATGTTCAAAAAAAGGAATTTCGTGACGAAATTTTACATAATATTAAATTCTCCGGCGCTTCCTGGTTCCAAAACGGATTCTTCTATAGCCGTTATGATGGCGAATCGGAAAAATTAAGAGATAAAGGACTTGTTCGGAAAAACCAACATATGAAGGTCTATTATCATAAGCTGGGTACAGCACAAAAATCAGATTCTCTGGTTTATGAAGACCCCGAAAACCCTCAACATTTTGTGAGTTTGACCGCCAGCGAGGATGAAAAAATTCTTATTCTTACTACAAGTGCCACAACTTCCGGAAATTCTTTTTATTTCAAAATGGCGGATGAGCCCAATGCGGAGTGGACACCCATCTTCGAAGGCTTTGATCAGGATGCTGATTTTGTTACGCACCAAAACGGGAAAATTTTCATTTTTACTAATGCTCAAGCTCCGAACGGCAAACTGATCGCAATTGACCTGAAAAACCCCAAACAACAACTGACCATTATCCCCGAATCAAAAGACGTATTGCAACAAGTCCATTTTCAATCCGGACTTTTTATCGCTTCATACTTGCATAATGTGCAATCGGATTTGAAGATTTTTGACCTGAAGGGTAAAATGAAAGCCTCTGTTAACCTGCCCGGACCGGGTATAGTTTCCGGACTTAACGGAGAAGACGGATTAACGAAAGCTTATTTCTCTTTCAGTAGCTTTTTGCAAGCCGGAACTATTTACGAAATGGATATTCACTCCGGAACAATTCAGGAATACTGGAAAGCTCAAGTGTCCTTCCGCGCCGAAGATTATGAAACCAAGCAGGTTTTTTATCCCTCTAAAGACGGAACGATGATTCCTATGTTTATTACTGCTAAAAAAGGAATAACTCGGAATGGCCAAAATCCGGTTTACTTATACGGATACGGAGGCTTTAATATTTCGGTTACCCCTTCTTTTTCACCGGCTATGATTCCCTTTTTGGAAGCAGGTGGTATTTACGCCGTTGCCAATATTCGCGGAGGCGGAGAATTTGGGAAAGATTGGTATCTGGCCGGGACGAAACTGAAAAAACAAAATGTATTCGACGATTTTATTGCAGCAGCAGAATTTCTGATTGCAGAAAAATATAGCTCTACTTCCAAAATTGCCATTTGCGGCAGAAGTAATGGCGGACTTCTGGTAGGGGCCTGTATGACCCAAAGACCGGACTTGTTTCAAGTGGCATTGCCCGGAGTAGGCGTATTGGATATGCTCCATTATCACGAATTTACCATCGGATATGCTTGGGCCAATGATTACGGAAGAAGCGATGTGAAGGAAGAATTCGATGCCCTGATTAAATATTCGCCCCTGCATTCCATTCGTAAGGTAAAATATCCGGCTACTTTAGTCACAACCGCCGACCACGACGACCGTGTGGTGCCCGGTCACAGTTTTAAATTTATAGCCGAATTGCAAAAAAATCAAATGGGAAAAAATCCTGTGCTCATACGCATTGACGTTAATGCCGGTCACGGCGCCGGTAAACCAACCGCCAAAAGTATTGACGAATGGACGGATATATGGACCTTTACTATGTATCATTTGGGAATGAAACCCAACTAATTTTTAATCGAATGAATAAAAGGCTAGGCTCTATTGCATTGGGATTTTATTTCCTGTTTTTATGGACTCAAATCGCCTCTTCTCAAACCCTGTTCAGAGGCTATCCCGACCTGAAAAAGGATGGCGCTATCGTATTTTATTTGCAAACGGATAGTACGCGCATTGCACTCTTGCAAAAGCACGGCGACACGCTTAACGCCCAAAAAATAAATCAAAGAGCTACACAGTTCAATAAAAAATTGGTCGCCGCATTTCGAAAAAGCTTCAGCTTCTGCCCCGTGTATTTTATCTATGCCGATCATATAGATGCTTTTATTGAACATAAAAGTTCTCCTTTCTTTTTGGATGATAGCCTCCAATTTAACCCCCATATTCAGGTTCGAGAAAAAAATATAATTTATGCCTCGGTTTTGCACGATTATATTTATGGGAAAAATGGCTCTCCGGTTACGGTTACCACGGTAGATATGATTTGCTTGCAAGATTCGGCCCGCAAACCCCTTGCATGGCCTTTCCCCTATTATACCGAATTGTATACAGACTTTCTTTTATTCCCTAAAAAAATAGAGTTTTACCCGCGTTTGCTGCAGAATAAACTGGAAATATGGTATTATTACCCCTCAAAACGTACAGTGCGCATTCTGAAAAAAATGGGAAAATGGGAAAATGCAGAATGATTTATTCTTCGTCATCCTCCTCTAAAATGGGATCTACAGCCTTGGAATAAACCTCCCATTTGCGTATAATCTTTTGAAATCCTTCGGGCAATGGTGCGCTAAAATGCATTCGCTCCTTGGTCTCTGGATGAGTAAAAGACAACTCGGTGGCATGTAATGCCTGAGCAGGAATCAGCTCGAAACAGTTTTGTACAAATTGTTTGTATTTGGAATGATTCGGCCCCTTGATTATCCGATTTCCATCGTAATAATCATCATTGAACAAATTGTGACCTATGTGCTTCATATGCACCCTGATCTGATGCGTACGCCCCGTTTCTAATTTCACCTGAACTAAGGTGACATAACCAAATCGCTGCAATACTTTGTAATGGGTTACAGCCGGCTTCCCTTTTTCTCCATCGGGCGGATATACAGCAAAGAGCTTACGAAAACGCTCATGCCTGTCTATATTGCCCACTATGGTGCCCTCATCTTCTTTTACATTCCCCCAAACTAAAGCTGTATATATCTTGTCTACGGTTTTATCGAAAAATTGCTTCACTAAAAAATCTAGACTTTTCTCATTTTTTCCCACTACCAATAATCCACTTGTATTCTTATCTATACGATGCACTAATCCCGGACGAGGATAGGACGGATTTTCGGGATTCATGTTTTTGACCTCAGGTAATTGCTGTACATGATACAAAAGCGCGTTGACTAATGTGCCGGTATAATTGCCTATACCCGGGTGTACAACCAAGCCCGCAGGTTTGTTTACAACCAATAATGACGCGTCCTCATACACGATTTCTAAGGGAATATTTTCGGCTTTTACTTCGGTATATACACGAGGCTTACTGAAAACGATACGTATATCATCCCCTCCTTTTATTCGGTAGTTTTGTTTAACAATTTTATCGTTTACTAATATGCAACCGGCTTCTGCAGCAGCTTGTATTTTATTTCTGGAAATACCTTCCAGACGCGCCTGTAAAAATTTATCCACCCGCAAAGGCTGTTGACCTTTATCGCATATGATATGATGATGCTCGTATAAAAACTCCTCGTTTTCTTCTTCTCCTATTGGCTCTGCCTCGCTTATGTTCTTATGTGTCACCTGTTGATAATAAACTTTTGTGTTTGTACAAATCCTTTTTCCTGATTGCGAACTTTGCATATATATAATCCGCCTTGTAAATGTTGTAGAGGTATGGATTGTACTTGTGTGTGTGTCCCCCTGTAAACCAATTGTCCCTGAACGGAATAAATTTCTATTTCTAATTCTGCTTCTAAAGGCAATGAAGCTTGAAGCTGAATATAATCACCGGCCGGATTCGGATAAAGCTTCATGCTGTGGACCACTTCCTGGGGATTTGTATAAACCGGACTACCCAAAAAATCGCTCTCGGATACCGGAGCACCCACAACAGGACGTATCATCAAATTACCGGTGTAGCCCAAATCTGCAAAACTCATCCAATTGCCCAAGGTCTTGAAAAATAACCGGTCGGAACGATCGAAGTTCTTGTCCATACCCACATTCATCTTGAATATGCTGTTTTGTTTCCAGCCTACATAAAACTTACCCGCAGGTAAAGCCACGGCACGAGGTAAAATATAAGTGGTAAACCCATTCGGACCCCATTCGGCATATTCAGGAATTACATAAGTCTGTGTATACAATGTATCGCCCGGCTCTCCCCCATTGTCTTTATAGACCATTAAGGTGAAATTATGCTGCGTAGCATCGAAGCCTTGGGGATTGAAATGGATTTGTATAGCCCGTAAACTGTCGGCAAAATTCGACTCGAACATATAACCGACCTCTCCTTGTTGACCCAAATAAATGCTCGACTCGGCCGTACTGTCATCATAGGCATAATAGTTGTGAAATACCTGATGGTAAATGGCCGTATCGTTATCTGTATTGAAATCGACAAAAGGAACCCAAGGACCGGCTTGCGGACATTGAAATGCCTCTATTCTGTGCAAAACACGAAATACTTGTTTGGAATTGAAAGGTAATCCCCCCGGCCATTGTATGTCGAAATCGTAACTGAAAGCCGGACCGGAATGCCTTACATTGTCGTCATAACCAAACAAATGAAAGGGCTTTACACAGGATGTATCGTAAAATCCGGGTAAATTATCGGCAGGATAAGTGCTTAAATAATTGCCCGCCTGATCTATAAAATTATGTTCGTAATAAACACCGATCTCACTGCTATTCAGGTTACTGATATGCATATTTTCCCATTTCTCGTCTATATCGACCTTCAATATCTGATGCGAAGGCATGCGCGTATACTCATCGAGTATGGATTTGGGCAACTGCGCTATGGCCACATCGTTAAATAAGGAATCGCCATGGTTTCTGTTGGCATTCAAATATACATAATCGACCATCCAATGATCTTTATTGGCATTGAGTGCAGCATAATTTTTAAACCGAAACTGAAAGCCTTTTTTTAAATAAATCGGGTCTGTAATTTTGATCAATACGGCCTTGAAGGGCTTCATCTGCTCCCCTTCCACACTCCATACATGGCGCCATTGAAGTTCGTCCGGACTTCTGAATTCCAAAACCAAACTATCGCTTGCAGTGGGATAAAATCCCAATCCCTGTGCTTGATAAAAGAAGCTTAAATAGAGCGAATCTGCCGCACTATAGACGCTTAAATCTATGGGCTTACTCGTCAGATAATCTGCCACCCGAGAGGATGAAGATGAGGCATCATAAGGTATGCCGCGCTCGTTAATTCCATCGAAAGTGGCAACGCCAATACTGGGCGGATTCACCGGAAGATGATTGTTGCGGTATACGTAATTATCTACCCACAAACTCTTGTCCCAAGGCTGAACAGGATAAATAAAATATTCTTTTTCTCTTTTGTAAAATCTTCCATCGAATGGACCGGGTAAGGTTTCGACCATGGAATTGATGATCTTTAACCGAGGCTGATAGGCAAAGGCCTGTATGGTATCTATACGACGAAAGGGATTGGCTAATGTGTCGTATACATATATCTCGACGGTCTGGGTACTCAATACGGAATCTATTCCACCCGCACCGTTTACCGAGTAAACATAAGGCGCTGTATTGACCCAATATACACTATCGGGAAAAGGATTGATATCGTTTACTTCGTAATAATTCAAAAATTGGGAACTGACACCCGTGTATTGATAAAAGCGGTAATCTTTGAATTTATTGCGACTGAAATCATCGATAAAAGGTAAGTTTAAGGTATCTAATTCGAAATAATGTTGCGATGCCGGTAAGACCAAATCTTTAGTGTGGACTTTTGCACCTTGCAACAATACCGTATTAGAGCCCGTTGGCGTTTCTACAATTTGCCCTTTCAATACCGAGCTATGGCTCAGAAATGTAAAGCAGGCCATAAAACCAAAAGAGAAAATTCTATTCAATTTCTAAAAGATTAATTGTGGTAGTTGTATCATTATCTGTGGTATAACGACCAATTCGTATATCTATTGTAGCTCCTTTAGCCAGTTTGGTTTTGGGCGCAATGGGCTTGCCTTTATAATTTAATCCCACTACCCCGCCAAATTCAGGAACGCTAATGACCTTACCCACTTTAAATCCACGCGCTTCTAATTGAGCCTTAGCTTCTCTTTCGCTCAAATCTTTCAGATCGGGAACCTCGATTTGGGGAGCTTTATTGCCCGATACCACCAAATATACTTTACGGCCACTTTTTACTTCGGAATCCTTATCGGGATTTTGCTCCAGTATGGTATGCACAGGCTTATCTGCCATAAATAAGGTATCGGTTACAACCCCAATAAGTCCCTGCTCTTCTAATACCGTAAAACCTTCGGCAACAGTTTTGCCTATGACTTCAGGTACTATAATCTTCTCATCGTGACGCGTATACCAATCTAATCCAAGGAATAAAATAACGCCCAGACTTATCATGGCTATTCCGGCTATAATCAATGTTTTTAGACTTTCTTTCAACACTTTCTTTATATAATGGGCAAATTTAATAAAAACTCACACATTATCTATGCTTTTCTTTTGCTTCAAATATCCACATTCTCTGTCCGACTTTTGAAAGCATAAGAACGCCTCTCTCTAATTTTATTTTAAGCCTTTCTATATCAAAAATGAAAATGGAATTTTGGGCTCATTTCTTATCTTTTTATACGACTTTAATTATGCACATTTCTATGCTAAAAAAATTAAGAAAACGTGCAAAGTAAACTCAAGCCAAAAGCTACCTTTGTTTAAGAATTATTTGGTATGAAAAAGCGGGTAGCTGTAATTGCCGGTGGGAATTCCGGAGAATATGAAGTAAGCATTAATAGTGCCCAAATGGTGATGTCGGTTATGGACACGGATCGATTTGAGGCTTTCATGGTTATCATCAAAGCTAAGGATTGGTACGTCTGGCATCAGGATGAAAAATGGGCTATTGATAAATCTGATTTCAGCTTTATTCGAAATGGTGAAAAAATTCATTTCGATGTAATTTATAATATCATCCATGGAACTCCCGGTGAGGATGGAATTATTCAGGGTTATTTTGCATTGATGGGTATTCCCATTGTAGGCCCCGATATTCTGAATTGCGCGCTCACGATGAATAAAATGGTATCGAAACGTTTGGCAGAATCTTTCCATATCCCTGTTGCAAAAGCCATTACTCTGCACAAAGATGAAAAACCGGATTTCGACGCTATTACAGCACTCACCGGATATCCTTGTTTTCTAAAACCCAATAATGGAGGAAGTTCGGTTGCCACCTATAAAATCAAAGAAAAAACGGCATTTCCCGATGCATTGGCTCACGTATTTCAACACGATGATACAGCTATATTCGAGGAATTTATCGAAGGCATGGAAGTAGCCTGCGGGGTGTTTGAAAAAGAAGGCGAACTGATTTGTTTACCCATCACCGAGATTGTGCCCCATAACGAGTTTTTCGACTATGAAGCCAAATATGAAGGCAAGAGCACCGAAATTACCCCGGGACGCGTTTCGGAGGAAGTGCTGCAAACCTTGAATGATTTAACCCGAAAAATTTATAGAATCCTTGCGTGTAAAGGTATGGTGCGTATCGATTTTATTATTAA
This sequence comes from Bacteroidota bacterium, assembly GCA_023432985.1. Taxonomy (GTDB): domain Bacteria; phylum Bacteroidota; class Bacteroidia; order CAIKAF01; family CAIKAF01; genus JACVCJ01. Next base: position 9,015 of record JAEZEQ010000003.1, on the reverse strand, counting down.
AAATAATATCCCCTATTTCCTGGAAGCGAATACTATACCCGGATTTTCGCCGGCAAGTTTAATTCCCCAACAAATTCGCGCTGCCGGTCTCACCGAAAAGGAAATTATACGTTATCTTATTGAATCGAAATTGGCATGATTTCTCTGAAAGATTTGGCAATCGACGCGGCTATTGAAGCATCTAAATCTATTTTGGCCATTTATGAAAAACCCTTCGACGTCATCGTAAAATCCGATTTAAGTCCCCTCACTCAAGCCGATTTAGAATCGGATAAAATCATACGTAGTATACTCATCAAAAGCCAAATTCCAATTATAAGCGAAGAGGTGGAAGTGTCGGATTCGGATGTAAAACGTTTCTGGTGCGTTGACCCTCTGGATGGAACGAAAGAATTTGTAAATAAAAGCGGCGAATTTGCCATTAATATTGCATTGATTGAAGACGGAATGCCCGTTTTCGGATTGATCTGCGCCCCCATATTGCATTGCCTGTGGTACAGTTCAGAAAACGAGGTTATAAAACTCGATTATTTGAATCAAACCAAAGAAATCTACAGAGCCGATAATAGTCCGAAATCGGAATGGAAACTGCTCAGCGGAACCCTCTCTAATGAAGGTCAAGAAGCGTATAATTCCTTCCTAAAATCTTTACCTGAGTCGAAAAAAGTGGTCGACAAACATGTGGGCAGCAGTATAAAATTTGCCCTTATGAGCGAGGCTAAAGCGGATGTGTATCTGCGTTTCGGAAGAACATATATATGGGACACCGCCGCTGGTCACGCATTGCTGCGCTGTATAGGCGGAGATATTTTGGATATGCAGGATAAAAAAAGTCTGACTTATAGTGCCAAAAAACTGGCCAATCCCCATTTTATTGCCTTTACCCAAAGTGGCAAACTCTTTTTCTGAGTCTATAAACTGCTGAAAAAATAGCCTTCAAATTGCTGACTAAAATGGCTCTATAAAGGAATTCCCGATTAATAGGGCGTTCTACCTTTGACTCTTACTTCATCTCCATTGTTGAACATAATGGTTTTGCTCACTTTACCCTTTTTATCGTAAAAAGTCCACATTCCATGTTTCACTCCGCCTTTATACGAGCCTTTAACTTGAGGCGTGCGATCCGGATAATAGCGGATAAAATCGCCATCGTAGAGATTATTCTTCATGTGAAAAACACCGGCTGTAGGACCATGCGGAAAGAAACTTTCCCATTTTCCGCTTTTATTTCCGTTGACATAATTTCCTATTTCCTGCACCGAACCGGTTTCGTAAAAAGTAGTATAACTACCATGCAGTAAACCATTGGCATAGTAAATTATATCTTGAGGTTTTCCATTGGGATACCAGTGTTTCCACGCTCCATGCTTTTGTCCCTCTGCATAAGACACCTCATATCGAGACATTCCATTTTCATAATATCCTTTCCATATACCATCCATAATCCCATTTTTAAAATGCCCTTCATCCTCTATTTGTCCGTTTTCGAAATAAGCCACAAAATAGCCGTGTTCTTTACCGGCTTTAAAACTGCCTTTATGTTCTGTTTTACCGTTTGCGAACCAATATTCCCATTCCCCTTCTCTCAAATCGGCCATAAATGTTCCCTTTTTCCATAAAGTCCCCAGCGAGTCCCAATAGGTCCACAAGCCATGCTTCATATCGTTCAGATATACGCCTTCCGATTGTATTATATTTCCGGGATAATACTGTATCCATTTACCGTTGCGCATATCCTTATCAAAATTTCCAATCATATCCGGATCTCCATTCGGAAAATACCATTTCCATTCTCCGCTGCGCAGGGAATCTTCATAATAATAAACCCCTTCTACTTTACCGTTTTCGTAGAAAGATTTCCATTCGCCATGCGCTTTATCATTTTTATAATGAGCCACTTCGCGCAATTTTCCATTAGGATAGTATTGTAACCATCGGCCTTCTTTCAATTCATTTTTTCGTACACCTTTGAGTTTAATACTTCCATTTTCGTACCACACAAAAGTGCTGTCGTTTTCGTGATTTATCAAACTTCTTTTTTCACCTGTTTCGTACCAATAATGCCAGGTGGAAACGGGTTTATCTTTCTCGTATTTTTCGATGGAATAGGCTTGTTTATTTTCCCAAAATTTCTTCCAGGTTCCGGTTTTTTCGCCACGGTCGAATTCCATTTCCATTTCCGGGTTCCCGTCTTTATAATAGGTATACCATTTTCCATGCTTCAGATTATCGACATAGGATCCTTTCTCGAGCAGAACGCTGTCGGGACTAAGCGTAATCCAATCCCCCGATTTAACGCCCATTTTTTCTATTCCTTTGCTTTGCAATTTTCCATTTGGCCAAAAAGATTCAAAAGCCCCTGTTTCATGGTTATGGGTAGATTGTAAAATGCCGTCCGGCCAATAACTATTCCATATGCCTATGGCTTTTCCATCTTCGCTGTAATATTTCTCTTCCAGCAATTTAGAATCGGCACTGTATTTAAGATACTTGCCTATGCGTTGTCCGTTTTGGTCGAATTCTACCAATTCGGCTTTACGACCATTATCGTGAAAATATTGCCATTTCCCGATTTGCGTTCCATTCTGATATGTGCCTATACTTTTCTTGCGCGAATTGGGATAAAATTCTTGATATTTACCATGCAGATTCGCTTCGGCATCCAGCTCCCCTTCTGCTTTTAAGTTTCCATTGGGATGAAAATAGGTATAATAACCCAAGCTGTAATTTTCATAAGTCGATACCGAACCATCGGCATAATAAGACACCCATTCTCCCACTTTTTTATCATCCGAAAAACGCCCCTCATTCATCAATACTCCGTTTTGATACCAGAGTTTCCAACTTCCTTCTTTCTTATTGTTTTTTATGGTGTATTGTCCCTTTTTTTGCCCATTCTCATGAAAGCTGATTATGGTTCCGCTCAATAGGCCCGATACATATTTTTTTATCTCACTCTGCTTACCATTGGCATAATATTCGACCCATTTCCCATGAGGCTTGCCGTTTTTGAGTCGCCCCTCGACCATCAGATTATTTTTCTCGCTAAAAATCTTTACGCTGCCTTTATCATAATCAATCTCACTTTTCAATAAGCCATTTTCATAGTATTCTTTCCAAAGACCGCTTTTTTCATTTTGTGTATAATTTCCTTCCTGCCACAGAGCTCCAATTTCATAATACATTTTCCAAGGCCCTTTGCGCATTCCATTTTCCATAAGTCCCTCTTCTTTCAGTCTCCCCGAATCGAAAAAAACCTGAGTTTGCTGGGCATGTAAAAGCGTAATCATCAAGAAACTATAAACAAATAAAGCAAGTCGCATCATCATAAATGGAAAAAAAATTAAAATTTAATACTATAAACATATAGAATTTACGGGCAAATTCGTTAAAATTGTACGAGGTCACCTGTTAAAATTTACGAAATTATGGAAATACATAAAGGCGACATATTATCTGCCCATCCTTTTTTAGACGATCCTTTTTTTCGTCATGCTGTAATACTGCTTACCGATCATAATGACAGCGGATCATTTGGGTTTATATTGAATCGGGAAACGGATTTAAAATTGCATGAAATTCTGGACGATATTGCATTCGATTCGAGCATTTTTTACGGGGGTCCTGTAGGAAATGAAAATTTATTTTACATTCATTCCTATGGCGAACAAATTGCCCAGAGCATAGAGATTATTCCGGGTTTATATTGGGGTGGGGATTTTGATCAGTTGAGAGTCGGACTCAACGAGGGTGTTTTAGACAAGCAGCGGGTGAAATTTTTTGCCGGATATTCGGGTTGGGAGGCCGGTCAGCTCGAGAGCGAATTGAAAGAAAAAAGTTGGGTCTGCGGTCAGGGTTCCATTCAGGAAATATTACATTCCAAAGAATATGAAGATCATTGGAAAATGATGATGCGCAGAGATAAAGAATATTATGTATGGAGTAATTTCACCGACATGCCGCATTTAAATTAGAAACTTTCCTTGAGCATTTGTGCGGCTTTTTGTGCGGTCGATGCAGCCAATGCCACCCCCATTCCACCCATGCGTCCGGCAAACCAAACCTTATCTTCGATTTGTGTAATCAACGGTTTTTTACTTTTCCCGAAGGACATGATTCCGGCCCATCTTCTTTCAATTTTCACAGTAGTGTCGGGGAGCAAAAAACTATATAATAATCCCTCCAGATAATCCTGAATTTTTTCATGGAGTCTATGCTCATTATCTGTTTCTCCCTCCGGATCCAGAAAGCGTCCTCCGCCCAATAATATTCTTCCATCCAGTTCCCTGAAATAATTATATCCGGACTGATGATGAAAAACTCCTTTCAGTTTTAGGTCCTTGATGGGTTCAGTTATGAGTACCTGTCCCCTCGCCGGTTTCATATCCACTTTTTCGTGCAGAGTCAAATAACCATTGGTGCAAAACAAGAGTCTTTTTGCATAGAGGTTTATCTCATTTTTAAAGCAAATTTCCACCTTATCTGCATGGCCGGAATGGGATTTATAATCGAACCCGAAATACAGGGGAATTTCGAAATGCATGGCCAATTGATGTAACCTTTGCAATAATAAATTGGAATGCAGGGCTCCTTCGTGGGGATTCAGAATTAGTTTTGCCCCGGAGGGAAGTCCGATTTGCTGTGGATTTCCATCATATACCCTAAAAACATTTTTCAGGGGAATTATATCGCTAAGGGCCTGATTCCAAAAGGGAATTTTTTCAGCGCTTTCCCGGTAAAAATTATCATCGAGGGGAGTAAAAAACTCATATCCTCCACTGGCTTCATATCCGATTTCGGTCGACCCACACAGTTGGCGCAGCAATTGAAGTCCCTCATACCTGTTTTTCACCAATTGCAATACTTCATCCAATGGCGAAAATCGGAGATCATCGTTTAATTCGGATACGGATCCAAAGCAAGCGAATCCGGCATTACGGAGACTTGCGCCATCGGGTAAAAAGCCCTTTTCGAAGATGGCAATGCGGAGATTAGGCTGATCTTTTTTTAGAAAAATAGCCGTCAACAATCCGTTCAATCCGCCTCCTACAATGGCTATATCGAGTTTATGGGAGAAAAATTGTTTTTGCCAATAAGAGAGCATTATTTCACGTCTTGCATTAACTTACGAACCAAAGGTGAAATGACAATAAGCACCACACCTGCGATAGCGGCGTAAATGGCCAATTGCAGATATCCGTCGGTAAAAGCCATTAATTTCACTGTATTGGGTGCATTTTCGTCGGCGCTGGTCATCCCTGCACCGAGTATACCGGCCACATATTGTCCGTATGCGCTGGCCAAAAACCACATGCCCATCATCACACCTTGCAATTTTGCGGGCGAGAGTTTGGTCATAATCGAAAGTCCGATCGGGGAAAGGAAAAGTTCGCCCATAGTCATCACGAAATAAGCGAAAGTAAATACCTCCAGCGAAGTAATTCCATCTACCGAAGCAAAGAAGCGTGTGCTATATAAAATATAAAATGCAAGGGCAAGAAAGAGGAATCCCAGGCCGAATTTCACTACCGTATTGGGTTCCATTTTTTTCTTGGCGAGGGCAATCCACCCCAAACCGATAATAGGTGCAAAAATAATAACGAATAAGGCATTGGAACTATTATTTACTCCATTCGGATCCAGGTTCAACCCGAATAAATCATTTTCTAAATTATAGGCAGCAAAAATACTGAGCGAGCCTCCACTTTGTTCGAAAAATGCCCAAAATACAATAGAGAAAATAATAAAAACCAGTGCCGCGAAGAGTTTTTTCACTTCGGCCGCACTGTGTCGGGTCATTTCGAAAAGTAGATACAATAAGGTAGCTGGACCGATGATATACATAAAATAGTCGGTATACTCCGTTTTTGCCACCATTTTCATAATAAGCGGAATGGCAGCAAGTGCGCCAATATATACCAGCACTTCGAGTATACTTCTTTTTCTGCCTTCGGTATGGAGCAATGGAGATAATCCGATGGGACCTAGATCTTTTTTCGTAAACAAGAAAGTAAGTAAACTTATGGTCATAACCACAGCGGCTAAACCAAAGGCGATATTCCATCTAAGATTTTCGGGAATGGCTGAAGCAAAAATTTGTCCTTTACCGATGGCTATACATAAATAACCACCGAGTAAAGCTCCGATATTTATACCCGAATAAAACAGTGAAAAACCGGCATCACGGCGACTATCTCCGTCTTTATAGAGACGTCCAACCATGGTCGATATATTGGGTTTAAAAAATCCCGTGCCCACAACCGTAAAAGAAATACCGAGGAAGAAAAACTTTTCGGGATCAAGGGCAAGAATAAGACTTCCTGCAATCATTAGCAGTCCGCCCCAAAATAGCGATTTTCTGAATCCCAAAATTTTATCCGCGAAAAGTCCGCCTATAAAAGTAAACGCATATACAAAAGCCTGCGTAGCTCCGTATTGCAGCTGTGCATCTTTTTCGTTAAAGGCCAATTCGGTTACCATAAAAAAGGTAAGCATACCACGCATACCGTAGAAACAGAACCTCTCCCACATTTCGGAGAAGAATAGAGACCATATCTGTTTTGGGTATTTTCCTTCAAAATTTTGGATCGACTCCAAACTAGCCGTTTCTTGCATATAAAATAGGTTTTAGGTATAAATTTAGTCTAAAAAATCAGACCGCAAAATACAAGGAAAATTAAAATAAGCACAAAGAAATTCACTTGTGTTTCATATTTTATTATTTTCGCCTCAACTAAAATTTGATACCATGAGTGAACAAGCTAAGGTAAATTTCTTTGAAAGTAAAGTGTTAGGTCACCCAGCTGGCCTATTTGTTTTGTTCTTTACAGAGATGTGGGAACGATTTTCTTTTTATGGCATGCGTGTGTTGTTAATCAACTTTTTAACCATGGCCATTATTGGTACTAATCCTGGTTGGGAATGGTCTGCAGCCAATGCGGGAATTTTAATGGGTACCTATGCGAGTTTACTCTATATAACTCCAATTATTGGAGGAATGATTGCCGACAAATACTTGGGCTATAGTCGTGCTGTTGTTGTAGGTTGTATTATTATGACCTTAGGACATGCTTGTATGGCATTCGAAACCAAGACTTCTTTATACGCCGGTTTAGCTTTATTAGTTATTGGAACTGGGTTCTTCAAACCAAATATTACATCAATAATTAGTCAGATGTATAAAGATCTTCCAGAGAAAAAAGACGGAGCATATACCATTTTCTACATGGGTGTAAATGCCGGTGCATTCTTTGGAATGATGCTTTGTGGTTATTTAGCTGAAAAAGTTGGATGGTCATGGGGATTCGGTTTAGCTGGTATCTTTATGGCTTTAGGCTGTTTACAATTCTGGTTAGCTCAACCACTTTTCGGAAAAATTGGTGCAAAACCTGAGAAAAAAGAAGTAAATGCAGAGGAAGTAAAAACAGAAGAAAGCTATAAGGCTAATCCATTTACATTAGTTGACAAAATCCTTATTGCTATTACTTCTACTATTGCTATACTATATTTATTCAACGACTTTACGGCTAACATCGAAGGAATTCGTTTACTTCCAAAAGAATTTATATTCTCAGCAGACGTAATTTCTGGACCAACAGTAATTATACTAATTGGATTGGCACTATTCTTATTCTTAATTATATCACGTATTTTAAGATACGATAGAGTATTAAGAGACAGAATGTTTGTAGTAATTGTATTTGTATTCTTTACTGTATTCTTCGTATTATCCTTTGAGCAAGGTGCTAGTTCATTAGTATTATTTGCGCGCGACTTCACCGATAGAACCTTTGAAGGCACAGCCGCTACCATATTTAATGTCGTTAATGCTTTATTAACAATTATCCCACTTGCATTAATTACTTGGGTACTTTTCAAATTATTCCAACAAACCTTCAAAAAAATTGCCATTTCGAATGTTGTATTAGGTTTAGCATTTGTTGGAGTATGGGGACTAGTAATTTGGATGTTAAATCGCGACTTCACAAGTCATGCCTACGAAATCACATACAATGTTGCTAAGTATACCGATTTAGATGAGGCTGGTAATGCAAAATTGGACAAAGAAGGGAATCCGATTTATAAATACATGTTTGTATCAGATGCGTCAAACATTCCTAACGTAGTACAAATTGAAGAGCGAAAACAAACTATTTCAAGTACAAAAGAGTTGAATGTAGGTAGTACAATTTACATTCACGAAGAAGGAGGAAATCCTGTATATTTAAATGATGAAAATCTTAAAAAGATACAAGAGCAATATATTGCGAATAATAAGCCATCAAAAATCTCGACTGCCGAAGTAACAGATACTAAAGATGGACAAGTAGAGGTAACAACATCATGGTTCTCAATATTAAACTCATTCTTCATAATAGTATTTGCATCCTTAGTAGGTAAGATTTGGGAAAGTAAATTTAATCCACCAGCACCTGTTAAATTTGGTATAGGCTTAATAATTACGGCTATAGGATTTGCATTTTTAGCTTGGGGTTCACAAGCTATTCCACAAGGAGCACAAGCTGGAGTTGTACGAGTGAGTATGATATGGTTAGTAGTTGCATATTTATTCCATACACTAGGGGAATTGTGTATACAACCAGTTGGATTAAGTTATGTAAGTAAATTGGTACCAGGCAAAATGATAGCCTTCATGTTTGGTATGTGGTATTTAGCTATTGCAATTGGAAACAAATTAGCTGGAACCTTAGGTGGAAAAATTGAAGAAGTAACTACAGAATATGACATGACAACCTTCTTCTTAATTTTCACAGTAGTACCTACCGTAGCTGGAGTTTTAATGATTTTATTAAGTCCGGGAATAAAAAAACTAATGCACGGAGTAAAATAATAGAAAATTAAATCCTTTAAAAGTCCGATGTGCCTAGTGTGTACATCGGACTTTTTTAATTAAAAAAGCGGAAATCGTTCAAATAGTAGGAATTCATTTTCATAAAATTGAACAAAAGGGTATATTTGCACCCTTAATGGAAAACCCGATTCAATTATACGATT
>JAEZEQ010000069.1 GCA_023432985.1 Bacteroidota bacterium | reverse complement strand
ATTTTAGCATACAGGTAAAAAGCGGAATCAAATTTACGCTCACAGCAAGCTTTGTCGGATTCGAAAAAGAAAGCAGAAGCTTAAGCTTAAAAGAAGGGCAGGAGATTATTGTAAACTTCTCGTTGAACCCATCATTCAAGATAGATACGACTATAATTCGTGCCAATAGATATGAAGGAACGGGAACTGTTAAAATCGACCCTAAACATTTAAAAGTAATTGCTTCGGTTGGAGATCCGGTAATCAGTTTGGTCAAATCGCAATTGGGTGTAAACAGCAATAGCGAATTGGGTTCGGGTTATTCCGTGCGCGGGGGAAGCTTCGACGAAAACCTTATTTACATTAATGATGTAGAAGTGTATAGACCTTTTTTGGCTCGTTCGGGACAACAAGAGGGACTGAGTTTTATCAACGGCGATATGATATCCGAAATTGCATTTTCTTCGGGCGGATTCGAAGCGCGCTACGGTGATAAAATGTCCTCCGTTTTAAACATAACATATAAGAAACCAACCAAATTGGAATATGGAGGGAATGTGGGTCTTTTGGGCGGCAGCGCATATTTACAAACGCCTTTATTTCATCAACGCGTAAAATTGAACCTGGGCGGAAGATACAGATCCAATAATTATCTGTTTCGCTTTATGGATACCCGAGGCGAATATAAACCTACGTTTTATGATTTTCAGGGCAATATGAGCATTTTGGCTCATGAAAAATTAGATATAAGTGTATTGGGAATTTATTCCAGCAATACCTATAATTTCTTTCCCAGCAGTCGCGAAACATCCTTTGGAACAGCGCAGCAAACCTTTAAGTTTGAAGTAGACATGGGGGGACAGGAAATTACCCGTTTCAGAACCGGAATGGGAGCTGTAAGCTTTGATTATAAACCTATAGAGGATTTGTCTTTAAAACTGATCGGATCTTATACGTCGACCAAAGAAAGTGAGCGTTTGGATATACAAGGCCGGTATATATTGGGCGAACTCGATAATAATTTGGCCAGCGAAACCTATTCAGAAATATCAAAACCAATTGGCAGCGGAGGTTTTATGAACCATGCCCGAAATTTTTTAAATGCCGATATTTTAGCTGTGGATTTGAAGGGAATCGTATCCAAAGAAAAATATAACCTGCGTTGGGGTTTGCAATACAAAAATGAGCGAATAGATGATAGATTAAAAGAGTGGAACATGACAGACAGTGCATCCTTTGCATTGCCTTATTATGGACCGCAAGATACGCAGGCTATACAATTCAACGATGTACTAAAAACGAATATTCAGCTATTATCGCATCGTTTTTCGGCCTATATGGAGTCGACATTTCGGTGGAAAACAAAAGATTCTACGCGTATACATTTCAATGCCGGTTTGAGGGCACAGTGGTGGAGTGTAAATCAGGAATGGTTGATTTCGCCCCGTTTGCTTTTGTCGGTCATTCCGCAATGGAATAAAGCCGATATCATATTCCGGGCTTCAGCAGGTGTATATTATCAGGCTCCATTCTACAGAGAATTGCGCGGATTGGACGGGAGCATAAACGAACAAGTGAAGGCACAGCGCAGCATAATGGGCTTAGTGGGCATGGATTATTATTTTAAACTTTGGAAAAGGCCCTTTAAATTAACCACTGAAGCCTATTATAAAAATCTGGCCAATTTAAATCCCTACGAACTCGATAATATTCGCATTCGATATTATGCGCAAAACAATGCAAAAGGCTTTGCCTATGGGGTAGATGCCAAGATAAACGGGGAATTTATACCCGGTGTCGAAAGTTGGCTTACGCTTTCCTTTATGCAAACCAAGGAAGATATTATCGGCGATTATTATTACCGTTATTTGGATGTAAACGGAGATCCTATTTTTCCGGGGAGTAATGTGCCGGCGGCGGATAGCGTGATGGTGGAACCCGGTTATATTCCGCGCCCCACCGATCAGCGTTTTACCTTTAGTTTATTCTTTCAGGATAATTTGCCCAAAATACCTCAGGTAAAAGTGAGCTTAAACTTGGTATTGGGCACAGGCTGGCCATATGGTCCGCCCTCACAGGTGCGTTATACCGATACCTTACGTATGCCCTTCTACAGAAGGGTAGATATGGGATTTTTGTATGAAATAATATGTCCGGATATCAAGCATAAAAACCTGCGTTTGGAAAGAGCCAAAAAACATATAAGTCGTGCCGCTTTATCTTTGGAAATTTATAATATTTTCGGAATAAACAATACCGTTTCCTACAATTGGATTCGCGATTATCAAATGCGCTATTATGGGGTTCCCAATTATTTAACTCCGCGTTTATTCAATCTTAAGTTTACCATAGACTTAAAATAATGCGACTTTTACGAAGTTTCAAATATGCCTTTGAAGGTCTTTTTTATGCAATACGCACACAAAAGAATTTTCGCATTCATATACTTGCCGGAACTTTGGTGGGCATTGCGGGCATATATTATCGGATCGAACTGAGTCATTGGGCTATTTTGAGTATCTGCATTGGCATGGTGTTGTCGGCAGAATTGTTCAATAGTGCGATTGAAATATTATGCGATAAAATATGTCCTGAAAAAGATCCTGTAATCAAAAGAATAAAAGATCTTTCTGCGGCTGCCGTATTGATTTTATCTATGGCTGCTGTTGCTGTCGGAATCTTTATTTTCAGTGGCTATATTTTCTAAATAAAGCAAAAAATCAGTAATCATAAATCAAAAAAAAGCTGCCCTTAAGGGGCAGCTTTTTTTTATAAATTATGTGTATGTGTATGCGAATGGGGTAGTCCCTGCGGATGTGCCAAGGCCGTTTCTTCAGCCAGTTTTTTCTTCTTATTAAATCGCATTTCAATTTTAGCCACTACATAGTAGGTACAAGGCACAACCAGGAGTGTAAGGATAAGTGAACTTGTAAGTCCCCCTATAATTACCCAGGCCATACCATTTTTTATTTCTGCACCCGATCCGGAGGCAAGGGCAATAGGCAACATACCGAATATCATGGCGAGGGTTGTCATCAAAATAGGTCTGAACCTTTCCTTTCCGGCCTCTACCAGAGCTTCTACCAGGGCCGATCCTTTTTCACGGGCCTCATTTGTGAAATCCACCAATAAAATACCATTTTTGGCTACAAGTCCCATTAGCATGATAAGTCCGATCATAGCAAAAATGGTTAGACTTTCCATCGTAATGGCCAAAGCCAGGAAGGCTCCGATGGTTGCCAGGGGCAATGCGGTAAGTACGACCAAAGGATAAATGGCATTTTCATAAAGAGCAACCATAACCAGATATACCAATAAGATGGCAATTGCCAAGGCCAAGGCCAGGCTACCAAATGCATCATTTTGACGTTCGATTTGACCAATATATTCATAATTGACCCCTTCAGGCAATTCTAATTCTTTTATTCTGGCCGTAATTTCGGCGGCTACAGTTCCGGGAGGACGTCCGATTACGGAAGAGTTTACTTTTACCGAAGGTAATCTATCCTGACGTTCGAGAACACTTTCGCCCATTACTTCATTCACCTCGGCAAACTGATCTAATCGGAAGGGGATGCCGTCTTTATTGGTAAACGTAAGTCCCTTCACATCTTCCAATCCTTTTTTATTATCCGGATCGGCATTCACCATAATATCATATTCATTTCCGCCCGATTTAAACTTACTTTCGTCGCTACCGCGGAATGTTGTGGCGATGGTATAACCGACCTCATAAGCATTGATTTCATATTCGGCCAGTTTATCATAATTGAGTTGAATATTAATCTGCGGTTTCGGTTCATCTATACTAAATTCTACATATTGAGTACCTGCGGTTTCCTTAAAAATCTTCATAATGGCATCTGCGGCTACTTTAAGATTTTCCCGGTTTCCGGCTTTAATCGATAGAGAAATATCGGGTTCACTTGCATTACCGGTAATCATAATCGGAACCACGGTTACCTTTAATCCGGGTATTCTGGAAATTTCCTTTTGCAAAACAAGTCCCAACTCTTCATCGCTCATAGTTCTCTTTGTTTTTTCTACAAGGGTAATATTCAATTCGCCCAAATTGGAATTCGAACTACCTGCAATAAATCCGGTACTCGAGAAACCGACACTGGAAAATACGCCCGAAACCTCGGGATGTTTCATAGCAATTCTTTCCGCTTCCTGAATAACCAAATTGGTTTCTTGTAGATTGGCGGTATTGGGCAATTCGATTTTGATACTGATTTCACCTCTGTCGGCTTTAGACATAAAAGCTGTACCGATAAATCCAAATTTGAATAATAAAAATGTAGCAAAAAGAAGTGCGCCTACGCCCATAAATACATATCTTTTTCTACGGAGACTGGTTCGCAGAATGGATGTGTACATATCGCGCATTATGGTAATGAAAGCTTCGAATTTGAGGTTAATTCTTCCCCATAATGATTTGGGCGATAAATGCACCAATCTACCGAATCGAGAGGCTAGGAGTGGGGTTAGAGTAAAACACACCAATAAACTCATCATAGTAGAGAATACCACGACGAGGGCGAATTCGCGCAGGATACTTCCGATCATACCACCGGATGCTGCGAGGGGCACAAATACTACCACGTCCACCAAGGTAATGGCGACGGCAGTAAACCCGATTTCACTACGGCCTTCGAGCGTTGCTTTCACCTTATCTTTTCCCATTTCCATATGGCGATAAATATTCTCGAGAATTACAATCGAGTCATCCACCAAAATACCTACCACGAGAGAAAGAGCCATTAAAGTCATCAAGTTAATCGACATGCCAAATACATACATGGCAATAAATGTCGGGATCATAGAAGCGGGCAGGGCCACCAATACGAATAAAGAACTACGCAGGGAGTGAAGGAAGAATAGCATGGTAAGGGCTACAATAAAAATAGCCAGTACTAAGTCTACAACAACCGCATTAGCCGAAGCAAGCGTATAAATACTTTGGTCGGAAGAAATCACAAATTCGAGCTCCGAATCTTTAAATTGTTCTTCCAAATCTTTTATTCTTTCTTTCACACCCGAAGAAACATCCACTGCATTGGCATCCGATTGTTTCAACACATTCAATGCGATAGAGGGAATACCGTTAACGTGACTTAAATTCTCGTATTTCTGTAGGCCTTCTTCCACATTGGCAATATCCTTCAGGCGCACAGAGGAACCATCGGGCAATTTCATCAGAATAATTTCGGACAGGGTTTGAATATCCTGGAACTTAGTATCGTATTGTATGCTGAATTTGGTATTGTCGCCTTCCACATCTCCGGCGGGCGTACTGAGTCCGGCATAAGCTATAAGCTGCGCCACTTGCATGGCATTCAATCCAACCGCTTGCAGTTTATCCGTATTCAGTTCAATGTTGATTTGCTTTTTGGTTCCACCCAGAATATTAACCTGACCTACACCTTGCACATTGGCAATTTGAGGTTTAACTTGCAAGTCAATAAGGTCATATAATTCATCACTGGAAAGGTTTGCCTTCACACCGAGGCGAACAACGGGACTTTCATCGGAGGAGAATTTGTTGATTACCGGGTCATCGATGCCGGTGGGTAATTTAGACCGAATAAGGTCTACCTTCCGTTGTGCATCGCTAAGGGCTTGATTTACGTCGACCCCGCTTTTCAATTCAAGCACCACGTTCGAGGCATTTTCCATAGATTGGGCCGAAATCCGGTCTATACCTTCGATTGTGGAAACGGCTTCTTCAATTTCTTTTGTTACCGTATTTTCGACCTCTTCAGCCGATGCGCCTCGATAAGTGGTAAGGATAGAAACCACATTGGCATCAAACTTAGGGAGGAGTTCATAACTCAGGTTTGTATAACTTAAGACTCCGAAAATGATCATGGTTACAAATACCACGATAATTAATAGAGGCCTTTTTAACGATAATTCGGTTATAGTCATTTTTTCGTACTTATTTAATAACTTCCACAGCAGTGCTGTCTTTCAGATTAATTTGTCCGGAAACGATTATGGTTTCCCCTTCCGTTAAACCCTCGAGCACTTCGAGTTTATTGCTGCTTTGACGGCCCAATTTAATGTCTTTACGTCTAGCCAAGCCATTTTCAAGTACATATACATAGGGATTTTTAATACTTTCCACAATAGCAGATCTGGGTATTTGCAATACATTTTCGTTGGCTTCATTTCCAAAACGAGCTACGGCAAAACCACCGGCTTTAATTTTTTTATCGGCATTTTGAAGAACAACCTCTACCTCATAATTTTTTGCAGCATCGGCTTTTGGCGCGATATAGGTAATTTGGCCCTCTACCTCTTTATTTCCTTGATCTCCGATAAGAATTTGAACTTTATCTCCAAGTTTCACTGATGCAATTTCTGTTTCGCTTAAGCGTGCCATTACTTTCAATTTAGAAATGTCGGTAAGAAACACGAGCGGTTGACCCGGATTAGCAAACTCACCCAATTCAATCAGTTTCATAGTCACCACACCCGGAAATGGTGCGCGCACATACGAATCGGCCAATTTTTGTTTAAGCTGAGCGACTTGAATTTTGGTATTTTCATAATTGAATTTCACCTCATCAAAATTCACTTCCGGAATACCGCCTCCCGATAGAAGGTCGCTATATCTTTTATATTCCTTTTCTAATCTGCTTAGGGCCAATTCGGCACTTTCCAATTGCAATTGAGTTTGCTTCACATCAATATTACCCATAACAGCTCCTTCAGAAAAGCTATCCCCCAAATTGGCTTTCCAGCTTACAATTTGTCCGGGCATGCTCACCATAATTTTGGCTTCGCGGAATGGAAGTAAGCTAACTGTTTTTTGAATAGTTCCACCTATGGGTGCATTTTCAACTTTACTCACATTCACCGGGATTTTAAAATCCGGATCGAGTGTTGTTTCTTTAGACGCTTCAATTTTGGCTTTATTGCTAACCAGTTTATAGATTGTAAAACCGGCAAAGAGGACTAAAATTACAATTAGGATTATGTTGCGCTTTTTCATGTATGTAGATTAAAAATTATGATGCATTAATTAAGATAAGTCATTAAAGTTCCTTTAGCCTTTTCATATTCCAGTTCGGCCAGTTTTACATTGCTTACGCTGGTGATATAATTATTTCGGGCTTGATTAAAGGACATTTCGGCATTCAGTAGATCCGATAAGGTGGCTACACCTTTTTCATATTGCAGAGCCGTTTGTTCATACATACTCTGGGCCAGTTCTAAATTTTCTAAATCATTAAGAAGAGAGGTTTTAGATCTTTCCAATTGGAAGCGTGCATTTTTGAATTGCATTTCGAATTGAAGTTTATACAATTCCAGATTTTCCTTCTCTTTCATTAGTGAATACTTTTGTTGTTTCACTTTGGCATTGCGATACAAGCCGTCGAAAATGGGAATATGTAGACGCAGACCAACGCTTGAGAAGTCGGTGAAATTTTTCCAAATTTCATTAAAATCATCCCTTTGTCCGAGTCCACCATACCTTGCATATGCCGAAATAGAAGGAGAATAAGCGGCTTTGGTCATTTTCAGTTGTACATTTTGGAGCCAGATGGATTGATTAATAATGTTATAATCCAAGCGTTTATCGAGAACAAAATCATCAGAAACGGGAGTTGTAGAATTGGAATCAAATCTTACGGAATCTTGAATAGAAATATTTTCGGAAGCCGGCATACCCATACTCATTTTCAAAGCATTCGTTGCCAAATCGAGTCCGCTTTCTGCGATAAAAACCTGCGATTTCACATTATTATATTGCACCTTAATGCGGTCATAATCGGTCTGACGAAGAATACCTTTATTAAGTTGAAGTTCGGATACATCGAGAATTTTCTTCAAGTTCGCTTCACTTATATTCAGTAATTTAATTTGTTCTTTGGCGATCAATACTTTTTGATAATTACTTGCAATATCAAAGGCCACATCCTCTTTTACTTTTTCCTGAATCTTTCGATTGAGGTCTACACTGGGTTTGTTGGCCGTATAGCCCATAATATAAGTAAGATCAAAAATTTTCTGATCCAATTGAATGGCAGCATTAGCGATCCATTTGGTACCAAATCGAACTTCGGTCGGATCGGGGCCAAAAATACCGCCGGGTAAAACCGTAGTCTGTAGTTTGATATTATAGTCCAAACCGCCACTGGCATTAATTTGTGGTAAATACTGAGATATACCTTCATTGGCGCGTGCACGGGCAAAACCTATATCGTGGCCGGCAGCTTTAATTCCGGGATGATTTGCCAATCCGTAATCCAGGCATGATTTCAAATCATAGGTAGTCGATTGTGCATTCGAAAACAAGACGCTTCCCAAACCAAATATCCCGATAAACAGGGATTTTACGGCAACTATTTTGTAAAACATTTTATATTATCTTGTAGTTTAAGTAAGACATTTTTGGTGGTTTCCATTTCTCCGGGCTTAATATCAGACAGGAAAGCCTTATTAAAATCGGAGAAATAGGGAATAAGTTGATTTACCAATTCTCTTCCTTTCTCAGTAGGAACCACGATATTTCTTCTTTTATCTTCGGTATCTTTAATGCGTTCTACATAATTTTTTCTTTCGAGAACATTTATATTTCGTAGAACGGCTGATTTATCTTTATCGAGCAAATTGGCTAAATCTTGTTGATTGCATGCTTCATTAGATGACAAAGATATAAGCACGACAAATTGTTCGATGGTTAGATCGAAACCCACGGTAGCAAAAGACTTACTAAAAGCATAAAAAATCATTTTAGCCGTTTTATTAACCGTGTACAATAAAGAATTTTCAATTTCAGTCATGCGTCAATCATTGAATCGGGCACAAAAGTAAAACACAGTTGATATATCAACAAATATAAATTAAGAAAAAATCGTTAATGAAATGTGAAAGGGGGCGAAATTCGTCGAAAATCTATACATTTGCTACATTAATCAAAGAAAAAATGGACGTAAAAACAGCAACAAATTACAAAGTAAAAGATATAAATCTGGCCTCTTGGGGACGCAGAGAGATTCAATTAGCCGAGGCCGAAATGCCCGGATTGATGGCAATTCGTGAAGAATATGGTCCTTCGAAACCATTGGCAGGAGCTCGTATTGCGGGATGTTTGCATATGACCATACAGACTGCGGTGTTGATTGAGACTTTAGTTGAATTGGGTGCAGATGTTACTTGGTCATCATGTAATATTTTTTCTACACAAGACCATGCAGCAGCGGCGATTGCAGCAGCGGGAATTCCCGTTTTTGCCTGGAAGGGTATGAATGAAGAGGAGTTTGATTGGTGTATTGAGCAGACCTTATTTGCATTCAAAGACAATCAGCCTTTAAATATGATATTAGATGATGGTGGCGATTTAACCAATATGGTATTCGATCGTTATCCTGAGTTAACAAAAGGAATCAGAGGATTATCTGAAGAGACCACCACAGGTGTACATCGTTTATACGAAAGAATGCAAAACAACACCTTGGTGATGCCGGCCATTAATGTAAACGACAGTGTAACGAAGTCAAAATTCGACAACAAATACGGTTGTAAAGAAAGTTTGGTAGATGCCATTCGCCGTGCTACAGATATAATGATGGCCGGGAAAGTGGCTGTTGTTTGCGGTTATGGTGATGTAGGTAAAGGATCTGCCGCTTCCTTACGTGGAAGTGGAGCGCGTGTAATTGTAACCGAAATTGATCCCATTTGTGCATTACAAGCAGCGATGGACGGATATGAAGTAAGAAAATTGGAAAACGTAATCGACAAAGTAGATATCGTAGTTACCGCTACAGGAAATAAGTCGATCGTGCGTGCCGAGCATTTCTTAAAATTAAAAGACAAAGCCATAGTATGTAATATAGGACATTTCGATAATGAAATAGACATGACTTGGTTGAATGCCAATTTCGGAAATACCAAAGAAGAATTAAAACCTCAGGTAGACATATATAATGTAAACGGAAAAGAAATTATCATTTTGGCCGAAGGTCGTTTGGTGAATCTAGGTTGTGCCATGGGTCATCCAAGTTTTGTTATGAGTAATAGCTTCAGCAATCAAACCTTGGCTCAGATAGAGTTGTGGCAAAACCATGCGCAATATAAAAATGAGGTATATGTATTGCCTAAGCATTTAGATGAGAAAGTAGCTGCATTACACCTGTCTAAATTGGGTGTAGAATTAGAAGAGCTTTCACAAGAGCAGGCCGATTATATTGGGGTTCCGGTAAACGGTCCGTTCAAGCCTGAGTATTACAGATATTAAAATAAAAAACATAAAAAAGGCCGGAGAAATTCGGCCTTTTTTTTTCGAAAAAAATGGGATTATTCGTCAGATAACAATGAATAATTCCATTACATTTACAATCTAAAGTATGGATTACACTATGTCAGAAGAAAATGAAGATTTAATAAAAGAAGCCTTTAGTCCGAAAGATTGGAACGAAATCAAAAGTTCGGACAGTTGGACCGTTTTTAAATTTGTGGGTGAATTCGTAGGTGGATTTGAAAAATTATCGCGTATAGGTCCATGCGTCAGCATATTTGGCAGTGCGCGTACCAAACCCGATGATAAATATTATAAAATTGCCACCGATATAGCCTTAAAACTAACGCAGGCCGGATTTGGAATCATAAGCGGGGGTGGTCCCGGTATTATGGAGGCGGCTAATAAGGGGGCACAAATGGGAAATGGAAAAAGTGTGGGATTAAACATAGACTTACCATTCGAGCAAAACAGCAATCCCTATATAGATTCCGACAAATTGCTCACTTTCGATTTCTTTTTCATTCGTAAAGTAATGTTTGTAAAATACTCACAAGGCTTTATAGTATTGCCCGGAGGTTTTGGAACCATGGATGAATTATTCGAATCCCTTACTTTGATACAAACCTTTAAAATCGGAAAATTTCCAATCGTATTAGTCGGAAAGGAATATTGGAGCGGATTAATAGATTGGATTCAGAAAGTGATGTTGGAGAGGGAGCATTATATAAACGAGGAGGACTTATTTATATTCAAATTAGTAGATACTGCAGAAGAGGCAGCAGAGATCATATCTGAGTTCTACTCTAAATACAAATTGAAGCCCAACTTTTAATGAAACAAGCCCTAATCATATGGTTTATGGGTTTAGGTATAGCGTGGGCGCAATCACCGGATGTCATGAAAACTGTTGTAGTTACGGAAGGGTTTAGCTATCCTACGCCGAAGATAAAATTTTGGAAACCGGTCCTACAGATTGGTTCGGGGGCGTTTTTCTATACGGGATCCATGCGCATGCAAAAACAATTCGGCCGGCAGGTGCATCCGGGATTTGGGTTACAGATAGGCTTAGAACAGCGTATAGGCAAATACATAGGCATACAAAACAATATGATATGGGGGCATGTAAATTCCGAAATTCAAAGTACGCACGAATTTAAAAACTTTAAGACCCGTGTACTTTCCGGAGATATAAGATTGGCTTTACATTTTGATTTAATCAGTTCGAAAAAAAGTTCGGTTGCTCCATTTTTTAATATAGGGGCAGGCTGGTTGAATATATCGAGCAAATCCGATATAAGAAACGACAAAAATGAAATCTATTATGCATGGGAAGACGGCACATTGAGGCCGGAAGCTCAGGTTTTGGGCAATGCTCAGGCGCCTATATTAGAAAGAGATTATGTTTACGAGAGTGATGTAACTCCACCTTTGCGCAATATGCCACAATTGGTAGGAGAGCTTGGGGTTAAATTTAAAATTCTAAATTTCTGGGATATAACACTGAGTTATTCCCATTTTTACAGCTTCGGATCCTTTACCGGTTATAGTGGAAAAGAGGAGCAATATGGGCTGGCAAAGCTGGGTTTAAATTACTATTTTGGTCAGATTCGGTTCAAAAAAAACGGGGGTGAAGTGACAGAACCCAAGTCTAAATAAGCACACGAAATGAAATATATATTATTGCCGTTAATAGCAGGACTGATAGGTTGGTTTACCAACTATATTGCGGTATGGATGTTGTTCAATCCCAAAAAGCCGGTAAACATACTGGGTATAAAATTTCAGGGAATCTTTCCCAAAAGGCAGCATATCTTGGCAGAACGCATAGGGAATTTAGTTGCCGATCAATTATTACACAGCAACGATCTTAAAGATAAATTATTAAACGAAGACACCTTATCGGGAATAAGTGACTTGGTAGAAGAGAAAATAGATGATTATTTATTGAACATATTTCCGGAAAAATATCCGATAACCAGTATCTTTTTCGGTGCGAAACGCAAGGCACAAATCAAAGCTGATTTATTGGTGGAGGTAGAGCGGGCGGTTCCCGAATTAATGAATGCTTATGCGGCACAAATAGATGAGAAGATTGATATAGAATCGATAGTGACAGAGAAAGTTGCCAATTTGAATTCAGAGATGTTGGAGAAAATGATGAATAATATTTTAAAAAGCGAATTCAAATTCATAGAATGGGTTGGAGCCATATTGGGTTTTTTCATTGGGATTGTGCAGTTGATCATATCCGAATTTCTATAAAGCCAATAATGCATATTGAAACATTTAGAAACGTTTAGAAACGTTTAACTACCGACTAATTTAGAAAAAGAGCCTGACCTTTGCTTCACGTTAGGACAAATTCCGACCGTTTTCATAAAGGTTAAATTTAAATTAGGAGGAAGAATCATGATGCACAACATGAAGAACAAGGTGACGTTGATTGGTCACGTAGGTAAGGATCCGCAGTTGATCGAAATCGGAGACAAGAAGCTCGCAAAATTCTCATTAGCCACCTCAGATGGTTATAAGAACAATGATGGCGAGTGGGTGAAAGAGACCATATGGCACAATATTGTGGTATGGGGCAAACTGGCGGAGACTGTCGGTTCCAAATTAAAAAAAGGAATGGAGCTGGCGCTGGAGGGCAAAATCAACAATCGCGTGTATGAAGACAAAGATGGTCAGAAGCGTTTTTTTTCAGAGATTTTATTATCTGACTTTTACACTCCGAAGCAAAAGTGAGACTCGTCTTTGAAAGAATCAAAAGCCCGGTAAACACCGGGCTTTTTTGTATATATTCAGTATTGATTTCCGGTGAATAATAAATTTATAATTCCTATAACAAAATAGACTTGTTAAATCTAAAATCGGGACTTATTTTTGTGCATGAGAATTTTAATCATCGGGGCTTCGGGACTGGTAGGCGGGAACATGCTTCGCTATTTTCGTACTATGGGTTGGGAGTGTATGGGCACACATTTTTCATTTCCAACGGCCGACACTTGTTTTTTCGACACCTTAGATTTAACCCATCCGGACAATCCTGACATTCAAGCATTCCGTCCGCATTATATCATCAATTGCGGGGCATTAACCCATGTAGACCTTTGTGAAGAAGATCCGGAGCGCAGTTATAAACAAACTGTTACGGCGCAGCAAAACATCATACAATTGGCCCAAAAAATCGGCTCAAAACTCGTTTATATCAGCACCGATTATATATTCGACGGGAATTCCGGGCCCTATACAGAAGAAGCAAAAGCTGCTCCTTTAAACGCTTATGGGCGACACAAATGGGAGGCCGAACAATTGACCTTAGCTGCTCAATCCGACAATCTGATATTACGAATAACCAATGTATACGGAGACGAAATTCGAGGCAAAAACTTTGTAGCCCGTATTCTACAACAAATACAAAATGGGGATACTTTACAATTTCGATTACCATACGACCAGTATGCCACACCGGTAAACGCCTATGATGTGGCACGTGCTTGCTTTGCTCTCATCCAGCACCAAAAAAAAGGGGTTTATCATATCGCCTCTACCGATATATACAATCGCGTCCAACTGGCACAACGCATTTTATCCTATTTCCCCAGCCTCGATGTCCGACTCGAAATATGCAGTACGTCAGATTTAAAGCAAAAAGCTCCCAGACCATTATGGGGAGGCCTGCTAAGCAGTAAATTTTTAAGCGAATTTCCTGATTTCAAATTCAGCAATCTCGACGATTATTTAAAAACAAAAATATTGTAGACACAAGAAAGCAATGAAGACCGTAATTGTACCCATTATCATGTTTATCCTTGTGTTGTTTTCCGAGGTAAATGCCTATAGGGCAAGTCGTGTAATATTCGGAAAATATTCCATGAAAAAGGTTACTCTTATATACTGGAGCATCTTTTTATTCAGCATGTTCATATTTATCTGGGCTAGAAGCTGGGATAATTATGCCAGGAATTTAGCTGTGAATACCATCATGATATTTATAACCATGAAGCTATTTGCGGCATTGGTGATATTCGTCGGAGATATTTTACAAATAATCCGATCCGTATACGAAAAAAAAGGAGAGATAAGCATAGAGAAGCAACAGTCGCGTCGTGCATTTATTGGCAAATCGGCACTTGCAGTATCCGGATTGCCTTTTTTAGCGATGACTCATGGTATTTTCAAAACCGCTTTTCAGTTCAAGCTTCACAGAGAAGTTTTCCGTTTTCCTAATTTTCCGGCGGCATTTAACGGACTAAAAATAATCCAAATTTCCGATATACATACGGGCAGTTTGGTTAACAAGGCCCAGTTGAACAATGCTATAGATTTGATTTTAGCCGAGCATCCCGACCTCATCGTTTTTACGGGCGATTTGGTAAATAATCGTACCGACGAAGCCTATCCCTACAAGGAGGTATTAAAAAGGTTAAAAGCGCCAATGGGCGTATATTCCGTGTTAGGAAATCATGATTATGGCGACTATGAAACTTGGGAAAATGAGGCAGACAAGCAGGCGAATTTTAAAGAGATGCTCGACTTGCATGAGGAATTGGGATGGAAATTAATGATGAACGAATCTCAGGTATTTGAAAAAGACGGTGAGAAATGGGCATTGATCGGGGTGGAGAATTGGGGTGCTAATTTGCATTTCCCGCGACATGGAAAACTCCATGATGCGATGCGGGGAACAGAAGAATCCGCATTTAAAATATTATTGTCACATGATCCATCGCATTGGGATGCCGAGGTAAATAACAAAAAGACCGATATAGATTTGACCTTGTCGGGGCATACGCATGGCTTTCAGTTTGGAGTGGAGATACCCGGGTTTAAATGGAGTCCCTCGCAATATGTTTACAAACAATGGGCCGGATTGTATTATTCGGGCAAGCAAATATTAAATGTAAATAGGGGATTAGGCTGCATAGGTTATATGGGACGCATAGGAATCAAACCCGAAATCAGTGTAATGGAGTTTAGAAATTCCTAATCCCTCAAAACAAGCTACAACTCAATAAAAACGGGCAAAGCGGACTAAATTATTTCCATAAAAGGGGCTATATTTGAACAAACAAACCCTTATTATTATGGATCAATATTGTTTACAATGTAATGAGAAATTATTGGGACGATCCGATAAAAAATTCTGTGATGACCATTGTCGCAATCAATACAACAACAGTAAAAGTCGGCTCAGAAACCCTTGTATTTCCACCATTAATTTCCAATTAAGGCGCAATCGCAGTATACTGGAATTATTATTTGCGCGTAGCAGTAATTCCCATTTGCATATACGAACATTGGCCGAAAACGGATTCAACTTTTACTTCTTTACACACAGCGAGCAAACGAAGGATTCTTCGCGTAAATATTGCTATGATTATGGGTACGAGCAAGTAAATGAAAGGCAAATACGCTTACTAAAATGGGAGCAGGAGAATGAGAGAGAGTCGGGATAATGCATTATTGTTGGTGAAAACAATACAAGAATATGATTGGTCGCCACGCCAATTGGCATTGAGCAGTCCATGGCTTAGTCCGCAATATACCATAGTCTTTGTGCTATTTCTGCTCAAAGAAAGTATTCCTTTTCTATGTAAAACACTGCAGGATGATAAACGAGTCATATTCAAATTTCAGAGTTTGTATGGTCCATTTAGCATTTTAGTAAACGAGCACAATCAGATATTATTGACAAGTAAAAATTCAACACAGACCCTGATTAATATAAAAAAGAAGCTAATCGGATTCCAATTGGTAAAAAAAATATGAGAAAAAGCATGAGAAAAAATTGCTAAAAAAGAAATAATTTATAAATTAGTGTCAAAATAAACTAATATGAGAAGATTTAGCCTACTAAGCATCTTCTCAATTTTTGTCCCCTCCCTATTTAATCATGTGCATGCAACTTCTATGGAAGGCGCATCAAAAATGTTGAATGTCAGAATTGAGAAGTTTTCGAATTATCTGAGCGATCAACCACTTTACACCTTTGAAGGTGCCGGATCAGTCATAGGGCAATCCATTGAATTCGATCTTTTTAGCGATGGAAATGGGATGCGTATATTGATTGGATTATTACTTATTTTATGTAGCTTTTTGGTTATTTTTTTCGGATTAATCCAAGAACGCAAATTATAATTAGGTAAAATTATCCGTATTTTTTATCATTGTTAAAAATTAGCAATGATGAGAAATCTATTCTTCTTAATTATTTTGATTGCTTTCACGCAATCTGCAATGGCTCAATTTGATACGGAATCATGGGCCGGAGAGGCTTGTGTGGAATTGACCCGCAACACTGAAAACAAAAAGGATGTTACTGCTTTTCAGGAATTACTAAATACCACATTGAACGATGTGATGAAAAAGCACCAGAATGATATAGCCGAATTTATCGTTAAGAATCCCAAGTATATGGAAGGTGATAAAGCCGAGCAACTGGGCGAACAAGTTGGTGCCGAAATCACCCTTCATCTTATGCAGAGCTGTGGAGTATATCAGGAATGCATCTTAAATGCAGGTGAACCATTGAAAGATTTCGATCCACTTGTGATTCAAGTTGGTAAAAAGATTGAACAAAGTGTAAGCAAAAAATCTAAAAAAGGCCCTTTAGCTTATAATAAAGCCGAGAAAGAGGTCTTAAAAGCTGTGAAATCGGATGCGAAAACAATAAATTCCAAATACAGTGGCACATCCAGTGCATTTACATCTGAGCTTTATTTATACCTGTTGACAAATTCGCCTTCCTATGCACGTTCGCAAATTCAGGATTGGTTGAAATAAGCTTAAGACAGCATAGATTCGCCGAATTGTTTTTCGAATATTTCTCTGAAATATCCTTCATCCTTTTTAAGGTCATCAGGGGTTCCGGCCTGGGTAATGATACCGTTGTCGAGCACATATACATAATCGGCTTTAAGTAGGGCCGAAATGCGGTGCGAAACAAATATGGAGCTGCGTCCTTGCAGCATAGAATCCAGATTCGTTAGAATAATATCTTCCGTTTCGGCATCAACGGCCGAAAGACAATCGTCCATAACCAACAAACGCGGATTTTTGACCAAAGCCCGGGCTATACTGATCCGTTGTTTTTGTCCGCCACTCAACTTCACACCTCTTTCTCCGATTTTTGTCTGAAAGCCTTCCGGAAAATCCTCGATCGATTCCAATATGCCGGCAAGTCGTGCCGCGTGCCTCACATCTTCGAAACTTATATTATGATACGCTCCAAAGCGAATATTATTTTCTATACTATCCGAAAAAAGTAAAACTTCCTGCGGAATATACCCCACATCACGGCGATAGGCATCCAGGTTCAACGTATCCAAAGGCTTATCATCAATACGAATCACCCCGCTTTGCGGATCAAACATACGCAAAAGCAATTGAGTCAGCGTCGTTTTTCCACATCCGGTTTTTCCGGTAATACCTATTTTCATCCCCGGCTCCACAACGAATGAAATATCCTTCAAAGCTTGAATGCCCGTATTTTCGTACATAAATGAAACACGGTCAAACTCCACCTTTCCGCTTAATTCAAAGTCGGTATTTGGGGCAGGATTGCGAATTTCGGGTTCACTATGCAAGAACTCATTAATACGCAACTGAGAAGCCTTTGCCTGTTGAATAATACTGGTTAACCAACCAAGAGTGGCTGTAGGCCAAGTCAACATGTTAACATACATAATAAATTCGGCAATAACACCCGGACTCAATTTTCCATTCAATACATCATAACCGCCTACCCATACCGTGAGGATGGTACTCATGCCAATAAGCAACATAATAATGGGAAAAAACATAGCTTCGACCTTCACCAAGCCAAGCATGGCCGACTTATAATCATTCGTTTTATCCTCGAATGTATTGGTGAAAACATCCGAAATTCCAAAACTTTTAATTACGCGTATACCGGAAAAACTTTCTTGTGCATAGGAACTTAATGCCGATAATTTACTTTGAACCAGATTACTTTTCTGTAAAATAGTACGATTTACGTAATAAATTAAAATGGCCATAAGGGGGAGGGGACTAAGCACAATCAAGGTAAGCTTCCAATTGATCCCCAACATAATTACCAAAATAATAATGTATGTTATAACCAATTGTACAAAGTACATAATAGCGGGGCCAACATAATTACGAACTTTACTGACATCTTCACTGATTCGTGTCATCAGATCGCCCGTACTGTTTTTCTTATAAAAAGACGCATTTAATTTTTGATAATGCGCATAAATGTCATTTTTCTGATCGAATTCTACATGGCGACTCATAACAATAATGGTTTGACGCATATAGAACATAAAAACCCCTTTAATAATGGCAAATAATACGATACAAAGTGCACTTATAATTACGATAAAAATTGGAGATTGATCCTGAAATGCCCATAAAAGAATACGGTTCGGATTATCCTTCATGGTTCCCGCCGCCAAATCGGTTACCAGTCCCACAAAACGAGATTGATAAACCGAAAAAAAAGTAGAAATTATGATAAAAAGCAATCCCAATATCAGGTATTTTTTATACCTGCCCAGGTATGAATTAAGTTGCCAAAGTGTTTTCAAAATTGAATATAAACTCTAAATTAATCGTATATTTGCACGCTTAACGAATATAAGCGAATACAAAGTTACACTTTTAAATTTTGTCATATGATAGTGGAAGAATTAAAAACCAATAGTATTTCAACAGGCATTTTGGCGCCTATGACTGAGATGGAACATGAGCAGGTATTATTCTGTCAGGATAAAAGTTCAGGATTAAAAGCTATAATAGCAGTACACAATACCGTATTAGGTCCCGCTCTGGGAGGCACGCGTATGTGGCCTTACAGCTCTGAGGAAGAAGCATTGACAGATGTCTTGCGTCTATCGAGAGGTATGACCTATAAAAATTCCATTTCGGGGTTGAATTTAGGAGGAGGAAAAGCCGTAATTATCGGTGATTCAAGAACCCAAAAAACAGAAGCAATGTTTCGTCGTTTTGGTCAGTTTGTGAACGACCTGGGAGGAAAATATTATACGGCCGAAGATGTGGGAACTTCATTGAAAGATATGGAGTATATACATATGTCGACCAATTACATAACCGGTTTACCCGAATATATGGGTGGAAGCGGAAATCCTTCTCCCGTTACGGCATACGGTGTTTATATGGGAATGAAAGCTGCCGCAAAGAAAGCCTATGGCAGCGATAGCCTGGCGAATAAAAAAGTAGGCGTTCAAGGTTGCGGTAATGTTGGGCAAACCCTGATTTCCTATTTGGTTAAAGAAGGAGCACAGGTTTTTGTTACCGATATTTATCAGGATAAAGTGGAAGAAACAGTGAACAAATATAAGGTGACTGCCGTTGATTCTGCCGACTTCTATAATCTGGAAATGGATATTTATGCTCCATGTGCTTTGGGAGCCACGGTGAATGACGATACCATTTCGAAATTGAAATGCAGAATCATAGCCGGTGCAGCCAATAATCAGCTTAAAGTGGAAGATATACACGCAACCGCATTACAGGAAAGAGGTATTTATTATGCCCCTGATTTTGTAATCAATGCCGGTGGTGTCATCAATATTTATACCGAATATATGGGCGGCTACAAAAAAGAAGTAGCGATGGCCATGACCGAGAATATTTACGATACAACCTTGCGTATTTTTGACCTGGCCGAGAAAGAATCTATAACGACCTTGTTGGCAGCTAAAAGACTGGCCGAAAAACGCATTGAGGATATGGCTCAATTAAAAAGACCTCATCTAACTCATTCATAAAGCATGCTGAACCGAAGACAAATACGTGTCAAAATCATGCAGGCATTGTATGGCTTCATTCAAAGTGAAGACGACAATATGGATGCGGGAGAGAAATCACTTTTACAATCTTTTGAGCGTATTTATGATTTATATCTGTTGCAATTTGCCTTACTCGAAAAAATTCACATGCGCTCTTTAGCCGAAAGAGAAGAAGCCAATAAGAAATTTTTACCCACAGATTTCGATAAAATGCCGGAAACACATTTTACAAAAAATGTAGTATTCGATTGGATTGAAAACTCCGCGTCATTTCATAGTCTTATCGCACGTAAAAAATTAAGCTGGGATAATTATCCCGATGTGGGCGACAAGCTTTTCAAAAAGATCCGTAGCCTCGATGTATATAAACAATATATACTTACGGAAGAAACAAATGAAGAAAACGATAAGGAATTTCTTATCAAAATTATTCGAATTCTATTTGCGGAAGAAAGCTTTTTAATGAGCATTTATGATGAAGAAAATCTACATTGGAATGACGATATAGATTTCGTAGTCTTATGGCTTATTAAATCAATAGAACAATCTAGTTCCGAAAAAGGACTGAAGGTATTTGAATTGTATAAAGACGAAAAAGAGGATAAGAAGTTTGCCGTCACTATATTCAGAGATACCGTATTGCATCATAAAGAATACGAAGAATTGATCAAAGAATTTGCAAAGAATTGGGAAAGCGATCGTATTGCTTTTCTCGATATGTTGCTGATGAAAATGGCGGTTAGTGAGATTTTGACGCAAAGTGGTATACCGGTAAAGGTAAGCTTAAATGAGTATATTGAATTATCCAAAATGTTTAGTACGCCCAAAAGCAATGTGTTTATAAATGGCATTTTGGATAAAATCGTTTATAAATTGAAAGAAGAAAACAAACTTAAAAAGTCGGGAAGAGGACTAATAGAAAATTAACATGAAAAAATACGCATTTATTTTTGTGCTGAGTTCCTTTCTATTTTCTTGCGGAAGTAAAGAACAAAAGTTGGCCGACTTGGTCAAGAATCCGGTCTCTGCTAACGGAAGTCAAAGTGTGGAAAGCAATGCCGCCAAAATAGTCTTTAAAAAGGATGTAAAAGATTTTGGCAATATACAAGAAGGACAAGTGGTAAGTGAAACGTTTACTTTTACAAATGAAGGAAAAAGCGATTTAGTCATCACTCATGTAGAAACGACCTGTGGATGTACCGTTCCAGATTATCCAAAACATCCGATAAAAAAAGGAGAAAAAGCGGAAATTGTGGTAAAATTCGACTCCACCGGTAAGACAGGAAAACAGGAAAAAGAAATTACCATTATTGGCAATACGGTTCCAACAAAAACCAAAATAAAAATCAAAGGAAACATTGTATCTAATTAAAAAACAAATAATATGTATCAAATTTTAATGATGACTCAGCCCGCAGGTGGCGAAGGGAACCCTATAATGACATTCGTAATGATGGGGATGATTGTAATCGTATTTTACTTCTTTATGATCAGACCTCAAATGAAAAGAGCAAAAGAGCAAAAGAAATTTCGTGAAGGACTTAAAAATGGGGATAAAATAGTTACCATAGGCGGTATTCATGGAAAGATTGTAGACCTCAGAGATAAAACAGCGGTTATCACCACAGCAGATAATACGCGATTGGAAATCAGCCGCGATGCGATTAGCATGGATTCGGCAGGATTGATAAATGAACAAGCAAAATAAAAAAAGGGCCTAAGGCCCTTTTTTTTATGGAATAACATAGAAGCTATGTGCTCCCTTTACTTGTATTTTTTGTCCGGTCTCATACTCCACAATCATTTGTGTACGTTGAGTTACATCCACATCAAATTGCTCGCCTATGGCATGCTCTTTGGTGCTTAGTTCTTTCGTATACTCATATACATTCAAGGTAGGATTCGCTTTTCTGTATACGCGGATTTTTATAAATTCTATTCCCACTGCAGCATTACTGAACCGCACAACCATGTTAACCGGACTTTTATATTCTTGATCGGCCACAGGGCTGTCGAATTCAACCAATGTTCCATCATTCTTCTTACAGGCGCTCAGGGTTGTTAGCCCCAGCATGACAGCCAAAATCAATATTTTATTCATCTGATTTGTTTTAATTAATGGAACGAATATACAATAATTTCGTTTCATTTTTTTTGGAGAAAGCCCCTCCGTAAATCAAAATATACTACGGATTAAGCGTGAAATCAAAGCTTTCTTCACGAATAACATCCTCTCCGGTTCTTAGCTTCAAGGTATATTCGGTAGTTGCACTCAAATTCACAAAAAGTGTATCTATTAAGCGAAAATAATTTGTTTCGACATGATTGTCGTAATCGAATACAATTACGGAGGAGTTATTCTTCTCGTTTATAAGCAATTCCATTTCGTGTATGGGCTCATGCTCATTTTTAAACTCAATATCAATAGGTACATATTGACTATATATCCCATTTTTTTGAGGAGAATTAAATATTACTTCATTCTCCTTTTTTTTATCGCCACATCCCGTAAATACAAGTACAGAAAGGCCAACTAAGAAAAAACCTTGTTTCATATATTTTAATTTATAGTAAACACTATTGTTTTTATATCCGTATTGTAAACGGTATCATAGAGCACTATATCAAGTTCGTAATTACCTTTCACGATAGCTGCACCACTCAAAGAAATGTCGAACTGAAAACTTTCGGATGCAGTAGAATAATTAAATTCGGACTGCGCCAAATTATTATCACTTCCCACACGTCTTAATGTATATTCCAGTTTTAATAAGCCCAAATCGTCACTGGCCTGACCTTGCACTTGCAGCGTACTGTTTAATGGGAAGGTACTCCCCGATAGAGGCGAACTTATTGTTAATACCGGAGCTACGGTATCATCCGGATTTTTTATGCGAAAAGGGAACAATACTAAATCACTCAAATTGGCCGCCTCATCCACCACTTGCATAGTCAAGTGATATGGCCCGGCTGCAGCTGTGTCCGGTATAGAAATGCTTAGGGTGGGACTGGCTTCTGTGCCACTCAGATTCTCCACCTTAATCATAGAAAAGGGAGTATATAATATTTTCTCGTGCCCATGCCCGTTAAAAGCATTGTGAATATCAATCTTAACCTGAGATAAGGCCTGGTTGTCCTTAGCCAAAATATGTAAATCCAAATTACTGCCCGCCAATACCACTACACTGTCTGAGGGAGATAAAATCTGTAATTCGGGTTTGGTTATATCTCTTTTCTTACACGAAAAAAGAAGTAAAACCACGGATAAAAAAAGTATACTTCGTTTCATAACATTTGCAACAATGTTGCAAATGTAGAAAATTAAATTTTACCCTGCAAAAAATAATGCAAT
Source organism: Bacteroidota bacterium (assembly GCA_023432985.1). Taxonomy (GTDB): domain Bacteria; phylum Bacteroidota; class Bacteroidia; order CAIKAF01; family CAIKAF01; genus JACVCJ01. The sequence goes on along the minus strand of JAEZEQ010000069.1, from coordinate 6,999 downwards.
CCCAACGAAAAATGTATACCGGGTTCGGGTAAGCCGATAATACGCCATCTGTTGACGTGATTAAAATAGGTCTGATTGCTGAGGTTATTTCCTTGCATCATAAATTGTATGCGGTGATTTTTATTCTGAAACTCGGTCATAACATAAAGGTCGAGCAGTGCATATCCCGGTGTGGTCAGTTCGTTGCGGGCCACAAAAAATTGAGGTGCGGCCCAACGCATTTTAATACCCAGATCCACTTTCCATTTTTTGGAACCGGTGGGTGGGGCATATTCCAATATCACATTACCTGTAGCAGGTGGAATAAATGGGAAATTATAACCCGATTCCAAATTATATGTATAAACCCATTGAGCCTGGGTGCTAAGATGCAGGTTCGAAATAAAATGATAATCGACCAGAAATTCCAGTCCCGTATGCAAGCCATCGGCCTGATTATATTGGTAAATTAATCCGCCCTCGGGCAGGGGACTAAACTGAGAGGTGGGATCCAAAAAAATATAATCGAAATAATAAGAAAAGAAAGGGGAGATGCTAAAATCCCATTTCTCTTTCTGAAGTGCGTAATTCACATCCAATTGCAGGCTTCTCTCGGGCCTAAGCGTACTATCGCCCATTTCGTGACGGAAACTGCCGTGGTGAATGCCATTGGCTGTAAGTTCGGGTATGGTTGGCATTCTAAAACCACTACCCAGGTTTACTTTCACATTTTTTTCCTGATTTTTTTGCCAACTGAATCCCACCGAAGCGGAGGCATTATGAAAAAAACGATTAATGGCCGGACTATATAAGTAGCCCGAAATTTGGTCTCCGGAGAGATAAAAAGGGGTCTGATTTTTTTCAGATTGCATGCTACTCATATCATAGCGTACACCTGCGCTGAGTGTAATGGCATCTTTGCTCCACTTGCCATAGGCAAAAAGTCCGCCATTCCATTCAGCATACTTGGGTATCAAATAGCTGTATCCGCCTATGTCGTTTTGTTGGTATTTGGCCGAACTGCCATAAATAAGCGATAATCTTTCGTGAATTTCATGGTGAAATCGGGCCGAAACACTTGCGGTAAATAAGCGAAATTCTAATTCTTTATTCGAAAGAATGCTTGGCCCAAACCCGTGATTATCGGGGTTACTAAACTCCATACGATGATTATATTGTACGCCGGCATCCAATTCCATCCAGTTTTTTGCCCCCACCTGAAAATTCGAATTCGATAATATCTTATAATGCATTACCCTTTGATGAGGGAATTCCACATTTCTATTATCGCCGTCATTGGCAAGGGAATATGCCTGCGGAATGCCATGCGCACCGGGGAACATTCCGGTTTTTAGGTCGTAATAACTGAATTTGATCGAACTATAACCCGAATTGAAACTATAACCCAAAGTGGCCGAAGCGGTTCTTTCTCTACCGGCTGTGTTTTTAATCTTCCTTTCCTGAATTGGGAATACATAGCCATTATACACAAAGGTGTCGGATGGCACTTTATAATCGGCATAATCCATGCTCGAAAATCGCATTTTGAGCCAGATATTTTTCTTATTTATTTGAATGGCACTACTTTGTTTCCATAGATTATTAAGCGATATAAATCCCCCCGAAAAAGATGCTTTATAGGAATTTACCGGTGGGGGCGGACCGGGTCTGATATTCACCGCACCCGTAAGGGCATCTGAACCGTATAAAATAGCGGCAGGACCTTTTACAATCTCTACCCGCTCCACATCTGCAGCATCAATTTCCAAGCCATGATCGCCTCCCCATTGTTGGCCCTCTTGCTTAATTCCGTTTTCCGTTACCGCAACCCGATTAAATCCCAATCCGCGTATGGCCGGTTTGGCTATGCCCACGCCTGTTGTAAGCGCCTGAACCCCGGGCACTTTTTCCAATGCTGCCGAAAAAGTCTGAAGTCCCGCACGCCTTATATCTTCAGCGTCTACAACAGAAACGGACTGACTTTGATCGTTGACTAAACTCTTGGTTCCATAATCCTCGACAACCACACGCTGCAACTCCATCTCACTTTGGGATAAGTCGACATATATACTATCTGTCAAAGGCACTTCGAAATGCAAATCATATGGTTTATAGCCCAAAAAACTAATGTGCATATGATAATGGCCCTTTTTCACTTTTTCATCGTAAAATATCCCATTCTTGTCCGTACTCAATACCCGATTCAATTCGTGTATATAGACGTGCGCACCCTTGGCGGGACTCCCGTTATCCAACCGAATTTTTCCATATATCTGTCCCTGAACCTCTACAGCCCATAGGAAAGAGAACAATATTAAACACCTATGCAACATTGTTGCAAATGTAAAGAGAATATTCCTTTATTCTTATATTCGTAAGAAAATAATTATGCAAAATTTCCTCATTTTAATCCTACTGATTACCTTATTTCAGCCTTCTTGTAAAAGCAAAATATCGGTTGTAGGGCAGGAGATAGAAAGCAATGCAAATCAAATTTCAACAAATAATATGGATACATTTCAAATACAAAAAAGTGAAGAAGAGTGGTTGGCCCAACTTGGGCCGGAGCGTTTTACCGTATTAAGAGAGAAGGGTACAGAGCGGCCATTTACAGGTTCTTTATTGCATGTGAACGAAAAGGGGATATATAGTTGTGCCGCTTGTGGTGTAGATCTTTTTCATTCGGATATGAAGTTTGATGCACATTGCGGCTGGCCGAGCTTCGATAATGAAATTCCAGGTAGCATTATACAAAAAGAAGACAGGAGTCATGGAATGATACGTATTGAAATTTTGTGTAAGCAATGCGGGGGACATTTAGGGCATATTTTCGATGATGGTCCCACCGAAACCGGCCTCAGATACTGCGTGAACAGTTTGTCTCTGGAATTTAAAAAAGCAGAATAAAAAAAGGCGTTTAGAAAAGCTGAATTTTCGTATGTAGATAAGTTGGCAGTTTGTCGGATTATAGGATTAAAAATCCCATTGTTCAATATAAACTTAAAATAAAACTTCCTGGAAATTTTGTAGCCAAGTGAGGATTAAATAAGAAAAATAACGCCAAAAAAGACTAAACAATATTAAAAAAAAAGATACATTTACCATCAAAATGGAAAGAGTATGAATTTCGAAGAAATAAGCAGACTTATTGAGAACAGTTTGACCGGACTAAAAGTAGATCCGGTGGCATGTAGAGGAGAGAAAAAAGGTCAATGGTCTTTGAAAATTAAAGACAGCACCGTATGGATAGATGCATTCAACTTTGAATCGAAGCCGGATGTATATTATTTTCAGGTTATGTCGCCCTTATTTGCCGTTCCGGAAACCCAGAATTCGGAGATAATGACCGATTTATTAGAATTTGCCTATTCGATGTATGGTTGTTCGGTTTGCAAAAAAGCAAATTGGTATTATGCTTTAAGTTTGCGCGAAGCAGAGGGTTTAGATCAAAAAGAAGTAGATTTGATTATAGACCGAATTGGTCATTACAGTTCGGATATTTATGCCAAATTCAGCTTTAAATATGCATCGGCTTTAGCTCCTAAGCAAGGATAATCGGGTTTTATTTATAGCGTCGGCGTCTGAAAATGGCGTAAAAAAGGATCAAACAGCATATACCGGCTAAAAGATATCCCATTACACTCCAGTAGGGCAAGCCGAATCGTGTCATAAATTCCTGAGGGAAAGCCACGGTAGAGGTAATTGCGCTGGCGATAATGAGGGAGCAAATAATAAAAGTAAGAATCAGTCTGTTTACTATGCTATCGAGCTTTTTCAGCAGGTATCCATATCCTTGATGCGAAATATTGATGGTTAATTTTCCTGATTTAGCCTGATTAATCAGCTCTTTCATATCGCTGGGAAATCCGGTTAGAAATCTGGATATCTGATCACTTCTATATTGCACTTCGCTCCAAACATGTTTAGGCGAGAACTGTTCGCGTATCATTTTAGCGCCAAAGGGTCGAATAAAATCATAGGTATTCAAATGCGGGTGCATTATTTTCCCAATACCTTCCAAAATAGCGAGTGCTCTAAAAATAATAAACACACCGGCCGGCACCACCATTTCATTGCGCACCATGAGTTCCTGCAGGCGTGAAATCACATCTGCGATACTGCCTTCAGACACATCCAATAAGACGTAATCGTCAATCAATTCCTGCAATTCAGATTCCAGAATACGCATATCTTTTACATTATCCGAAATGGCTAGGCGCCGCATGGCATGTGCCATTTTCCGGCTATCCTGTTCAGACATAGCAATAAATACGTGTGCAAAGGCTAATTTATCTCGGCGAGACAATTGGCCGACCATACCGAAATCGATCAAACAAATAATTCCATCCGATCGCACCAAAATATTTCCCGGATGCGGATCGGCGTGGAAATAGCCATATTCAAAAATCTGTTTAAGGTAAATATTCAATCCTGTTTCCACCACCTTACGCGGGTCTATATTCCAGGCTTTGAGTTGTTTCTTATCGGTAAACTTACAGCCCTGAACAAATTCAATAATCAATACCTTATCTGTACTGTATTTTCGAAATACCCCCGGGATATAAAAATTTCTTTCATTCTTATAAAACTCTTTAAAGCGTTGGATATTTCTTGCTTCCGTGTGATAATCCAGTTCTTTGGTCATCGTTCTTTCGAAAGAGTTTATCACATCCGTTGCATTCAGTACGCCTTGTTTTTTCAGGTATCGATCGGCTCTAAGAATAATTTCGTGCAGCAACTGCAAATCGCGCTCCACCATTTCCTTTACGCCGGGTCTTTGCACTTTCACAACAACTTCGCTTCCATCGAAAAGAGTAGCTTTATGTACCTGTCCGATTGAGGCCGAAGCCATAGGAATATCCTGGAAAAATTGAAAAAGTTCATCAATTGGTTTTCCCGTTTCCAATTCGATAATTCTTTTCGCTTCCTTACTATCAAAGGGGGGAACTCTATCCTGAAGTTTTTCGAATTCCTTTACCAATCCCTCCGGAATAATATCGGGTCTATTGCTGAGTACCTGAGCCAATTTCACAAAAGTAGGGCCTAATTCCTCTGCGGCCATACGTATACGTTCGAAGCGGGAATAATGCAAAGCCGGTCTGTCTTGTCTTATCCACTTAAGTCTAAGCGCTTCCGGCACCAAACTGCGCAGGGTGCTATTCGCAATAATATCTTCGAAGCCATATTTCACGAATACACTTAAGATTTGCCTCAAACGGCCCAAATTTCGTATAGTTGAATTCAATCCCACCTTCTATTCCTGTATTGCCAAAAGTTCTACTTTAAAAATCATATTCGAAAAAGGGGGAATATGCGGTGCTAATCCCTGATCGCCAAATGCCAAAAAATAGGGTGCATAAATGGTTGCGATTTCGCCTACCTGCATTCCGTTTAAACCGAAATCGAGGGCTTGTATGCCTCCTTCACCTCCAATTATATAAATAATGGGTTCATTGGTTTCGTAGGTACTTTGAATCAGCTCCCCGTTCATAATACGTTGTTCGAAATGCAGGTGCACTTCATTTCCAAATACCGCGGCTTTCCCATTTCCTTTTTTGTGTTGTTGTTTCACTATACCAAAGCCGGTTGGAGCTTCCTCAATATTATTTAATCTCAGATAGGCGTCAAATTCCTCGATTTTTTGTTGAATTACATCCTTACGGCTTTGCAAAATTTTCGATTCATAGGCTTCGGCGCTCATCACATCCTGTATATACATAGAAATCAAAATCTCATTATCTTGCACGCAACCGGGAGTTGGAATGCCATAATAAAACATGAAAAAACTATCGGCCGGAGATTTAATTAAAAGACTGTCGCCCTTGTGCAATAAGGCAAAAAGGGTAGAAATGTCGAATGCATATTTCTTATCTTTAATCGTAGAAATCATATAAAAATCCGGGTCAACGCCATCACAAAGCACTTTTTTTCCGGATTTATCCATAACCAGCAATTGGGCATAATAATAAGATTCCGGGTCGATTATGCTTTCTGTATTTCCTTTTTTCAGTATCTTATAAGACAGTCCGCCTCCAAGCTTATTAAACCCATCGCCGCAGGAGTTCAGAAGAAAAAACGTACTAAGAAAAAAAAGAAAAAAGCGCATTATAAAGCAGTATTTTTAGGAAAATCAAAATGAATCAATTCGTTCTCACCCAATTGAATATCTTCCCATTTATCGACATGTATACGCACCATAGCACAGCCCGAAGTGGGAATATTGTCGATATGAATTCGGCATAAGGCATTCACAAAATCCGTGAGACCGGGATTATGTCCGAACAAAAAAACACATTTTTTATCTTGGTCTAAATTTCGAATTTCTTGCAATAAGTTTTCTTGGGAGGCGTGGTATAGCGCATCCGAGTAATGAATCGGGGTATCGTCCTTAAACACATCTTTAAAAACCTGCGCGGTTGATTTAGCCCTAAGCGCAGAACTACTGATCCAGAAATCTGGATAAATGCCTTGATCCAGCAAACGATGAGCCATTACAGGTGCATCATTTTGTCCTCTTTCATTCAGTGGTCTGTCAAAATCCGATATATTTTCTTGCGCCCAGCTGCTTTTTGCATGGCGAATAAATACTATTTTCTTCATAGGGCATGTATTTGAACGTAAAAATAGCCAAAGCAACGATAAAATCAATGCCTTAGGGTCGAATTATAGATTTAATTTTGGTTATTCAGCGCTTCAAAATCGCGGAATTCGTCTACACTTTCGACTATATGCTTGATGACTTTTTCATTTTTCTTAAAATCTTTTTCTTTAGCGCCCACATAAAAAGTGTAAAAATAAGCTCCTCCATTGCTTACCGTGAGTCGAAATATATAAGCTTCATTGTTGATTTTACCATAAATATGTCCCCATGAAGATTCCATATGACTGATTCGTTCGTTCTTGGGTTTTTCCATTTTCATTTCGCTTAAAACTTCGGCAAATTTTTCCGATTCGGAATTATAAATTTCGTCGGTAGTAAAAGGCACTCCGTATGTTGTTAAGTCATTCTTCTTATAAAAA
>JAEZEQ010000044.1 GCA_023432985.1 Bacteroidota bacterium | reverse complement strand
TCACATCCTTTTGGTGTAATTTCACTGTTGCATTGGGCACTCTTAGTTTAGTAATTCCGTCTATTACGATGATGCGCGCAACACCGTGTTTGGGTTGTTTATAACAAGAAGAAACAAGGAGCAACATACCGAAAATGCTCAATAAAGTTAGTGAACGTTTCATAGTTTTATTATAATGAAATTTTTACAAATATAGAAAAGTACATACAATAACACAGGGGGAAAGAAAAAATATGCAAAAGCAATTTAGGCAATTCCCTCCAAAAATCAAATTAACTTGAAATAAAAACACTAAATTTGCATCTTTATATAGGGCATATGCAGGAAAAGATTCAGCAGATTCAGGCAGAGATTGACTCCTTTCAAATTCAATCGGAGGAGTTAAAAGAGCAGTTCAGATTAACTTTTTTGTCGAAAAAGGGGAGTATTTCTCTTTTATTCGAGGCATTCAGGTCTATGCCTGCAGAAGAGAAAAAGCTTTATGGTCAACCCTTGAATGTGCTCAAAAAAAATGCGGAAGAAAAATGGAAAAATGCCGACTTTTCTAAAGAATCTGCCGGTCCCGCCGGCTACGATTTCACCCGACCTTCGGGCATTAATCACCCCGGCTCCATTCACCCCCTAAATTTAGTGAAGAACGAATTGATTCATGTTTTTTCGGGCCTGGGCTTCGAAGTTGCAACCGGCCCTGAGGTGGAAGGCGATTGGTATAATTTTACCGCATTAAATATTCCCGAAGATCATCCGGCCAGGGATATGCAAGACACCTTTTTTGTTCAAACAAACCCGGCTATTGTACTTCGAACGCATACCTCACCGGTGCAAGTGCGCACTATGCTGAGCCAAAAACCCCCTATCCGCATCATCGCTCCGGGCAGAGTTTACCGCAACGACAGCGATGCTACACATTCACCCATTTTCCACCAAATAGAAGGCTTGTATATAGCCCCTAAAACCAGCTTTTCGGACCTGAAACAAGTCTTGTTTTATTTCGTAAAAGAAGTATTCGGCGAGGATGTAAATATCCGATTCAGACCCTCCTTTTTCCCATTTACCGAACCTTCGGCCGAAATGGATATTGAATGGGTGAAAAATGGAGAAAAGAAATGGATGGAAATCTTAGGGTGCGGAATGGTAGATCCTAACGTACTTATTCAATGCGGAATTGACCCCGAAGAATATTCCGGATATGCATTCGGCTTGGGTGTAGAACGAATTTGTATGCTGAAATACGGCATTTCGGATATACGCCTTTTCCTCGAAAACGACTTGCGCTTTTTGCAACAATTCTCTTCCGAAACTCTGTATTAATCAAGTATTTCGAAGCGATCTCCGTCGGCATAAAAAGCAAAACGACGACGAAATTCTTCTAATGCGGCATAACTGAGTCGCACTTCTACTATATTTTCTCTAAATGATCCGGCTTCGGCTAAAGCTTGCCCTTTGAAGTTGAGCATTTGCGATAATCCTTCATGCAAAATACCATTGCCATCCTGCCCCACACGGTTCACCGCCGCTACATAGCACTGATTCTCGATTGCACGGGCCGGCAATAAACTCTGCCATGCCAAACTGCGTCGCTCGGGCCAACTGGCTACCAATAAAATTAAATCGTAATTCAAATTCTCCCGCCTGCGCATGAATACCGGAAAACGTAAATCGTAACAGATAAAAGGTGCGATTTTCCACCCTTTATATTCAATTAAAATCGGATTCTTGCCCCGAGTATATACCTTGTCTTCACCGGCAAAGGCGAATAAATGCCTTTTGTCGTAATGCCTTATCGATGCATTGGGCTCTATCCACAAAAAGCGATTCGTATATGTCCCCCCTTCTGACCAAATAACACTGCCGCAAATGACACAATTTTTCGCTTCAGCCATGTCCTGCAATTGACGGTATTCACTTGAATCACGGTTTATGGCCACCGCTTCGGGATGCATGGTGAATCCGCTCAAAAACATTTCGGGCAAAAGCAGTATATCTGCCTCTTGTACGGCCTCAATTAATGTACTTATACGCTTTATATTTTCAGACGGATTTTCCCATTCAGGGGCAAACTGAATAAGCGCAATTTTTAAATCTTGCATAAAATTTCTATTGCTTTATCAATGGTTTCGTCGTGCTTGGCAAAACAAAAGCGCAATTGCTTATAATCTTTCTTATCGGCATAAAATACCGACAAAGGAATAGAAGCAATTTTATGTTCTTTCACAAGACGAATGGCAAAATCAACATCGTTTTCCTGCGAAATTTTTCGAAAATCAAGGTTTTGAAAATAGGTGCCGGCAGAAGGAACAAAACTGAACTTACTCCCCTTTAATCCCTTTACAAATCTATCTCTTTTGGCTTGATAAAATGCCGATAATTCCTCTAACAACTCCTGGTGCTGCAATATGGAAGCAAAGGCGTATTGTGCAGGCGTATTCACGGAAAACACGTTGTATTGATGCACTTTCCTATACTCGCTCATCAAAAAGGCAGGGGCTAAAATATATCCTACTTTCCAACCGGTGGTATGGAAACTTTTTCCAAAGGATCTTACAATAAAACTCCGCTCTGCCAACTGTGGAAAACGGGCAATACTTTGATGTTCATAGCCGTCGTATACGATATGCTCATAGACTTCATCGCTCAGAATTATTACATCGGTGCCCGCCACCAATCGTTGCAATTTTTCCAGATCTGCCGCACTCATAATACTTCCGGACGGATTATGCGGGGTATTAATTATTATGAGCTTGGTATTTTGTGTAATGAATTTTTTTACCGCATCCCAAGGAATACTATAATCAGGCGCCTGAAGGGGAATATGCTTACAATCTCCTCCGGCCAACTCCACAGCCGGGGCATAACAATCGTATGAAGGATCAAAGATGATAACCTCATCTCCCGGACGAACTATGGATAATATTGCAGTAAACAATGCCTGTGTAGCTCCTGCCGTAATGGTGATTTCGCTCTCGGGACTATAATTGGCCGAATAAAAACGGGATTCTAATGCACAAATACGCTCTCGTAATGCCAATACACCCGCCATGGGTGCGTACTGATTGAGACCTTTATGCATCGCTTTCTCAACTTCTTTAATCAGCGTTTTATTGCAATCGAAATCAGGAAAACCCTGACTTAAATTTAAGGCATCATGCTCGGAAGCAAGCTGACTCATCTGACTAAATATGGTGGTTTTTACAGAAGGGAATTTGGTTTGATGATGTATTGACATATCTTATTGAGGGCTAAAACACGCTACAAAATACGCTAATTTTCTCATTTATGTTTAGAAATATAATCGAATTTCGCCTAATGCCCACAAATTAAACCCAATAGACCCTGCTTCTCTTTAATAAAAATAACCGACCCTTTATGTAAAGAGTCGGTTATGCTATTGAAAACCTGAATTTTGGTCGGAATGAATACCGCCTTATTTCAAATTATATTTTTATTTGCTTAGAATAATTCTATGGCTGAATTGATCGGTTCCATTGCTCATACGCACAAAATAAATCCCGTTTTTCAATTCGGATACATTCAATATATACTGCATTTCGGCCTGAGGAGCACTGATGCGCTCTGTCATTACCACACTGCCGTTCGCAGATAAAATATCTATTTGCAATAACTCGGCATGTAAGCCCTTCCAGCTTATATTCAATGGCCCGCTAACGGGATTTGGGAAAATACTAACTTGCGAATTCTCTCCAAATGCTTGAGGTAATGAATAGGTCGTGATAAAGGAAATGGTATCTGAACCCGAACAATTATTGGCATCGGTTACGGTTAAATAATAATCGCCGGAAGTACTTACATTAATGGATTGTGTTTGCTCTCCCGTATTCCATAGATAACTGCTCATACCTGCCGGTCCGGTCAATGTTTCGGTCTGATTGACACTGACAATATCCTGACCTAAATCTACAATCGGACTCGGATTCACAGTTACCTGAACGGCATCGCTATTGCTGCAATTGTTCGCATCTGTACCCGTTACTGTGTAAACTTGGGTTTGGGTCGGACTAAATGGTACTGCATCCACAACTCCATTATCCCAAATATAAGACACTCCGCCCGAAGCAGAAAGAGTAAGCTCAGAGCCCGAACAAATTATGGTATCATTGCCCGCAAATATGGATGGAGCTGGGTTTACAACAATGGCGGCATTCGAACTGTGTGTACACCCGTATGGGTCTGTATAATCGTATACGATGGTCTGACTTCCAACGGAAGGATCAAATTCTCCGGCACTAATTCCCGTTCCCACATAGGTACCACCGGAGGGACTTGCTTCTGTGAGGGTATATGGGGTTCCATTCGAACAAAGATCGGGTAATGTTGTAAAACTAATCGGATTGGGCGGACATACAACTGTGATTGAATAGGCTTGAGATCCCGAACATCCACTTGCATCGCTCGTCGTTACGGTAAAATTAAAATTCCCCGTTGCTGTAGGCGTTCCGCTTATGCTTCCATTGCTATTAAGAACCAAACCCGGAGGCAAAGCTCCGGCCGAAATCATATATTGCGCGGCTCCAAGTGGCCCGGTCGCTACAACACTTGCATTGTAAGCCGTCCCCGCGACGCCTGAACTAAGGGCACCGGTCGGACTAAAACTAAAAGCCGGACAAACATATGGGGTATAAACCACATTATCTAATCCAATATAATCGGAATTTAACCCGGAAGGACCTGCATTGGTAATAAAATAACGGAAGGCAATACGCCCTGAAGTCGGCGCTGTAAGTCCGGATATGGTGACTGTATACAAAGTCCACTGATACGGGTAGCCACCCACCACTAAATTGGGATTAATACTAGTTAACAAGGTTGTGAAATCACCCAAGTCTGTCGCACTAGCCCCAACATTCGTACTGGCTCCATTGGTGCTTAAACGTACTTCCATTCTGTCGGGATAGTCCTGCCCAACATCATATTTTCGGGTGTAAAAACTGATAACATCCCCATTCCGAAAAGTGCGATTGGGTGTTAAAAGCCAGTTGCTGATGGTCCCTGCTCCGGCAGTGCTATTAAAATTACAGGCAATATAGGAATTGTCTGCCCCATTATAGGAACTAAAAGGACCGCCCGTAGAGGGTGGATTGCCTTGAAACCAAACCGGATTCGTCCCTGCGGGAGAACTATTGTTTTGTTGATACCAACCACTTCCCGGAAGTGTCGTTATGTCATCGAAGCCCTCTGTAAATGCTTGTGCAAATAAGGATGAATAACTTGCGCATTGAGCTGCAATGAGCCCAAATAAGAGAAATTTTTTCATAGTAGCGTGTGTTAATTTTGGGCGAAATTAAAAAAAATTAACACTTTGTGCAAAAAAGCAAAAAATGTTATCCTTTTTTCTGTACTAAATTCCAAGCAAATAAAAAAAGAATACCTACCAATAAAAAACAAGAAATGCCAAAATTAGTTTAGTGCGAAATCGCCATCCAATCTTTTAATATTTCACAGGCTTCCTCGAGTACAAAATCGCGTTCGGGTTGATCTTCTGCCCCTTTCTTCTTTTTCTTGGGCAAATTCTTTTCATAAAATGCATCCAAAATCTTTTTACGTTCAGCATCTTTTGCTTTTTCTGCCTCTCTTTCCGCCTTCAAGGTTTCCTCGTTCAACGAGATTTGCAATGCTTGCTTTTTCACCCTAAAATCTTCTATATCTTCTAAATAATATTTATACTCCGGATTTTGACTCATTCTTGCATTATGCAATTTCAACAACATAGGAATGGCCGTTTTAATGGCATTACTCGAAGGAAACTCCAGGCTTTGAATTTGATCCCACTCCAAGGCATATTTTTCGCTGCTTTCGCCATATTCCTCGGCAGGGAAAGGGCTTGGGAATAATATATCGGGTTCTACTCCTTTGTGCTGGGTCGAACTTCCCGTTACGCGATAAAATTTCGCCAAAGTCAATTTCAATTGGCCCAGTTTTCCGGGTTCATGCGGAATAAGTCGGTTTAAATCCATCAAATTCTGCACGGTTCCTTTCCCGTAAGTCTGCGAACCCACTACCAAACCTCGGCCATAATCTTGTATGGCTCCGGCAAAAATCTCGGATGCAGAAGCGCTAAAACGGCCCACAACTACACATAAAGGCCCTTCCCAGCTGATTCCCGGATCATCATATTTCACATCTATCTGCCCGGATGCATCGCGCACCTGCACGATTGGCCCTCTGGGCAGAAATAGTCCGGTCAGCTCCACGGCCTCAATCAATGATCCTCCGCCATTATCTCTCAAGTCGACCACCACGCCTTTTACTTTTTGACGCTTGAAATCGGCCAATATTTTTGCTACATCGCCGCTCGTACTTTTATAGTCTTTTTCTCCTTTTTGATAGGCCTCGAAATCGAAATAAAAGGATGGTATACGCACAACCCCGATCTTGGTTTTACCCACCATCTTCACCTCACCTTTTGCCGATTGTTCCTCGAGTTTGATTTTATCGCGCACCAGGTTTACCAATTTGGTACGTCCATCGGGCGAACCGGATGGCAATATTTCCAGACGTACAACAGAACCCTTGGGACCGCGAATTTTAGAAACCACATCGTCTATTCTCCATCCCAATACGTCCTCCATTTCGCCCGTTTCCTGACCTACTGCCACAATGCGGTCGTTTTTCATAATTTGCTTACTCTTATCTGCCGGACCACCTTTCACCAATTCCACAATCACCGTATATTCTCCTTCGGTACTCAATGTTGCGCCTATACCTTCGAGCGAATTACTCATGTTGATTTTAAAGCCTTCTGCCGTGCGAGGCGAAAAATAGGAACTGTGTGGATCAACCACCTCGGTAAGCGCATTCATGTAAAACTGAAAAACGTCTTCGCTGTTTTGCTTCTTTAAAGCCGAATATAAATTGGTATAACGCTTCTCTAAAGTTTCTTCTGACTTTTCTACTTCTTTCCCGGCCAATTTCAGGTTTAAAACCTCATATTTAACTCTTTTGCGCCAAAACTCATCCTGCTCCTGAGTTGTAATAAAATAAGACGCAGATTCCCGATTATATACATAAAATTCATGTCCCGAAAAATCGAAACTTTTCTGATCCAGAGACAATACAAAATTAATGCGTTCAGTCATCCTGCCTCTCAATACATTTATAACCTCGAAAGCAAAATCTACATTTCCTTGCTTAATATAATCATCGAGCATTAAGCGATGCTTATAAAATTTCGTAATGTCCGATGAAAGAAAATAACTTTTCTGCGGATCTAAGGTCTCTAAATAGGTATCGAAAAAATGAGCCGATAAAGAATCGTCGAGCTTGGGCTCGGCATAATGATAAAAGCGTAAGGCATTGCCGATTTCCTGGGCAATTCGGCCATGATTCTCATTAGGCGCTAAAGGTGGAAGCGGGTCTATGCTTTTTTCGGCTGAAAAAACGCCCGTAACCGTGAGCGCACTAATAAGAAAATATAAAAGAATAACTTTTCTGGATTTCATATGAATCTATGTGAACTTATAAACGCATTTAGATGAAAATGGTATGTAAAATAGGAAAAAAATGTCGTCCTGACACTAAATTTTTACTTCGCTTTGAACCAAAAAACTTACATAGGCACTCACGCCTTCTTCCAAACTATGAAAGGGTTTGGGGTAATTAGAATTGTTCAATTTATGCATTTCGGCTTGAGTAAAATATTGGTAACTGTCGCGGATATCGAGTGGAGTATCGATAAATTCAATTTGCGGCTCCATATTCAAGGAGCTAAAAACGGCATTTACTAAATCGAGAAAACTGCGGGCCTGACCTGTACCCATATTCATCAATCCGCCCTTGGGTTGATATTTGTATGCAAACCAAATAAACTCGGCTATATCATCTACATAAATAAAATCTCTTTTTTGTTCTCCGTCGGCATAATCATCGCGGTGTGAGCGGAATAAGCGCACTTTCCCCTTTTCTTTGATTTGCCTGTAGGCATGATAAACCACGGAGGCCATTCTGCCTTTATGAAATTCGCCCGGACCATAAACGTTAAAAAACTTAAGTCCCAGCCAATAGGATGGGCTTTCCGTCTGCTCCATCACCCATTTGTCGAAATCATTTTTCGATTCGCCATAAGGATTCAATGGTTTTAAATCATTGGGATGCGTCCTGTCGTCATAACCCAAAGACCCGTCACCATAGGTAGCAGCCGATGAAGCATAAATTAAATTAATCCCCTTTGCACTGCAATAATTCCATATCTTTTTCGAATATTCCAAATTCAAACTATCGAATATAGACTTATCCTGTTCTGTGGTATCGGTACGTGCACCCAAATGAAAAACGGAATCAATTTTCCCTGCATAATCACGCTCCAGCACATCAAACAAATCCTTGCGATCTATTTTAGCTACATAACGCAATCCTTCCAGATTCCTTTCTTTATCAATACGCGAAAAATCATCGACCAAAACTATATCTCTTACTCCATAATCATTTAATTTTCGAGCAAGATAACTTCCAATAAAACCAGCGGCTCCGGTTAATACAATCATTTTATAAAATTAGGAGTACGAATGTACAAACAATATTCTTACTTAAAAGACATATTTCTTATCCATAAGTCCGGATTCCTTTTTAAGCCGTAATTCAAAGACTTAATCCGCAACAACTCGCCTGTTCATCAGCAGTTTATTGAAAAAAATGAAAAAATATTCAGTGCAAAAAAGGGGTGAGCCGGGAATTATTTCCCGTTAAAATGGTTCATTACAAACGGAGCTCCGTGATAAATAAAAGCCTCTGTCATTTCCACTGCTTTATCTATACCGAGGCGCACTTCGATCCATTCCGATTCTTTCCATTTACCCAGTACGTAATCGGCCTGCCTGCCGCGGGGGAAATCGTCGCCTATGCCAAAACGCAATCGAGGATAAGCCGAGCTAAGCAATAATTCCTGTATACTTTTCAATCCGTTATGGCCCCCGTCGCTGCCTTTGGTTTTGAGGCGCAATTTTGCAAGAGGTAAGGCCAAATCGTCGGTAATAACCAAAATATTCTCGATTGGAATCTTGTGCAATTGCATAAAATGGCGAACAGCTTTGCCGCTGAGATTCATATAGGTTGTAGGTTTGATGCAATGCACTTTTTTTCCTTTGCTGAGGAAGCTTGTATAAAAAGCATATTTTTCGGTTACAAAATCGGGAGCCTTATGTTTTACTACCAGTGCATCGAGCACATCAAATCCGATATTATGTCGGGTTTGTTTATACTCCTCGCCAATATTTCCCAGTCCCACAATCAAAAATGCCATAATGCAACAAAATATACATGCAAAAGAAAGAAAAAAGGCGGAAGGAAGAAAGGAATACGCATAAAAAAACCCCGAATAAATCGGGGTTCTAGAAAGGATTTCTGAATAGAAATTATTTTTTCTTTTTACCGGCTGCCTCAGTAGATGCGGCACTTTCCTGACGAGAAGCACGAGTTGCGCTCACCGTACAAATCACATTGTCTTTCGGATCAAGGAATTCCACTCCGTCTAGTTGAATTTGTTTGATACGAGCTGTTTGTCCGATATTTACATTTGAGATATCCACCTCAATAAAATCAGGCAATTTATCAACCATACCTTTCACTTTCAACTTACGCATGATGATTTTCAATTTACCACCGGCGCGTACACCCACTGAATTTCCGACAACCTTAACAGGCAAAGCCACTTTCAATGGTTTACCATCTACAACTTCGATAAAATCGATATGCGCGGTACGATCACTGATAACATCAAATTGTGCATCATGAACAATCGCTTTCACACTTTTGTCTCCAAATTGTAAATCGGCAATTAATACTTCCGGCGTATACAATAAGGTGTTCACTTCGCGCTCGTCCACGCTGATATGAAACACTTCATTGCCGCCATAGACTACAGCAGGTACACGGCCTGCTCTACGCAAATCTAAAGATTCTTTCTTTCCTACTTGCGCTCTTACTTCAGCTTTGATTTGAACTGTTTTCATTATATAGAATTAAAAAATTACAAGGTTAAAATATAAACTGGCTGGAGATTGATTCGTCTTGCAGCATCAGTTTAATGGTTTTACTAAATAATTCGGAACAAGATAAAACTTTGATTTTGTCGGACTCTCTGGAAAGTGGAATGGTATCTGTAACCACTAATTCCACGAGCTGACTTTTTTCAATTTTATCTATGGCCGAACCGGACAAAACAGGATGTGTGCATAGGGCACGCACGCTTAATGCACCCCTTTCCATCATCAAATCGGCAGCCTTACATAAAGTGCCTCCGGTATCTATCATATCGTCTACCAATACAATATTTTTTCCGGCTACATCTCCAATAACGGTCATGCTTTCGATTTCATTGGCTTTTTTGCGCACTTTATAACACATGGCCATCTCGCAATTGAGATATTTGCTATAGGCATTTGCTCTTTTTGAACCTCCAATATCGGGTGCTGCCACAGTAACATTATCCAAATTCAGACTTTGTATATAGGGCGCAAAAATAGAAGAGGCAAATAAATGATCTACGGGGTAGTCGAAAAAGCCTTGAATTTGATCGGCATGTAAATCCATGGTCATAATGCGCGTTGCACCGGCGGCCGACAATAAATTAGCAACCAACTTTGCTCCGATAGACACACGAGGCTTGTCTTTTCTGTCTTGACGTGCATAGCCAAAATATGGCATTACCGCCACAATTTGACGAGCTGAAGCCCTTTTTGCCGCGTCAATAATCATTAATAATTCAACCAAATTCTCTGCCGGCGGAAATGTACTTTGCACGATAAACACATCGCATCCGCGAATGCTTTCTTCAAATGAGGGCTGTATTTCCCCGTCACTAAAACGTGCTACATTTATTTGTCCTAACGGTACTCCAAACTCTTTGGCAATTTTTTCTGCCAAATACAAAGAGGATGTTCCCGAAAAAATCTTTGCTTCTGCCGACATAAAAGCTTTTAGTTGAAGGTGCAAAGGTAATCATTTATTTGAATGTATACAGACTATTTAAAAAAAACAGAAATTTGTTCTTTAGCAAGGAAGTAAAATCATGTAAACCTGCGTCTTGACTGAGCGAAATGGAGCTTCAAACAGTAGGGCAAAACTGCATTTGTTTTTAGTGACATATTTCGGAAAGGAATAAGACATTTTCTTAACCTACCCTGTTAAAAACAAATGATGCAAAGCCATTCGAGGCGAAGCGAAAAATACGTGAAGGAGCATAGTTCCTCTATGTGACTGAATGGATTTGAGCTTCAACGAAGAAGGGCAAAGCTGCATTTGTTTTTAGCTTATTTAAAAGCGATTAGAGTACGTATAACAAAAGGCGAATTAAAAATTCCGCCTGCACTTTTCCATTTCACATTATAGAGTAAATATAAATCGGCCCAAGAGGTTTTATTTACACTGAAATATTGCCTGTAGCCCA
>JAEZEQ010000037.1 GCA_023432985.1 Bacteroidota bacterium | reverse complement strand
AAATATGTTTGAGTTTACGAGTTTATTTCCTTTTAGGAAAGGGTACGCTTTGGGGTAGACAAAACTTCCGCAGCGCTTGATTTTTGTTGCTTTTCATCAAGGAAAAGCAATTAAGAAAATAATTTTCATTCTGGAAACGGAATTCTAATACTCCTATGGCGGAGATAAATCATTTTAACACCTTTATATTTGGGATTTTTTACTAAAAATGGGAAAATTATCTCATTTTATTGTGGTATTGCTTGTATGGCAGTTGGCTTTGCAGATTAAATAACGCGAAAGGTCTCATTGAAAATCTCGCTTTGCTTTGCGTGCCGGATGGAGCCGGCACCCCGCAGCGCAGCGAGGAGTATAGGCGAGAGCCGGTCTCGGACTTTGCATTGAAAATGGCCCTCTGCCCACGCCCTAATACCCGGCTTACCGGTGCATTTAATATTCAATTCATACAAAGGCGACAACAGTCTAGAAATGAGATTTGAATCCTATTGCCTCTGATGCATTTCGATACACGCGTGGGTTTATTCCGATTTATTCTCTATTATTTGTTGTTGCTTTTGCGTATGGCCGCTTCGAGTTCGTCCCACATTTCGGGGGTAGTCATCATATCGAGCCAATTGAATTCTCCGGCTCCGTTGAGCCATTCGCCACCGTCTATAGTCACCACTTCTCCGGTCATATACGCGCTAAAATCACTCAATAAATATGCAGCTAAATTGGCCAATTCTTGATGTTCGCCCACTCTTTTTAAGGGAACCCTCATTTCGGGTTTTATCATCTCGGCAAATTGTTTGGGGAATAAACGATCCCAGGCTCCTTTAGTGGGGAATGGCCCGGGAGCGATGGCATTAACCCGTATATTATATTTAGCCCATTCCACCCCAAGCGAACGTGTTATCGCCAACACTCCCGCCTTGGCGGCGGCACTTGGCACTACATATCCGCTCCCTGTCCACGCATAAGTGGTGGTTATATTTAAAATATTTCCCTGAATTTTTTCCTTAATCCAATATTTCCCAATAGCCAAAGTGCAGTTCGAAGTACCCTTTAAAACTATATCTATAATTGTATCAAAGGCGCGATTGCTAAGTCTTTCGGTGGGCGAAATGAAATTTCCGGCCGCATTATTTACCAAATAATCGACCCGACCAAAACGTTCTATAGCAGATTGCAACATGCTTTCCACCTCTTCGTATTGACGAACATCGCAGGCCACAGCCAACACTTTTCCGCCCGTTTCGGATTCCAGCTCTTTTGCCGTTTCTTGCAGTACATCCAGCTTGCGCGAACTAATCACCACATTGGCGCCTAATTCCAGCAAATACTTACTCATCGATTTTCCCAAGCCGGTTCCTCCGCCCGTTACAATTACTGTTTTTCCGCTAAAAGTCCCTTCCGGTAACATCGATTTGTTATATGTGCTCATAAATTTCCGTGTTTGTTGTGTACAAATATATTAAAAGCTTTATGTTAATTTTTTGCCAATGCTTGCTTTATCACTTTTTTCTGTAGAAAACGGCATTTTCTTTGATATACTATTTCATGAAATCCGGATTCTCTTTTATACCTTTGAACCTTTTAATTTTATATGTTATGAAAAGTCTATACACACTGTTGGCCTTTATAGTTCTTGCTTCTGTAGGCGTTACTGCTCAGAATCCGGGACAAGTGGGAACCTTGTTGCCCAATGCAGCTAATCCAAAAACTACGCAGAAGAATTTTAATCAAGGTCCGGTAAACTATTATTGGAATTACAATTATGTTGGTTATGCCGAAGTCTTTATCCGTATCCCCGAAGGTGGCATTTTCACCGTTTCTATAAATAATCAAAGCGTTACTTCTAATACGGGTCGTTTCCGTTTTTTCGACTTGCAACCGGGTGCAAATAATTTTGTCAGCATTCAGAAAAATGGAATATTGGTTTATCGTACGGCCTTGAATTTGCAGAATAATATGCGTTATATTATCGACTATTTCAGTCACCAAGGCATGTATCTTCTTAATAGTTTGCCATTGAATCTGCCTCAGGGTAACGGGAATTACAGCGATTTGTGGAATCAGATGTGGAACGGACATTATGGAGGCCAAAATCAACTCTTCCCCTACGGACAAAATTGGAATCCATTTTTCGGTTTGCAATATGGCAATACCAATAACTGGAACCAGAATCCGAACTGGAACCAAAACCCAAATTGGAATCAGAACCCGAACTGGAATCAGAATCCAAACTGGAACCAAGATCCGAATTGGAACCAGAATCCGAACTGGAATCAGAATCCGGATCCCAATTTCAATAACCGTTTTGGAATGAATCCGACCCAATTTGCCAAATTCAAAAGCACTATTGAAAATCAGAGTTTCGATAACAGTAAAATCAGTACCATTAAGCAACAAGCTACAGTGAGCGGATTTAAAGCTCAACAAATAAAAGAATTGTGCGATTTGCTTAGCTTCGATAGCGGGAAGCTTGATATAGCCAAATATTGCTACGATTACTGCGTCGATAAACAAAACTATTTTGTGGTTTATCCCACCTTCGATTTCGAAAGCAATGTGAACGAACTTACAAAGTATATTTCGGGGAAATAAGAAATCCTACATGAATTTAAAAGGCTTCTTCTTAGGAAGAGGTCTTTTTTTGTGTCTAAATATTACCTTTGCTTTGTGTCTAAAATCATACAAATCCAGCTCGAACCCGAGAAAGCCTTTAATGCCGAAATAATAGGCTCTATGCTTACAAAGTCGGGCATTTCATTCTCTTCTTTTGT
>JAEZEQ010000023.1 GCA_023432985.1 Bacteroidota bacterium | reverse complement strand
CTAATTGAGTAGAGTCGGAAAAAATAGCTTTTCCGAAGCAAAGCGGAGAGAAAATGAAATCGGCTTCGGGTTTAGGGTGCACTCTAAAATCCACAACGAATGTATCGCGACATGCTTGAGAAGAAGTTGCAATCAAACTCATGGGATAAGTGCCGCTAGAAGCGAAGGCATGTTCGGGGTGCACGTCAGTAGATGTAGAACCATCTCCAAAATTCCAGGTATAGGAATTGACTGTTGAACCACCGCTCGAATCGATTGTAGTCGTATTAATAAAAGGAATCGTCAATCCGCCACAATAAGCTGTTGGCTCAAAAGAAGCCTCGGGAACTGCATGGGTTACAAAATGTATCGTATCTATGCGCACACATCCATTGGCGCTTTCCACGGCGAGTATAGTCGGATTGGGCGTAGAGCCGGTAAGAGTAAACGTAGAATCATTGCTTGCAACACCATTCCAAATATAGGAGTCTTTACCTCCGGTCGCCGAAATAGTTCGGCTACGATTGGCACAAAAAGGCGTATTTCCATTTATAGTAAGTGGATTAGGGACTATATTAATGGTAATCATACCCGTATCCGTACATCCATCCAAATATCCTGTAGCAATATAGGTTCCCCCCGGCATAACCATATTAATCGGGCCTACATGACCGTCGTTCCATACCACGCTATCGAGTGTATTCGGACTCGAAGTAAGCATTACAGGCACACCTTCACATTCGAGTGTTTTTCCACTTACGGAAACATTGGGCGGAGTTTTCACTGTCATCACTTCAGAATGTGTAGCACTGGTACAGCCATTCGCTATGGCATATAAATTCATGGTAACATTATTCCAAGCAGGACCGCCTATACTGTTATAAGGAACAGAATTGGACGAAACACCATTTGTTCCTGACCAGTAATAAGTAGCACCCGGAAAAGGATTTGTAGGGGTCAAACTAAAAGGCTGACCGGCACAAACAACCGGAGCCACAAAAGCAGGTGCAGCAGGAACCGGATTCACAACCACGGTTACACTTTCTGTACACGTATCCGTACCATTAATCCACCTTGCAGTATACGTAGTAGTAGCCGTTGGGAATTCCACGCGAGGCCCGTTTACCAATTGCCCGTTGTCCATCCAGGTAAAACCGGGAACAGTAGCCGTAAATTGATTGGTTACCACAGATACGTTATCAATTCCCCAGTGGTCATTGGTGGCTGAGGTATTATAAGGCTGATACCATCTGAATCGTGTGGCCGGAGTCATCGCCCCGGGAGGAATAGCAAAAGTATAGGTATCCCATACTGTAAATGGTGTACCACCCGTGGGCGCTACCGAATTATTCCCACCGGGATTGGATGGCATTTGGACACCGCTCGGACTAAAATATGTAATATCAACCCAAGTAGCACCTCCATCTATGGAATATTGTAAGGATACCCCCTCGTCGGCCTCATCCGGACCTTCACAGGGAGAACTTTGGCCTTGTGTGGCCATCTTGAAGTCAAAACAAATATTACCTCCAAGCGTACAGTCGAAATCCACCGTTTGTAACAAACGCGTTCCCGTTCCTGCGGCAGAACCAAACCATACATGTGGCGTGCCATCTAAGCCCGGCCCACACGGATTGTTAAAATTCACCACGTTATTATTGGTTACCCATCCCGTTCCAATGGTAGAGTTGTTGAAATCATTACCTAAACTTTGCGTACCTGTAAAGGCTCCCAATATCACCGAATCACCCACGCAAATGGTAGTTCTATTCGCCTGTACATCAATCAAACAATTCCCGAACAAACACTGTGCATCAACATTTTGCACAATACCGGCAAAGGCCGACAACAAGAATATTTGTTTTAATTTCATATCTAATTTCATTCTTTACTAAAAGACAAAATTAACATATTTTCACGAACCGAACAAATTTTGCAAACTTTTCTGCCCGATTAATTATCAAAATGCAATACCGAATAGCATAATCGAGGAGGTGTTTAAATAATAAAACACTCACGCACAAACAAATAAGTAAAATAAATCTTGTTAAAACTTTTTCAAAAAAACAATCAATTTATTGTTGATTAGGAATTTTATCCACTTTGGCTTGAACAAGTCTTAAAATCATATTTTCACAAATATGAATTAAATGGGAAAAATATTGCTTACATGTTACTTATTCCTAAATTTGCCCTTTAAATTTAACCTGAATTTAATGATAAAACGCTATACTAGTCGCATATTTCCTACACTTTTCTTGTTTCTTATATGGCAGACGGCCCTATTGGGACAGACTGTTGAAATTACCGGAAAAGTGCTCGATTCGGATACAAAGGAGACACTGCCTTTTGTGAATATTACAGCCAAAGAGGCCGGTATTGGAACCAGCTCGGATCCCAATGGCGAATTTAAGCTACAATTGAAACCCGGTCTGCATAATCTTGTCTTTTCTCTGATTGGTTATGATAAAATGACACGCCTGGTAGAGGTGAAAAAGGAGAATAATAATGCGCTTAGCATTCGCCTTTTGAAAACAAATACGCAGTTGAATACCGTAGTTTTCTCTTCTTCTAAATACGAACAAAAACAGGAGGAACTTACGACATCCGTAGAAGTAATTAAGCCCAATATTCTCGAAAATAAAAATGTTACTTCTATTGATAAAGCCATTGAAGCAACGCCCGGAGTGGCCATTATAGACAATGAGCCTCAAATCAGAGGTGGTTCGGGTTTTGCATCGGGTTTGGGTGCGCGTGTAACCATTTTGGTCGACGATATGCCCCTGATGCGCGCCGATGCAGGTCGCCCGGTTTGGGGTTTTGTGCCCGTTGAAAATGTAGAACAAATCGAAGTAATGAAAGGTGCTTCTTCTGTTCTTTACGGCTCTTCAGCTCTTAATGGCGCCATCAATGTGCGCACAGCCTTTGCCAAAAGTAAGCCCGAAACCAAACTCAATATGTTCGGCGGTTTTTACCATGCCCCCAAAGACAAAAATATGATGTATTACCCCAAAGGTAAAAATCCGTATTTTGGGGGATTAAGCGCTATGCATGCCCGTAAATTAGGCAAACAGGTGGATATGGTCGTAGGTATGAATTTTTATTACGATAAGGGATTTGTAGGTCCGGAAGAACTATCCCCCAATCACCTTATGATTGACAGCTCTTATATCAGTAAGAAAAATCAAGGCGAATACGACAAAAGAGGACGGGTAAATTTTGCGTTGAAATATACACCCAAAAAAGTAGAAGGTTTATCTTTAGGATTGGCCGGAAATTTTATGTATCAAACCCAGGGCGAAACTTCTTTTTGGCTCAATGATACCAGCGGCGCTTTTAAGTCCTTCCCCGGTACGCTGATTAATTTCACCAATACCATGTTTTATCTGGATCCTACGCTTACTTATTTCAATAAAGCCAATGATAAACACAGTGTAAAATCGCGTTATTTCTATAGCAATAACCTCAGCGACAGAGGACAAAATTCCAAATCACACAATATTTACGGCGAATATCAATATCAACGTCATTTCAAAAAACTCGATTTCAACCTCATTACCGGAGTTATGGGATCCTATACCATTGCCGAATCGGAAGTATTTGTGGGTACGCCCGACAGTTCTGATGTGAGCAAGCAAACCAATGCGGCCATTTTTACCCAAATCGAAAAGAAATTTTTCAAACGTCTTACTCTTTTGGCCGGTGCACGCTTCGAATATTTCGAAATCAATAATCATTCTGCCGGCAAACCTGTATTCAGAGCCGGGGCAAACTTACAAGCGGCCGCGGGAACTTTCATACGCGCCTCATGGGGCCAAGGCTTTCGTTACCCAACTATAGGCGAGCGCTATATACAAACTGCAGTGGGCGGATTCGGATTTTACCCCAATGCAAACCTCAAACCCGAATCCTCTTATAACCTCGAATTGGGCTTCAAACAAATGTTTCGTATCCGCAATTTTGTAGGTTTTATAGATTTAGTAGGCTTTTATCAACGCTACAAAAATTTTGTGGAATTCTATGCCGGAAAATGGGGATATAATTATTCTCAAACCCCTCCTACTATACAAGGAGCCGGATTCCAGTTCGTAAACACCGGACGGGCTCATGTGCCCGGAGCCGAAATTACCCTCGCGGGTATGGGCAAAATCGGAAAACATGTCGAAATTCAATTGCTCAGCGGATATACCTATACCAAACCTATGACCCTGGATCCTTTTGATGAAGTTGGGTCCTACGATACAGGAAATCCATTCAATGACGACAGTGTAATCGTAACTTTTATGAATAGCTCCTCTTTGGCCAGAGGAAATTCAAATAATTATAGCGAAATCGACAGCTCGGTCCGCCTCCTTAAATACCGTATAGAACATATGGCGAAAATCGATTTGCAGGTAAACTTGTCTAATTTCGGAGGCTCTAAACTCAGTAAGTTCGAATTTGGAATCGGAACCTCATTACGCTATTACAGCGCTATGCGTAATATTGACTATTTTTTCTTTAATTTTGATTCACCATCCGGATTGAATACAGGTATCAATAATTTTTATACAAATGGAAACGTAGATTCTTTTATTTTGGATGCGCGAATCAGTGTGGCTTATAAAAATAAAATCCGACTCGCTTATCTTATGAATAACGTGCTTAACGGAATTTATGTGTTAAGACCCATGAATGTAGAAGCCCCCAGAAGCAGTCAACTCCAACTCACTATCAAAATATAAAACAGTAAAATTAAATGGTAAATAATATGAAAACAAGAATTCTACTTTTATCGGGCTTATTGATGTCCGGAATGGCTTTTGGCCAAACACAACTTATCAACGGAAATCTAGAAAACTGGAAAGATACCACGTTTATGAACGGAGCTATTCCTGTATCTTATTCTGAACCTACAGGTGGTATGTTGATGTCGTTGAATAAAATTACTCAATTCCCCGGACCACCACCGGTGACTTGCTTCAAAGAAACTGCGGGTCCGCACGGAGGTACTGCTGCCGCTCGCGTAGTTTCGGGTCAGGTAGATTTCCTCGGCTCGCCTATCTTTATTCCGGGCGTACTCGGTACTGTTGAGCCTTTCTTTAATTCAACCTCTTTTGGTGCAACGATTGGCGTTCCATTTACCGACCAACCGGCTAAATTTATCGGATGGTTTAAATACCTTTCTGTATCTGGCGACTCAGCTCAGTTTTATGCCGCTACCACACGCAATGTAGGCGGAGTACGCGAAACGCTTTCTGTAGCGAAGAAAACGATTAAATTCAGCGAAAGCGCATGGACTTTTTTCGATGTGGATTTCGAACAATTGGCCGCTGGTACACCCGATTCACTTATCGTTCTTGGTATAGCCAGTGCAGGTTACGACTTTTCTGACCTTACCAATTGTACCGGTTCTATAGGTAGTGCACTCTATATCGATGACCTTGCTTTGGTTTATAGCGGTGGTGTGCAAGAAAATTTAATGCAAAAAGCAAGCATGAAAATTTTCCCTAACCCTGCTTCGAATCAAATTAGTGTACAGTTCGACGGAAATGCCGTTCAAAACGGACAAATCAGATGTATAGATGCTTCCGGAAAATTAATCCTTTCTCAAGCTTTCAACGGAACTCAATCCGAAATCAACGTTTCGGCTCTTGCAAACGGGGTATATAGCTTGGTATTGATGGAAGGAAATAATATCCTGAGCCGTCAGTCTTTCGTGAAAAACTAATTTACTCTAATCTAATATAAAAGGCAGTCACACCGACTGCCTTTTTTTATTGCCCTTTGTTTATGCTCCTATTCTATCTTCACAAAAGTTCGCACTTCAATTTTACCCGAATTGTCTTGAATATTTATTATGTAAAACCCCGATCTTAGTGAGGAAATATCTATAGATCCGGATTCGAAATATTTATTTTCTTGCAATACTTTGCCATGTAAATCTATTATTTTCACATTGTATGCTTTATGCTCTTCTAATCCGTTTATAAAGATTTGACGGGTTGCCGGATTGGGATATATGTTTATTTTGCCGCTTTCGGACTCCGCTATTTCATCAGCTTTTTTGTTTTTGGGACTTGGTTTTTCGTATAAGGGTTCTATGGTGTCTACATATGCACCGCCTTCGGCATAGGTCAGATATAAACTATACGCAAATGCCGATATAGACGACTCGCTTGCATAATAGTAGTCTAAATTCCCGAAAAAATAACCCGGATCAGCATCTATGGCCGCTTTGAAATCGGGCGCACTATAATAAGGCAATAGGAAGTTATAGAAAGACTTTAGGATAGATTCTCCTTCTATTTGCTCCAATTCTTCCGCAACCGCTGTATAATTGCCTTCGCTCAAATGCAATTGTATTCTGCACAATTGCGATTTTTCATCATTAGCATCTCCAATTAAGAGTAATAAGGATTCATAATTGTCTATACTATTTGTTGCAGCTATCGCTATGGCCGATTTATACAAGTCTTCTACTTCATTTTCTAATATGGAAATCCTATAATACAATTGCTGTCTGGCCGCCTCTGTGTAGCCCTCTTGTAAATATTCCAAGTTGCCTAAATCCGATAAACCATAGGCTTCTAAATAGGCTTCGCGGACTAGATTTGAAAGAGGCGAACAGGCTTCAAGAAAGGGTTCTAATTCAGAAATATCGGCATTTGCGGCTATGAGTCCCAATAATACTTTTTCCGAAATCATAGGCGCATATTCCATTGCCGAATTCAATACCTCTTCCCAGTTATGTTGCTCTAGAAGTGCCAAATAATCTGCCGTATTTCCGCCGTCGAATCCCATTTTCAATTGGGCCAATTCTGATTTTACGGAGTCAGATTTCATAATGAGCGGCCCAATAAGACCCGGCTTAATGGGCTTATATGCCTTCGTTTTGCAATGTATGGAAGGATCATAATAGGTAGTGCCGGAAAGCGTTTGAACTTGCACCATATCTCTCAATACAGGCTCTGTTCTATAGGTGGCATTGGGTAAATGATGGCTGTATAGGATACCATTTGCCCCCGGGTTAACCCAATAGTTATTTTGGGTGGTAAAGCTACTTGAACTAAACAAATTCCCGGCTCTATGAAGCTGATTTGGGTCTGTAATTATACCAAAACCAAGCCCTTGAATGTGAGCTATTCTACCTGAACTAATCGCTATGTCGGCTTGATAAATTTTATCGTCTAAAAATGTTTTGCAAATGAATTGTAACCCTATGGTGCCACTGTCAGGAGATGTAAGTATATGATGTCCATTTATTCCCTGGGCTTGTGCACCTACTTTTATATTTTTGAAGCTATTGCGGTAAACGGTGTTTTTGTTTTTGCCCGAACTATTTACAATTACACCGTATGAACTTCCGCCGGATGGATCTCCGCTATTGCCATATTCTGTAAAAAAGTTCTCCTCCACAGTCAATGCGGGCGTATTGTACAGATAGAGCCCATAAGAGTTATAATTTGGATCTTTCAGTACAAAAAAATCATTGCCCACTATATGCGGATTGGCATTTCCGTGCACGGCAATACCCTGCGCATTGTTTTCGAAAAGGGATTCTTGAATGCCAACGTGATGCAAGGAAGTGCTTTGTGCAAGAACTCCGGTTTGCAAATTTTTAAATACTGTGGGAATGCCATAGCAAGGATATCCTGCCGGT
>JAEZEQ010000015.1 GCA_023432985.1 Bacteroidota bacterium | reverse complement strand
GCTGTTTCGATAAGGACGCTTCTCACCCCATGGGAGCTATAGAGAATACTTCTTTTAAAAGTCTGTGGCACGGAGAAGCCTATACTCGTTTCCGCCAACAAATTCTGCGCTCACGCGATAGTATAGACATTTGTAGGAATTGCACAGAAGGCACAAAAGTATGGCTCCAACCGGGCGAAGAGTAAGTCTTGTTTAATGAATCTCTCTTTCAATTGTAGCTATATTTTGCGTTCTTTTTGTGTCGAAAACTTTGTTAAATTCGCCCTATTAAATTTTAGTAAGAAATTTTCCCTTTACATTTGAATATATAAAAGTAAAATTACTATGAATAAAGTACTTGCATTCGCCCTATTTCTGTTGAGTTCTACTCTGTTTTATGCCCAGCTTCCGGCTGTTAGTGTTAAAGATTTAGAGGGGAATACTGTCGACATTTCTCAACTTCAAAATGAAGGCAAACCTATTGTTATAAATTTCTGGGCTACCTGGTGCAAACCTTGTGTATTGGAATTAAATACCATTCAAGACGATTTTGAAGAGATTAAGGAGGAAACAGGCGTACGTTTTTTGGCCGTTTCTATCGATGATACACGTAATACGCCTAAAGTAGGGCCTTTTGCCTCAAGCCGGGGTTGGTTGTACGAGATTTTACTGGACCCGAATGAGGATTTAAAACGAGCAATGAGCGTACAAAATCCACCTCATACTTTTGTTTTTGATGGAAAAGGAAATATGGTATGGCAACATATGGGATACACTCTCGGAGATGAGGTAAAACTCTTCGATGTTATCCGAAAGGTTGCCAAAGGCGAAGCCGTAGAGCAATAAGCCTTTTGATACAGCAGATTTTATAAACCTATGAATAAACACCTACTTTTTTCCCTGTTTTTGGGTTTTGTTTTTTCTTTTGAATCCATAGCTCAGACCGCCCCAAAAGAGAATAATTGGGGCACATTGACCGGATTAATGGGCATGGATATGCAATTGTATACCCGGGATAGTCTGATTGGCGCGCCTGAAGTGCCGGAGAAAATCCGCATGAATTCTTTTATTTTTCTCAATTATAGAAAGGGTGGCTTTTATGCGGGAGCACGTTTCGAATTCTATCAGCCTAAACCTATATTGGGTATAGATGAGCGTTTTCAGGGTCAGGGTGTGCCTTATTATTTTGCCGGATATCAGTATAAAGGTTTAGATGTTACTGCGGGCGGATTTTATGAGCAGTTTGGAAATGGATTGGCGCTAAGAGCTTATGAGGCGCGACAATTGGGTTTTGATAATTTTATTCAGGGCTTCCGGATTAAGTATAATGTAAAAGGAATTTATCTGAAAGGCGTTTTCGGTCGTCAACGAGATTTTTGGAACTGGAGTCCGGGTACGGTTAGAGCGCTGGATGCCGAGTTCAATTTCAATGAAATGATCGGGAAAATGGAGAAAAGCAAAGTGCGCCTTTCTATTGGAGGAAGCATTGTGAGTACGCACCGCCCCGGCGAAGAAAAAGTGATTGGCGTAGAAACGTTGAAATTGCCTCAAAATGTGGCTACAGCTGCGGGAAGATTGAATTTTGGATACGAGAATTTTACCCTGAATGGCGAATTTGCCTATAAATTCAACGACCCTTCGGCCTCGAATAATTATATGTATAAACCGGGTACAGCTGCATTGGTTACAGCTTCCTACGCGGGAAATTTTTGGGGTGTTTCGGTGGGTGCTAAACGCATCGATAATTTCGATTCTCGTATGGACAGAGAAGCGGTGGGCAATAGAATGTTGCTGAACTGGATTCCCATGCTCAATAAACAACATACATACAATTTGGCAGCCTCTATTTATCCCTATGCAGTGCAATATGTGGGCGAACAAGGTTTGCAGGCCGATCTGAATTTCAGCTTGCCACGCGGTTCGAAGCTGGGCGGAAAATATGGTATGGATATCAATATCAATGCCTCTATTGTCTATGGCCTCGATACCACAAATCTTCCGGCACGTGAAACAGTATTCGACGGAGATACGGTATATACACCCGATCGCTACGGTTATACAAGCTCGGGCAAATTAGGAAATCAGTATTTTCAGGATTTTAATATAGAAATCACCAAACGATTTAATAAAAAATGGAAATTGACGGTGATGTATATGCAGCTTTGGGCTAACCTAAACACACTTACGGTGAGTACGCTCGGAAAAGACCCCTTTGTGCATGCACATATTGGTGTAGCAGATTTGACCTGGAGAATTAATACCAAGCACTCCCTGCGTATGGAGTTGGAAGGAATGTACACCAAACAAGATCAAGGAAGTTGGTTGATGGGATTGCTGGAGTGGACTTTTGCACCGCATTGGTCGGTATCCGTTATGAACCAATATAATGTGGGTCATCCTCAGGTAGAAAAAAGGCTGAATTACCCATTGGGTTCGGTTGTATATAATATGGGAAGCCATCGCTTTCAGTTGAGCTACGGGCGCCAACGTGCAGGCGTATTGTGTATAGGAGGAATCTGTAGAGCTGTTCCTGCGGCAAACGGATTAACCTTTGGTTATATTGGCAGTTTTTAATTATTAAACGGGAAAATGTTTATGAAAAACAGCATACATACAATAGTGGGATTTGTTGCAACGGGACTTTTAAGCATATTGTTTTCTTGCGATAAAATAGACGCACCTTATAGTGTGGTGGGATCAAATATTGATACGGTTTCCTTTCCGCCTCCTGCTTATAGCATAAATTCGAATGCACCGCGTAAGGTATTGCTTGAAGATTATACAGGACATACCTGCGGGAATTGCCCGAATGGAGCGGCTATTTTAAATAATCTGACAAGCTCGAATCCGCTGGTGGTCGGACTGGCCGTGCATTGCGGGGTTACCTTTGCTGCACCGGCGCCGCCAAAATATCCGGCAGATTGGCGCACGGAAGTGGGCGATGCTTTTGACAATGAATTCGGCGTTTCTTCAGCCGGACAACCCAATGGCATGATTAATCGAAAAATTATTAGTGGATCGCGTATCCATTTTTATAATGTTTGGGTTAATGAAGCAAATGCTATTTTGAATGCAGATCCAATTGCCGATATAGAGTTGGCAATCAAGCCTTATTATGTTACGTCTAACCGGAAATTAACTGCCTATGTGCATGCCGGCTTTATAGAATCCATTTCCGATGAGGTAAAACTTGGACTTTATTTGGTGGAAGATTCTATAGTTGCACCGCAAAAATGGTACGGACAATCTTTGCCACAAGATTATGTAGAATTTTATGTACATAATCATATGCTGCGCAAAAATATTAGTCCCATCTGGGGCGTTAGCCTCGGTACAAACAACCCTGCCGGAACCATACAGCGCAATCAATGGGCGCTTAGTCTGCCCGCAGATTATAAATCCGAACATGTGAAGCTTCTAGCCATTGCCTTTAATGCTGCAAGCAATGAAGTGATTCAGGTTGAAGAAGTGCATATCGATTAATTTTATTTTGAACACTTCTTTCCAATAATTAGGAAAATACAGCGGTTGAACCCGGGAAAGATTATTTCAAGAGAAAAAATTTTACTTTTGTTTCAGGCTCCGTAGTTCAACGGATAGAACAGGTGTTTCCTAAACATCAGATCCAAGTTCGATTCTTGGCGGAGCCACATAAATTAAAACGAAAATGAAAAAATCAAGCTCTCTGCTGTATTACCTTGCTTTGGCAGGTATCTGCTTTTTCATTATGCGTTTTTTGGTGCTCAAAATGCCCATTGGCGAGGTTAATATTGCCGGCACACAAAACTCATGGGCTCAATTTTTAGATTCCGTACAATTTACCCTGCACCATCCCTTGTCGGTCTTGTTGCTGCAAATTATTACCATTCTTTTTGCAGCGCGTTTTCTGGGATATTTGTTTAGTAAAATCAGGCAACCGGCAGTAATTGGCGAAATCGTAGCCGGAATTTTACTGGGACCTACGCTTTTGGGGCACTATTTTCCCGAAATCAGTACTTTTATTTTCCCGGAGAATTCCTTTGGAAATTTGCAGTTTATAAGTCAAGTCGGACTCATCCTATTCATGTTTGCCATAGGAATGGAACTTGATTTCGGCATGTTGAAGGGGAAAGCTAAAAATGCCCTTATTATCAGTCATACCGCCGTTTGGCTATCCTTTACCCTGGGTGTGGTATTGGCTTATTATATGTACGACCGATATGCTGTTCCCGGTTCGCCTTTTTTGTCTTTTGCCCTATTTGTAGGCATTTCTATGAGTATAACGGCTTTTCCGGTTTTGGCGCGCGTAGTGCAAGAAAGGGGCTTAATGAAAACACCATTGGGCGGCTTGGCTATGACGGCGGCGGCCATAGATGATATCACCGCCTGGTGTCTTCTTGCCGCAGTGGTGGCTGTTGTTAAGGCCGGTACCGCTGCCGGGGCCATGTATAATATTTTGTTCACTTTTGTATATGTGCTGAGTATGCTTGTGCTTGTGCGCCCCTTTATGAAGCGTATAGGCGAGATTTACGGACGCAAAAAACAATTGAGTCGCTCCGTTATTGCCATTGCTTTTCTGGTATTACTGATCTCGGCATATATAGCCGATTTACTGGGTATCCATGCCTTGTTTGGCGCCTTTTTGGCCGGAATTGTAATGCCCCCTTCTCTGAATTTTAGACGTATTCTTACCGAAAAAACGGAGGATGTGGCTTTGATTATTTTCTTACCTCTTTTCTTTGTCTATTCCGGTTTGCGAACTAAATTGGGCCTGCTCGATAATGCACAACTCTGGAATCATACGCTGATTATTATCGCTTTTGCCACTGCGGGTAAATTCTTCGGAGCTTATCTCGGAAGCCGATTGAGCAAACAAACCCTGAGCGATAGCTTGAAAATGGGCGCCCTGATGAATACAAGGGGACTTATGGAATTGGTGGTACTGAATATTGGATTGGATCTGGGCGTATTGTCGCAACAAATATTTAGTATGTTGGTGGTAATGGCCTTGGTAACCACATTTATGACAGGCCCCTTATTGGAACTTATACAGTTTGTGGTCGATAAAAAATCGCCCCGCAAAGAGCCGGAAAACAACAAGTTTAAAGTACTTGTTTCTTTTGCCAATCCCAATAAAATTCCTAAACTATTGCGTGTGGCCGCCCTGTTTACCCATAATTCCGATAAAGGAGCCATTACGGTGCTGCATTTGAGCAATACCAATGAGGTGAATTATTTGGAAGCAAATCAAATCGAAAATGAGATTTTTTCTACCATTCAAAAAGCAGCGAAAGAAGAAAAATTACAGGTGGAGCCGGCACATTTGTTTACGCATGAATATAGTCGTGATTTGCTCGATTTTGCAAAAAAAGGCCATTTCGATTTATTGTTAATGGGCGCAGGTCAATCTATTTACCAGGGATCATTGCTCGGTAGTATTATGGGATTTACTGTTAATGTACTGAATCCTGAAAAGCTGATTGGCTCCATAACACGTAAAGAATCGCTTTTCCCGGGGGACGAACTGATTGATGAGAAAACACGAAATTTTCTCGAAAGTGGTAAGACCAGTGTGGGCGTTATGGTAGATAGAGGACTCGAAACGCCAAAGTTTCTCTATGTTTTTATCTCCGGAAATGCCGATTTGTTTTTGGTGAAATATGCCCGGATGTTCGAAAGAAATAATGAAAATGTCGAAATTCATTTTGTTGATCCGAAGTCGGTTATGGATAAAGATTTGATGTTTGATACCGGCCATGAAGACGTACATTTAAGTACGCATATTCCCACACCCATCGATGTAAGCAAAGGATTGTTGGTTTGCAGCCATAGCGGATTCAGATATGTAGACCTGGATAAGTCGATTCATAACCCACACCTACCCTCTATTCTTATTATTAAACCATAAAAAAACCTCAACAGGGGGGACGTTGAGGTTTTTTTTACAGAGTGAAACCCAAAACCTATACATAGATAGGTGAACGGTTGGTTGCTAGTAAGGGTTTTGTTATTGGGGGAGTGCAAAAGTAGTCAGCTATTTGTTTTTTGTACTATTTAGGGGGTGGACAAATGGGTAGACAAGTGTCCTCTTTCCGCCTACAGTGCCCAAAATCAGCGCCTTGTGCTTTTTGCAAAATTGCGGCTCTTTTCTTTATATTTGCCCCCTATGCAGCGCAGTTATGCACTTTTTATAATTATATTTTTTGGGGGAATGTTTTCTATTCATTCCCAAACAGCTTCTCCTGAATATTGGAACATTTTTATTTCTTATAAAAGTAAAATCTCAGATAGTTCGGTCTTAGCTCGAGAAATGGAGACATCTTACCAATCGGAACCCGCCTCTATGCATGCGGATTTGAAATTGGTGGAAAACATATTAAAGCAAGTGCAAAAACCGAAAGGAGACGATTTGGAGGAAGGGGCATTTGCTTTTTTAAAACAAGAAATTGAAAATAATGAGAATGTCGGACTCAAAATATGGGCATATACCGAATTGGGCTTTTTGAAATATGAACAGAATAATTATTTATTGGCATTGCCTTATTTATTGGCAGCGTCGAAATTGCTCAAAGAAATTCCCCGCAATAAGTTAATTATGGGCGATGAGGTCCAAAAGAAAATGGGGTATTTTTTTATGACTGTAGGCGACTATTCAAGAGCTGCCGAATTGTTGAGAAATGCGCTGGATTATAGTCCCTTTGCTTCGCCCAATTATATCGCTATATTAAATAATTTAGGTACTTGTTATTTCGAATTAGGCCATATGGATAAAGCCGAGTATTGCTACCTGAGTTGCATAGACCTGGCTCAAAAGAATGGGAATATGGAACGTCTTGCTAAAGGATTGGGCGATTTGGCCAAAATAACCAGATATAGAAAAGATTATAAACTAACTCAACGTTTGCTGGAAGAAGATATACGCTTATCCAAACAGATTCCTTTGCCTAAAAATGAAATGTATGCCCAAATGCAATTGGCTTATTTATTCATGGAAATGAATCGGATAGATGAGGCAAAAACCTGGGCTGAAGGTGCTGTAAATTATGCCGCTACACAAAAATTCCTGAAAGGCTATGAGTTGGATATCAGTAAGATTCTACTGCAAATTGCTATGCAGGAAAACAATGTACAGTCGGAACTTGCCTATAGACGAAAAATTGAGTCCCTCGATCAACAAATTGGGTTTAGTGAAGGACAAGAGGCATTGATATTGGCTAATTGGAAAATAAAAGAGGAAATTTTAGCATGGGAGCTGGAAAATGAGAAAATGAAGGGCCAGCGTATTGTCCGCCAACGCGTGCTTATTTTTTCGGCCTCACTTGCATTGGTCGGCCTGACCTTTTCGGCATTTCTTTGGTATAGAAGAAGAAATAAGAAAAAAAACAGGGATTATGATGCAGAATTGCAGGCATTTAAATCGGAAAAAATCGCATCTGAATCGAAACTGGAAGAGGCCGAATTGTCCCTGCAATCTTTTAAGGCTTTTTTGAAAGAGAAGAATAATCTGATTTCTAAATTAGAAGAAGAAATCAGAGATATTAAATTGCTCTTGCCGGCAGGACACGAACG
Source organism: Bacteroidota bacterium (assembly GCA_023432985.1). Classification (GTDB taxonomy): domain Bacteria; phylum Bacteroidota; class Bacteroidia; order CAIKAF01; family CAIKAF01; genus JACVCJ01. The sequence continues at coordinate 36,904 of JAEZEQ010000015.1, read as the reverse complement.
CAAGGAAAGGGAATTAAATACCCTGCTCGATTCGCACCTGATGACGCACGAGAATTGGGAACGCTTTAAGTCTGCTTTTATCGCCGAGCAACCCGAATTTTACACCTATATTAAACGAAATTTTGGCGGATTAACGGAATCGAATTTGCGCATTATTTTATTGAATAGAATCGGACTTTCGAACCAGGAAACAGCTCATTTGCTTGGTATTACCGTCGATGCGGTGAAAAAGGCCAAACAACGTTTACGTAAGAAGTTCGAAACGCAAATAAACGAAATGGAATCCCAAATCGGATTTAAGTTCTGATGAACGCCTAATGAGCATCGAGCCAGTTTTTTCCCGAACCGGCTTCTACTAATAAAGGCACTTCCAGCTTCCAGGCATTTTGCATACGATCGCAAACCAAATTTTTCATTTCTTCTAATTCGGGCTTATATACATCGAATACCAATTCGTCATGCACTTGCAATACCATACGACTTTTTAATCCCCTTTTTTCGATTTCGGATTGAATGGAGATCATGGCCATTTTTATTATATCGGCCGCAGAGCCCTGTATAGGCGCGTTTATGGCATTTCTCTCGGCAAAACCCCGAACGGTATGATTGGCGCTGTTGATGTCGCGCAAGTACCTGCGTCGGCCACTTATGGTGCTCACAAAACCCTGCTCCTTCGCTAAAGCAATCTGATTGTCCATATAGGTCTTTATGCCCGGATAGGTCTTGAAATAAGTGTCTATAATTTCTGCTGCTTCGGCACGACTAATCTGTACGCGCTGCGATAATCCAAAGGCCGAAATCCCATATATAATTCCGAAATTTACGGTCTTGGCATTGCTGCGCATCTCACGCGTAACCTCTTGGGTACTGACATGATAAAGCCTTGCAGCTGTCGCCGTATGTATGTCCAGCCCATCCTTAAAATCCTGTATCATGCTTTTTTCCTCACTTAATGAGGCGATTATACGCAGTTCGACCTGACTGTAATCGGCAGAAAGTAAGGTATAATCCTCATTTCGCGCTATAAAGGCTTTTCTGATTTCTCGGCCTTTTTCGCTGCGAATGGGAATATTTTGCAAATTCGGATTCTGACTGCTTAATCGGCCCGTACTCGCCACAGCCTGCATAAAACTGGTATGAATACGCCCCGTTTTTGGATGTATCAACGCTGGTAAGGCATCTACATAGGTGCTCTTTAGTTTTTGCGCCTCTCTAAAAGCCAATATCTTATCTATAATCGGATGCTTCCCGGCCAGCTTGCTCAAGACTTCCTCATTTGTACTGTATTGCCCGGTCTTGGTTTTCTTGGCCTTGGGATCTAATTTTAACACCCCAAATAATACATCTCCCAATTGCTTGGGTGAGGCTATGTTGAATTGGAGTCCGGCCAATTCCAAAATCTCCCCCTCCAATTGTTGAATTTCGGCACCAAGCTGATTCGAAAATTCGCCCAAATTGCCCTCATCTATTTTTACGCCCTCTCGCTCCATTTTAGCTAAAACTGGCATTAAAGGGAGTTCAATATTTTCAAAACAAGCAGTTAAAGGTGTGTTTTTTAGTTTTGGCTCAAAAATTTCTTTTAATTGCAAGGTTATATCAGCATCTTCGCATGCATAAGGAACAATTTTGTCGATTTCTACATCGCGCATATTGCCCTGATTTTTTCCTTTTTTGCCGATTAAGCTTTCTATAGAAATGGGTGTATAACCCAGATAGGTTTCGGATAAGAAATCCATATTATGTCGCAAATCGGGTTCCAGTAAATAATGCGCCAACATGGTGTCGAAAAATGGACCTTGCATCTCTATTCCATGCTCCATAAATATGGCATAATCGTATTTTATATTTTGCCCGATCTTGGTATAAGGTCCGCACAAGAAAGGCTTTAATTTTTCGAGTATGTCTTTTGTATTTTCTTTATCGGTGGCAATATAGTATCCGCTGTTGGCGCGGGTACTGATCGAAATGCCCACCAATTCGGCCGATAGAGGATCCAGCGAGGTGGTTTCTGTATCGATACAAAACATATTTGCCGATTTTATTTCGGCTTCCAATTCTTGCCAATCGGCTTCGCTTTGCAGCAATTTGTATTTTTGTTTTTCGGGCGAGTAGGATTGAAATGCGGATATGGCTACTGCATTTTCGTCGGGATTATTATCGAGGTCGAACAATGAGCCTTGGTCTGGATTATGGTTCGTTTTTGGAACAACATTGGGCTTGACTCCCGATTGCATCGCATCTCCAAAAACCCTTTTGTGCATATTTCTAAATTCGAGTTCGGCAAAAAGCTCTTTCAATAATTCCTCATTGGGCCTTTCCAATTCCAACGCTTTTTCGTTGAATTCGATAGGCACATCGGTAATAACCGTGGCCAATTGTTTCGAAAGTATGGCCAATTCGGCACCGGCCTCTACTTTTTCTTTCATTTTGCCCTTTAATTTATCGGTATTTTGCAATAGATTTTCAATACTTCCAAATTCGGCTATAAATTTTTGTGCGGTTTTTTCGCCCACACCGGGTATGCCCGGAATATTATCCACCGCATCTCCCATGAGTCCCAATAAATCGATTACTTGTTTGGGATGGCTTACCTGAAATTTTTCACATACCTTTTTCTCGTCAAAAATCTCATCCGGATTTCCCATTCGTCCGGGTCTGTACCAGAAAATTCCCGGGGCGACCATTTGCGAAAGGTCTTTATCCGGACTCATAATATAGACGTCGAAACCTTGTGCTTGTGCCTGCAGGGCCGTGGTTCCAATTACATCATCGGCTTCATAGCCTTCCATGACCAGAAGTGGAATATTAAAAGCATGAATAATGCGCTCTATATAGGGCAATGCTTGTCGGATATCTTCGGGCATTTCTTGCCTATTGGCTTTATATTCGCTGAAAACAACCGTCCTTTCCGAACTCTCTTCGCGGGGATCGAATACTACGGCGAGATGACTTGGTTTTTGTTTTTGAATCAGATCGAGCAGGGTATTGGTAAACCCGAATTCGGTACTCGTATTTCGTCCGGCGCTATTGATGCGCGGATTATTGATAAATGCAAAATAGGACCTGTAAATAAGAGCAAATCCGTCTAAAAGAAATAGTTTTTTTGTCTGACTCATGAGCAATGTGAAATTGGCTCACAAGGTACAAAAAGGAATTTGTTTTCAGGCAGTGAGCAGACTGCAGCCTCGCAGGTCGCTATGATCCATACGTCCCACTATTTCGAAGCTTCCGTCGGCATATTTTTTGCCTAAATCTTGCGTAGCAATAAAGGCGCAACTGTCTATATTGGCACCGTCTATTATATGCAGTCGCCCGGTTTTTTCATTTGCTGTTTCCGTCAATGGATCTTCACTTTCGAAAATAGAAATATGCATCTTGGGCGAAGGAATGAATTTGCCCTTGCCTTTGCTGTAGGCCTGAGACAGCAGTTCGGTCATTCCATATTCCGAATGCGTATCTTGAATAGCGAATTGGCTTGAATAGCATGCGTGCAGGGCTTCGCGTGTAGGTTCTATACGTCGTCCTTTCATACCGCCGGTTTCCATAACTATGCAATGCGAAAAATCGAACTTACCCGATTCTGCCAAATCGAGCAAAGCAAAAGAAACGCCCCAAAGTATAGTGGGAATAAATTTTTCTTTGTTTTCGGAAATACATTCCAATAAGGCTTCATTGCTGCGTAAATAAAATCCGGATTGAGAATAGGGGCTTATTTTTTTCAAATAATCGGCCATATAAATCAGCGAAGAACCTTGTCTTTCCATGTAACCCGGGAGGAGAAAGAGAAAACAAAATTGTTGCGGATTTCCATAAGCAAAAGTGAAATCGGCCAAAAAGCTTTGTATGTATAAGTCCTCATCATAAAGTAAATGCCGACTTGGAATAGTGCCTGTGGTACCACTGCTTTCAAAAATCAAAGTCGCTTCATCGGTGCGGGTGCTGACTTTATGTGTTTTGAAAAAGGAAATGGGTAAATGTGGAATTTGAGTAAAGTCGGAAATCTGTTCCGGATTTTTTCCGAGCAAACGACAAAATTCACCGTATAAAGGATTGTAGGCGTATTGATAGCGAAAGAGGCGCAAAAAATATTCCGATTTTTGATGCAGAAAATCGGGTGAAAAAAGCATTTGTTTCAATGCGTTTCTTTCTTGTTTCTGCGCGGCATTCATGACACAAAAGTACGACTTATTCCGATAAAATATCTACGGCATGCAGCAAATCCTTATCCAATGCGTACTTATTATTGGCTGCTTTTTCGATTTGTACCAATACATGTTTTCCTTTGGAAAAGGCGGTATAATATCCCGATTTTTTTTTCAATAAAGATTCTACGGCCAATACGCCCCAGCGGGCACCGATTACCCGATCTCTTTGGGTGGGCGAGCCTCCTCTTTGCAAATGGCCCAATACGCTTACGCGGGTATCGAATTCCGGAAAGAGTGTACGTACTCTATTGGCAATTTTAAAGGCATTTCCTTCCGTATTTCCTTCGGCTACAATGGCAATTAAAGCCGACGAAAAAGGCTCATCAGAGCGTGTTTTCAGTAAATGGAAAAAGTCTTTCAATTCTTCTGCAATTTCGGGCAGAAATACCACATCGGCCCCACAGGCTACGGCGGAATTCAACGCTATATGTCCCGAATCGCGACCCATAACTTCAATCAGAAAAAGACGGTTATGCGCCTCTGCTGTATCCATGATTTTATCTATAGCCTGCATGGCATTATTCACTGCCGTATCGAAGCCTAATGTATAATCGGTGCCGAATAAATCATTATCTATAGTTCCCGGAATACCTATAATGGGCACTTCATATTCCTGAGCAAAAATGTGTGCGCCCTTAAATGATCCGTCTCCACCTATGATAACCAAGGCTTCAATTTCGTAATTTTTCAGGTTTTCGAATGCTTGAGCGCGTCCTTCCTTGCTTTTAAATTCGGCACTGCGTGCAGTTTTGAGTATGGTGCCGCCCATTTTTTCAATACCTTTGGTACTCTCTTCGGTAAGTGGTGCTATCAGGCCTTCAACCAATCCGTTGAATCCCTCAAATATGCCCATACATTCAATATTATTTTTACTGCATGTTTTTATAATTGCCCTTATGCAGGCATTCATTCCCGGCGCGTCGCCTCCACTGGTAAGTACTCCTATTTTTTTCATGTAAAATAAATGAAAGTAAATGTACACAAATTTAGTGGGATTTTTTAGGCATTTTTTCTACCTTTCCACAACAATTATTTCCCTATGCATATACTCTATGTTGCTATAGGCGGAGCCATAGGCTCGGTCTTGCGTTTTCTGATTTCCTCCTGGTTTCAACGTAGCGATAATACAGCTTTGTGGCCAATTCTTTTGGTCAATATTCTGGGTTCTTTTTTGGCAGCTTTCCTATTTTCATTGCCAAGTAAATATACTTCACCTCTCATTTCCTTTCTATTGATAAGTGGATTTTGCGGGGGATTTACTACATTTTCGGCTTTTAGTTTGGAAAGTTGGCAGCGTATAGAGCAAGGGCAAATATTTATGGCTTTCCTTTTTATAGGGGCTAGTTTGCTATTGGGATTATTGGCGGCATGGGCCGGTTATGTATTGGCGCGTCAGTTCTATGTATAGAATCGTCGTGTTTTTTGCAGTCTTAAGCTTAGGGACTTGTTAATATTTCCGAGCAAGCAGGTCTTAGTCTTACTTTTGTTTTAAGCATGGGTCGTTTTACTTCCATATTCGGTTTTTTTCCACGCCATATTTTTGTGGTGGGCTTACTTTTTTGGGTCGGGTTTTCCATGGCCAATTGCGGCGTGCGTGCGCAGCTGGCAAGTGCGGTGGGACAAGAATATGAACGGCCGCTAAATAAGACCAAAAGCCTTTCAACTTGCATCTCGGCCCAATCATTCGAACAGGAAAATATCAGTCAAAACAGCCTGCATAAAGAGCAGGTGTTTGCGGCAGATTTTCCCATCATACACCATGCAGAAAGTCTGCCCCATGGGGAGTTGCAACCCATAACTGCAAGACAGTATTACAGTTCATTTCCGGCTCGTTTTATTTTATACAAGCAACTGAAAATTTCGTTGGCATAAGGAATTTGCCTTATGAAATGAAAAAAATCTTGTTTAAAATAAAATAATTAGAATGGAAAAATTAGAAAATTCCACATCGGATGTGGCGGGATTATTGAGTCTGACTTTACGTTGGGTAATAGGGTGGACGTACTTTTCGGCATTTTGGCGCCGGTTGATTTTAGATAATAAATTAATACCTGAAGAAGCGGGATATATAGGCGAAAAATTCAACCATTTTTTGCCCAATGCATTGGGAATAAAACCTATTATTGAGTATTTGGTAAGCAATCCGGAAGCACTGCATATATCCATGATTGTATTTACGATTGTGGAAGCCATAGTGGGCTTGTTTTTGATTTTGGGTTTGTTTAGTCGCCTTATGAGTATAGGTGTTTTTGGCTTGGCTATGGGAATTTTGTTGGGCTCGGGCTGGATAGGAACCACATGTCTGGACGAATGGCAAATCGGCGTATTGGGTGTAGCGGGCGGATTTACCCTGTTTTTGAGCGGAGGCGGTCAATATTCGCTCGATAATTGGATGCAGAAAAAACAAATGCGCATTAGTAACAGCATATATTTTAACGTATTGGGTTCCGGACCTCTGCAAATTCCCTACTTGCCACAAATTGTTCTGGCCGGGTCTATAGGTATATTCGCACTAACACTCTTTACCAATCAGTATTTTCATGGTGGAGTATATGGTACCCTGCACAACAAATCCGTTAAACCACGCATAGAAATAGGGGAGCCGGTTTATTCAGAGGGACAATTGAAATTTTCGGTTTTTCGGGTAGAAGGCGCCGATGTATATGGGTCATTTCTGATTGGCATGGAATTGAAAGATGCCGCCGGTGTGGTGATACACGCTTTAGATCAATCTGATTTGTCGACTATGCCCGAAGAGCAAATTCAGAATTATTATGTGGCAAAAGTGAAGCCCGGGAAGCATAGCTTAATCCTTCCTCTGGGAGCCAAAGCAGATATAATACTTAATACCGGGCCATTGTCGCCGGGAAATTATCAGCTGCGTCTGCTCGATATAAGTGGTGCAGAATGGAGTAAAGAAGTAGTGATTCGTTAAAATTGAAATCCCGTTTTAGAAACGGGATTTTTTTTTAATCCAATGCGTAAACAGAGCATTAGTTAACATTTTATTAGGGTCAAATTTTTAGCTAATAATGAGTTTGTTCATTAAATTTGGGAAATGAAAGTATTGATAATTGAGGATGATCCGATACTAAGCAAAAATATAAAAGAGGCCATGATTTCCGAAAATCGCCATGCCGAATGTGTTTTTGACGGCGTTTTGGCCGAAAAATTATTACAAAGAGAGCGTTTCGATTGCATAATAATGGATATTAATTTACCGGGGAAGAACGGTTTTGAATTGTGTAGAACCTTTAGAGAATTTGATACCAAAACCCCTGTGATCATGCTAACTGCATTTGGGGAATTAGAAGATAAAATTCAAGGATATGATTGCGGTGCCGATGATTATTTGACCAAGCCTTTTTTTATGAAAGAACTGGTATTACGGGTAAACTCTTTACTGAAGCGCAATAGCCAAACACAGGATTTTAAGACAGAAAATGTTTGGATAGTTGATGATATTACCATGAATGATGCGCAAAAAAAAGTCTTCAGACAAGGACAAGAGATAGAATTAACGCCAAGAGAATATCAAATCCTGAGAAGATTGATGCAAAATAAAGGGGAGGTTGTCTCTAAAGCAGATTTGATAAAAGAAATTTGGGGCAGTTCATTTGGAGTCAACACAAATACTATAGAAGTTTATGTAAATTTTATTCGAAGCAAAATAGATAAACCATTTTCCAAAAATACAGTAAGAACAAAAGTTGGATATGGATATTACTTAGATGTTTTATGAAAATTGGGAATAAAATATTAATCTATTTTTCCACAACGGTAATTTCGCTAATGGGAATATCGTTTTTGGTAATTTATTTTTTATTTTCCGAGTACAGAGAAGAGGGCTTTCAGCAACAACAAAATGAGAAAATTCTGACAACCATAAAATTAATAGAACGTTTCCAAAAAGAAAGTGCGACCATTTCATCATTGATAGATCAGCAGGACATTAATGATTTTTATGACGAGAAATTGCTTATTTACGATGTACATAAAAAATTAATTTTTGCTAGTTTAGACAGTTTAGATATTATTAAAGCTGAAAGTATTATCCATAAACTTTCACCTCAACAAAAGTGGATAGAAACCAAAGAAGCCGATTACGATTTATTGGGTATTTATACAGAAGTTAATCAGCACGGGTATTATGCTGTTTGTAAAGCCTATGATGCCCAGGGTTATGCTAAAATTTATTTTTTGCGTAATGTATTGTTGGGCCTGTTTGTTTTTATAATTATCGTTGTTGTTTTTATTTCTCGTCTTTTGTCGAACAAGATCAGCAAGCCTATTACTCAACTTGCCGATAAGCTGAATAAGTTCGACCTAAGTGAAGAAAAGGTAGAAGAATTGCCTATAGAAAATTCATCATTCGAGTTGAATCAGCTCACCCATCGTTTCAATACGTTGATTCAGCGAACCAATGCGGCCTTCCTGTTTCAGAAACATACCATTCATCATATATCGCACCAATTAAAAACCCCAATTTCTGTATTGGTTGTAGAATTAGAGCGCATTAAAAATCTGCCTTCAAAAGAAAGTATTCAAGAAGAAATAAACCATCAAATAATTAAGACAAAATCTTTAGGGCGCATCATTCAGGTATTGTTAGAGTTTTCGAAAATTGAAAGTGGGCAACAGGTTAAAAAAGAAGAAATAAGAATAGACGAATTGTTTTTTGATGCAATAGAGGAATTGGGATATTTATATCCGGATTTTTCCTTTGCTATGCAATATTTTCCGGCAGAAATTAAAGAGGAGAGCCTTATTGTGGAGGTAGATCCTATGCTTTTTAAGCAGGCCATATTAAACCTGCTTTCCAATTGTGTGAACTATAGCAACGAGCCCCGTGCCGAAATTACCATGCATTGTGCCCGAGCCGACTATCTGATAATTCAAATTAAAAACAGCGGCATGCCTATTTCTGATGAAGAAGAGAAGCTCTTATTTCATCGTTTTTTCAGAGGGAAAAACAGCGAAGGGCGAATTGGTTTTGGATTAGGTTTGGTGTTAGCCAAGAGAATTTTTGAATTGCACAATGTGCAAATTCTTTACATTAATCCTCAAGTCAATTTAAACATTTTTGAATTGCGTTTGCCTTTAAGCTAAATTTTATCTCGTTTAAGGTTTTTTTAAGCTAAGAGTGTCGAGTTTTGCATATCTGTAATTTTAGGCATCTTAGAATGAAATATAGGGGTTGGGTATTTTTATTTTTTTTTAATTTTTCTGCATTTTCACAAGAAAGGCTAATTCTTAGTAAGGAGCAAGCTGAGGCTATTTTTCTTAAAGAGAATATGTCCTTACTTATAGGGCATTTAGATATTGCCCAAAGTGAAGCCGAGGCTTTACAGGCTAAGTTATGGCCAAACCCTGTGTTCACATTCGATCAGGTTAATTTATGGGCAACGCCGGCACAAACCGGTGGTCAAGTTCAGATTCCTTCAATAGGCGGGCTATGGCCTAACCAGCAATTCGGATTCAATATAGAACAGCTTATTCTTACAGCCGGCAAGCGGAAGAAACTTATGGCTTTAGAGCAGGTGAACATTGAAATGTCTAAGCAATATTTCGAAGATTTGTTGCGCGGATTGAAGTTTGAATTACGCAATCTGCTGACTTCTATGCAGTATTTGCAATTGTGCAGCGAGTTATATAGTGTGCAATATGAGACCATAAAACAACTCTCTAAAAGTTATAATAGACAAATTGAAATTGGTGGCGCCTCACAGGCTGAATTTGTGCGTCTTAAAGCACTTGAATTCGAATTGGCACAAAGATGGAATAATGTTCAATTTGAACGAAATGAAGTTGAAAAAGAGTTGAAAATATTGTTGCGTATTCCTTCAAATCGTAGTTTAGAAATTTCGCAAGAAGGGTATAGGAAGGATGTGTCTATGTGGAAAAAATTGAGTTTGAATGAGCTTATAAATTTAGCCAAATTGCATAGTCCCGATTATAAATTGGCCCTATTAGAAGAGGATTATTATGCCAAATTATATGTCTATGAAAAAGCGCAGCGATTTCCTGATTTGTCGCTGAATATGGGCTATGACAGAGGCGGAAATGCCATGTTAGACTTTGTGGGGTTTGGGGTAAAGTTCGACTTACCTTTATTTCATAGAAATCAAGGCAGGCTGAAGTCGGCCCAAATCGGAATAGAAAAATCGGCACTTCAGGAACGTCAAAGTTTACTAAAAATAGAGCAAGAAATGGGCTTGGCTTATCAAAATTTAATGCTATCCATTGCATTTATGGAAGATAAAGATCCGGGTTATGAAGGCATGTTGGATACTTTATTGGAGCGATATACCGAGAATTTTAAATCGAGAAATATAAGCCTTCTGGAGTATAGTGATTTTATGAGAACCTATATAGAAAATAAGAAAATTATTCTGGAATCTATAAAAATGGTGCAACAGAAAGCAGAAGAATTAAATTTCTCTGCGGGTATTGATTTAATAAAGTAAAAAGGGCGAGAATGAAGAATATAATACGAATCTCCCTATTGGGAATTATGTTGATTTTAATGGGCTGTGCACAGCATAATTCGAATATTGTTTCTTCGGAAAAGGATATCCATTGTATTGACGAAGCCTTTATTCCCATGATCGAATTAGGTCAGGCAAAAGAAGAAAACGTTTCGCGAGATATTCCTTTAACAGGTGTGGTAGAGAGTAATCCCGACAAAGTATTGCATTTTATCAGCTTGGCCGATGGCGTAGTGTCTGATACATATTTTTCTTTGGGCGACAGAGTAGAGAAAGGGCAATTATTGGCCGAGTTGCATAGTGTGGAATTATCGGAATTATATGCTCAATCGCTTTCAGTTGCCTCTCAGTTGAAGAGAGTTGAGAAAAAATTAGAGACTATACAGACTATGTATGAAGATGGGATAACATCGCTAAACGAGTTAATGGAAGTGCGCAGTGAAAGAGAAATTTTAAAAGCAGAAAAAGAGAAGATAGATGCGCATTTACAATTGTATAGTGCCAGTGCTCAAAAAGGCGTATTTCAGATAAAATCGCCCATCAGTGGGTTTATAACATCCAAATCCATTAGTCGAGGGGCCCATATATATGCAGGAGGAGAGCCTTTGTTTACCGTATCGGACTTAAGTGAGGTTTGGGTTTGGGTCAATATTTATGCTTCTAATATGCAGTATATAGAGGAAGGGATGAAAGTAAAGATAAAAACTTTGGCCTATCCCGACATGGTTTTTGAAGGCGAAATAAATGTTATGTCACAGGTTCTTGATGCCGAAGCCCGGGTATTAAAAGCCGGAATTGTAATGCAGAATAAAGATTTAAAATGGAAGCCCGGAATGTTCGTAGATGTGGTTGCTCTCGAACAGCTTGATATGAAAGCACTACGCATTCCAACCCAAGCTTTAATTTTTGATAATAACCAGAATTATGTAGTGGTGTATAGAGATAAATGCGATATAGAGATAAGGTTGGTGGATTTATTTATTAAAAATAATGGGGAGAGTTTTTTAGTAGGCGGATTGAAAGAAAATGAGCGAATCGTCACCCGGAATCAATTGTTGATATATGAGCAAATAAAGAATTTCCAATACTAAAAGCTATGCAGAAATTTATTCAATCCATAGTTTCATTTTCTTTAAAAAACTCTTTAATTGTTTTTTTTCTAACGGCTTTATTGGCTGTTGCCGGAATAGTCAGCTATTTTCATACACCTATAGAGGCTTTTCCGGATGTAACAAATACCCGCACGCGAATAATTACGCAATGGCCGGGTCGGAGTGCAGAAGAGGTGGAGAAATTTGTGACCTTGCCCATTATGAAATCGGTCAATACTATCCCCAAAAAGGCTCAAGTACGCTCCATCTCATTGTTTGGACTTTCGGTTGTTACTGTGATTTTCGAAGATAATGTAGATGATTTTTTTGCGCAACAATATAGCTCAAATCGAATGCAAGGTTTAAGTTTGCCCGAAGGGGCAGATGCACGAATAGAACCACCTTATGGCGCAACAGGAGAGATTTTTCGTTATGTTTTAAAAAGTGAAAGACCGATTAAGGAGCTGACGGAGATTCATGATTGGGTTATTGAGCGCGAATTGCTTTCTGTACCCGGCGTGGCTGATGTTATCAGTTTTGGTGGGGAAGAAAAAATGTACGAAATTAAGATTAATCCGACCAAATTGGCACATTACGATTTATCGCCCCTTGAGGTCTTTGACGCAGTTTCTAAAAGCAATATTAATGTTGGTGGTGATATAATTGAAAGAGGGAGTCAGGCTTATGTAGTGCGTGGAGTTGGACTGTTAGAAAAGCTGGAGGATATAGAGAATATTCTAATTGAAGTAAGAGGAACAACGCCTATTTTGGTGAAGCATGTAGCCCAAGTTCGGGTTTCGGCCAAACCTCGTTTGGGGGTAGTGGGATTGCAAGATGAGGAAGACCTGGTACAAGGAGTGGTCATTATGCTTCGAGGCGAGAATTTAGGCGAAGTTATTCCACCCTTGAAAGAGAAAATTAAAGAATTGAATGACAGGATTTTGCCTCCGGACGTTAAAATCGAATCATTTGTCGATCGAACGGAATTGGTAAATACCACCGTAAAAACAGTAACCAAAAATTTAATCGAAGGCATTATCCTGGTTTCCATTATCGTATTTGTTTTTTTGTTTAATTGGCGCAGTACCCTCATCGTTGCCTCAGTTATTCCTCTTTCTTTTTTATTTGCACTAACCATGTTGCGCATTCAAGGTCTACCTGCAAATTTAATTTCTATGGGTGCCATAGATTTTGGTTTGTTGCTAGAGGGTACTTTAGTGATAGTGGAGACCGTGTTTGTGGCAATGGAAAAGAAAGCCGGACAGATAGGTATAGCTAGATTTAATCGCATAAGTAAAGTAGGCATAATTAAGAAAAGTGCGGGTAGCGTTGCTAAATATGTAGTATTTGCACAAGTTATACTCATTGTGGCCTTGTTGCCTATTTTTTCATTTCAGAAAGTAGAGGGGAAAATGTTTTCGCCATTGGCATTTACCCTAGGTTATGCCCTCTTGGGTTCGTTGATATTGAGCATTACATATGTACCCGCTTTATGTAAGGTTTTACTTACAAAACATATTGATGAAAAAGAGAGTTTTGTATCTCGCTTTTTTCGAAACAATATATACCGCTTGTTTTTATGGAGCACCCGCAGAAGAAAGCTTAGTCTTGCTTTTTTTGTAATCTTATTGTTGAGCTGTTCTATCGCTTTTGTATTTTATGGATCTGAATTTATTCCTAAACTCAATGAGGGGGCCATATATGTGCGTGCTACTTTGCCCAATAGTGTCAACCTTGAAGAATCGAATAAACTTGCACAAGAAATGAAATCTGATTTACGCAGTTTCGAGGAGGTGGAGTTTGTGTTGAATCAGGTTGGGCGGCCCAATGACGGGACAGATCCTACGGGTTTTTTTAATATTGAATTTCATATACAATTATATTCCGAAAAAAAATGGAAAAGAAAAATTAGTAAGGATGCATTGGTACAAGAAATGCGGGATAAATTACAGCGCTATCCGGGCATAGTATTCGGCTTTAGTCAGCCCATTCAAGACAATGTGGAAGAATATGTTGCGGGTGTAAAAAGTGCATTGGTAGTTAAAATTTTTGGCGAAGATTTGTTTGCATTAGAGAAATATGCCGATCAGGTTGCCGATCAACTCAGAAATGTTGAAGGAATTACAGACTTAAATGTATATAGAATAATTGGATTGCCGGAATTAAGAATACAATTGCACGACCATAAAATGGCACGTTATGCAGTAGATATTTCGGACGCTCAAGCTGTAATAGAAATGGCCATTGGAGGAAGAGCTGCAACTAAGTTTTATGACAATGAGCGTGTTTTTGACGTAAGATTGCGTTTTCAAAAAGAGTACAGGGACGATGAGAAGAAAATTGGAGATATTTTAATTCCCGCAAAAGACGGCAAAAAAATTCCTCTAAAAGAGATTTCGACCATAACCTATATAACCGGGCCGACCTTTATATACCGCGAGGGAAGCAGTCGCTATATTGCCGTTGGTTTTAGTATAGAAGGCCGAGATTTAGGAAGTACCATTGCTGAGGCAAAAAAGGCCGTATCCGAGCATGTAGTTTTAAGGCCGGAAAACAAACTGGTTTGGGCAGGTGAATTTGAAAGTAAAGAAAGAGCGGGCAAGCAATTGGCACTTATTGTTCCTGCTGTTTTAATTTTGATTTTATTTTTACTGTATTTCAATTTTGGCAGCCTGAAAGATACATTAATTGCGGCCAGTACCATTCCTTATGCTTTTATTGGAGGCTTTGTTTCTTTGTGGGTAACACAAACCATTTTTGGAATTTCGGCGGGAATTGGGTTCATTATTTTATTCGGAGTAAATACCATAAACAGTATCATTCTTATTGCCGTTATGAAAGAAAACTTACGATATATGGATCTGAAAAAGGCCATTGCAGAAGGCGTTCACAGTCGAATTCGACCTATAGTTATGATTGCGTTGATGGGGTCGATGGGTTTATTGCCGGCGGCTTTATCGACCGGAATGGGCTCCGAAATTCAAAAACCATTGGCCATAATGATTGTGGGCGGTTTATTGATATGTATGGTTTTATCTGTTACCGTTTTGCCACAAGTATTTTATCTGGTTTATCGAAAAAAAAAATAATGGCAGGAATGTCTTGACCTTTTGAAAAAGAGAAATATTAATACCATTTTGGTTTTTGCACCCATTACGCCTAACTATTATAATTCTTATACCAACAACGATTATGTGGATTCTACATTTCAATCCTACAATTTGGAATATTATAATTTCAATAAACGGATGCAACTCGACGACTTCTCACATTTTTACGATAAGCATCATTTAACCCAGAATGGAGTGAAGCAATTTAACCAAAAACGTATAGAGATATTGAATTTATAAAAGGGAAGTCGGGAATGCCGACCGGCCATAGTCTCAACGGGGCTGACCTGACCTTCCATTCTTATTTATTTCGTATACATTTTTTCCTGAAGATGCGTTGATTTTTCAGATGTCCCAAACTTTTTCCCTTTTTTATAGCCTAAAAAATATCAGAACTTATATCTTTGGCAGTGAATCAAAAACTTTCTAGCAATAATGAATGAACCAAGAGCCATTGACGCCAAATACGAAGCCCAGAAACTGGCATTTTCTCCCATCTTTTTTCAATGTGTGGTATCGCTGCGCGATTTAGGCATACTAGAGTATATATATAATAAACGGGAAGGGGCGTCCATTTCGGATATAGCCCGCGATCTTGAAATCAGCGATTATGGGGTGCGAACTTTGTTGGAGGCGGCCAAGATGGTTGACGTGGTTGAGTATCTCGATAGAGATACCGTGAAAATTACCAAAATTGGGTTTTTTATACTCCACGACGAACTGACACGCGTAAATATTAATTTTGTGAAAGACGTGTGCTACCAAGGTGCACATTATCTTACAGACTCTATAAAAAATGGGAAACCGGAGGGACTAAAAATATTTGGTGAATGGAAAACCGTATACGAGGGCCTTTCACAACTACCCGATCAAATCAAGAAATCCTGGTTTGAGTTCGACCA
The DNA here is from genome assembly GCA_023432985.1 of Bacteroidota bacterium. Taxonomy (GTDB): domain Bacteria; phylum Bacteroidota; class Bacteroidia; order CAIKAF01; family CAIKAF01; genus JACVCJ01. The sequence goes on along the minus strand of JAEZEQ010000015.1, from coordinate 21,108 downwards.
CTACTATTCCGACGATGCTTTTAAAACAGCGTTAGACATAGTATTTGCCCGCAAGCCCAAGTATTTGTTCGATATTGGCGGGAATACCGGCAAATGGTCTTTTGCCTGTTGTGCACATGATGCCGATGTAAAAGTGAAAATTCTCGATTTGCCCGGCCAGCTTAATATAGCCCGCGCCAATGCCATAGATCGGGGTTTAGAGAATCGAATCGATTTTCATCAAATAGACCTGCTGGACCCCACACAGAAAATTCCGGCCGGCGCCGACGCCATTTGGATGAGCCAGTTCCTGGATTGTTTTTCGGAAGAAGAAGTATTGCAAATACTCCAAAACGTATGCCAGGCAGCCTCTGCAGAAACCGATATTTATATCATGGAGCCCTTTTTCGACAATCAGAAATATCCTGCGGCCGAATTTTGCCTCACGGGAACCTCCATTTATTTCACCACCATTGCCAATGGCAACAGTAAAATGTACAGCATTCATGTGATGAAATCCATAGTGGAAAAAGCGGGACTGAAAGTGGTGGAAGAGTTTGAATTGATTGGAGACAGCTACCATACCATACTCCGTTGTAAAAAGGCATAGAAGGGTGGCCTTGCCCATTTTTTTCGCCTGTTTTGCATAGCATATTATCCCTTGCATAGCTCCTCCATAAGGTCAATTTCTCATTTCACTTTCCACAAAAAATACCCGACGAAAAAAAATTCTTATTTTACTTTTGTTTTTATACTTTAGCGAACTCATGCTTACCAACCTTAGCTTTTTATATTTCTTGTTTTTTTGTTTCTAATGTTGGGGGGGTGAGACCTATAGATGAGTTACCTGCAACCATAACCAACAGACCGTGAAATGACAAATAACGTAGAAACAGAACTAAAAGAATTAATGCTTGACGAAGACTTTACGAGTTTGCAAAACCTTGTGAACGAAGAAGTCAATCTAATGGACATTTTACGTGTATCACACAAAGAATTACAGCATTCCAATTTTTTGGCTTGGTTTTTCAACCCAACTGAGAGTCATAATTTGGGCGACTTTGCTTTAAAAGAATTTATCAAAATTTACTTCAAAGAAAATCAATTTCAGAATTTAGGAAACGAAACAGGCTTATCTGTTTTTGACTTCGTTCAACTTGACTTTGACGACTTAGAAATTAGACGAGAATATAAAAATATTGACCTTATTTTTCTTTCACGAAAAAATGAATTTTGCATTGTAATTGAAAACAAGATTTACTCACCAGAAAAAAAAGGTCAACTTGAAAAATATAGAAAACTCATTGAAAGCGAATATCCCGACTTCAAACATAAAATCTATATCTATTTATCGCTTTACGACCAACAAATATCAGAGAGTGAGCAAGACATTTATGTTCAACTGAATTATGAACACATAATAAAACTAATTGAACAGGTTATTTCAAGTCAACGACTAAAGCTTGCTGACAAAACCCGTTTCGTATTTGAACAATATCTACAAACTTTAAAATCTATGCTAAACAAGAATGAAGAAATAGAAAAGGTTGCTCAACAACTTTACAAAAAATATAAATCGGCATTTGACCTCGTTTTTAAATATTCCGTTCCGACAGACAGTAGCGAAATTTGGAACAAAATTCAAAATCTTGTTTCAAGTGAAAAGTCAATACGACCATTTCAAAGCAGTAAGACATATATACGTTTTCAGCCAAACTATCTTTATAATAACCTACAAACATTAAGAAATGTCGGACTTGTTTCGCAAACAGATGACCTTACAGACAATTGGATGTTTCTATTTGAATTTAATTTAAGAAACAATCAAGTTACGTTTGACTGTAAAATTGGACTTGGCGAACAAGAAGCAAGAGAGAAACTTTACAATATTTACAAAAAACATAATGACGTATTTACAAAAGTTGTTAAGGCTAACGGACTTTTAAGACCTCAATGGCACCAAGCATTTCAAAAGCAAATACTGACTAAGACAGACATTGAAAAATATTTTGAGAATGACAGCAACGACATTGAACAAATAATTGAAAAGCGATTTAGAGAACTTATTGACAAAGATTTGCCTAAAATTATTGAACGACTAAACCAAGAAATCAAGAATGGCAGCAGGTAACAGGCGTTTGGCTCAATGGCGGGTGAAGTGGTTAATTGAACATTCTACCTCGCATCAACTTTTGTGGTGTATTGACAGTTTTGTGCTCCGAATTGAAAATCAGCGAAGCTAAATCCCCCACTGCGGCAAGCGGCAAAACGTTGGCAGCAAGCCTAGGAAATGGACAGACAGAACAAAAAAAATAAAAAACAGTAGATGGAAACATATATGTATGTGATTTATGGCTTATTAGCCAGTTGGACAATTTTTTCAGTTTATTATATCATTCGTGTTTGGACACTTAAAGATTCAAACCGAATTATTCCATATGTATATGATTCTATTCCGACAGTATTCACGACTTTAGGTATTCTCGGAACATTTGTGGGGATTTACTTTGGGCTTAGACAGTTTGAAGTTGACAATATTACAGGTAGTATCCCGACTCTTTTAGAAGGTTTAAAAACTGCATTTACAACTTCAATTTGGGGTATATCTCTATCGCTAATTTTTGGAAAAGCATCTCAAATAGTTTTAAGAGCAGTCGATTTAAAAGCACCTCCCAAACCAACTGATGAATTTGCAGTATTGCAAGAAATGACAGCCATTTTGAAAGAGTCTAAGGATGAATCAAATAAGAATTTTCATCTACTAAACAAGTCTTTGATTGGTGAAACAGATGATAGTATTTCAACACAATTAATCAAACTGAGAAATCAATTTACAGAAATTCAAGAAGGCCAGAAAATTCAAAACAAAACTTTGGCAAATGTTCAGAAGGCATTGGGTGGTGGCGGAGAAACAAGCTTGCTTACTCAAATTAAAAAATTAAGAGCAGAACAAACCGAGTATTCAAAAGATACAAAGAATAATGTAGAATGGATTGTGGATTCTATGAATAAAAACAACCAACTCATACAACAGAAATTTGATGAATTCTCTGAATTACTTGCCAAAAACAATACTGAAGCACTTGTAGAAGTAATGAAAAGTGCCACAGAGCAGTTCAATGCTCAAATGTCTGCACTTATTGAACGGCTAGTTCAAGAAAACTTCCAAGAGTTAAACAATAGTGTTCAGCGAATGAACAAATGGCAAGAAGAGAATAAAGAGATGATTTCAGAATTGACAAATCAATTCAAACAGGTATCACAAGAATTTGAAATTTCGGCAACATCAATTAAAGAAATAACTGAAAATACAACCAAGTTAACGAATGAAAACAGTCATTTGACTAAGCTAATCGAAGAACTGCAAAAAGTGATGGTTGATGATACCAAGTTTTCTGAGATTGTTTCCAATCTAACTAATACGGTCGAAATCCTTAAAGAAAATACAGAAGCTTTTGACGAAACTACTAATAAACTTAATAAATGGATTATAGCGGAACACAATTTCAAAGAATCTGTTGAAATTCTAATTGATAGACTTAAGGAAATTGAAGAAATTAAATCTATTGATGGGGAATTTTGGAAGAAAACTAAAATACAATTAAATGAAGGGCTTGGAGTAATAACTAAGGCGTCAAACGAAATTAGAAATAACATAGATGAAGTAAATGCAGAATTTCAAGACCAATTAAAACAGACTCTAACAAGTCTTGACGAATTGATTCAAAGACTTATTAAAAAGAACATTTAATTGAGTTATGGGAATTTCTAAAGGCAATAATAAAGGCAATGAAAGCAATTGGATATCCTTTTCGGATATTATGACAGGACTAATGGTAATATTTATGTTCATTGCCATTTCATACATTGTTGAAGTTCAGAAAAAACAAAAAGAACGAGATGTGATTTTTGAAGAGTTTAAGGCAACTAAAGAACAACTTTATTCTGAGCTTGAAAATACATTTAAAGACGATTTTAAAGAGTGGCAAGTCGAATTAGATAAAGACCTTTCTATAAAGTTTACAAATCCCGAAGTTTTATTTGAATCAGGACAAACTAACATTCGACCATATTTCTCTACCATTTTGGATGATTTTCTACCAAGGTATTTTGACATTCTACTTCAAGAAAAATACACTGATAAAATTGCAGAAATTAGAATTGAAGGGCATACTGATACTGTTCCAGCTTATCGATATGACAAAGACCCATATATTGGCAATGTTATTCTTTCCCAGTTACGTTCCGCCCAAGTTCTAAAGTATTTCAGAAATATGGACTATTACCAAAACCTGAATACTAAAACAGAGCAAAAATTACAATTTTGGTTGACAGCCAATGGCTTGTCATACGGTAGAACATTAGATGACAATAAAGAACTAACCGTATTAAGTGGTAATACTGCAAATAACAACTTTTCAAGAAGGGTTGAATTCAGGATAATTACCACAAGTGAAAGCCTTGTTGATAAGATTATAAATGAACTATCAAAATGAACCTACACGATTTTAAATTAAGCCACAATTTTCTTGATTCCATTGGGATTAAACGCCTTGCAGAATATGAAGACAATGTTTTCATTGGAACTAAGGATTTAACCGAAGAAGAAAAAAAGAAAAATATAGATTGGAGAATTGACGGTGTATATTTAAATTTTAATGGGGTTTGGCAAAAAGGATATTTTATAAACAAAGATTATAAAGTTAAAGAAAATGGTTTGCCAAAATATCATTTAGTTGAATGCTCAACGATTCAATCTTTCAAAGAAAATGGATGGTTTAATAAGTACTACAATTGGTCAAATACAAAATGTGTTACAATTTCTGAAAGATTTTCCAAACCACAAATCCTTTACGAAGATGTGGTGCTAAGCTTATGTGGAAATTGTAAAATTAAGTTGCTTGAAAATAGGCAACCCGTATTAAACAATACTGATGAATTTTACAACTCGTTAGATTTAAATCAGAAGAAGAATATTGAAAAACCTTCTGAAAATACGGATATATTTGGAAGACCGTTTAATTGGCAAAAAATATCAACTGCCTATAAAAAATCTGTTGATTACACTTGTGAAAGTTGCGGTTTTGGCGGTTCAGACCTTGAAAGTAATTACGACAAACGGTTTATCGATACAGACCACATAACAGGTTGGGATTTAACGAATACAGACGAATCTAATTTAATGTGTCTTTGCAAGCTATGTCACGCCTTTAAAGACGACATTCATACAGAGAACTTCAACAAACGAAGAATGAGAATTGAACTTAAAACATTTGTAAACAAATACAGACACATTTTGGAAATCAAAAACATTGGACTTTTAAACAGATTTGACAGAGAAAACGAATGATAAACCAAAGAGAAATAGAAGGCCAGACGCCCAACATCACTTATACGCAAGCAGGGGTTTCATGCTTCGTAGGACAGGAAAGTAGTAAATTTAAAGTTCAGCTCTTCTTAGGAAATTCAGTGGTTAAATCCCTGCCTGCGTATAGCTGAGAAACGTTATCGCTCAGTGTAAAAAACGAAACCGAACAAAAAAACAGAGATTAAGAAATGACAAGCCAACGCACAAAACAGCACATTTACAAGCCCCACCGCACAAGCCAAAACTTCGGCTTGCAAAAGAGCTGTTTTCTTGCCAACGCTCGGACTGCTCAACTGACAGAATTATAGTATGACGAAATTTAATGAAGATTCAAGAGTGAAAATACCTGCCATTCTGCATTTGTGCAGATTGGGTTACAAGTACCTTTCACTCAAAGACGCTGTTTGGGATACCGACACAAACATATTCACTGACATTTTTAAGAAATCCATTTGTAGAATAAATCCTGACTTTGACCAAGACCAAGCAGAAAGACTCTTGGTAGACACTTCCCTACTACTGGACAACGAAGACCTAGGAAAAGCTTTTTATGAAAAACTGACAAGTGAATCAGGAACAAAACTCATTGACTTTGAAAATTTTGAAAACAACTCTTTTCACGTTGTAACCGAACTGACATACAAAAACGGTGATGACGAATTTAGACCCGACATCATTCTTGTAATTAATGGAATGCCTTTGGTTTTTATCGAGGTGAAGAAACCAAATAACCGTGACGGCATTATTGCAGAGCGTGAACGCATCAACAAACGATTTCAAAACAAGAAATTCAGAAAGTTTGTCAACCTCACGCAATTGATGGTTTTCTCCAACAATATGGAGTATGACAATGAAGAAATTGAACCGCTAAAAGGTGCTTTTTATGCTTCGCCATCTTACAAACAACCGATTTTCAACTATTTCAGAGAAGAAGAAAGTTTAGACCTTGCAACCTTGTTAGCTCCTGAAAATGACGATTTGGAAAACTTCATTCTAAAGGACAACAACCTGGCAGTAATCAAGAATTCGCCTGAGTTTTTGACTAACAAAGACACCAACACTCCAACCAATCGTGTTTCTACTTCGCTATTCAGCAAAGACAGACTGGCTTTTATCCTGAAATATGCGATTGCCTATGTGGACGAAACCAAAGGCATTGAAAAACACGTAATGCGTTATCCGCAGATTTTCGCCACCAAAGCCATTGAAAACAAACTGGAAAGCGGCATCAAAAAAGGCATCATTTGGCATACGCAAGGAAGTGGAAAAACCGCTTTAGCTTATTACAATGTGCGTTACCTGACCGACTATTTCCAAAAGAAAAAAGTCATTCCCAAATTCTACTTTATTGTTGACCGTTTGGACTTGCTTATTCAAGCCAAACGAGAGTTTACCGCTCGTGGCCTTACGGTGCATATTGTAGATTCAAAGAACGATTTTGTAAAATCTATCAAAACCACCACTGCCATTCACAACCATTCGGGCAAACCCGAAATCACGGTGGTGAACATTCAAAAATTCAGCGAAGAAGCCAATGTGGTGCAGTCGCAGGATTATGACATCAATATTCAACGGATTTACTTTTTGGATGAAGTACACAGAAGCTACAATCCACAAGGCAGCTTTTTGGCTAACCTTACTCAATCGGACAAAGACGCCATAAAAATCGGTTTAACTGGTACGCCTTTGATTTCAAAAGACTATTATTCCAAGGATTTGTTTGGTGATTACATTCACAAATACTATTACAATGCTTCTATTGCTGATGGCTACACATTACGCTTGATTCGTGAAGAAATAGCAAGCGATTACAAAATTGTGCTGCAAGATGCTTTGGACAAAATCAAAGTACTGAAAGGCGACATTGAAAAGAAAAAAGTATTTGCTCACCGCAGTTTTGTGGAGCCAATGCTGGAATACATTGTGAACGATTTTGAAAAAAGCCGCTTGACTTTTTCTGATGCAAGTATTGGCGGAATGGTGGTTTGCGATAGTTCTGACCAAGCCAAAGAAATGTTTGAAATTTTCAATCAAAAATATGCCTTGAATGAAGATGTAATTTCTGACCTACCAATGGCAGCCGAACCAAAAGCAGCATACAAATCCAAACTAAAAAACAGCTACAAGGTAAATTCTGCTGCTCTAATACTGCACGACATTGGTACAAAAGACGAGCGTAAAGATTTGGTTGAAGATTTCAAAGACGGAAAAATTGATTTTCTCTTTGTTTACAATATGCTTCTGACTGGTTTTGATGCCAAGCGATTGAAGAAACTCTACATTGGACGGGTTATCAAACGCCACAATCTGTTGCAAACGCTCACACGAGTAAATCGAACCTACAAAAATTTCAAATACGGCTATGTGGTGGACTTTGCCGACATCAGAGCGGAGTTTGACGCGACCAACAAAGCCTATTTTGACGAATTACAAGCCGAACTGGGTGATGAAATGGAGTTCTACTCCAACCTTTTCAAATCCAAAGAAGAGATTGAAGAAGAAATTGCCGACATCAAAGAAATCCTCTTTCACTTCGACACCAATAATGCAGAACTTTTTTCACAACAAATCACCCAAATTCAAGACAGAGAAAAGGTTTTGCTAATAAAAAAAGCATTGGGCAATGCCAAGAGTTTGTATAACTTGATTCGCTTGTTTGGTCATTTTGATTTGTTGGATAAAATCGACTTTAAAAAGTTGGGGCAACTGTACCGTGAAACAGAAAATCATTTAGCCCTACTCAATACACAAGAGGCACTCAAAAACAATATTGACAATACCAATTTGTTGAATGTGGCTTTGGAAGATGTGCTGTTTCACTTTACCAAAATATCAGAAGAAGAATTGGTATTGGCAGACCAACTGAAAGACACTTTGCGTAAAACACGTGAAACGTTGGCGAGTAATTTCGATAAGAAAGACCCTGAGTTTGTTTCGCTATATGAAGAATTGAAACGCCTTTTTGACAAGAAAAATCTGGACGAGATTACACAAGACGAAATGCGGAGAAACATTGGAGCACTCACGCAGATATATGAAAAAGTGAAGGAACTCAACCGCCAAAACAATTTGCTGAAAGATAAATACAACAGCGACCCGAAATATGCCCGCATCCACAAAAGATTGGTTGAAAAAGGCGATTTGACCCAAAAAGAAAGTCAGATTTATGAAGCCTTGATAAATGTAAAACAGGATGCAGATTTACAGGTATTGCAAAACACAAGGTTGTTGGAAAATGAAAGTTATTTCAGCACGCAAATGATGCGGTTGGTGATTGACCAATTCAAAAACAAAAACAAGTTTAACCTCAATGCGGAATCATCCAAGTACATCAACAACTTGGTGGTAAACGAATATATGAACGAATTTTACGGAAGGGTTATATGAAAATAAATAAGAGAACCAAAGGCGCAATATCAATAGCCTTGATCAATACTCAAAGCAAAAATGAAATAATACAATCTGGCATCAAAGGTGTGAGATAAAATCAATTCAATCAAACTTCTATTTTAAATATGCCTCAGTCAATAGCCTATAATTACATCCATATCACTTTCAGCACAAAGGATAGATATCCATTTATTGATGAAAAAATTGAGCAGGAATTATTTCAATACATAGGAGGGATATGTAAAAATATTGAATGCAATCCTGTTAAAATAGGTGGTTATAAAGACCACATTCACATTCTTTGCGTATTGTCTCGTAAAATTGCATTGATGAAGTTAATAGAAGAAGTGAAGTCCCATTCTTCAAAATGGATAAAAACCAAAGGCGAAAAATATCAAAACTTTTATTGGCAAAGAGGATATGGTAGTTTTTCAGTTAATCCTGCGGAAATTGATGTGGTGGTGAGGTACATTGAAAATCAAGCAGAACATCACAGAAAGAAAACATTTCAAGAAGAATATTTAGCGTTTATAAAAAAATACAAGGTAGAATATGATGAAAGATATTTATGGGATTAATTTCGCACCTTTGGTGCTTAAATACAAATTATCGCATTCTAGCATAGCCCTTTCGGACTATGCTAATGCTCATCGCACCGTTGGTGCTAGTTTACTTTTAAATAATGTGAACAAACAAAGCACCAACGGTGCTGAATCATTAACCTTAGGCAAAGCCCGAGGTATGAAAACCATCGCTAAACAAAGCACCAACGGTGCAAAATCAAAAGCCTTGGGCATCGCCCAAGGTACAAAGGACAAAATACCATTAAGCACCAACGGTGCGAAATAAAAAATTAAAAGAGTGGATAGAAATATGAACGACATAGATTTTAAAGAAAAAACCAAAGCCCTCATTGATAGCCTGAAAAGCATCAGCGCCAATTACGGTTTGGGCAATGATGGCAACGAGTTCAAAATCATTACACAGGTATTCCTGTATAAGTTTATGAACGACAAGTTTGCATTTGAACTTAAAAAACTTGACCCGAAACTAAAAAAATCCGAAAACTGGGAAGAAACCGTAAAATCCTATTCGGATGATGATTACGAAATGTTGCTGCTGCAATTGGGTGCAGATACCGCCAAACTAAAACCGCAGCATTTTATCTCCACGCTCTTCAGCCGACAAAACGAAAGCGATTTTGCCAAACTCTTTGACGATACCTTGCTGGACATTGCCATCAGCAACAACGATATTTTCTCGGTGAAAACAGATGGTGGTGCCAAAGTGGTGCTTTTCGACCGCATTACCGAATATATCAGTGACGGCAGCAAGCGAGATGCCTTTGCAAAAGCCATCATCAACAAACTGGTAGGCGTGAGCTTTGAGCATATTTTTAACCAAAAATTCGATTTCTACGCCACCATTTTTGAATACCTGATTAAAGACTACAACACCAACAGCGGAGGCAAATATGCCGAGTATTTTACGCCCCACGCAGTAGCCAAAATTATGGCGGCTATTTTGGTGAACGAACCCGACCAAGATGTAACCGTGTATGACCCTTCGGCAGGTTCGGGTACGCTTTTGATGAACATTGCCCACGCCATTGGCGAAGACAAATGCACCATCTATTCGCAGGATGTGAGCCAAAAATCTTCGAGCCTCTTACGACTGAACTTGATTTTGAACAATCTGGTACATTCCATTCAAAACATCATTCAGGGGAATACCATTTTGCACCCTTACCACAAAGACAAGGAAGGTAATTTGGAAAAATTCGATTATATCGTTTCCAATCCGCCTTTTAAGCTTGACTTTTCCGATTATCGGGATGATTTGGACAGCAAGGAAAACAACGAACGCTTTTTTGCGGGCGTTCCCAAAGTGCCTAAAAAGGCCAAAGACAAAATGGCGATTTACAGTCTCTTTTTGCAGCACATTATGCACTCGCTCAGCAAAAAAGGAAAGGCCGCCATTGTTGTGCCTACGGGTTTTATCACCGCACAGAGTGGTATTGACAAAAAGATTCGTGAAAAAATGGTGGAGAGCAAAATTCTGGCAGGTGTGGTGAGTATGCCAAGCAATATTTTTGCTACTACGGGCACCAATGTGAGCATTGTGTTTTTGGACAAAACCAACAAAAGCGAAGTAGTGCTGATAGATGCCTCCAACTTAGGCGAAACCGTAAAAGAAGGCAAAAACCAAAAAACGGTACTCACTCCTGCCGAAGAGCAGCAAATTATTGACACATTCAATCAACGTAAAGCCGTGGACGATTTCTCGGTGGTGGTAAGCTATGATGAGATTAAACAGAAAAACTACTCCCTAAGTGCAGGGCAATATTTTGAGGTGAAAATTGAATATGTGGACATTACCGCAGAGGAGTTCACCGCTAAGATGAAAGGCTTTGAAAACAACCTCAACCAACTCTTTGCCGAAGGCAGGGAATTGGAAATGGAGATTCAGAATAATTTAAAAGGGTTGGGGTATGAATAATTGGAGAAAGGTTAAACTTGATACCGTTGCAGATATAAAATTGAGCAACGTTGATAAAAAAACTACGGAAGGAGAAAAACCAATTCGTTTGTGCAATTACACTGATGTTTACAAATATTCATTCATCAACAAGGAGAAATCTCAGGATTTTATGATTGCTACTTGCAATGATAATGAATATGAAAAATTCTTATTAAAAAAAGGACAAGTTGCAATTACAAAAGATAGCGAAAAGCGAAATGACATTGGAATTCCAACATTTATTGCAGAAGATTTTGAAGATGTTGTTTTAGGGTATCACTTAGCATTAATTACACCTTATTCTGATAAACTGGACGGGGCATTTCTACACTTCTGGCTAAACACAGAATATGGAAAGAAATACTTTGAAAATAATGCAAGTGGTAGTGGACAACGTTTAACACTTACATTAGACATTATAAAATCAATCCCTTTATACCTTCCCGACCTCCCCACCCAAAAATCCATTGCCAAAGTTCTATCCGACTTAGACGCCAAAATCGAGCTGAACAACAAAATCAACCGAGAGTTGGAAGCAATGGCAAAAACGCTGTACGACTATTGGTTTGTGCAGTTTGATTTTCCAGATGCAAATGGTAAACCCTACAAATCCTCAGGCGGTAAAATGGTGTACAATGCAGAGTTGAAAAGAGAGATTCCTGAGGGGTGGGAGGCTGGTACACTTGGTAAAATTGCAGAGCTTGTAAGGGGTGTTACATATGACTCAAGTGAAATTAAAGATGAAAATGATGAAGATACTATTCCTGTTCTAAGAGCTACGAACATCACTGGGAATGTCCTTGATTTAGATAATATGGTTTACGTGCCGAAACAGAATGTATCTAAAATCCAATTATTAAATAGGTTTGATATTTTAATTACTATGTCGAGTGGTAGTAAGGAACATATTGGGAAAAATGGTTTTTACTATTTTGATAAAGAAGTTTCTTTTGGTGCGTTTTGTGCAAAAATCGTTGCTAAAAAAGATTTCAGATACTATCTATATTCCTACACTCAGTCTGAATTTATGTTTGCCACAATAAAAAACGAGTGTTTAGGAACCAATATCAATAATCTTAATGGTTCATTAGTCAAAGGTTTTAAGCTTGTCTTACCACCAATTGATTTGGTTAAAAAATTCAATGAAAAGGTTCAATCAATTTATGAAACAATTGGAAACAACCATAAACAAAACCAACACCTCACCGCCTTGCGAGACTGGTTGTTGCCCATGTTGATGAATGGGCAGGTAAGGGTGAAAGAAGCAGCCCTTCGACAAGCTCAGGACGAAATTAGTATGGCAGCAGAGCCGAGTGTAAAATATGGGAAATTATAAAACAGTATGAGCAAACTAAGCAATAAAATAGAAGCCCACGACCGCTCCATTACTGAAGTACTGGACGATAAAAAGTACACCGTAGATTACTTTCAACGAGAGTACAAATGGGAAGAGCGCCACATAGAGCAGTTGGTATCAGACCTTACTTCCTCCTTCTTAAACGAGTACAAGCCCGATCACAAGCGCAAGGACATTGAAAACTACAACTCCTACTACTTAGGTCCATTTGTGGTGAGCGTGAAAGATGGTCAACGAAGCATTATAGACGGTCAGCAACGCCTTACTTCCTTGACTTTGCTTTTGATTTATCTCAACAACCTACAAAAAGAGCTCGGCATCTCTGAAAAATTAGAATCCCTGATTTTCTCTGAAAAATACGGTGAAATGTCCTTCAACATTCAAGTAGATGAACGCATCACCTGTATGGAATCCTTGTTCAAAACAGGAGAATACGAGCCAAAAGAATCAGATGATGAGTCCACACTGAATATGGCAGCTCGTTATTCGGATATTGAAAAAGCATTTCCCGAAGAAATCAAAAATAGCGTATTGCCCTATTTTATTGACTGGTTAAAATACAATGTCGTGCTTGTAGAGATTATTGCCTACTCAGATGAGAACGCCTATACCATTTTTGAAACAATGAACGACAGGGGTTTGAATCTAACCCCAACGGAAATGCTCAAAGGCTTCATTCTATCAAAGTTTGAAGACAGCAAGAAACGACAAAAAGCGAATGAGCTTTGGAAAACGTCAATGCAGGAACTGCATACCTATGACAAAGATGAAGACCAACGTTTTATTCAGGCTTGGTTCAGGGCACAATATGCCGAAACGATAAGACCTGGTAAAGCAGGTTCAAAAAATGAAGATTTTGAAAAAATAGGAACACGTTTTCATAGTTGGTTTAGAGACAACTTAGATAAAGTCGGAATCGAACAGGACGATTCAGAAGCTTTTCAAGCATTTATAGATAATGACTTCAAATTCTTTTTGAATGCCTACAAACACGTTTTGACTGCTGAGCGAAAACTAAGCGATTCGCTACAACACATATTCTACATCAGAAGATGGGGAATTGCCAACTCGCTCAGTTATCCATTATTACTTGCTTCATTGAAGTCAAGTGATAATTCAGATACAGTATTGCAGAAAATGGATATAGTGGCTCGGTATATTGAAGCATTTGTTGTTCGCAGGTCGGTCAACTTCAGAAAGTTTGCTTCCAGTTCTATTCGTTATACAATGTACACGTTGGTTAAAGAAATCAGAAGAACTGAAATACACGAACTGAAAGCAATTTTGAAACGCAAGTTAGATGAAATGGAAGAACCTTGGACAGGAATTCAAAATTTCCGCTTACACGGTCAAAACAGGGTTTTTGTAAAATTCCTACTTTCAAGAATTACGTCTTACGTTGAGCAACAATCAGGTTTCAATTCATCCTTTGAGAAATACTATCATAATCCAGGTGGCAAGTCTTTTGAAGTGGAACACATTTGGGCAGACAAATTTATCAACCATAAAGATGAATTTGAACAGGAATCAGACTTCCAAGAATACAGAAATCGCATAGGTGCTTTAGTGCTTTTGCCAAGGGGAACGAATCAATCGTATGGTGCTAAACCATTTAGCGAAAAGTTAAGTCATTACATCAAGGAAAATTTATTGGTTCAAAGTCTATGTCCGCTTACTTATCAAAACAACCCCAATTTTCTTTCAATGCGAAGCAGATTAAATCTTCCTTTTAAGGCACACGAAGAGTTTAAGAAAGCTGATATCACTGAAAGACTAAAGCTATATCAAGCTATTTGTGAGTCTATTTGGGGAACCGAAATTTATAATGAAGAAGTTCTTAATCCTTGATCTTCCAATGTTTAAGATAAATAAAATCAAAATTGATGAAGAATATAGAGCTATACAGCCACACAATTACTCACGACTTGTTTATTTTTGAAGGTGTTCGTGAATGCTTTGCATTTGCCAAGCCGCACCAACCAACGCTACAACCCAAGCTTGGCAAAGAGTGTGTCTGCCCAACCGCACCCCAAAACCGACCGACAACCAAACGGACGAAAAAGAACACCGAAGCGATAACAGCGGTTTTGCAAAAAAGCGGGTTCAGTGGTTAATTGAGCATTTTACCTCGCATCAAATTTTATGGTTTATTGACAGTTTTGTGCTCCGAAATCGGCAACTACGCCAACACCCAAAAACCGTTAGAGTTTACTTTAGCCACCACTATAAAATGGGATGTTTAATGTCTAACATAAAATATTTGAATACCAGTAATGAAATAGATTACTGTAGTTAAATTGTTTTATAATGCGGCGAAGAGTTTGTTGCTTTTATTTCATAAGCCCCTACTTTTCACATTTCCTTTCATTTTTCCAAGTGTTTCCAAAGCATTTTTGGCTTTTTGATTGCTTTGCTTTACTTTTGACCTCATATATTTAAGCACATGATTTTATCGGGATTAGAAATTGAAAAACGTTTGGGCGACAGCATTTTTATTGAACCTTTTCACAAGGCACAGGTCAACCCCAATAGTTATAACCTCCGTTTGCATAACGAACTGATGGTGTATAACGACGAAGTGTTGGATATGAAAAAATTGCCATCTACCCAATCTATTATTATCCCCGAAGAAGGTTATCTGCTGGAACCCGGACGCCTTTACCTCGGCCGTACGGTCGAACATACCCGCTCCGAAGGTGTGGTGCCTATGCTCGAAGGCCGTTCCTCTATTGGCCGCCTTGGCCTTTATATCCACGTTACCGCCGGTTTTGGCGATATAGGTTTCTCCGGTTTCTGGACCCTCGAAATGCATTGTATACACCCCATCCGCATTTATCCGGGCGTAGAAATTTGCCAGATCTTTTACCACGAAATTGTGGGCGATTTTCTCCCCTATAAAAG
Source organism: Bacteroidota bacterium (assembly GCA_023432985.1). Lineage (GTDB taxonomy): Bacteria > Bacteroidota > Bacteroidia > CAIKAF01 > CAIKAF01 > JACVCJ01. Next base: position 5,593 of record JAEZEQ010000015.1, on the reverse strand, counting down.
CGGAAAATATCAGTTCAACGAAGGCATACAACCCTCCCTCCTGTACCGCGATTTCGAGAAAAAAATCGAATCAAATCCCGTTTAAAAATCGGGACTACACTCTATTATTATTTTTTCTTTCGATACCGGATGTATAAACTCCAGCTCCGCTGCATGTAAATATAAACGGTCGGCAATATTCCCATATAAATCATCTCCTAAAATCGGGCAAGCCAAGCCGTCTTTATGCGCTGCATGTACGCGCAATTGATGGGTACGTCCGCTCGTGGGAAAAAAATGTACGCGACTAATCCCATTTTTCACGTCCACCACCTCATAATCGCTATGTGCTTCTTTGCCCCATTGGTGGCAAACCAATTGGCGCGGCCTGTCGTCCAGGTCCACCCGCAAAGGCAAATCTATACTGCCTTTTTTATCTTTCGGCACACCTTCCAATAAGGCCACATAACGTTTTTTTACCCGCCTTTTACTAAATAAAAACTGCAATCGCCCCAGCATTTCTTTACTCTTGGCTATGAGCAATATTCCCGATGTAGCCATGTCGAGTCGGTGTACCAAAAAAGGACCTTCGGCCTGCGGATATTGTATGCGTATACGCTCGGCCACAGAGTCCTGCAAGGCAATGCCGGGCACACTCAGAAATCCGGCCGGTTTGTTTACGGCCAATAAATAATCGTCCTCATATATTACAGGCAAGGGGCCGCTAAGCTCAATCTGCTGCAACATGGGATTGGGATCTGTTGGCGTTTCCGAAAGCATATGCTTCAGAATCGGTTCGCATTTGCCTCTACATGCCGGATAAAATTGTCCGTGCACCCTAATCTCACTTTTAGGCGATTGTCCCCACCAAAATTCGGCCATACAAATGGGCTCTAATCCGTGCAAAAACGCATAATGCAAGAGCTTTGGTGCCGCACATTCACCGGCTCCGGCAGGAGGTAAACTGCCAAATATATCGAGCAAACTTTTGCTTTCTCCTTGTGCATTCAGAAAGGTATATTCATCGAATAAAGCCTGTTGCAGCGCGGCCGATTGTATTTTTCTTTCTTGTTTTTTTTGCTCTATTTCCTTTTCAAAACAGGCTAATTTTTGGCGCAGATTATTCTCATTTTCCTGTATTTCTTTTTTGAAGCGGCTGAGTCGTATTTTATCGAGCTGACTTTCTCGTATTAAATCTTCATGCTTTTCGAAGGGCTGCATTTTTCGTTTTAGATCGCGGAGAATTTTGGCCTGTTTCAGTTCGCCCTTTATCCGCTCCAGCTCAGTAGCAGCAAGTAGTCGGACAGATTGTATTTCTTGTTTGAGGGCTTGGTATGCAGGTCGATTTTCCAGTTCTTCGATTTCGGCATTCAGGCGATTGAGCATTACAGATTCGCGCAGAAAAAAGCTGTTTTCTTTCAGCATATCAAATACCGGAGGTACGAAGTAGCTATGCTGATTTGTGCCGGCTAATTTTCCGGAAAATGCGGCCAGAAATCCCATTTTATTTTCCTTGTTTCGCACCACCAATACACCAAACATTTTGCCTATGACCATTCCTTTTTGATCGGGATTTAATCCGAAATTATGGTCGAATTCCGCCTCTTTTTCCAGATAATTTTGTACGCTTTTTGCCGCTAAAATGGCAAGTGGGTGCGGGCTGTAGAAATGAGGATAGGTGAAATAGCGAGGCTTCTCCAATAGATCGGCATCGGGATGGAGCGAATGAAAATACGGTGGAAATGGAGCAGACGAAGCCGGCATAAAACAAGAAAGAAGATTAAATTTTTCGGTACAGATCTTCTATTTTGGCAATGAATTCGATCTGCAGGGCATTGGCTTTGGGGTCGAGGCCTTTTGCGTTATTTTTCGATACAAATATTTTCTCGAAGCCCAATTTGGCTGCTTCGGCTATGCGGCTTTCTATGCGGGGTACAGGTCTGATTTCGCCTGTGAGTCCGACCTCTCCGGCAAAACAAATATTGCGGGGCAGGGTAATATCTTCGTTGCTTGAAAGAATGGCAGCGATAACGGCCAGGTCGGCAGCGGGTTCCTCGAGTTTGATTCCGCCCGTTACATTCAGGAATACATCTTTGGTTCCCAGATGAAATCCGCATCGTTTTTCGAGTACGGCCAGTAGCATGTTGAGTCGGCGTACGTCGAAGCCATTAGCAGCTCTTTGGGGCGTACCGTAAACGGCGGTAGAAACGAGGGCCTGCACTTCTACCAGCAGAGGTCTTAGCCCCTCCATAATGCATGTGATGGCTGTTCCGCTCAGAGCCAGATCCGATTCCGAAAGCAGGAGGGCAGAAGGATTATGCACCTCTTCCAGTCCCATCGATTTCATTTCATAAATCCCGATTTCGGACGTACTTCCAAAGCGATTTTTCAGGGCTCGTAAAATGCGAAAAATATGGTTTCGATCGCCTTCGAACTGCAATACCACATCTACCATATGCTCCAATATTTTTGGTCCGGCTATACTGCCTTCTTTATTTATATGTCCCACCAGGATGACGGGCGTATTGGTGGCTTTGGCAAATTTGATAAGCTTGGATGCGGTTTCGCGTATTTGAGAAATGCTGCCGGCCGAACTTTCGATAAATTCGGTATGCAGGGTTTGTATCGAATCGGCAATAACCAAATCGGGTTGCAGCAACTCTATTTGTTGCAGAATATTTTCGAGATTGGTTTCGGTGAGTACGTAGCAATTGGGATTGGAAAAAGGCGTACGTTCGGCGCGCAGTTTAATTTGGGCTTCGCTTTCTTCGCCCGAGATATAGAGCACTTTTTTATTGCTGAGTTTTAAAACCGTTTGCAGGAGCAAGGTGCTTTTGCCTATACCGGGTTCTCCGCCGAGTAGAATCACACTTCCGGGTACTATTCCGCCGCCGAGAACGCGGTTCAATTCAGAATCGGGGGTGATAGTGCGTTCGCTATTTTCGATTTTTACATCATGCAAAAGCTGTGCTTTAGCTTGCTGACGGCCCGATTGGAGTAGGGGTGACTTATCGGCTTTGGTTTGGATTTCTTCCACAAAAGAATTCCATGCTCCACAGGAACTGCATTTGCCCATCCATTTGGAAGCCGAATATCCACAACTTTGACAAATGAAAGAGGTCTTTATTTTAGACATAATTAATACTTCACAAACTCCCTATAAACCAGACCTTTGCCATTGGCTCCGGGGGCCGGGGTATTATGTGCCATTTTAAGAAATTCTTTGTTGAGTTTCAAAATTTGCCAATCGGCATTCATAGGCTCATAACTGCCCAAAATAGTATCTAATCCGGTGATGCGAATATGATTTTTGGCATTTTTAACCACAACTTTGTACGCTGCGGTATGTACAGCCGAATCGTTGGGATAAGTGATGGTCAAATCGCCATTGGTCCCAAAATTCCAATAAGAAGAATCGCCCACAAAATCGGAAGTAGGAATCATAATCCATTTTCCGTTAAGTTTATTTTCGGCTTGTTTTGCGCAAGAAAATAAGGAGGAAACCACGAGTAGGAGGAGGGCTGCTTTTTTCATATTCATTACTTGTTGAAGCACAAATTTAGTAAATTTGAACAAATTTAAACCCCTTTTATGAAAAGAGTACTAAGTTTTTTATTTGCTCTCCTTTTATTTTTACCGCTGAGCAGCCAAAGTCAGACCATTCCCTTTTCCATTCAGCATGATGGGAATAGTCGCGGCGGGATTTTATACCTGCCATCTTCATATACGGCAACCCAATCCTATCCTTTGGTTTTCAATTTGCACGGACATGGTAGTAATGCCAATGAGCAAATGCTATACAGTGGAATGAATGCGGTTGCCGAAGCCCATCAAATTCTCGTTTTTTATCCCGAAGGGCTTAATAATTCGTGGAATAATGGGAATACTCCGCCTTACAACAGCAGTCCGAACGATGTGGGATTTATCAGTGCACTTATAGACAGTTTGCGTTTGCATTATTCCATAGACAGCAATAGGGTGTTTTCGTGCGGGTTAAGTAGCGGTGGATTTATGAGTTATCGCCTTGCCTGCGACTTAAGTCAGCGCATTACCGCAGTGGCTTCGGTGGCCGGTACTATGTCGGAACTGACAAGAGATAATTGCAGCGCAACGCGCACCGTACCCGTGATGCAGGTGCATGGAAGCAACGATAATGTGGTGCCTCCGGGTGGTATATTGAACCTGATGAGTGTGCAGGATGTGCTCGATTATTGGATTCAACATAATGATTGTCCGGTTCAGGCTTCGCACGAACTTATTCCCGAATCGGGAGTGAACGATAATAGTCACGCCATTAAAAAAACCTATGCCATTTGCGATTCCGGTACCGATATTTGGTATTTCGAAGTAGTGGGGGGCGGACATACCTGGCCGGGGGCAATGCAAATACCGGGTCTGGGAAATACGTGTATGGACTTCAATGCATCCCAAGAAATATGGCATTTTTTTAGCCGATTTAACATGCAAGGAGGCAGTGTAGATATGCAGGAATGGTCCGGCAGCGGTGACTGGAACATATATCCCAACCCAAATACGGGCACATTCGTAGTGAAAGGATTAAAAGAAAATACAATGGTCGAATTACGCCTGTTGGATATGCAAGGTAGAGTCTTGAAACAAGAAAATAAGCCGGGATCAAGCGAATTGAAATGGGGATTTACAGGCAAGGCGGGACTATATATATTGCAGGTGAAGCAAGGGGTAGAAATAAGCAGCAAAAGCTTGTTTATAGCGGGCGAATAATTGTAAAATAAAGCGTTAAGGATATTTTAAAAGTGGGTGTAAATAAGGATAAGCCTGAGTAAATAGTTATTTTTGGGCGAAATAAAAATAGAAAATATGCTGAGAGAATTGTTTTCGGGTTTAGAGAATTGGATAGAAGGTCTATTTTTAAAGTCAGGGTCTTCGGATAATTGGGCCATGTACCTAAGAGTACTGTCCTTATTGGTATTATTAGGCATAATATCGTATTTATTTTACTGGATTGCCAAAAAACTAACGGCATTTTATGTTACGCGCGTAGTGCGAAAAACAGAAAATGTATGGGATGATGCCCTGGCCGACAATAATGTATTCAGTACGGTTGCACATATAGTTCCGGCTATAATATTTATGAGTATTTCGCCTGAAATATTCAGAGATTATCCCGAAATACTGCCTATAATAAAAAAGGGAACCTATGTATATTTAATAATTGCTTCCCTGCGTATCTTTTTATCCGTATTGCGGGTATTGGAATATGGGATGCAAAAATCTGAAGCATTTCAGGATAAGCCCATCAGTAGTTATACCCAGTTGGTGCGCATAATTTTATATATAGCGGCCTTTATCTATATACTTTCCATATTGATGGACGAGTCGCCATTGTATTTTTTGAGTGCCTTTGGTGCGATGACGGCCTTATTGATGTTGATATTTAAAGATACCATTTTGGGCTTGGTGGCGAGCATACAAATGGCGGCCAATGACATGGTGCGCGTGGGCGATTGGGTCGAGATGCAGAAATTCAACGCCGATGGAGATGTAATAGCGATCAATTTAAACACCGTAAAAATTCGCAATTTCGACAAGACCATTACCTCAATTCCGACCTATTATTTTATTACCGATAGTT
>JAEZEQ010000073.1 GCA_023432985.1 Bacteroidota bacterium | reverse complement strand
ATACGCAACCAGTGCATTTCACGAACACGACGAATTTCATCTTTACCTACAACGGCTACGTTATTTTCGGCGTGACAAGCAATTACACAGGCACCACAACCATTACAAGCATTGAGGTCAATAGACATTTTCCAGCTATGGTTCGGATTGGCGAATTTTTTCCAAAAATCGGCATCATCCGAAGAAAGGTGACCATGCGTTTCTTTTCCTTTCATTTCAGCAAATCCTGTATGGAAGCTATGCTTATGATTGCCTGAAGCAGGATCTTCTTTATACTGATGTAAAGATGTTTCTTTCACGATATCGCGACCCATCATCGTATGATGTGTTTGGGTTGAAGCCATAGCGTATGTTTCACCTGTTTTCTCGATGCTTGCACCAAAGGCATAACCGTGCCATTCACCATTTGCCATAGAAGCCAATGGGAAAGCATTTGCACCGATTACGGCTCCGTCTTTAAAGAATGGACGGCCATATCCGATTGCTACACCCACAGTTCCCGATTTTTGTCCGGGAGACATCACAACAGGAAGTGTAATTTCTTTACCGTTGATTTTAAGTGTTGCTAAATCAGCAGGGTCATTCTGACCTATATAGGTATGATAACCTTGTGCTTCCATATCTTCGAGAGACATGGTAATATAGTTATCCCAGGTAATTCTTGAAATGGGATCAGGGAACTCTTGTAACCATGGGTTTGCGGCCTGATTTCCTGTTCCAATACCAATTTTAGAGTATAAAACAAGTTCAACTCCGCTTACTTTACCATAGGTAGAAACCAAGGCAGCTGCAGCAGAGGCTGGATTTGTTTCCAATACTGTCGGCAATACACCTTCAGAACTTGCGCCTTTAACGGGTATATTAACCAAGCCATCGTGAACACTATAATTCCAGAAATCTTCGAAAGCGGTATGTTTACTTTGCAGAGCAAAGAATTTTGCTTTCCAGTTTTCTTTTATAAAATCACGGTAAGCCGTATTATTTTTATCAGTACGATTTGCCAATCCACCCCATACGAGCAAGCTTTCTTGAGCCTGACGCGTTTCAAAAATAGGGTGAATGGTAGGTTGTGCGAGACTTACAACGCCGTCATAGGCTTGAAAATCGTTCCAACTTTCAAGATAATTATGATCGGGTAATATATACGTAGCCAAAGCCGCAGTTTCGTCGCGATCACCGGCAAATGAAACACTTAGTTTCAAATTGGGAATAGCGGCAGCCCAATCAGCAGCATTTACACTGTTGTAGGCGGGATTTGCCTGATAGAAGATAACCCCTTGTACATCGCCTGATTTAATTCCTTGAAGTGTTTGTGCCATCTTAGCCTCATCACCTTGTTTTAGGTAACAAGCTGTATCGAGGTCAATAGTAGAACCATTTGCACCTAAGGCTTTGTTGATTTCTGCGGTAAGAATTTGTGCGTTCACATCATTCAATCCGCATACAACCAAAGCTTTTCCTTTATTGGCTAATAAATAATCGGCACATTTTTGAATGCGTTCGCTATAAGAAATAGCCGGAGCATTCAATGAAGCGCCTGTAATTTTATTATATAAGTGAATAAGAGAAATAGCAATTTCAGACTGTTTTACAGAAGTTCTGTAATCGGCATTTGCTCCGGTTAAAGACATTACAGCTTCGAAAGCAAACAAGCGATTCATTTCCTTTTTGGGGTCACGATTTTTGCTGTATGCAACGCTATACATATTACTGTCTAACCAGGTTCCCATAAAATCTGCTCCAAAGCTGGCGATAGCCATAGCTTTATCGAAACGATAAGTTGGGATAACGGCTTTTCCATTAACGGCCAAATTGGCTTTAGGGATAGCAGAATAGGAAACGGAATCGTATTGTACGTGCTCAGCACCCGGATATTTCGCTAAAAAGGCTTGAATAGCTGCTTTGGTAGAAGGCGAAATAATGGTAGATGAAAGCAATACGGTTTTTTTGCCGGCAGCAGAAATAGCTTGCAATCCTTGCATAATTTCTGTATCGGCTTTATTCCATGCGATTTCTTCGCCTTTTTTCATGGCTGTTTGAGTACGTTTACTATCGTACAAGCTCAAAACAGATGCCGAAATTTTGGCAGAAATACCGCGTTCTTTTGCCACAGATGGCAAAGATGATTCGATAAGAATAGGGCGACCTTCGCGTGTTTTGACCAAAACATTGGCATAATCATCGTCGTCAAAATAGGTTGTCGCATAAAAATTGGGAACACCCGGGGTCATATTTTCCGGCTTTACCACATAAGGCAAAGCTTTTTGAACGGGAGTTTCACAGGCAGCAACGGCTACGGCAGTTACACTAAATCCCAAAAATTTAAGGAAGTCACGACGTCCGGTTTTGGTTTCACCCAAGTTTTCATTTCCCAAAAACTCTTCCATAGGAAGCTCTTCGGCAAATTCATTGTCACGAAGTTTCACAAAAGCTTTTGTTTCATTAAGCTCTTCGAGACCTTTCCAATATTTCTTTTGATTACTCATATATATAATTGTAGGGAAAGCTGAATATTAATAATGACATTTACCACACTCCAAACCACCGATACGCGCTACGGTGAACTGATCGCCTTTTTTATAACGCTCAGCCAAATAGTCGTGTAATCTATCGTAGTATGGATTTTCTTCAAAATTCACTTTTGTTGTACGGTGACAATCTATACACCAGCCCATGGTCAGCGGCGAGAATTGTTTCACTACTTCCATTTCTTCAACGGCACCGTGACAAGTCTGACAAGCAATACCGGCTACTTCAAAGTGTTGAGCATGGTTGAAGTATGCATGATCGGGCAATTTGTGGATTTGTACCCAATCTATCGGCTTTTGTACGAACTGCTCTACTGCTCTGTAGGCATCATTATTTCCGCCTAACCACTCTTCATATACCTTCAACACTTCGTCTTTCGTCTTGTGCTGATAGTTTTCTATATACACATCTTTGTTCGGATCCCACCCTATAGATGCATAAATTTTCGCAATTTCTGTCTTGCCATAAGTGGGTCCTTCTTCTACGGCTTTATGACAATTCATACATGTAGAGGAAGAAGGAATGGTAGCATGCTTAGACTCTCGCACTCCGGTATGACAATATTCACAGTCTATTTTCAATTCACCCGCATGCTTAGCGTGCGAGAACTTAATAGGCTGCGTTGGCTCATAACCCTGATAAACCCCTATACCCATAAGTCCGACATATCCAAGGTAAACCAGATAACCCACAACAACCAAAACCAATACGCCTACTATGCCTTTATTCTCATTGGCAAAGCCTTTGGCAGATTTAGCGCAATCGGCTGCTTTTTGCATGAAGTCTCTACGGTCTATATCTTCACCGTCTTTTTCTTTAGCCAAATCAGCCAAAGAAGAGGAGATTTTAACCAAAGCATAAATCAACACGCTTAGTACAACCGCAACCAAAACCAATACCCAAATTATGGAATTGCTTGATCCGGCTTGTCCCTCACCTGCTGCTGCTCCGGCTTCGGTTCCGGCTACGGGCGCCGGCGTCTCTTCAGCCACTTTGTCGATATAATCTAAAATCGCCAAGACATCCTCCCGATTTAAATCAGGAAATGGGTTCATTATAGATTTATTGTACTTCTCGAACAACTCATTGGCGTATTTGTCGCCTGTTTTCAGGAATTCACCCGAATTCAAGGTCCAAGCCACCAAATTGTCCTCAGAACTCCAACGGTCACGCACACCGGCTAATCCGGGTCCTACCAGTTTCTTGTCTGTTGCATAGTGACAGCGCGCACAGTTTGACTTAAATAAAGCCTCACCATCTTGCGCAAAGCTGATGCCCATAGTCATGAAAACCACGAACAATGCAACGAAAATCCTACTTACTCTGTTGAAAACGTGAATCATATACGTTTATAAATTATGTCGAATCTGTGTTAATAACACGTTAAACCGAGGCAAAATTAACCACCTACAGATAAGAAGCAAAATAAACTACCTAAAATTAGTGAGCAAAACGCCTATTTAGAATCAATCTAAATTAAACCCTTTGAACAGAAGTCGGCTAGGCTCAATTTATCTTGTTCAATATAAAGCCAAAAGGTCAGGGGCGACTTATAAACAATGTTCATATCTCAAGTAAGCCTTCTGAGGAAAGGAAAAAAAATTAGTCCCATATTTTTGACATCCCAAAAAAATGATTATATTTTTGTCCTCATGAATGACAAAAATATTGGCAATATGTATTTTTCTGCAAACTTAAAATTCTTACGAAAAAGGAAAAAAAGGTCTCAGGACGAAACCTCAGGAGCACTTGGCGTAAAAAGAACTACCTGGAGCGCATACGAAATCGGTAATGCCGAACCCGGCTTCGAAACTTTACTCAAAATTTCTGATTATTTTAAATTACCCATCGATCTCCTCCTTAAAGAAAATCTTTCGGAATATTCCGAAGCAAAAATTCGAGAATGGGAAATGAAAAATGAAATTGACGTGCATGGCAAAAAATTACGTGTCGTGGTCACCACTGTCGATAATAACAATAACAGCAATATTGAACTTGTTCCCCTTAAAGCGAAAGCCGGTTATACCGGCGGATACGCCGATCCGGATTATATTTCGGTATTGCCCACTTTCAAATTACCCTTCCTCTCTAAAGAAAAAAAATACCGCACCTTCCCCATCAGCGGAGATAGTATGCCCCCGGCCAATGACGGCTCCTGGGTCACCGCCGAATATGTCGACAATTGGATGAATATACGCAGTGGAACTCCCTGTATCGTGGTTACCAAAGATGATGGAATCGTTTTTAAAGTCGTGCATAATCATATCGAACAAAAAAACACCTTGCTGCTTTGCTCCACCAATCCGGCTTATGAACCCTATGAAGTACATATAGAACAAATTCTGGAACTATGGAGCTTTGTGAATTTTATAAGTCAAGAACTCAGTACGCCCAATATAAGTCAGCAAGAACTGACCAATACCGTACTTAACCTCCAAAGAGAAATGGCCGAAGTAAGAAATAATTTGAAAAAAACGGAATAAATTACTACGCCTTGGACTGAAGCATGCGTCTATAGCTAAACCATAGTATTAGAAATATGGATAGCACAACTAATATGGCCGTAAACACGGGTAATAAAAAACTGCTGATTACGCCCCCAATTGCCGCAACATTTTCCGTACTCGAAACTACGAAATTGCCTGTTCCCGCTGTGAATTTGCTCGACATAAGGCGTATAAAACCCGAGCCCAAATGAAGAGTTCCCGCAGCCGATCCACCGGCCATAATGCCCAGGCCCCACTGCAAAGCAGGATGCTCCTCGAAAGGCATTAAGGAGGAAGCTATTAAGGCCCCCGCAGCAATAGCCAAAGGCGCAGCAATAGCATCTAATATATTATCGATAAATGGGATATAATAAGCCAGTATCTCAACCACTACAGCCGTAATCAGGAGGATTAAACTGGGCCAGGAACCCAACCATTCCCACGATTCTGCCACAGGCAAAAAATCAAATTTCACACCCAAAGCTGCAGCCAATAAAGGTATAAATACCCGAAAACCACAACTTGCACTTAGACCTATGCCTAAGGCCAAAGCACTTATTTCCGACCAGCCCAATTGTATATCCATATATTTTTATTTTGATAGAAACTGACGCATACTCTCTACATAGGTCTCTTTATCGGCCGGCATAGGTATGTGCCCCGAATGCTCTAATGTATATAATTCTGCATCCAATCGCTCTGCTAATTTTAATCCATAACGCATGGGAAATACACTATCCCGCACACTCCAAATCACGCCGGCTCTATCATAAACCGGACGCATATTGTTGCGATAATAATCGGCATTGTATACCAAATCTTCCATGAGTATGGTCTTCTCTGTGGCAAATTTCCGGGTTTCTAAATCGAATATCTGCTGAAATACAAAATCAGGTAAAGCCGGAGCATCTCCACTGGTCACAAAATCAATCTGATTTTTTACCCCACTCAATTCCTTTGGAATGAATAATTCATCTATAGTCTCTACTCCCGCACGTTGACACATCGCCTCAACATCGCATAGATCAAAATCTGTACCCGGACTATTTACGATTAATAAATCGGCATTTAAATGCGGTTGCTGATTCAATAACTCAAGCGCCACAAAACCTCCATAGGATATCCCCGCTATAGAAGACGGCATAAAATCAAGTTTCTCGCATAAGGCATACAGCTCCTTGGCCTGATTGCTCAAGGTCGGCTCACAAAAGCCCTCCGTATCCCCAAACCACATTAAATCGGGAACCAATATGTCGAATTCCGGACCTAAATGCTGCATCGCATCCATCCATGTAAAACCACCGCCCGGACCAAATCCGTGTATAAATAAAACCTTTTTCTCGCCCTTGCCTCCTCTATAATAGGTCCACTTTGCATGCTCTGTCTCTGTTTGCAGTTTTTTGAAACCGGCAATGCTCAATCGGGCATCTCGAATCCCATGTAATATGGGCACAACATTCTGTGTAGCTATAAATAATAACAGCATAAAGCTAAGCGCAAGGGCAGACAGGGTGTAGATTTTTCTCCTTTTCATAATTCCCTCCAAAGTTACTAAACAATTAAGTATCAAACATAATTCTTTCTCCTTTTTTTATGTTTTCCCCAAAAACACCATACATTTAACCCCGAATATTGACGAACTACCTGCATGAAAAAAGAAGAAAAAGCACAAAAAAACTGGCAAAAAAGGTTGCACGAAATTATTTTTGAAGCGGATACCTTCGAAGGTAAATTATTCGACATCACCATTCTTGTCCTCATTGTTTTGAGCGTATTTCTTATCATGCTCGAAAGTATTGACAGCATCAATGCCGAATACGGAACCCTGCTAATGACGCTGGAATGGGTGGTTACTATTGCGTTTACTGTTGAATATATTTTACGCATTATTTGTCTACGCAGGCCTATTCATTATATTTTCAGCTTTTACGGACTGGTCGATATACTCTCTATTTTACCTACCTATTTAGGATATTTCATGAGCAGTTCGCATTTCTTATCGGCTATTCGCTTATTACGCCTCTTGCGCATTTTCCGTATTTTCAAACTCAATCGCTTCGTGCGCGATAGCAATACTATTCTAATTTCTCTGCGAAAAAGCCGACATAAAATTGCCGTTTTTCTTTTCTTCCTTATGTTGGTCAGCATTATCCTAGGCACCCTGGTATATGCCATCGAAAATCCGGTAAACCCTGACTTTTCCAGTATCCCCGAAAGTATTTATTGGGCCATTGTCACCCTTAGTACCGTCGGTTACGGCGATATAGCTCCGATCACCATTCCCGGAAAAATGATTGCCTCTTTTATTATGATTATAGGTTATTCTATTATCGCAGTCCCCACCGGCATTATTACCGCTGAGGTGGCACGAAACTATAAAACCAAGCAAGTAAGTACGCAAAATTGCCCCAATTGCACCCGCGACGGACACGATGTAGATGCCGAATTTTGTAAATATTGTGGCGAAAAACTCTAATTAATTTTACTAAAATTTCCTGTTTAATTGATATAAATCCAGGCGGCGATCGTTCAAATTACGCACACTGCCAAACTGATTCAACTCTTTTAATAAATCTATATCTACATCCGCAATTAATATCATTTCGGTATTGGGTGTGGCTTCTGCCTTTATCCCGTTGGAAGGAAAGGCAAAATCGCAAGGCGTAAGTACCATAGATTGCGCATACTGTATATCCATATTATGCACTTTAGGCAAATTGCCCACACTGCCGGCTATGGCTACATAACACTCGTTTTCTATGGCTCTGGCCTGCGCACAATTCCGTACTCTCGAAAACCCGTTTTGAGTATCTGTCAGAAAGGGCACGAATAAAATCTGCATACCCTCATCGGCAAGTATACGACTGAGTTCGGGAAATTCTACATCATAGCAAATCAGTATGCCTATTTTCCCACAATCTGTATCGAAGGTTTGTATGGCTTGCCCCCCCTGCATACCCCATACCCTCGCCTCGTCAGGAGTAACATGGATTTTTTCAAAACGCTCTATTCCCCCGTCTCTCTTGCAAAAATATCCCACATTACGAAGTGCGTCACCCACCATCTCGGGCATGCTACCGGTGATGATATTTATATTGTAGGAGATGGCCAAACGAGAAAAACGACTCACAATTTCTCCCGTGTATTCGGATAGTTTTCGAATAGCATCGGCTTCTGATAAATGATTATAATCTGCCATTAATGGCGCATTGAAAAATTCAGGAAAAAGGGCAAAATCGGCTCTATAGCCCGATACCGCATCTACAAAAAACTCAACCTGCTGCATCAAATCGTCTAAATTGCTATACCAGCGCATTTGCCATTGTACCAACCCTAAACGTACTATAGGTTTATAGTTCTGCACTTTCCCATCCGGCTTCTCGTAATATATATTATCCCATTCCAATAATACGGCATACTCTTTGGACTCTTTATCGCCCTCTAAATAACCCCGAATTATACGCACAGGGTGAAAATCATTAGAGAGTTGAAAATCTAAAACAGGGTCGTGAATTTCTTTATTCCTCACTTTCTCTATATATTCTTTGGGAGAAATTTGATCGGAATATTGATGATAATTCGGAATTCGTCCCCCAAATAATATCCCGCTTAAATTCCTTTTTTCGCACAATTCTTTACGATAATCATACAAACGTCGACCCAAACGCAGACCTCTGAATTTGGGAGAAATGAACACATCTATACCATATAACTTATCTCCGTTCGGATTATGGGTGCCAAAGGTATAATTGTCGGTGATTTCTTTATAGGTATGTTTTCCTTGAAATTGCTGAGAGTCGATTATTATGGATAATGCACATCCGGCTAATTCGTTATTGATGCGAATCCCAACCTGACCTTCGGGAAATTCCTGGGTGAGTTTTTTTATCTGATGTTCGCGCCAATACGCACCTTGCATATGTGGATAGGCCGCTAACATAACCGACTTGATTTCTTCATAATCATCGGCTTTAAGATATACTATTTCTATGTTCTCAATGGGATTTGTTTCCATGTCTCTTTTTTATTAATGAAGGAAATTATACTTTCAAATGATCTAAAATCATGCCTCGGGTAAAGATAAAAAAATAGCCTGAAACAACTTTACATTATTTTAATTTTATCAGGATCTTCACTATTCTTTCCGAAGCCTTTTTTTAATGTAAGGAATCGAAAAATATTTTCTCTCTCTTAATAAATACTACATTTGTATAAAATAAAACATTTAATTTATGAAAAAACTCTCTGCAAGTCTGCTTTTTCTACTCATTTTTCTTTTGGGTGGATTTGGTTTAAATTCTCATGCCCAGCATAATGGCATGGTCGCTGCATACCCCCTTAACTCAGGCCTAATGCCTCATACGCCCGGCAACGGCAATTTAAAAAGCGTATTGAACGGGAATAATCATGCGCTTAATAAGGATCCTTTTTTTGATTCTGATGTTATCTCGGCTTATACCCAAAACAATTGGAGTCAACAAACACCTATGCCCGGTGCAAAATGGGGCAATGCCACAGCATTTCTCAAATCATGTAATGGCTCTGCCGACACCGGTTATGTGTATGCCATTTCAGGAGCTGATGCAAGTTTTAATCAAACAAATAGTGTGTATCGCTATAATACTTTTACTAAAACATGGACTTCGGTGAGTAATTTCCCGGCAAGTAAACTCCAAATTTCGGCTACGGTTATTAAAAATAAAATCTATGTCCCCGGAGGATATACAGGCAGTTTTTCGCCCGATGCAAGCAGCTATGTTTATGACCCAAATACGAACGCGTGGACTTCTACTGCAAATTTGTTACAAGCAACCGGCGATTATGCAATCGGAACTTATAAAGACAGCTTGATGTATGTAATTGGCGGATACAATGGAAGCATTGACTTGAATGCTGTGCAAATTTATAATCCAATCACCAATAGCTGGTCCTACGGAACGGCTTTCCCAGGAACCGCTACAGCCGGATTACGCATGGGTATAGCCGACGGAATTATTATTCTCGTAGGTGGTTACAGTCAAGTTTCATCAACTTCACTCAACCAGGCCTGGAAAGGTGTTATCAATCCCAATAATCCCACCGATATCACATGGACACAAATCAGTAATTATCCCAACACGGCAAACGGTCGCTTTGCAGCAGGTACTTCGAGCTTGAACGACGGACGTGTTTATTTTGCTGCCGGAGACCCGGATGGTGGCGGGATGAATACTCTGGTCAGCAGCAATTCGTATAATGTGCGTACCAATACCTGGGAGGCCGGACCAAATCTGTCCGTTGGTGTCAGTAATATAAGTAATTTCTTCCCCTTTATCCAAAACGACAGTCTCTTTATGGGTATAGTCGGTGGCTATAACGGCAGCAATGCCATGGCATCTTTTCAAAGTGTGAAACTGGATATTTATGCCAATACGGATAATGCTTTAATCGGCGCAGATACAGCTATATGTATAGGCGAAAGTATTCAAGTTTCAACACAAAGTACACATCCCTTTTTATGGTCACCCGCTTCTGCTTTTTTAAACCCTGAAGATACAACCCAAATTCTATCCCCCATCACTGATGTGGAGATTAAAATCACCCAATATCCTCACTTCGGATGCCCTTTGGCCGACAGTATCGAGGTTTTGGTGAACCCACTCCCCGTCGTTAGCATTTCTACTTTGAATCCCATTTGTGTCGATAATAACTCCTTTATTCTTACAGAAGGCTCTCCCGCCGGAGGAACTTATATAGGCAGTGGAATTAATGCGGGTATTTTCGACGCCTCTTCTGTAGGCCTGGGTACACATGACGTGGACTATGCATATACGGATGCAAATGGATGCAGCGATACCGCATCTGCACAAATAGTGGTAATCGATTGCCTGGGAATTGATGAAAATGAAAAACTGAAAATAAACGTATTCCCTAACCCATTGAACAATATTTTGCAAATCCAAAGTCAGACTAATAGTATCGAACAAATTGATGTATTGACTATGAGCGGACAAAGATTGTTGACCCGCGAGGTTAACAGCAGCTCCACAAGCATTCAAACAGAAAACTGGGCTAAAGGTGTCTATCTTTTGTATATTAAAATAGATGGAAATACGCTTAGCTATAAAGTCTCTAAACAATAAGCTTTAATTCCGATTTTTTAGAAAACAGTGCCCATTAAGGCACTGTTTTTTTTATTCAATCCCCTCACCCTTTTCTTCACTTTGCTGCGGACTATAAAAACTATAAATCCATATTCATAGGCAGCCTTTCCTGTAAAGAATTTCATATGAAACAAAGCTGACAAAAACAAGAATATGACCCAAGTCATATAGCTTGCACATTTATCCTCTTACCTTTGTTCCGGCTTCTGAATAGAGGCATATTATTCACATTAAAACGCACGCTTATGATGTCGTTTAAGTTTAAAATAATACTTTTCATACTGCTCATTATCTCATTTCTTGGAT
>JAEZEQ010000028.1 GCA_023432985.1 Bacteroidota bacterium | reverse complement strand
TTAGTTTCTCTATAGTTTCCAAAAAAGTATGGTTGGTATTGGGTATACTGATTGTTTCGATCGTATTTATGTTGGCCGGCTTTTTGGCTTGTTGTATCGGCTTTTTATTCAGTTTATCCTTTATACATACGGCACAGTTTGCACTTTATAAAGAACTTTTTATGCAGGAAAGTGCGCCTGAAGCAGAAATCACAGAATCCGACTCCATTTAAGCCCGAGTTTTTTAAAAAAAGCGAAGGTTTGGGGCAAAAATAGGCGTGCAATTCCCAAAATAAAAAGTAACTTTGCGGCTCATTAATTGCAGACAAAAGGTATGAGCGACAGCATCAAACACGAATGCGGAATAGCTTTTTTACGACTACGTAAACCCCTGGATTTTTACCGAGAAAAATATGGCAGCCCACTTTATGGGATCAACAAGATGTATCTTCTCATGGAGAAGCAGCACAATCGTGGTCAAGATGGAGCGGGTATAGCCAATATAAAACTGGATCCGGAGCCGGGGCATCGTTTTATTAGCCGCGTACGTTCCATAGACCCTCAGGCCATAAAAGATGTATTCGAGAAAGTGAGTCATCGTTTCAAAGAGGTACGTCATCGCAATCCCGAAATATTTCTGGATACGGCGCGTATGAAAAGAGAATTGGCATTTACGGGCGAATTATTTTTGGGTCATTTGCGTTATGGCACCTATGGCAAAAACAGCATAGAAAGTTGTCATCCTTTTTTGCGTCAGAACAACAGAATATCTAAGAACTTATTGGTGGCCGGAAATTTCAATCTGACCAATGTAGATGAGTTATTCGAGGAGATTGTTGGTTTTGGATTGCATCCGAAAGAGAAAGCCGATACGGTAACCGTAATGGAGAAAATCGGACATTTCTTAGACAGAGAAGTGGATGCCATTTATAACCAGAATCGTGCTGCCGGAATGAGTCGCCAGGAAGCTGTAGCAGCCATACCGGATGCATTGGATTTGGGTAAAGTTTTGAAGTTGGCCAGTTCTAAATTCGACGGGGGATATGTAATGTGCGGCTTGGTTGGACATGGCGACGGCTTTGTGTTGCGCGACCCGAACGGAATTCGTCCGGCTTATTATTACGAAGACGATGAAGTTTCGGTTGTATGTTCCGAAAGGGCCGTAATCCAGACCGTATTTAATGTGCCATTTGAATCGATAAAAGAATTGCCGGCAGGACATGCTTTTATTTCGAAGAAAAGTGGGGTTTCTTATATAGAGCAGATTAACGAAGCAGGAGAAAAGCTTTCCTGTTCGTTCGAACGAATTTATTTCAGTCGCGGCAGTGATGCCGAGATTTATGCCGAGCGTAAAGAGTTGGGCCGAAATGTAGTTCCCGAGATATTGAAAGCGATAGATTACGATGTAGATAACAGCGTTTTCTCCTTTATACCCAATACGGCTGAATCGTCGTTTTACGGTATGTTGAAAGGTGTAGAAGATTATTTGAATGCTTTAAAAATTGAAGAAATTAAAGCCAAGGGCTCTACCTTGTCGGATACAGATTTGGAGATATTAATCAACCATCGTCCCCGTGTTGAGAAATTGGCCATTAAGGATGTGAAATTGCGCACCTTTATTACCGATGATGAGCATAGAGATGATATGGTAACGCATGTATACGATATAACCTATGGTACGGTGAGACCGGGTATAGACAATATCGTAATCATAGACGACAGCATAGTAAGAGGCACGACATTAAAGAAGAGTATAATAAAAATGTTGAGTCGTCTTCAACCCAAATCTATAGTAGTTGTTTCCTCTGCGCCTCAAATTCGCTATCCCGATTGTTATGGTATAGACATGGCTAAATTGAACGATTTTGTGGCATTTAGAGCGGCTGTTTCCTTATTGAAAGAGCAGAATAAATGGCATATAGTTGAAGAAGCTTATGCCTTGGCCAAAAAGGCTGTTGATGATCCGAATTGGGATGGCAGCAATTATACCAAAGCTTTATATGCGCCATTTAGTGATGAGGAATTATCGAAAAAAATTGCCGAATTGGTGACCGATGAAGATATAGAATGCGAAGTGAAAGTAGTGTTTCAGACCGTGGAAAATTTGCATAAATCTTGTCCCGGGCATTTGGGTGACTGGTATTTTACCGGGAATTTCCCTACACGCGGAGGTAGCATGGTAAGCAATAAAGCATTGATCAATTTTGTGGAGGGTAAAAATATACGTGCATATTGATGGATAAAGAAGAGCGTTTAAGGAAAGCAGCTGAGGACGATTGGGGGGTGGCATATTCGAAAGAATGGAAGCCGGAATCTCCGTTAAAATTCAGCAAGTATTGGTATTATGCCCATTTGTATCTCATGGCATATTTACTGACCGGTTTTTCCATTTTGATGTATCAAGTGGCCGATAACCAAATTTATAGAATTACCACAATAGTAAACTGGCCTTGGGTATTTACATCCACATTATGGATTTTTGCTATAGCCATATTATTCTATGTTTTTGCGTTGATATGGATTACGACCGAAGTCGTGAAACAAATGCGCAATTTTCCGCTCAATGCGCTGAATATAGGCTATTTTTTCCTGTATTATTTGGGCGCACTGATAATGATAGTTCGTTTTTTGTTGGTCTTGGTGACTCCCGAACCTATAGAGCTTATTTAACCGAGCAGGTATAGCCCAGGCTATCGAGTGCTTGAATCTGACTTTGATATTGTTGTTTATTGAGAAAATCGGCCTCACAATAAGTAAGATTTTGTTCGCCCGTTTTCACACATTGCGTACATTCTCCGCAGGAAAAAGTTGAAACAAGGAAAAAACCAAAAGCGACTGCAGCAAATTTATTTTTCATAAGTAAAGCATTTATACAAAGATGAAAAATAATCCTATTCTTTTTTGATAAAATAGCGAAAAGATGGGGATAAATTTTCGTTTTTTGCGGAAAATTCCTTTTTTCTACATCTATTTTTTTTAGCTTTGCAACACATAAAAAAATGGAGAAAAACAATAAAAAAATGAATAAAATTAAGGTAGCAAATCCGGTTGTTGAGCTCGACGGTGACGAGATGACGCGAATTATTTGGAAGTTTATCAAAGAGAAACTCATACTTCCCTATTTGGATATAGATATTAAATATTTCGATTTAGGAATAGAATACCGCGATGAGACCAATGATCAGGTTACTATAGATGCGGCCAATGCCATTAAAGAATATGGAGTGGGCATTAAATGTGCGACCATTACACCCGATGAAGCGCGTGTGGAGGAGTTTAAATTGAAACAAATGTGGAAATCTCCGAACGGCACCATACGTAATATTTTGGATGGTACTGTTTTCCGTGAGCCTATCGTTTGTTCGAACGTACCCCGTTTGGTTACCACCTGGGATGCACCTATAATTGTAGGTCGTCATGCATTTGGCGATCAGTATCGTGCAACAGATTTTGTAGTACCCGGAAAAGGAAAATTGACCGTGAAATTCGAAGGCGAAGACGGAACCGTGATAGAGCATGAAGTATATCAATTTCAGGGTCCCGGTGTTTCATTGAGTATGTACAATATCGATGATTCGATTCGTGGTTTTGCTCGTGCTTGTATGAATATGGGACTTCAAAAAGGATGGCCGGTTTATCTTTCTACGAAAAATACCATTTTGAAAAAATACGATGGCCGATTCAAAGATATATTTGAAGAAGTATATCAAGCGGAATTTAAAGATAAATTTGCGGCTGCAGGCATTAGCTATGAGCATCGTTTGATCGATGACATGGTTGCTTCTGCCATGAAATGGAACGGGAAATTTGTTTGGGCTTGTAAGAACTATGATGGAGACGTGCAATCGGATTCTGTAGCACAAGGCTTTGGTTCATTGGGATTGATGACTTCGGTTTTAGTTACCCCCGACGGAAAAGTTATGGAAGCAGAAGCGGCACATGGTACGGTTACCCGCCACTATCGCGAGCATCAAAAAGGAAATCCGACCTCTACGAACCCTATTGCTTCTATTTTTGCGTGGACGCGCGGATTGGCATTCCGGGGTAAATTAGACGGCAATGAGGCATTGATTCATTTTGCCGAGAAATTGGAAAAAGTATGTATAGACGTGGTAGAAAGCGGCAGAATGACTAAGGATTTGGCCGTTTGTATACACGGTAATAAAGTAGAACACGGAACACATTATTTATATACAGAGGAGTTTTTGGATGCAATTGATGCAGGCCTAAGAGCTGAACTGGCTAATTAATACGAAGCATTTTACACGAAAAGGACTCTGACACAGAGTCCTTTTTTTTTGAAAGATAGACACATAGATTGTATCTTTGAAACAATATAAAAACAGCATGGATTATGAAAACACTGAAAAAATTACTGTTTGTATTGGCCGTACTTATAGCCATTCCACTGGTTATAGCCTTATTTATGCCACAGGATACGCATGTTCAACGTGAGGTAATTATACAAAAGCCGCTTCCGGAAGTGTTCGATTATTTACGTATGTTGAAGAATCAGGATAATTATGGGAAATGGAATTTGGCCGATCCGCAAATGAAGAAAAGCTTTAAGGGTGAGGACGGGAAAGTTGGCTTTGTCTATGCCTGGGAGAGTGAAGAAATAGGAATAGGCGAACAAGAAATTACCCATATAGAAGAAGGGAAGCGTATAGAAAGTGAATTGCGTTTTTTGAAACCATTTAAAATGGTCAATAAATGTGCATTCGAAACAGAAGCTTTGGGCGAAAATCAGACCCGTGTAATTTGGTCATTTCGCAGTCATGCCCGTTATCCGTTGAATATAATGAATGTGTTATTTGATGCCGAAAAGATGATAGGCGCCGATTATGAAGAAGGTTTGGCCAATTTAAAGAAAGAGTTAGAATAGTCTTCATTTCCCGGAATCTAGAGTACAGGCAATATAGAATGGGCAGGAAAAAGGGGGGAAATTCCTAAAAAAATTGTAGGTTTGTTGCTCAAAATGACTATGTATGGTATATCTCGATTTTGAAGAACCGATAAAATTATTGGAAGAACAGCTTGAAAAGACCCGTGAAATTGGGGAAAGTTCGGGCGTAGATACTTCAAAAAACCTGAAAGAATTAGAAAAAACGATTTATAAGACCCGTAAAGAAATTTACAGTAAGCTTAGTCCCTGGCAAAAAGTTCAGGTATCGCGTCATCCCGAGCGACCTTATTCTGTTGCCTATATGGAAGCCTTATCAGATGGTACATTTATAGAATTGCATGGCGATAGAAATGTGAAAGACGACAAGGCCATGGTAGGGGGATTGGCGAAACTGAACGATAAGCCGGTGATGTTTATAGGGCAACAAAAAGGCATCAATGCCAAGATGCGTTTATACCGAAATTTTGGTATGGCCAATCCGGAAGGCTATAGAAAGGCTCTTCGTTTAATGAAAATGGCCGATAAATTTAATATTCCCATCGTATGTTTTGTCGACACGCCGGGTGCATTTCCCGGATTAGAGGCAGAAGAGCGCGGGCAGGGAGAAGCCATTGCGCGCAATATATACGAAATGTTTCGCATTAAAGTGCCTATAATAGTGGTGATTATTGGTGAAGGTGCTTCGGGTGGAGCCTTAGGTATAGGCGTTGGCGACAAGGTATTTATGATGCAATATACTTGGTATTCGGTTATTTCGCCCGAAAGTTGTTCTTCGATTTTGTTCCGCACCTGGGATGAGAAAGAAAGAGCGGCAGAAGCCTTGAAGCTGACGGCTGAAGATATGTTGAAAAACAAATTAATAGACGGCATAATACCCGAGCCTGTTGGCGGTGCACATACCAATCATGCCGAAGCTTTTCAAAATGTAAAAAAATGCGTTTTAGAAAGTTTGGAGAAATTAGAGAAAATAAAGCCCGAGAAGCGCATACAGAATCGCATTAAGAAATTCGAAGCCATGGGTGTATTTAACGACTAGAAAACATGTTATCCTTTATTCCACAAGATAAACCGAATGCTCAACTGCAGGGCTATTTGCAGGCGGCCATAGGCCCGCGTCCCATTTGTTTTGCATCTACGGTTGACAAAGACGGGAATGTCAATCTTTCCCCCTTTAGTTTTTTCAATTTATTTGGGATAAATCCCACTACCCTTATCTTTTCGCCTGCACGTCGGGTTAGGGATAATACGGTAAAACATACACTCGAGAATGTGTATGAAGTTGCGGAGGTTGTAATCAATGTAGTTAACTATGCAATGGTAGAACAAGCATCATTGTCTTCGACCGAATATGGGAAAGGCGTGGATGAGTTTGTGAAATCAGGATTTACCAAATTAAAATCGGATATAGTGAAGCCTCCGAGGGTTATGGAAAGTCCGGTGCAACTAGAGTGTAAAGTGCGCCAAATAATCGAAACCGGACGCGATGGCGGTTCGGGCAATTTGGTGATTTGTGAGATTTTGAAAGTGCATATTTCGGAGGATATATTGAACGAATCGGGAGCTATAGATCAGCATAAGATAGATTTGGTGGGACGAATGGGCGCCAATTGGTATGTTAGGGCTTCGGGCGATGCCCTTTTTGAAGTAGAGAAGCCATTGAGTACCTTAGGTATTGGGGTAGATGCCTTACCTGAATCCATACGAAATTCGGATATATTAAGCGGAAATAATTTGGGTCAATTGGGAAATGTAGAGAGAATACCCGGATTGGATGAAGTGCTTGAATTCGAGCAGTCGGGGCGTTTTGGCGAATTATGTCGGGAGTTTGGATTGAGTGCCGGTGAAGCCATGATACAAGCGCATCAGCTGGCAAGAGAATTATTGGAAAAGAAACGTGTAGAAGAGGCTTGGCTTTTGTTATTATTAAAAGAGAATAGAGCATGATTATATATAATGTGACCGTGGTGGTAGACTATGAGGTAGTGAACGACTGGCTCGATTGGATGAAAAGGGTTCATATACCCGACGTAATGGCCACGGGAAAATTCGAATCCTACCAGGTATTGAAAGTGAACGGCCAATCGGGAGATACAGGAAGTTCATTTGCCATTCAGTATCGTTGTGCCAATTTAGAAACATTGAACGATTATACGCTGAATCATGCCCCGAAATTGCAGCAGGAGCATAGTGCACGCTATGGCGAGAAAGCAATCGGATTCCGTACCATACTCGAAATAATGGAGGACTTTTGATAGCACCTAAAAAACATCTGGGACAGCATTTTCTTACCGATTTGGGTACAGCCAAGCGGATTGCAGATGCGATTTTGCAAATATCCGGAGAGGCAGATTGTGTAGAAGTGGGTCCGGGCAAGGGCGTGTTGACCCAATTTCTGCTGGAAGGCTCTAAGCGCGATCTATATGCCGTAGAGCTCGACAGAGAATGTATACCTTATTTACATACCCATTTTAAGCAGGAGAATTTACACATAATAGAGGCCGATTTTCTGCGTATGGATTTGCATGCATTGAGTGGAAACCCCTTGGTTATTTGTGGGAATTTTCCCTATAATATTTCTACCGAAATCGTATTTAAAGCCATAGAAAATCGCACTAAAGTGGTCGGACTTTGTGGGATGTTTCAGAAAGAAGTGGCCGAACGTTTATGTGCCCCGCATGGCAAAAAGACCTATGGGATCACCAGTGTAATAACCCAAACCTTTTTCGATACCGAGTATTTATTTACCGTCGATGAGCACGTATTCAATCCGCCCCCTAAAGTAAAAAGCGGGGTAATGAAAATGGTACTCAAGACCGATTTCAATCTGCCTGTTAGCGAAAAGCAATTTATACAAGTCGTGAAAGCGGGCTTTAATCAGCGGCGCAAAACCTTACGCAATGCGCTAAAATCACTGTCTAATGCCGATTTTTCGAAAGTGGACGAACAGGTATTAAATAAGAGAGCCGAGCAATTGCATTGGGAAGACTTTGTAGAATTGACAGAGCGTTTATTTTCCTGAAAAAAATAAGAAAAAATCAGCGCATAAAAGGGCGGTGAAGTACCTCCGATAAATGTTTGCGGGTATCCATCCACACTTGAATTTCCTGCATAATAATTTGCATTTTATCCGAATTAGAAAGCGATTCGCCCAGCTCCGTACTCAAGCTTTCAATCTTTCTTTCTACCCGGCGTAATTTGAGTGTATAAAGGGTTTTCATCACACTTTTGAACATGCGGTCTTCCTCCTTCATGGGGTAAATTTCGAAATTTTTCCAGTTTTCGGAAATGGTGTATGGACTTTGCACAATATGAATGATGCGTTCCACTATATCGGGATTGGGGTGACTGATAAAATATCTTTCCACATTCGTATGAAAAGGGTCACTTTCAATGCGTTTATATTCCTCGTAAATGGCTTGAAAAATGGGATCTTCGAAGGTAAAACCATCATTTTCGATTTCAGAAATAATCAATTTTCCTACCTTATAATCGCCTTTTTCTTCATTTCCTTCGGAGTCGTAGCCCACATAATGAGCAATTTTGGAACCATGTTGCAAAATATAGCGTATGATTTCACTTTCTTCGGGAATAAAACTTGGCTTATCGGGACTAGGGCTTATTTCCTTTTCGGGGAGCTTTTCCGTTTGGGTAGGTAAAGGGGGTTGATTTTCCTTTTTAATAGCTTGGCGGCGAAAACGATTCATTTCGTGCAACAAAGTCTCCTCGTTTATATCCATCAAGCGGGCACATTCTTTGATATAGACCGAACTGATAATTTGATCGGGAATCAGGGCAATACTTTGCACCAGATCGCGGATTAATTCGGCCTTTTTAATGGGATCATTACCGACATCTTTAAGGAGTACCTGCGTTTTGAATGTGATAAAATCTTCGGCATTTTCCTGTATATATTTTTCCAGTTCTTCCCTAGGCGTTTTTCTTGCGAAACTATCGGGGTCTTCGCCGTCGGGGAAGAGGAGCACCTTCACGTTCATTCCTGCTTCGAGGAACATATTGATACCTCTGAAGGAGGCTTTAATCCCCGCCATATCGCCATCAAAGAGCATGGTAACATTAGAGGTGAAGCGGCGCAACATTTTAATTTGCTTCTCCGTAAGCGAAGTGCCCGAACTGGCTACAACGTTCTGAATGCCGTTTTGGTGGAGAGATATTACATCCGTATAGCCTTCAACGAGGCAAACGCGGTCTTGTTTTATAATTTCTTGTTTGGCAAAATAAATGCCGTAGAGAGTCTGACTTTTGGAATAAATATCGCTTTCGGACGAATTGAGATATTTGGCGATTTTCTCATTTTTTTTCAGAATTCGGCCGCCGAAGCCTAATATTTTTCCCGAAATATTGTGGATGGGAAACATGACCCTATCGCGAAAATAGTCGTATGTGCCTCCGTGATCATTAATTTTTTCGAGTCCGATTTTTTGCAGATAAAGTTCATTAAAACCCTTTTCGCGTGCATGTTGGCCCAGGGCATTTCCGGATTCGGGTGCGTAGCCGAGTTGGAATTTTCGTATCGTTTCCTCCGTAAACCCTCTTTCTTTGAAGTAGGAAAGTCCGATCATTTTCCCGGTTTCCGTATTCCACAATTGGTCTGCGAACCATTTCCCGGCAAATTCATTCACCACAAAAAGGGCATCCCTTTCCGTTTGTTGCGCCTTTTCTTCCTTAGAGAGTTCTCTTTCTTCGACCACAATACCATACTTATTGGCGAGCACTTTCAGCGCTTCCACATAAGAGAGTTTGTCGTGATCCATCACAAAGCGCACGCTATCTCCGGCTTTACCGCAGCCGAAACATTTAAAAATACCTTTGGCCGGACTAACAATAAAAGAGGGTGTACGTTCGTCGTGAAAGGGGCATAAACCGGTTAAGTTTGCACCGGCTTTTTTCAAGCGCACGTGGTCGCCCACCACTTCTTCAATACGGGCGGCATCCTTAATGGCAGCTATAGTATGGGGCAAAATCATTTGTTACAAAATTAATAGATTTTTTAGCGAAACCTATATTTATTTTCGTTCTCCCATAAAGCAAAATGATATTATTCCTTTTCTCTTTGCAAGAAAAAAATGCAGTTCGAAAAAAAGATGTAACTTCGTTAGAAACAAAAGAGATGACCGTTAGTTGGCTTAAATATGGAGCAGTACTGCTTATAATCGCTGCCCTTTGTGCTGTAATGTCGGCCTTGGCTGTATATTTCAGGCCCCATACCGATACTTCGGCAGTAGAGGCGGATTATACATTTAGCGCAAGTGCATTTGCGGGCGAATTAGCAAAAAGTTCGGAAGAAGAGCGCAAGCAATATATAGGAAAAATAATCGAGTTGAGCGGAGTTCCCCAATATGTAAAAGAAGATTCTACCCAGCAAATCCTCATATTCGAAGAATCGGAATATGAGATAAGTGCGTCCATGGAAAAAGAGAAAAAGCTAGGCGAATCGGTATTAAAAGAAGGGTTGGATATTCGCATAAAGTGCGTTTGCAGGGGAATAGAGCCCGGAGATTCCATGTTCCCGGGATTGGTACAAATGAATAGATGTAATGTTTCGGAATGAAAAAAATGATGCGATTAAGTGTATTGGTGTGTGTGATCGGAATCTGGGTCGGATTTCCGTCCTGCACCTTCGACAATGAAGAAGACAAATACGGGGCTTATTGCGACAGCAGTTCGGTTACATGGAGTGGCAGCATAGTACCCATACTAGAAATGCATTGTTTAGAATGTCATGCCCAGGCGGTGGCGGCCAATTCGGGCGGCGGCTTCGAATTCGAGCAATACCAGTCGATAAAAAGCTATTTAGATCAGGCCAAAGATGCTTTTTATTCATCCATAAAACATGAGGAAGTGAATGGGGTTTTGGTGAACCCTATGCCAAAAGAAAGGCCAAAAATGTCGGCTTGTGAAATACGGAAAATGGAAATATGGATAGAGGCCGGTTATTTAGAGAATTGATATAGAATAGAAAAACTTTATAGAAAAGAGAGACATGAACAGATTCGTAGCAAGCATATGTTTAGTTCTATTTCCTTTATATGCCATGGGGCAATCGGCAAAATATCGGACAAGCGCCGGGCATATTTACTTTATGTCGGAGGCTCCATTAGAAAAGATAGAGGCGCACAATCATCAGGTTGCTGCAATCTTTGATGCCGGGAGCAGGGCTTTGGCTTACAAAGTAATCATGAAAAGTTTCGAGTTCGAGAAGGCAGCAATGGAAGATCATTTCAACAGAAATTATCTACATAGCGATACCTATCCGAATGCGACCTTTGAGGGGAGTTTGACAGAAGGATCCGTGATAGATTTGCAGAAAGACGGAGAATATCCGGTAGAAGTAGAGGGGAAATTGAGCATACATGGGGTAAGCAAAGAAATAAGAGCAAAGGGAGTCTTTGTCGTATTGGGAAAAAGCATACGTACCAAGAGTGTATTTCGTATACTATTGTCGGATTATAAAGTGCGCATACCGTCGAATTATATCAATAATATTTCGAAAGAAATAGAGATCAATGTGGATTGTTTGTTGGAGTTGAGATAGACAATAAATCTTCCAATTCTTTTTTAAAAAGTATTTCCAATTTAGGTTTCAGCAGATCGTGTCCGCTGCTCCATTCCACGTGTTTTGCTTTAGCTTTCGACGTAAAAATTCGTCCTATAGAAGCGGGGATAATGGGGTCGAATTTTCCGGTAATGATGAGGCATTTAATTTTGTTCGACAAAATGCGGGTATAGGTTTTTTTATCGGCTCCGGATAATTGGGCATAATTTTTCCAGGTAAAGAGTACATGTGCTCTTTTCTTTTTAGAGTCGAGTGTGGTATGCATAAACCGGAAAAGGGATGGGTTGAGGAGGTTTAATTTTTCGAGCATTTGCATGGAAGAGTCGAATAGTTTTTCGCGCAGCATCCATTGTTTATAGGTCCATAATCCGATTTTGGTACGGCTGACAAAGGCATACCATGGGCTTTCGCGTATGCCGTCGGGAGCGAGGAGTATAATACCTTGGGGGGCGGGGTTTAGGTAGGTAGTGAGGTGTAAAACGCTTTTGCCTCCTAGACTATATCCGAGCAACCAGTAATTCGAAATTTGTTTTTGGGCAAGGAATTCCTGAAAGATTTGGGTATAGATAAGGGGCGGAATAAAATCGAGAGCTTTTTTCTTAGTGGGGGTTTTACTTTTCCCGTGGTAAAAATGGTCGAAAGAATAAGTAGTAAAATAAAGGGAGAGAGTTTGGTCGAAGACCTTCCAAACTTTTTCATTTTGGCCGAAGCCATGAAAGGCGAGGAGGGTATTAGGTCCATTTCCCGAGACCGAATAATGCAAAGTATAGCCATTAGATTCGAAAAACATGAGGAGAAAATTTGCGTTCAATTTAATAAAAAAAGGCTGCAATAGCAGCCTTTGAGTAAAGAATAGAAAACAGGTTTATTTGGCGACGGCCACCGATCTTTTTTCACGAATAACAGTAACCTTAACCTGTCCCGGATATGTCATTTCATTTTGAATGCGTTGTGAGATATTAAATGCGAGTGCATCGCTTTCGTCGTCCGATATTTTATCACTTTCGACGATTACGCGCAATTCTCTACCGGCCTGGATGGCGTAGCTTTTCATTACACCTTGATAAGACAGGGGTAGACTTTCGAGTTCTTTAATTCTTTTGAGGTAGCTTTCGGCGATTTCTCTTCTGGCACCCGGTCTGGCACCTGAAACGGCGTCACACACTTGGATGATGGGGCTAAGGAGAGAAGTCATTTCTATTTCGTCGTGGTGTGCACCGATAGCGTTCACTACTTCAGGGTGTTCTTTATATTTTTCGGCGAGTTTAGCTCCGAATAGAGCGTGTGGGAGTTCGGTTTCGCCTTCGGGCACTTTACCGATATCGTGTAATAATCCGGCTCTTTTAGCCAGTTTCACATTCAGTCCGAGTTCGGCCGCCATGATACCACACAAATTGGCAACTTCGCGGGAGTGTTGGAGTAGGTTTTGACCGTAGCTGGATCTGTATCTCATACGACCGACATAGCGGATAAGTTCGGGATGCAGGCCGTGAATACCGAGGTCTATACAAGTTCTTTTTCCGATTTCAACAATTTCGTCGTCCACTTGTTTTTTCACTTTTTCGACGATTTCTTCGATACGTGCGGGGTGAATACGTCCGTCCGTTACCAGTTGGTGCAGGGCGAGGCGTGCGATTTCGCGTCGTACGGGGTCGAAGCAGGAGAGCACAATTGCTTCCGGTGTATCATCAATAATAATTTCGACGCCGGTAGCACTTTCGAGGGCACGAATATTTCTACCTTCTCTACCGATAATACGTCCTTTCACGTCATCCGATTCGAGGTTGAACACCGTAATGGCATTTTCAATGGCTGTTTCCGTTCCAACGCGTTGAATAGATTGGAGTACGATTTTTTTCGCTTCCTTATTGGCATTCAGTTTTGTTTCCTCGATTAAGTTTTGGAGATAGCTCATAGCGTCGGTTTGTGCTTCGGCTTTAAGCGCTTCCACCAATTGTTCCTTTGCTTCCGCCGCGGTGAGTCCGGCTATAGTTTCCAATTGTTGGACCTGGCGTTTGGTCATTTTTTCCAGTTCCTCTTGTTTCTTTTCAGCCGCTTCCAATTTAGCACTGAGCTGATTATTTTTATTCTCTAATTCTTTTTCCTTACGGTTTAAGTTTTCGAGTTTTTGGTTGAGTTGATTTTCCTTAACCTGTGCTTTCTTTTCGATTTCGGTAATTTGTCGCGTACGTTCATTTACCTCCTTTTCGTGGGCAGATTTAAGTTCTACAAACTTTTCCTTTGCCTGGGTAATTTTCTTTTGTTTGAGCACTTCACCTTCCTGTTCGGCGAGTTTAATAATTTCATTAGCCTTCGTTTTCGAACCTTTGAGGAGAGTGGCCTGTGCGAGGAAGTATCCTCCGGCTGCTCCGGCGAGAATTCCGGCTACGGCTGTAACGATTATAGTTATAATTTCCATTTTGCGTTTTTATATTTGTTTGTCTATATCCTAAAAAAAAAGGCCGACAACAGGAATGCAAATGGGAAGGGGCTACTAGAAACGAGGTATAGAAGATTCCAATTCGCCCATTTTTTCGCCGATCAGTTTCAGTTCGTCTGCATGCTCTAAGCGTTGCACCGTTTGCTCGAGTGCACACATGGCGATAAGATCCTGACGGTCGTTTACGGTAAAAGAATCCTCATATATTTTTATTCTCTCATTAATCAGAGAGGCTGCCTTTCGAATATTGGCTTCTTCTTCAGGCCGGATAGTAAGTGGATAGATACGGCCGGCAACTTGAACCTTAATAGACAGCATATTTGTATTTTCGCTCATACAGTCGATTTCAATTCATTAATACACCATTCCGTTTCTTCTATCAACATTTCCAATTTCTGTTTCATAGCTTCCGCTTCCAATTCAGCAAAGGAATGCATTTCCATTTCTGTTGGCTGCGTTTTCGACATATTTAGCGCAGATATTTGTTCAGCCAATTCCATTCTTTCATTTTTCAGCGTCAGTACTGCATCCTGCAGGGCTTTATTTTCGGACATAAGAGCCTGATTTACCAAAATCAGATGCTTTACCTTTTCCGACAAGCTTTCAAATGCTTTATTCGAATCGTGCATGAATAAAATTATCAGCGGTTCAACATGCAAAGCACAAATATACGGGAATAATTTTCTTTTCCCTAAAAAAAAACACTCTCTGCCTTAATTAAGATAATTGCTTTATAATTAACATATTGTGTGCGATTTTTTTTTCATTTTCAGGAAGAAAAGGTAGAGTTGGGCCAATTAAAAAGCCATGCTTTGCATTTTTTTTCATTGTTTTGTTACTTCATTAAAAAATTTGGGGATGGGAATAAGTCATTCGATAGATCAGGATATAAAGGAGGCTATGTTGGCTAAAAATGCGGTTGCATTAGCGGCCTTACGTGCGGTAAAATCGGCATTTATGTTGGCGAAAACGGATGGCAGCGGGAAAGCGTTGACCGAAGCCGATGAGTTGGCCATATTGAATAAGATTGTAAAACAGCGTAAAGACAGCATACAATTATATATAGAGCAGAATCGGGTTGATTTGGCAGATGAGGAGAAGGCACAATTGGAAGTGATCATGAAATATATGCCGGCACAGCTCAGTGAAGCCGAAGTTGAGGTCTTGATACGTGAGACCATTGCGTCAATTGGAGCAAGTGGCATGAAAGATATGGGAAAAGTAATGGGAGCAATGCAGACAAAAATTGCCGGTAAGGCAGATGGACGAGTGGTGTCTGAACTGGTG
Organism: Bacteroidota bacterium; assembly: GCA_023432985.1. Classification (GTDB taxonomy): domain Bacteria; phylum Bacteroidota; class Bacteroidia; order CAIKAF01; family CAIKAF01; genus JACVCJ01. The sequence continues at coordinate 7,440 of JAEZEQ010000028.1, read as the reverse complement.
AAAAAGTTATTGGGTAATTAAAAAAAAATAATCAAGAGGCATTTTATGGCTAAGAATTTAGTAATAGTGGAGTCCCCTGCGAAAGCAAAAACCATAGAGGGATTTTTGGGTAAAGATTTTATCGTAAAATCGAGTTATGGGCATGTGCGTGATTTATCGGAAAAGGGGATATCTGTTGACGTTGAGAATAATTTTGAGCCGAATTATGAGGTGAGTGCCGACAAGAAGAAAGTGATTTCGGAATTAAAAAGTTTGGCAAAAAAATCAGAAATGATTTGGTTAGCATCCGATGAAGACCGTGAGGGGGAGGCTATAGCCTGGCATTTAAAAGAGGCGTTGGAATTGCCTGAAGAGAAGACAAAGCGTATTGTATTCAACGAGATTACCAAATCGGCTATATTAAAAGCAATAGATAATCCGCGCAGTATAGATATAAATTTAGTAAATGCCCAACAAGCGCGTCGGGTTTTGGATCGTTTGGTAGGGTATGAAATTTCGCCTGTATTATGGAAGAAAGTAAAGCCTTCCTTATCGGCGGGCAGGGTTCAATCCGTAGCCGTGCGTTTAATCGTTGAAAGAGAACGGGAGCGTAATGCATTTGCCAGCGAATCCTCCTTCAAGGTCAGTGCTGTATTTCGCAGTGGCAAGGGGCGATTAAAGGCAGAGTTGAACAAGCGCTTTGCTACCGAAGCAGAGGCTTTAGCCTTTCTTGAGCAATGTGCGAAATCGAGTTTCGAAATTGCATCTGTAGAAACAAAGCCCTCGAAAAGAAGTCCGGCCGCCCCATTTACCACCTCGACCTTACAACAGGAAGCGGGTCGGAAATTGGGATATAGTGTGACGCGAACGATGACTTTGGCTCAGAAATTATACGAAGAGGGAAAGATAACCTATATGCGTACCGATTCGGTGAATCTGAGCGAAACGGCCATAGATGGGGCAAGGGAACAAATTAGCCGTCAATACGGAAAAGAATATGCCGAAACGCGCAAATATGCCACCAAAAGCAAAGGGGCACAAGAAGCGCACGAGGCCATACGTCCCACCCATTTCGAAGACATACAAGTGAGCAGTGATGCTGGGGCTCAGAAGCTGTACGAGCTGATTTGGAAAAGAACCGTAGCCTCGCAGATGGCAGATGCGCAATTAGAAAAAACAGTAGTAGAAATCACGGGAAGTGCCATACAAGAAAAATTTATTGCCCGTGGAGAAGTAATCAAATTCGAAGGATTTTTGAAAGTCTACCTCGAGAGCACCGATGAAGAAGAGGAAGATGAATCTGCAGAAGGCCAATTATTGCCCAAAGTAGTGAAGGGAGATTTGGCAGAACGGGAAAATATAACAGCCGTAGAACGCTATACAAATCCACCCGCCCGATATACAGAGGCAAGTTTGGTTAAGAAGTTGGAAGAGCTGGGTATAGGTCGCCCAAGTACCTATGCACCGACCATTACCACCATTCAAAAACGCGGTTATGTAGAGCGTAGAGAGTTGGATGGAGTAGAGCGGAAATACAGTGTGTTGACCTTGAACAATGGGAAAGCGCAGAAAGAGGTAAAAACAGAAATTACGGGAGCCGATAGAAATAAATTAATGCCAACGGATATAGGGACTATAGTGACCGATTTTTTATCCGAGCATTTTACGCAAATCATGGATTATCATTTTACGGCTAAGGTCGAAAAAGAATTTGATGAGATTGCGGAAGGCCTGATTGAATGGCAAAAAATGTTGAAAGACTTTTACGGGCCATTTCATGAAACCGTTGAATATACCGAGAAAAACAGTGCCCGTGCCAAAGGCAAGAGAAGCTTAGGTACAGATCCCAAAACGGGAAAAAACGTATATGCATTAATTGGTCGTTACGGTCCCATGGTGCAAATTGGGGAGGTAGAGGATGAGGAGAAGCCGAAATTTGCCAGTTTGCAAAAGAATCAGAGTATAGAGACCATACAACTTGAAGAGGCATTAGATTTATTTGCCTTGCCTAAGTCTGTAGGTATGTTCGAAGATGCTGAAGTGGTGGTGGGTATAGGCCGATTTGGTCCCTATGTGCGCCATCAATCGAAATTTTATTCCTTGCCTAAAGGTGCCGATCCTTTAGAGTTTACCTTGGAAGAATCAAAGACCTTAATAGAGGAGAAGCGCATTGCGGATAAGAATAAGATTATTCAGGAATTTCCCGATGTAGATATTTCGGTATTGAACGGAAGATTCGGGGCTTATATAAAGAAGGGGAAAGACAATTACAAGATCCCCAAAGGTTTGGATCCGGCTAAATTGAGTCTGACAGAAATAGAGCAGATCATAGCGGAGGCGCCTGCACCGAAAAAAGGAAAAAAAGCGGCAGAGCCTAAGGAAACAAAGCCTAAAACGACCAAAAAAGCTGCGGCTAAGAAGCCGGCTGCGAAGAAAAAGGCGAGCACCAAGAAAAAGGCCTAAGCTTCGGAAGGGGACGCTCTTCACAAAGAGCGGTTAATATATTCTGTTTAGATGGCAGAATAATATGGAAATGCAGCGTACATTTCGGACATGAATTTGATGGATATGTTTTCGCCTGTGCCGGGTTTCATACTTCCGGCCGGGGTTAATAATGAGCGGCTGGGAGATAATATACGATATTTCAGCAATGTAGGGTCTTTTCCGGAGACGGAGCAGGCAGAAATCCTACTTTTAGGTTTAGGAAATTTTGATAACCCGCAAATGCCGGATAACAGCGTGCCGGATGAGCTCCGCAAGCATTTATACCAATTGTATAAAGGGCATTATCAGCCCGAAATTCTGGATGCGGGAAATATTTCATTCGACAATCTGGAGGAATATGAAACGGTGGAAGACAGAGTCATAAAAGCATTGGGCTGGGCCAGCGATCAGGCTAAAATGGTGATAATATTGGGCACATCGCAAAAGTGCAGTTATTATATACATGAATTATACAGGCAACGCAATAGTTATTTTAATTTGGCCGTACTCGATTCTGCTTTAGATATGGAAGAAGAGGAGGGGGACTTAACAAATGGGAATTGGTTGAGCAAGATTTTGTTTCAGCGATTCAATAAATTGTTCAATGTAAGTTTGTTGGGTTATCAGAACTATCTTGTTTCGGCCAAAATAATACAAGGGTTTATCGATTTGAATTTTGATGTAATGCGCATAGGCGAGATACGTCAGGAGATAGAGGAATCCGAGCCCTATTTGCGGGATGCGGATGTGGTAAGTGTAGATGCTTCGGTTATGCAATTCAGTTCTTGTCCTTCGGCTTTGGCTTTACATCCGAACGGAATGCGCGGTGAGGAATTATGTAGGTTGGCCCGCTATATGGGGATGAGTCCGAAATTAAAAATGTGTGGTTTTTTCAACATAGATGCACAATCGCCTTATTTTTCCTTAGGCGCAGATGCCATGGCACAGGTTATATGGCATGTGATAGACGGGTATTATTCGCGTACGGTCGACAGTTTGGATTTCAGTTCGAATGAATACCTGAGTTATGAAGTTACATCCGATCGGGACGAGCATTTGTATTTTTACCGGAATCGGGTTTCGGGTCGCTGGTGGCTGCGCATACCCTTGGATGCAGATATGCAGGCAGAATATAAAGAGACGGAGTTTGTCGTGCCCTGTTCCGAGAAAGATTATTTGGCTGCTACACGCAATGAAGTGCCGGAACGATGGCTACATTCTTTAAAAAAGTTAAATTTATAGTCTGCTTGATATCAGCAAATTAGCTGTTGTTTTCGGATTTAGTATTAAATAATTTTGCATCAATGTTTTGCAATTAACAGAATTTTATTCGTATGTTTACGATTCGTAATGTAAAGTATTTGAGTAAAAATTTACGACAATTTTATGAAATTTAAAACCTTGTTTGCGCTTGGGATCTTAAGTATGCTTACCTCTAGAGTATTTGCTCAGCAGGATCCTCAATTTACACAGTTTTATTTTAATAAAGCTTTTATTAATCCGGCCGCAGCCGGGATTAATGGGGATATCTGTATCAATTTAATGAACAGGTATCAGTGGGCCGGTTTTTCGGGGAGTCCGCTTACGAATCAGCTTACGGCGGACGTAAGTTTAACCCCGTTTGCCAATGGGCATGATGCGGGTGTTGCTTTGAGCGTATTTAATGATAAGCTTGGGTTTTTCAACAATACCGGATTAAGAGTTGCCGGTGCTTACCGATTTAAAATAGGAGACAAAGGACGTTTGGGAATTGGTTTAGACTTAGGTTTTTACAATACCATCGTGTTGACTCCGGCTTGGAATCCGCCCGGAACTATGAACGACCCGTTAATTCCCAATTTTCCGGGCACAACAGGCATGGTATTTTCTGCCGGAGCGGGAGTATATTATCAGGCAGACAATTGGTATGCCGGTGTTTCTGCATCGAATTTACCCGGATTGAGAGCGAAGAATGTAAACATGACGCAAGCCAGACATATGTATATAATGGGTGGATATACCTTTGAAGGTGTAGGAAATCCTTTATTGGATATTAATCCCAATGCCATCATCAAAACCGACTTTAAATTTGTACCTTCTTTCGATATAAATTTGAATATTATTTGGGATAAGAGATACTGGGGAGGCATCACTTACCGTTATCAAGATATGATATCGCTGGGTGGAGGTGCCGTAGTTTGGAAAACTGCCAAGCATAGCCTTACAGCCAGTTATGCCTACGATTTAACGACTTCCCGCATATTACGATTCAGTTCGGGTAGCCACGAGTTATTATTGAAATATTGTTTCATAATACAAGTAGATCCTCAGGTGGGCGGCGGTTTCAACGTTCGTGACGCCGGTTCCAGAAGAAAAATATGGGGTCAATAAATCGTTAAATTTTATGAAATCTTTAACGAAAACAAACAAAAGTATAGGAAGCTAACGTTTAATAGCATAAAATTGCAACTTATAAAAGTTTTCAAGAAATCTGTGTTGAAAATGAAAAAGCAAATAGTAAAACAAATAATTTTGGCCGGAACGGTAGCCGCAACATTGTATAGCTGCGGTGATCCATATGCTGGGCAACTGGTAGGAGCGCAAGGGCGTCCGAAATGGTATCAGCCGGATCCCTTTGGTATGGTGTATATACCTATGGGTAGTTATAATATGGGACCTTCCGATCAGGATGTGCCCAGTAACTTCACATCTCAATCTAAAACGGTAACGGTGGAAGCCTTTTATATGGACCAAACCGAAATTTCTAATAATGAATATCGTCAGTTCGTTGAATGGGTTCGTGATTCTATGGCGCGCCGCTTATTGGGTGAAGCCGGTATAGATGATTTTTATATTCCCGATGAGGATTATGAAGAGTATATTCAGAATTTGAATTTACCAGATCCTCCACGCATCAATTGGTCTACCCGTATAGAATGGGATGATCCGGATCAGGCTGATGCCCTCGAGGAAATGTATTATCCTATGAAGGAACGCTATTACGGAAAACGTGAGTTGGATGTACGTAAATTTGTTTACCATTACTGGTGGGTAGATTATCGTATGGCCGCTTCGGATCCGGAACGTGGTCAGGATGATCGTTCGCCTTTCTTGCGTGAGCAAAAAGTGAAAATTTATCCCGATACTTTGGTTTGGGTAGCCGATTATACTTATTCTTATAATGAGCCGCATACAAAAATGTATTTCTGGCATCCGGCTTATGATGATTATCCGGTAGTGGGTGTAACCTGGCATCAAGCAAATGCTTTCTCGCATTGGAGAACCAGCTTCATGAATAATTATCTTGAGTCTCGCGGTGAATTCCCTGTGCACGATTTCCGCTTGCCAACTGAGGCAGAATGGGAATATGCTGCCAGAGGTAACCTGGAATTGTCTCCATACCCATGGGGTGGTCCTTATATCCGTAACTCAAAAGGTTGTTTCCTCGGTAACTTCAAACCTCTTCGCGGTAATTATATCGACGACGGTGGAGCGAAAACTGTACAAGTAGAATCTTATAATCCCAATGGATATGGTTTGTATTGTATGGCCGGAAACGTTGCTGAATGGTGTCGCGATGCTTTCGACGAGTCTGCCTATAGTTTCGCACACGACTTGAACCCGGATATCTATTTCGAAGCTAAAGATGCTAAAGATGGTGGATCTGTCGCTCAAAGACGTAAAGCTATTCGCGGTGGTTCTTGGAAAGATATTGGATTCTTCCTGCAAGTTTCTTCCCGTTCTTACGAATATCAAGATTCTTGTAAATCATTTATCGGATTCCGTAACGTACAAACCTTTATGGGACGTGCTAAGGAAGATTATAAATAAGCACTTTCTTACCCTTTGATAAATTGAAAACATAGTATTTTTTATACGTCTATGCGTATGAAGAAGAACTGTATTAACATAGTAAACCAAATAAAAACGAAATAAACTTAAATTCTAAAAAAGCGTTATGAAATTCTTGCAGTCAAAAAAAGGAAAAATTGTAATGAACCTAATTTACGGGTTGGGAGCATCTGTAGTAATTGTTGGTGCTTGGATGAAAATCCTTCACCTTCCCGGAGCTAACTATGCGATCTCTGTGGGTCTTTTAACTGAAGCCCTTATTTTTGCCATCTCAGCCTTCGAACCACCAAAAGAAGAAATCGACTGGACTTTGGTATATCCTGAATTAGCCGGATTGCCTGCTGAAGAGCGTGGTGGACGCGGTGGCGTTGGTGGAACAGCTAATCTTGTACTTAAAGATTCTGTTACGCAAGAATTAGACAAAATGTTGGCTGAAGCTAAAATTGGTCCAGAATTATTGGAAAGTCTACGCGATAGCATTTCTCGTCTTAGCGAAAATACTTCTCAATTGAACGAAGTTGCTACTGCCGCTTCTGCAACGGATGAGTACGTGAGCTCTGTGAAAAATGCATCTGCTACCGTTTCTAAATTGTCTGAAACATACGTGAAAGCTGCTGAGTCTTTAACCGGATTGTCTTCTACCGAAGAAGAAGGTAAAAGCTATGGCGAACAATTACAACGTGTAAGTAAAAACCTTTCTGCTCTGAATAATGTATACGAAATCCAATTGCAAGGTTCTCAGGATTACTTGGATGCTACCGGAAAAGTTTACGGTAATATCGCCTTGTTATTGAATAATCTTAACGATTCAGTGGAAGATACCAAACGTTATAAAGAAGAAATTTCTAAATTAGGAAATAACCTTTCTGCATTGAACACGGTTTATGGTAATATGTTATCTGCAATGAACATTCGTCCTTCCGGAAATTAATTAATCAATTGTCTAATTTAAATACACGACTAAGAAATGGCAAGTGATGGTGGACCACGGCAGAAGATGATCAACATGATGTACCTCGTGTTGACCGCGATGTTAGCCTTGAACGTATCAAAAGAAATCCTACAAGCATTCGTTGTGGTAGGAGAAGGTTTGATCGTGCAAAAAGGTAATATCGAATCTAAAAATGCAATTATTTATTCTTCTTT
>JAEZEQ010000017.1 GCA_023432985.1 Bacteroidota bacterium | reverse complement strand
AATAGAAATATATCAATCTGTCGAATCGGCTTTGGAAGAAATAAGGCCTTTTTTACAAAATGACGGAGGCGATATTACAGTCGTGGAAGTAACCCCTGATTATGTGGTGAAAGTGAAATTACACGGCACTTGTCGGGCATGCAGTATGAAGCCTATGACGATGAAGGCGGGGGTGCTGGAGACGATTCGAAGGGTTATTCCGCAGATTAAGGAGGTTGTCGAAGTCGACTAAAGTAAAAATCATTTCTGCTGCGCATTTCTTCGTTGGATCTAAATTTTTGCGCAGTCACATACCATTCGTATGCTCCTTTGCCCAAATTTAGCTCCGCCTCGAACTGCTTTGCATAAATGATTTTTACCGAATTTGAATGGGATTTGTGGAAAAGATGGGAAAATTATCCCATTTTTTTGTGCAATATATATGTACTCAAAGTAAGGCGAGTGAAACCAAACTGTGTGCAGTATACCCCTCGCGCCTAGGAAGATTTTGGCTGGGGCCCCATGCGTGCCATTTCCGTTAAGAAAGGAAATGTGTTTGAGTTTACGAGTTTATTTCCTTTTAGGAAATGGTACGCTTTGGGGTAGACGAAACTTCCGCAGCGCTTGATTTTTGTTTAAAATGATTTCTGCTGCGCATTTCTTCGTTGGATCAAAATTTGTGCGCAGTCACGTACTATTCGTACGCTCCTTTGCCCAAATTTAGCTCCGCCTCGAACTGCTTTGCATAAATGATTTTAACACCTTTCTCCTCTTAAATTTTTTCTGCTGCGCATTTCTTCGTTGGAACAAAATTTGTTCGCAGTCACGTACCTTTAGTACGCTCCCTCGTAAAAATCATTTCTGCTGCGCATTTCTTCGTTGGATCAAAATTTGTGCGCAGTCACATACTATTCGTACGCTCCTTTGCCCAAATTTAGCTCCGCCTCGAACTGCTTTGCATAATTGATTTTTACAGAGTTTGGGTTGGAATTTTTGTCTATATAAAATGGAAAAAAGATCTCAATTTCTTCTTGTTATTTTCTTTACCCAAAATCATTTGCTCAAAAAGTTTGCTATTTTATTTTCATGTAAAATATTGATTTATTATTCGTTATTGAGAAAGTTATGTGGATGAAAAAATGTTAAACCTTATAAGTTTTATTGTTTTATCCCCTCGTTTTTCCTACCTTTAAGTCCGAATTTTAATGAACCAATACTATATTTTCCATGTCTATTCTAACTTCAGGTAAACCCATTCCCCAAATCTTAGATGAAATAACGCAATTGAAAACGCATGATGTTGCATGGCGGAGCGGACGATTGTTTTCTTATGTTTATCCTGCCGAGCCTGAGGTTGAGGAGCTTGTAAAAAAAGCCTATAGCGAGTTTTTAAGTGAAAACGGAATAGACCCAACCGCATTTCCCTCGCTCTTGCAAATGGAAAATGATATTATGGACTTTTTACGCGATATGCTTCAAGGCGACGATCAAACGGTCGGTCATCTTACTACCGGTGGGACCGAAAGTTTGCTGCTCAGCGTGAAAACCGCCCGTGACCGCGCTAAAACGGAAAAAGGCATCACGCAACCCGAAATTATTTTACCCTATACCGTTCACTCCTCTTTTTATAAAGCATGCAGCTATTTTAATGTAAAACCCATCACCGTGCCTGTGCGTGCAGATATGCGCGCTGATGTGGACGCCATTCGAAATGCCATTAATCCCAATACCATACTCCTCGTGGCCTCGGCCCCATCGTATGCCTTTGGCGTTATTGACCCCATTGAAGAAATTGGTAAACTGGCACTGGAGTTTGATATCCCATTTCATGTCGATTCATGTATAGGCGGTATCATGCTCGCCGGTATGCGCTGCGCCGGCATGAAAGTGAGCCCATGGGATTTCTCTGTGCCGGGGGTGACCTCAATTTCGCTCGATCTGCATAAATACGGCTATGCCGCTAAAGGATGTAGCGTACTTATGCACAGAAATCATGCCCATAGAAAATATCAATATTTTGTTTGCAGCGATTGGACCGGATATAGTATAGTAAACCCTACTATGCTCAGTAGTAAGTCCGGAGGCCCTACTGCAGGCGCTTGGGCAGTACTGAACTACTACGGCAAAGATGGGTATGCCCGACTCGCAAAGGAAACCATGCAATGTGTCGAGCAAATTAAACAAGGCATTATTTCTATTCCCGAATTATCTATCCTCAGTAATCCCGATTCAAGTTTGATTGATTTTATCTGTGATGATACGGTGAATATTTTCGAATTAAATGACGAACTGGATGCCCTCGGTTGGAAAGTGCAGTTACAACTGAAATCGGCCATAGCACCCGCAAATATTCACCTTACCATAAATAGATCGCATATAGGCATAGAAGAAATCTTTATTGCCGACCTCAAATCTTGTATACAAAAAGTGAAAAATGGAAGTTTTCCGGATGTGGAAAAGGTAGTGGCCGAAGAAACTGCACAAGGATTTTCGTCCGAAAGTCTGATGAGCATTATGCAAAGATTGGGACTTAACTTGCACGCTTTGCCCGAACGTATGGCAACGGTAAACCGTGTTTTAAATGCCCTGCCGGGTGTGGTTCGCGCCGAAGTTTTGCAAGTCTTTTATGCCGGACTCTACAGTAAACCCTAATTTTTTTCAGCCCTAAAATCCGCCATGAAAAACATATAGGTCTGGCTTTGTGTATTCCCCTTTTGCCAATTGTTCAGCTTTTTTAATGCACTTACTATAGCTTCGGCAAATCCGGAATGATTGGTCTTTAAAATTTGTATTTGGTTTAATTGACCCTTTCCGTTCGGAAATACTTTTACGGTAACGTATGATGTCTCCGGTATGTCTTGTATATTCTGAATTTTCTCTTTTAAATCAATCTTTAATTGGGCTTGTCCCCCCGGATATGGCCCAATTTCCCCGCTGCTCTTAGCCATAGCTTGGGGAGATTCTTTTTCTTTTTTATCTGCCACTGCTCCGCTTTCTTGCGCGCGCACTATGGTATTGCTTTCCAACTCCACACCGCCGCTTACTTCTTCTTTAAATGCATCCATATTATTAGTGGAAACCTCGGCATCTTCTTCTGAAATATCAATGATCTCATTTGCTTCATCCAATATTTTGCCCGAAGGTACATTCACGGGAGGCGGTGGAGGAGGGCTTTGCAAATTCGCAGGCTTCTTTTCCGGCTCTTTTATGTCCCCCTCGGGAATCGATTCTTCTATCGGTGTAGGCGAACTCTGATTTTCTTGAACTATGGCCAATGGTTCCTGTACTACTTCTTTCTTCTGTAATAAAATATAGCCAACCGTAATGCTCATAGCAGAAAGAATCAATATGGCCGCATATTGAAGCCAAATAGTGGGATTGAACGCTTTTTTAATCGGCATTTTTTCCGATTGTACTCCCCCCAAATCTGCACTAAAATGGGAAAGTACCTTTTCTTTTACTAAATCAGAATCCTTGAAAACATGAACATCCTCCACTCCTATAGCACGCGATAGGAGATCGAGCTGCTCGGCCTCTATGCCCATTTCTGCTAAAAAAGCAAGCTCCTCCGCATTTAATTTTTGCGTGCTATGCTTGCGTAGCAAGGCTTCTATACGTTCTATGTTTTTGTCTTCCGTCACCTCTTTCTATACAATTTAGAATTCAATTCGTTCATTTTATCGCAAAATCTTTTGCTTTTTCTCCTATTTTTTTCAACGCATAAAAAAGACGACTCTTAACCGTTCCTTCACTGCATTGTGCAATTTGTGCAATTTCTTTTAAACTCAATTCTTCTTTATATCGCCATATAAATACATTTCTGTGTTCCTCCGAAAGTTCCTCTAATATCTGATCTAGACGAAGAAAAAAATCTTTCTCATCTATATGTTTTTCTATTGATTTTTCATGGGGATTACTGAGCTGTTGCTGAGAGGCAATTTCATCGATCGGACTGTGTCGGCGTAGACTTTGTTTGCGGTATTCATTTTTGCACATATTCGAAGCCAAAGTATATATCCACGGCGAAAAGGCATATTGCGGATTGAATGCACCGGGCTTCTCTGCAATTTTTATAAATAAATCCTGCGTAAAATCTGCCGCCTTTTCCGAATCGCGCCAAAGCATTTTTCTGAAATAATTATACATGCGCAGATGCCAACGATCATATACGGCAGCAAATGCCATTTTATCTCCTTCTATGGCTTTTTGCATTAATACTTCATCTGTTATGTCAGCACCGTATAAGGTCATTTATGCATTTTGGTTTGTTAAGCGGGAAAAGCAAAGGTAAAATTTATTTATCAGACGAATATAATGTATTTGTTTTCACTTTGTATGCCAATTCCAATGCTCTTTTGATCCGGCTGTCTACATTTTTGACCCCACGAACATAATAGGCTAAACTTCGTTTTTTTCCCGTTGTAAATGTGTCGAATATTTGCTTAAAATCGCTGTCTTGTTCCAATATTGCTTCCAACTCCTCCGGAAGTTCTAATATTTCGGAGGAAATCCACTCCATTTTCACCAACACTTTTTCATTTTCTTTCAGTTTGGCTTGCCTCCTCAACATGCCGCCCACCATAAAATATTTGCCAAATTCTGCTTTGGATTGTACGGCCAAATTGAAAGGAAATCCATTGAAACTTCCCTGCGCACGAAATCGGGGACCGGGCTTGCTTTCCAATATATGATCGGGAATGGCTATTACCGTATGTCCGATTGAATCAGGCTTTTCGAGTATGCTCGTAAATTCCATCATGTTAAAAGCATTTTTTGAATCGGAAATATAAGAATAAACTTAGGACCAACAAAAGCATGCCGATTAGGGCAATGTGCATTCTTTTTGAATACGCTTTGAATGGTGTATTTTCGAATGGTATAGCATACATAGTTTCTCATACATTTTAGTGTATACATAGATCCAAATTAATGCATTCTTATTTGCGTTGTCCGGGCTGATATTGCTGTCGGGGCTTTTTGGATTACTGTGTCTATTTGTGTTTTTGGGTATTAAAAGGCGAACTATGGGCATGTATTTTCATGGCTCTGCGCGCAAGGAAAATGCCTATGCCCAATGAAAGTAAAGCCCCCGACCAGGCTATTATTTCATTTGGGATATAGAGACTGAAATTGTAGGAACCGTGTAATAACACCGGTGCAATTATGCTTAGAAGTAAATATATTTTTTTCTTCTGAGGTTTAAATTTGGCTAAGCCCATAAAATAGCCCATTAATACGCCCATTATGGTATGGGCAGGGACGGCAGTGAAGGCGCGAATTATGCCCACGGACATACCCCCTTCGTATATGTATAAAATGTTTTCTATAGCGGCAAAACCCAAAGAAGCCATCACGGCATATATTATACCGTCATAGGGCTCGTTGAAATCATTTTTCTTGTATGCAAATAGCATTACAGCCGCCCATTTACCCAATTCTTCGGTTAGGCCCACAAATATAAATGCCGTTAAAAACGCACCTTTTATGCTGCCATCGCGCGGGGCAAAAATCCAGTCTGTCGATAATTCAATTATAATTATAGGGATACAACTGAGCATGCCGGCTATAAATGTAAACAGAAGCCTTTTTAGGGGTTCCTTTTCCCATTTATCTTTCCAGAAAATCAAACTTCCTAACGCAAATACGGGAGCCAAGGCTAAGGCCAAAAGTATGATATTGTCCATTATGGCTTGTTGCTTTTTTTATTTTATGCGTAAATGTACTAAATGTATTTTCTTTTTCTTTTACTTTGAATCATGAATATAGCCGGTTTTACTTTTATACGCAATGCGGTGCGACTCGATTATCCCGTGCGGGAAGCGATTCTTTCTATTTTACCATTATGCAATAAGGTCTATGTGGCCGTGGGCAATTCGGATGACACTACCCGTGACTTGATTGCTTCTATTGATCCGGAAAAAATTGTGATTATTGATACAATTTGGGACGATACTCTCCGCGAAGGCGGACGCGTGCTCGCCGTGGAAACGGATAAAGCTTATGCCGCCATTGAAGGGGAGGTAGACTGGGCCATCTATATTCAAGGCGATGAAGTCTTGCCCGAATCTTCTCTGCCCATTCTTCAAGATTATATGCAACGCTATAAAGACAGAAAGGATGTGGACGGATTATTGCTGAAATACCGCCATTTTTATGGGTCCTACGATTATATTGGTGCAGGAAGCGGTTGGTATGAAAATGAAATTCGCGTATTGCGTAAATCGGATTCTATTTACAGTTATAAAGATGCACAAGGCTTTAGAAAAAATGAGAATGAAAAGCTAAGAGTAATCGATACACCGGCTTATATGCACCATTATGGTTGGGTAAGAGAACCGGCTGCCATGCAAAGAAAGCAGGAAAGCTTTCATAAATTATGGCATAATGATGCCTGGATGGAAAAACATATAGCTAAAGCGGAGGAGTTTGACTACAGCGGCATACACGCTTTGTATCGTTTCGAAGGGCAACATCCGGAATGTATGAAGGAGCGCATAGAACGGATGAACTGGACTTTCGATTTTGATATTTCTTATAACCGTTTTCCATGCAAAGAAATATGGAAACAGAGATTGAGACGCTATTTGAATTTGGATTTTCGGTATAAGAATTACCGCATTATACGATAAAAAAAAAGGGTTGTTCGAAAACAACCCTTTTTTTAATTTTATGAGAAAAATATTAGTGAACTACACTTAATTTTTTAGAGAAAATGCTGTTGTTGGCACGCATTACAACATTGTAGATACCAGTAGAAAGATCTGAAGTATTCAATGTATAATTTGTTTTACCGGCAGCTTGGTTTCCAAGATCAACAGACTTAACCATTCTTCCGTTCATATCGATGATATCGAAACGTACATCAGAAGGAGTAGCCAATTCGAAGTTGATATTTGTAGAAATATCAGCAGGATTTGGCATAAAGCTATGAAGTGTAAATCCGTTGTTTTCTAGGTTTTCAACAGATACCTCGCTAGAGAAAGTTACTTTAGTCCATACATTCCAGCTCAAACGTAGTAAATAAATACTACCAGCATCTTCTGAGAAAGTAGCCAATGAATTCGCTTGTACAGGAGAAGAGTTATCATTATATCCAAAACCACCGATACCGATAGTATCACCTGCAGTTAAAGAAGCGATTGGAATAATATGTGTAGTAAGGTCACCTGAAGCAAGTGAATGCGTATAACCTACTGCTGCAGCATAATTAACTGTAGATCCTGTTCCGAAAGCAGATCCTGATTGAGAAAGAGTTACGTCAGACTCGATAGAATCTTTCCAGAAAATAGTTCCGTTAGGAATAGTAAAAGTACCTGCAGAACCAAAGTTACCATTACTACCTGTACGTAGATAAATTAAAATTTTGTTCATAGTACCGGAACTATTAGAGTGACCATAATCGAAGAATAATGAATCCACGATAATAGCAGCACCCGGATCGGCAGCATTTACGAACATAAGCGTATTACCTAAATCGTTATAATCGGTAAAACCGGTATAAGGACGAAGGTTTGTTGCGATAGATGTTACTTGAGAATCGAGAGGAGCAGCCAAAGCATCCATGATATAACGTCCACCCGTAGCTGTAAGTCCATTTGGAATAACATCAGGATCGATATTATACGCTGCATAGTCGATGTAATATGATACCGGGCCAAATTTCTCTACATGATTATTTGATGGTACATATTCATTTGAAATGATTTGGTAAGGAGCTGATGCTACTTTCAAATCACCCGCATTGTTTTGTTGGGTTGAATTAACTTGGGCATTTGCCGATACAGCTATAACAATAGAAGCTGCCATTAAGTAGAATTTCTTCATTTTTGTTTTGATTATTGTTTACACAAATATAATAAAATTATTCAAGTGCGATAATATTCGTTAAATATTTAATGCACGTTTTTCACTAGCTTGCAAAGCGGCCTCCTTAAAAGTTTCGCTATAGGTTGGGTGGGCATGACAAATGCGGCCTATATCTTCGGCGCTGGCTCTGTATTCCATAGCAACGGCTGCTTCCATAATAATATCTGCTGCTCGTGCACCTATAATATGTACGCCTAAAATTTCGTCTGTTTCGGCATCGGCGAGTACCTTTGCAAATCCGTCTGTGTCCATACCGGCTCTGGCTCTTCCGCTGGCCATAAATGGGAATTTTCCGCTTTTGTATTTCACACCTTTTTCCTTCAACTGCTCTTCGGTATAACCCACAGAGGCTACTTCGGGCCATGTATATACAACACCGGGAATAAGGAGTGGATTAATATGCGGTTTTTGACCGGCCATAAATTCGGCTACATATACGCCTTCTTCTTCGGCTTTATGCGCCAGCATAGGTCCTTCAATCACATCGCCTATGGCAAATATGCCGGCAACTTTTGTTTCCTTATGGGCATTAACGGGAATACGTCCTTTTTCATCCGTACTTAAGCCGGCATTTTCCAATGCCAGTCCGTCCGTATAAGGTCTGCGCCCAACCGCCATCAAGCAATAATCGCCTTCCAGGGTTAGCATTTCTGAATTACTCATATTTTCGGCTTTCACAATTACCCCTGATCCGGTATTTTCAGCCGAAACCACCTTATGTTTTACATAAAACTCGAAGCCTAATTTCTTGCTCAACTTAGTCAGCTCTTTTCCCAATTCCTTATCCATGGTACCAATAATAGAATCGGCATATTCCACCACCGACACCTTAGATCCCAGGCGGGCATAAACCGAACCTAGTTCTATACCGATTACACCTCCGCCAACAAGAATCAAATGCTTGGGAATTTCTTGCAGAGAAAGAGCTTCGGTAGAAGAGATAATACGTTTTTTATCGATTACTATTCCGGGTAATGAAGCCGGTTTAGAGCCTGTGGCAAT
Organism: Bacteroidota bacterium; assembly: GCA_023432985.1. Taxonomy (GTDB): domain Bacteria; phylum Bacteroidota; class Bacteroidia; order CAIKAF01; family CAIKAF01; genus JACVCJ01. The sequence goes on along the minus strand of JAEZEQ010000017.1, from coordinate 75,537 downwards.
GATTATTTTTTTGGCGCTGATTTGTTCTGTAGTTCCATCGTCCTTTTTAATTTGAAGGGTAGTTGGGTTTACAAAACTGCCGTGACCTTGATAAACATCAATTTTATTTTTCTTCATTAAAAAAGAAATTCCATCGGCATTTTGTTTCACTACATCGGCTTTGCGGGCAATCATAGTCGTGAAATCCGGACGCAGATTGTCGAGTTGTATACCGTGTTGAGCAAAAGTATGGCCGGCATTATAATAATGTTCAGACGAATCGAGTAGGGCTTTGGAAGGAATACAACCCACATTCAGACAAGTGCCGCCAAGCGAGGCATAACGTTCGATAATGGCAACTTTCATTCCTAATTGTGCACAACGAATGGCAGAAATATACCCACCGGGACCCGAGCCTATAACGGCAACATCATAATTATTCATTCTTGTAGATTATATATTTATGCAAAGGTAGAATTTCGCTTTTTTCAAACGAAATTAATTCGACCTTTTATTAAGATATTCTATAAAAGTATTAGATAAAACGATACATTATCATTTAATCTTCGATTATATGTGCTTTTTCTTCGGTTGTTTCAGCCAATTCTTTTCTGGTTTTCTTTTCTAATATATAGAATTTAATAAACCACATAATGGTGAAGCTGGGAATAAAATCGGTCATGGGCAATATTTCTTCCACGAAAGTGCCCAGTCCCCCCAATATACCCACCCAACCGCCGAACATCAGCATATTGGTAAGTGCTGCAAGAGGCGCCCAAACAAAGTCGAATAATTCGAATATACCGGGGAAAGCATAACTAAGCAGGCCAATAACATCGGCAACTATGGCTATAATTAACAATTGCTTTTTCCTCTTTTGGAATTTTTGAATTTGCTCCAGGGAATGTTTCATTTCTTTAATTGCCTTTATAATTTTAATCAATGTACAAAAAAAGGCCGGAAACAAATCCGACCTTTTATATTTTATTTATCCTCCGAAATCATCGAAGTGTACATTCTCTTTTGGTACGCCGAAATCATCAAGCATTTTAATTACCGCCGCATTCATCATAGGAGGGCCGCAGAAATAATATTCTACTTCCTCGGGATCGGGATGCTTGGATAGATAATTATCGATTAGTGATTGGTGCACAAATCCGACGAATCCGTCTCCTTCTCCGTCCAATCCTTCTTTCACTTTCCAGTTATCCTCCGGAAGGGGTTCAGATAAAACGAGGTGGAATTTAAAATTCGGGAATTCTTTTTCAATTTTCCTGAAATGGTCTACATAGAACAATTCGCGTTTACTTCTACCTCCGTACCAGAAACTAACCTTACGATTTGTTTTTAGTGTATGGAATAAGTGGAAAATATGCGAGCGGAGAGGGGCCATTCCGGCACCACCACCAATATAAATCATTTCGTTCTGAGTATCTTGGATGAAGAACTCTCCGTAAGGACCGGAAATGGTAACCTTATCACCCGGTTTACGAGAGAAAATAAATGAAGAACAAATACCCGGGTTAACGTTCATCCAGCGGTTATTGGCACGATCCCAGGGTGGAGTGGCAATACGGATATTCAACATGATGATATTCCCTTCGGCGGGGTGATTGGCCATGGAATAAGCACGGAATATCGGTTCCGGATTTTTCATTTTTAGATCCCACAACTTAAATTTATCCCATTCTGCACGGTATTTATCGTCACCTGCCGGATCATCGGGTAATGGACGTATATCTATAGTTTTGAAATCTACTTCTAGGGCAGGAACGTCAATTTGTATATAACCTCCGGATTTAAAATCCAATGTTTCTCCTTCGGGTAATTGAACCACAAATTCTTTAATAAAGGAAGCGACATTATAGTTAGAAACCACTGTACATTCCCATTTTTTAATACCGAATATTTCTTCCGGAATGCGAATTTTCATGTCTTGTTTTACTTTAACCTGACAACCCAAACGGTATTTTTCTTGAATTTGTTTACGGTTAAAGAAGCCGACTTCCGTAGGCAGGATTTCTCCTCCGCCTTCTTCGACCTGGCATACACACATTCCGCATGTACCACCGCCTCCACAAGCAGAAGGAAGGAATATTTTCTCGTTGCTAAGGGTAGAAAGCACGGTAGACCCGGCATTAACCTCTATAGTTTTCTCGTCGTTAATGGTAATTTTTACCGGACCGGAATTGGTCAACTTTGATTTGGCAAACAGCAACATGGCAACCAAAAGCAATATGATTATCAGGAATGCTGCAGATGCGACTATTAATAATTGTACGTCCATAAAATCTTTTTTAAAAAATTACTTACAATTTAATTCCGGCGAAGCTTAAGAATGCTAATCCCATTAAGCCGGTTACGATAAAGGTTATTCCTAATCCGCGCAATGGAGCGGGAACTTTGCTGTAGCGCATTTTTTCGCGGATGGCAGCCAAAGCTACAATAGCCAAAAGCCATCCTATGCCCGAACCCAAGCCAAATATGGTTGCTTCACCTATAGATTGATATCCTCTGGATTGCATAAATAAAGCCCCACCCATGATGGAACAGTTTACCGCTATCAATGGAAGGAATATACCCAAGGTGCTGTATAAAGCCGGGGTGAATTTTTCTACTATCATTTCTACCAATTGCACTATAGCGGCAATTACGGCAATAAACATAATGAAAGAAAGGAAAGATAAATCTACATCCTTAAAACCTTCTCCCATCCAAGCTAATGCGCCAGCTCTTAATACATAATTTTCGAGCATATAATTGATAGGAATGGTTATACCCAATACAAAGATTACTGCGGCACCTAATCCGATAGCAGTCGATACTCTTTTAGATACGGCCAGATAAGAACACATACCCAAAAAGTATGCGAAAATCATGTTTTCGATAAAAATCGACTTGACGAAAATATTTAATAAATTTTCCATAGTGTTTCAGCTCTTTTAATTAGTCTGCTACTTCGATTAATTTTGTATTGCGGCTGCGTTGGATCCAGATGAATATACCCACCAAAATCAATGCAATTGGAGGCATCATCATCAAACCGTTGTTTACATATCCCATTTCGTAAAAGGCATTGGGTATAATTTGGTATCCCAATAATTTTCCTGCTCCTAATAATTCGCGGAAAAATGCAATTAAAACCAATAATAATCCATATCCAACAGAGTTTCCGACTCCGTCCAAAAAGGAAGGCCAAGGTTTATTTCCCATGGCAAATGCTTCCAAGCGTCCCATTACGATACAGTTGGTTACAATCAATCCCACAAATACGGATAATTGTTTACTTACGTCATATTGATAGGCTTTCAATACCATATCTACCACCGAAACCAATCCGGCTACAATAACCAATTGAGCAATGATACGCACGCGGCTTGGAATCAGGTTACGTAATAAAGATACGACTACGTTTCCTATAGTGATTACAAAAAACACACCTGCAAACATCAATAAGGCCGGTTTTACTTGAACCGTAATGGCAAGTGCCGAACAAATACCTAATACCTGTACCGTTATTGGATTATTGTCATCTAGAGGATCAGTAATAAGTTTTACCCTTTTTTTACTGAACAAGGCTTCTTTTTCTTGTTGTACTGCTACTTCTGCCATGATCTTATGAATTTGAAGTGGATAATTGATTTAATGTATCCGCCGTTTCTGCCGGAATACTGTCGATATTCAAGGAATCCGTATTGCTTTCTAATACTGTTGCAGGTTGCTCAGCGGCATGTGTTTGTCCAAATGCATGAAATGCACTAAAAAACATTTTCAACATATCATGCAATCCGTCTGAAGTAAGCGTACCACCCGAAATACCATCTACATGGTTCAAGCTTCCCTGAGGATAACTTCCTTTTTTGGCTACTGAAATAGAAACAAATTCACCTGCCTCATTGGTCAGTTTTTTACCGATAAAAGTTTTAGTAAACCAAGATTGGTTGATTTCAGCACCCAAACCTGCTGTTTCTGATTTATGATCGAATACGGCATTGTAAACGGTTTGCATATCGCTTTCAATAGCGGCATAGCCCCAAATTGCGTCCCAAAGACCTTTTCCACGCATACCCAATACATAAAAGGTACTGTCATTTTTCGAACAAACGAATACCGGGAAATGTTTTTCCTCGCCTGCTTTTTTGTTAATTTCTACAGCCAGATTAATGTTGAACACATAATCTAAATCGCCTTTCATTTTCACTTCACCTGTTTCTGTCAACGCGAAGGCATCGATTACCGTTTTGTTGAATTCAGGCTCGGCTAAATCTCTTTCGATTTGAATATTTGCTGCTTGCAAAATATTCTGCATTTTTTCCAGTTTCTGATTATTGGCAATGGTATCTTTGGTAAACCCGAAAACCACAACCAACAAGATTGATGTAGCCAATACCAATATGGTAGAGAACATCAATACATATCCGTTACTTTCTTTATTTAACGCCATTAGAAGCTAATTTAAATCGTTTTACTCTTTTGTTGATATTCGATTGAACTACGTAGTAGTCGATAACCGGAGCCATTACATTAAAGAACAAGATGGCCAGCATTACACCTTCCGGATAAGCGGGGTTTACCACACGTATCAATACGGCAAATATACCTATACCCAATCCATAAAATATTTTTCCCAAATTGGTTTGCGAAGCCGATACAGGATCGGTTGCCATAAACACAGCACCGAATGCCAATCCGCCCATTACCAAATGATAATGTGCCGGCATAGCCATATAGGCATTATCGCCTGCCACTAAATTGAAAATTAATCCCATTATATATGCACCGGCAAAGGTCGAAACCATAATGCGCCAACTACCTATACCCGTAAATATCAAAATCAATGCTCCCAACAAAATAGCGATGGTAGATGTTTCACCAATAGAACCGGGAATTAATCCGATAAATGAATCCATAAATACGGTCTCGGTTATATCTTCTCCGGCCACATTCTTAAATTGACCGTCGAACCCGGCTGTTGCCGTTTGTCCCAGGAAAGTAGCTCCCGTATAAGTGTCTACCAATACATTTTCTTTCACCTCCATTGGGATTTCGTAACCGCTACGGTGTTCGCCTTTCATCGAAACCCATACATCCCCACTCATATAGGTAGGGTAGGCGAAGAATAAAAAGGCACGCGCCAATAAAGCTACGTTCAAAATATTCATTCCGGTTCCACCGAAAATTTCTTTTCCGATAACCACCGCAAATGCTGCAGCCAAAGCTACCATCCAAAGAGGAATATCGGCAGGTAAAACCAGGGGTATTAATAATCCGGATACCAAATAACCTTCGCTGATGGTATGCTTTTTAATGATACAGAATAAGAATTCTATTCCTAATCCCACCGCATAAGAAACCACTACAATAGGTAATACTTTCAATAGACCGAAACCTAAAATAGTCATCGTGTCGGGCATAGCACCCAATGCCATGAAATGCTGATATCCGGTATTGTAAATGCCAAATAACAAGGCAGGTACCATAGCCAGTACCACCATAATCATCGTACGCTTTAAATCTATAGCATCGCGCACGTGCACACCATGATGCGTAACGTGACCGGGTACGAATAAAAAGGTTGCAAAGCCATCATATAGAGGCCATAATTTATGAAGTTTTCCCCCTTCTTTAAAGTTGGGTTCAATCTTCTTCTCCATGTAATTACGTAAAGCTTTCACTGATATATCTTGTTGTTACGTTAATTATTATTCCATTTCAGATAAAACCAAATCCAATCCCTGGCGCACAATTTGCTGAGTATTGATCTTGGATGTACATACAAATTCGCATAAAGCAAAATCCTCCGGAGCTACTTCGTAAATTCCCAATTCTTCCATCTTTTCGATGTCATTGGCCAAAATAGCTTTAAGCAAATATACCGGATAAATTTGCATAGGGAATACTTTTTCATATTCTCCACTTACTACAAATGCACGCTCTTCACCGTTTAGATTGGTATTTAATGCGTATTTTTTCGAAGGCATTAACCAGGAAAAGAATGTATGACTCATAGAGAATTTATCCAATCCCGGAGCAATCCATCCAAAGAATTGAGGATCGTGTCCTTCGGGGATTACGGTAATTTGATTATGGTAAAATCCTAAATAACCGTCCAATGATTCAGTGGAACCTGTAAGTACATTTCCGCTGATTACACGAACCGGATATTGGGTATTTATGGTTTCGGCCAAAAGCGCTTTCATCGGTGTACCCGGTAATACTTTCGCATAACGACGACGGCTTACTTCGCTACCTGTAATGGCAATTACACGAAGTGGGTTGTATTTTTTCTCTAAAAATAAACGACCGATTATGGCTACATCCTGGGGATTAACTGTCCACGCGATTTCGCCTTTATTGATCGGAGCAATATGATGAATTTGTACGCCCACGTTTCCACTTGGATGCGGACCACTGATTGTATGTATTTCTACGTTTTTGGCTTTTAAGAAAATCTCACTCTTAGTCAGTTCGCTATGTACGCTTAAATGAACAGGAGCCAATTTAGCTAATAAATCCAAACCATGCTGAAATTCCGGGCCATATCCTTGCATCGCAAAATCGAAGTCGGGAGCAAGGGGACTACTGTCGAAAGCCGAAATAAAAACAGCTTTGGGCATTTGATTCGGATTAGCCACCACATCGAATGGTCTTTGCTTAATATAAGGCCAAACACCATGTGCAGTCATCGCAGCAATAATATCGGCTTTTGATGCATTTTCCATTGCAGGAATATTGACCTCGGCATAGCGCGTTTCTTTATCGGCCAAAATTTTGATACCGATTAATTTACGTTTCTCTCCGCGAATTACTTCCAATACCTCACCGCTTACCGGGGAACAATATTGAACTTCCGGATGCTTCTTGTCGAAAAATAATGGAGTTCCGGCTTTTACTTCATCGCCCGGATTGACCACACATTTCGGAATTAATCCGTGGAAATCTGTAGGTTTAATAAGTATCGTATCTACATTCTCGGGAGAAGCAGTTACTTTTTCAGCCTCACCGACCAAGCGGATATTCAGCCCTTTGCTAATTTTAATTGACTTACCCATATGCGTTATCGTACGTTCTGTTGGTAGATAATTTTGCGGCAAACCTAAGGATTTTTTTAATCTTACAAAACTAATTCGGTCTTATTTTTTCATTTTAATTTTCCTATTTGCATAGGGTTCTTATGTTAATTGTTTTGTAAATTCTCGTTTTTTTAGTCCATTCTTTTATGTTTGTACATTCAATTGAATACATTTTGCATAAATTACTCTTCATATTTCTTTGTTGTTTGAGCCAAATCGAGCTCTTTGCCGTGATGCGTGATACGGTCTTTCATTCCAATATTCATACGGTTCAATTACTGCGCGATGGCAAGCCTTCGCTGATGCCTATGCTGCAATTGCATTCTTCGGAGAAAATCTCTCTTCATTTCGATGATTTGAACGCCGGAAGTGATGTCTATAATTACACCTTCGTGCTTTGTGATTACAACTGGAGTCCCTCTCCGCTCGAACCCATTATGTACCTTCAGGGCTTTATGCAGGCTAATATTTCCACTATGGATTTCTCTATGGGGACCAAGCAAAGTTATACCCATTACAGTCTCGATTTTCCGACAAACGACCTAAAACCTAAGTTTAGCGGCAATTATGCTTTGGTGGTTTTTAAGGAATACGATAATCAGGATACGGTTTTTATCAAACGCTTTCGTGTATTTGAACCCCTGCTTTCTCTTAAAGGCAGAATCCGGGATGCCATAAGTGCCGAATATCGTTTACAAGCGCAGGATTTGGTTTTCGACTTAGATTATTCCGCTATTCCCAATGTGAATCCGCGTATGGATTTAATGGTCGATATTTATCAAAACGGTCGTGAAGATAATGCGCGACGTAATGTGAAACCGGCCATGCAGGTTGGTTCTGTTTTCACCTTTGATAACTTAGATAATTCCCTCACTTTTGAAGGAGGAAATGAATGGCGCTTTTTGGATTTACGTACCTTGCGCCAAAAAACAAATATTACCCGCGATTTGGTCGAAGCCCGCGATGGTTTGATGATTTCTTATCTTTTTCCGCTTCCGGCTCGCGGATCCAGACAATATACGCCTTTGCCTGATTTGAATGGCGCCTATTATATAGAAACCCGCGACGGTTTCAGACCGGATACCGATGGCGATTATTCTTATGTGCGCTTTGCCTTGGATTATGACCGGGGGCCCGACCAAATCGGCGATGTATATGTGATGGGACAATTGTCTAATTTTCAATTATTGCCCGAATTTAAAATGGATTATGATCCCGAACTTAAGGAATATTTCCTTACCAAAAAATTGAAAACGGGCTATTATAATTTTCTCTTTGTGAATAAAAATCCTTTCCCTCAAATTTCGCCCACTCAATTGTTGGAAGGCGATTTTGCACGTACCGAAAATATGTATATTGTATTGGTGTATTACCGCGATCGTTATCAACGTAATGACCGTCTAATCGGCGTTAGCGCCCTAAGTACCATTACCGACCGATGAAACATATTACTGCAATTAGCGATCTGGATATTCGAGTTGAAACGAAATTCGATGCCTACCGAAGTGATCCTTCCAAGCAATATTATTTCTTTACTTATTTTATCAGCATTACCAATACCGGTCCGCGTTCGCTCAAATTACTCTACCGTAAATGGGAAATTCTGGACAGCATTGGCGATTTTCGAGAAGTAGAAGGGCAGGGAGTAATAGGCCTGCAACCCATATTGGAACCGGGTCAGACATTCTCTTATGAAAGTTCTTGCCATTTTGCATCCGATTTTGGTCAAATGCAAGGCTACTACTTTTTTCAAGATATACATACCCATGAAAATTTCCTGACCGAAATTCCTCTTTTCGAAATGTATGTGCCTTGGAAATGGAATTAAATTCGTTTTAAAATCTCATTTCTTTGTTCCCTTTTGGCTATCTTTGCTCAAAATTTTAATTCATGAGTGCACATTTTAAAGTACCCGTTGCCGTAAACGAAACGGTAAAATCATACGCACCCAACAGTGCCGAAAGAAAAGAATTGCAAGCAAAATTGAAAGAGATGCGTGCCGAAGTACGCGATATTCCCATGTATATTGGATCTCAGGAGTTGCGCAATGCCCATAAAACGGCAATTCATCCACCGCATGATCACCAACATGTGTTGGGATATTATTATAAAAGTACGAAAGAAGATATTCAACGTTCTATTTCTGAAGCATTGGCCGCTAAAGAAAAATGGGAAAATATGCCTTGGGAACAACGCATGAGCATTTTTTTGAAAATGGCCGAGTTGATTGCCGGACCTTATAGAGCCGAGTTGAATGCCGCGACCATGTTGGGGCAAAGCAAGAATGCCTATCAGGCCGAAATAGACAGTGCATGCGAAATTATTGATTTCTTGCGCTTTAATGTGCAATACTTAAGCGAAATTTACGCCGAACAACCCATTAGTAGTCCCGGTGTTTGGAACCGCTTGGAATGGAGACCGCTTGAAGGTTTTGTTTATGCGCTGACTCCGTTTAATTTTACTGCCATAGCGGGGAACTTACCCACTTCTGTTGCCATGTGCGGCAATGTAGTGGTGTGGAAACCCAGTAATACACAGGTTTATTCGGCCCATGTTTTGATGAAGATATTTAAAGCAGCCGGTTTACCCGATGGAGTAATTAATCTTATTTATCCTTCGGGCCCCGAAGCCGCAGACGTAATTTTTAGTCACCCCGATTTTGCCGGAATCCACTTCACCGGTTCTACCGAAGTATTCCAAAATATATGGAAAACTATAGGTAATAATATTCATACCTATAAAAGTTATCCGCGTATAGTGGGCGAAACCGGAGGTAAGGATTTTGTTCTTGCTCATAAATCTGCCAATCCGAAAGAGGTGATTACGGCCCTTTCGAGAGGTGCTTTCGAGTTTCAGGGACAAAAATGTTCGGCCGCCTCACGTGCCTATATTCCCGATAATATGTGGGAAGAAGTGAAAGCCGGATTAATTTCCGACTTAGCAAGCTTCAAAATGGGGCCAACTGAAGATTTCGGTAATTTTATAAATGCTGTTATCGATGAGAAAGCATTTGATAAATTGGCCGGATTTATAGATCGGGCCAAAGCCGATGGAAATGAAATTGTAGCCGGGGGTAATTATGATAAATCCACAGGTTATTTTATCGAACCTACGGTTATCCGTGTAAATGATCCGCATTATGTGACCATGGTAGAGGAATTGTTTGGTCCCGTTTTGTCCGTTTATGTCTACAAAGCAGATGCATTTGATGAGGTACTCGAAATGGTGGATACTACGTCAAATTATGCACTTACAGGGGCTGTTATTTCTTCAGATCGTTATGCTATTGCCGAAGCCGCTAAGAAATTGAAACAAGCTGCCGGGAATTTTTATATCAACGATAAACCTACAGGAGCAGTGGTGGGGCAACAACCTTTTGGCGGCGCCAGAGGAAGTGGTACCAACGATAAAGCAGGGTCTAAAATCAATTTATATAAATGGTTAAGTCCCCGCACTATCAAAGAAACATTCGTGCCACCAACCGATTACCGATATCCATTCCTCGATAAAGAATAATAGGAAAATGATATAGCTAAAAAAAGCAGGCTTGCCTTGACAAACCTGCTTTTTTTATTTCAATGTGTTTATGTTTAAAAATGTTGATTAATCTTTCTTTTCATCATCGTTTGCACCCAATATTTTCTCCAAAAGCCATTCAATGAGCGATAAGACCAGAGAAAATATTAATGCCCACCAGAATCCGTTTATTACCACCGAGTCTAACATCCAATCGGCCAATAAAATCAATAAGGCATTCATCACCAAAAGCGATAGGCCAAGGGTGAAAAGGGTAATGGGAAAAGTGAGAATTTTTAGAACCGGTTTTAGAAAGGTATTTAATAAAGTGAGAATTAATGCAAAAAATATAGGACCTAATAATGCCGAAAATTCCCAGGAAGGTTGATTCAGTTCAGGGAAATTTACTCCGGGTAAAATCCATGCACATATTACTACGGCTAAGGCTGTGATGAGTATACGTAATAAGTATTTCATAATAAAAATTTTGCTTAAATGTATACATAATTATTTAACTTTTTTCTCATTATAATAAAAAATAAATAGGGATTTGTTCTAAGTTAATACTAATTTTATTGCCAGATTTAGAGATGAAGGAAGTTTTAGAAAAAGCACGGGAAGGAAAATTATCACCCCTCGACACCCTGATTGGGCTGGTTCATTTTATGCGCCCCGGACGTTGGCAAACGGCTGCGGATTCGGAGCGGCATTTGAAGGAATTAATTGAAATTATTCGAGAAAACCCGCATTTGGCTCAAGCCCTTAGAAGCAGTTTTATGGGCTTGTTGACAGGGACGAGGCATATGGATTTATTGGCTTCTTCTGGAATATTGGCTAATAAAGGATTTTTTTCCGGGGCCATGCTGAAAATATCTTATAAGATTTTTCCGCCTGTTCCCAATCCCGACGAACTACACGATAGTTTATATATGATTTTCAACCGCTCTAATGATTATGTGTGGTTGAGTTCCATTTCTTTCGAAACCTGGGATGAATTTTTAAGCATTTTGATACCGGATTCTGAGCTCAAGGAACTACCTCCATTTCTTGAAAAATCTCTACTCGAAGCCTTGCTTTTTATTTCGCATCGTGTCGCGGCTCTGGGTATAGAGCCTATGTTCACAAATCTGTCTACAGATCTCGAAAATTCCGATTCACCATTTATAATGCTGAGCAGCGAAATTTCTGCTTTTGTAAAAAGTATGAAAATCAAAGAGCTGGATCTTGATTCGGAATTGGAAAGAATGCGCATTTTGCTCGACATATGTGATGCCGAATTGGAAAGAATGCGCAGTGTTCGAGAGTCGGAGGGAACCTCGCTGAATCTGACTTATTTGTCGCTGCGGATGAAGAAAAGTCTCGACCGAATGCGTATGCTCATCTCCCTTTTCGACTTAAAAGGGGAACCTCTTCGTATACGTCGACGTTTACTCCGGTTTTTTATCGATTCGGTTCGCAATGAAAATGTACGCTATAATTTGAGCGAACATATAAAGGGAAATGTCGAAATGCTCGCCTTTCAGATTACCGATAATGCGGGAAAAACGGGCGAACATTATATTACAAGCAGTAAAAAGGAATACGACGAAATGTTTAGGTCTGCTGCCAAAGGAGGATTCCTCGTGGCATTTATGACCATAATCAAAACCTTTGTTTACTATATGTCGCTTGCACCTTTTAGTCGTGCTTTTTTATATAGTATGAATTATTCATTCGGTTTCATCGGGGTGCATCTGATACATGGTACCATTGCCACCAAACAGCCGGCTATGACCGCGTCTCACCTGGCCTCGGCACTCGACTCGAAGAATGGAAATTCGGATGATTTAGGCGAATTAAGTGCGCTTATTGTTAAAGTAAGCCGAAGTCAGTTTGTTGCCTTTTTGGGTAATCTGATTGTTGTATTTCCCTTGGCATTGGTAATTGCTTTTATATGGCATTTTTTCACCGGAAATCATGTCGCCGATGCGGAAAAGGCAGTACACATGATCCATGAAATCGACCCATTACATAGCTTATCTATTTTTCATGCCGGTATAGCAGGCGTTTGTTTGTTTGCATCTGGATTAATCAGCGGATATTACGACAATATAGTGCGCTTCCGAAAAATTCCCCAAAGAGTTGCCTATCATCCCTTGATGGTGAAATTGCTAAAAGGCCGTTGGAGAAAGAAGATAGCCCTATATTTGGAAGACAATACGGGCAGCCTGGCCGGGAATTTCTTTTTGGGTATATTTCTGGGTAGTATGGGGATAGTAGGCAGCTTTTTCGGTTGGCCTATAGATATACGACATGTGACCATTTCTTCGGGAAATTTTGGAATTGCACTGGTCGTTTTGAATTTTGATATAGGATGGAGAGAAGCCATTTTATCGGTATTGGGTTTAGTGGGAATCGGAATGATGAACTTTGCCGTAAGTTTTGGTCTGGCGCTTTTTGTTGCCATAAGATCCAGAGGCATTCAGTTTGGTAAGTCGAAACAATTATTGAAATTATTATACCTGCATTTCAAAAAGGCTCCGCTCGACTTTATTCGTCCCCCGCAAAATGCCGTAAAGGATTAAATCTATGGTGCTTATTTTCAGAGGTTAAGGAAGGTTGGATTTGGAATGGGATAAATAGTGAAATTTGTTACTTCTTATTTCCATTTCGAAAGATATCTTTGTAGGATTAAAACTAGTGCATTAGAATGAATATTTTGAAATTTTCAGCCTCTTTATTACTTATGTTGATATGGGCGACAGTAGGCTTTGCCCAAAAGGGAGGAACAGTAAAAGGCTTTGTGAAAAGTAATGCAGACGGGGAGCCATTGGCTTTTGTAAATGTAATTATTTCGGGAACCAAATTGGGTGTTTCGACAGATGAGTCGGGTTTCTTTTCTATATCGCGTATTCCGGCCGGAAAGTATACGATTTCATTCACAACGTTTAATTACGAAAAATACACCAAGGAAATAGAGGTTCAGGAAGGGCGAACCATTAGCCTTTCGGTTTTAATGAAAGCCTCGGCCACAAGTCTGACCGGAGCGGTTATTGAAGGCGGTGGGGTAGATAAAAAAGGAGATACGCGGGTATCTACGATTTCCGTCTCGCCGGATGATATACGCCGTTTGCCTCAAATTGGGGGTGAACCCGATTTTGCTCAATTTTTGCAAGTGGTGCCGGGTATAAATTTTACCGGAGATCAAGGGGGACAAATTTATATTCGTGGAGGTACACCCGTACAAAATAAACTAACTTTAGAAGGATTAACCATTTATAATCCTTTTCATACAATCGGACTTTTTTCGGTACTGGAAACAGAAGCTATTCGTACGGCCGATATTTATACAGGCGGTTTTAATGCCAATTACGGGGGACGTATTTCTTCGATTATGGACATTACGGCAAAGGATGGAAATATGAAAAGACATTCGGGCCAAATTAGTGCCAATACCTTTAGTGCCAAAGCTTTGGTGGAAGGTCCTTTTAAGAAAATCTCCGAGAATTCGAATGTAAGTGCCAGTTATTTACTCACCGGAAAATATTCCTATCTGCCTCAATCTTCTAAGGTATTTTATCCCTATAGCGAAAATGGAAAAGACGGATTGCCTTTTGGCTATGGTGATGTATTTGGAAAAATAAGCATCAATGCCGGTAAAGGAAATAAGGTTAGTTTATTCGGTTTCGGATATACAGACCGGGCTAATTTTCAGAATATTTCGGATCTGAAATGGAATCAATTCGGAGGCGGATTGAACTTTACCCTGGTTCCTAATAACAGTAATGTGAAAGTTGACGGTAATTTTGGCTATTCCAGTTATAAGGTTAGTCTCCTCGAAGCCAATACCACACCGCGAACCAGTAGTATAAACAGTTTCAACCTAGGACTGGATTTCAATAGCTTCTTTAAAAGAGATAAGTTGATTTACGGTTTGGAAGTAATCGGGTTTAATACCAAATTCAATTTTTATAATGCCGCAAATCGCTCGATTTTACAAGAAGAAAACACGACCGAATTTGCCGCTTATGTGCGCTATAAAATGAATCGAGGCCGTTGGGTTGTAGACCCGGGAGTGCGTTTGCATTATTATGCCGCTTTGGGCGAATTTTCTCCCGAACCCCGTTTGGCTGTTAAGTTCAACGCCCATGAAAGATTCCGCCTTAAAGTGAGCGGAGGTATGTATAGCCAAAACCTAATCGCCGCAAACAGCGACCGTGATGTGGTGAACTTTTTCTATGGTTTCCTCAGTGGATCGGATAATATTCCAAAAACTTTTGATGGAAAGGCCGTTAAAACTAAGTTGCAAAAAGCTCAACATGCCATATTCGGATTCGAATATGATATCGTAGATAATTTATCCTTGAATGTGGAAGGCTATTATAAGAACTTTCAACAATTGACCAATCTGAATCGCGATAAGGTATACGAAGATAATGCCTTGAATGCCGATAAACCGGATCGTTTGAAAAAGGATTTTATTCTCGAGAAAGGCTATGCGGCAGGTTTAGACGTATTGCTTACATATAAAACCGAACGCCTTTATATTTGGACGGTTTACTCGCTTACCTATACCAAAAGATACGACGAAATTGATACCTATTTTCCTGTATTCGACAGAAGACATAATATGAACTTTGTTGCTTCATACATGTTGGGTAAAAAGAAAAATTGGGAAATCAGCGCCCGTTATAACCTTGGATCCGGATTTCCATTTACGCAAACAAGTGGTACTGTTGAGTTTTTGGATTTTGCAGACGGATTACAAACCGATTATATTTCGGAAAATGGAAGCATACATACCATCTATGACGAACTCAATGCAGGTCGATTACCGTGGTATCATAGGTTGGACATCAGTGCCAAGTATACCTGGAAAATTTCTGATTTTATGAATTTGGAAGTAAACGCCGGGGTTACCAATGTGTATAACCGCAAGAATATATTTTATATAGATCGTCTTACTTCAGAACGCCGCAATCAGTTGCCCGTTCTTCCTTCATTGGGATTGAAATTTGCCTGGTAAGCGAAGCTTGCTCTTTTGCTTATTTGTTCAAACGCATTGGGTATCATGATGTATAAAAGAAATATACTTTTTTATTTTCTGATTTTAATCAGCCTCTCCTCTTGTTCCTATTATAATGCATACCAGAAAAAAAATACGCTGAAGGAAGGCTATATTTATATTTATACCCAGAAGTCCAAAGCCTACAGTCTGGCACAAATTCCCGATTCCCTTTTTCGGGATGCAGCACAATTTCGCAAATCATTGGAATTATTGAGTGATTCGAGTGAATGGAAACCCGGAAAGTACAAGGTAGACGTGGGTATGACGGATAGAGAGTTGATAAATAAGATTAAATCGGGACAAAAGGAAGTAGTTACGATTACGCTAACTTATGCGCGTAGTCCGGAAGTACTCGCGGGACGAATTTCCAAAAAAATCGAAGCGGATAGTACGTCTATTTCATTACGAATGAAAGATGAAGCAATGCTGAAAGAATTGGGTGTAGATTCGGCAAATATTTTCAGCATTTTTCTTCCCAATACCTATGAATTTTACTGGGATTGTTCGGCCGAAGATTTGCTGAGAAGAATGAAAAAAGAGAGGGATAAATTCTGGAATGAATCCCGTTTAGAAAAGGCAGAAAAAGTGGGATTAAGTCCCCGTGAAGTGTATATATTGGCTTCGATAGTGCAAAGCGAACAAAATAAGCTTGCGCGGGAATGGCCTGTGATTGCGGGTTTGTATTTCAATCGTTTGCGTATAGGCATGCCTTTGCAGAGCGATCCGACTGTATTATTTGCCAAGCAGGATTTTAAAGCCAACAGGGTTTATTTTTCCGATTTAGAGGTGGAGTCGCCCTATAATACCTACAAGTATAAAGGCTTACCGCCCGGGCCTATATGTATGGTACAATCGGCGGTATTAGATTCTGTTTTGAATTATACTCCGAATTCCTATTTATATATGTGTGCATCCGATAAATTAGACGGCACGCATTCATTTGCGGTAAACGGGGCACAACATTCGCGCAATGCGGCGGCCTATCATAGAGCATTAAATAGAGCCGGAATACGATAAAGAAAATAGGGGATAATTATCCCAAATACGATTTCAACTGGCGACTGCGACTTTGTTGTTTCAATCGTCTAATGGCTTTTTCTTTGATTTGGCGTACTCTTTCACGGGTTAGGTCGAATTTTTCGCCGATTTCCTCAAGGGTCATAGCCGGTTTACCTTCCAATCCGAAAAACAAACGTACCACATCCGACTCGCGTGGGGTAAGGGTACTTAAGGCTCTTTCGATTTCCTTTTTTAAAGAATCGTGTAAGAGTCCGTCTTCGGGATTTGGACTGTCATCGCCGCGCAACACATCATACATATTGGTTTCTTCGCCGTCAATAAGAGGCGCATCCATGCTCACATGTTTGCCTGCATTCAGCATACTTTCCTTAACCTCATCGGGAGATAATTCGAGCGCTTCGGCAATTTCTTCTGCGGAAGGCTCGCGTTCGAATTCCTGTTCCAGATTCGAAAAAGTGCGGTTTATTTTATTAAGCGATCCGATTTTATTGAGCGGCAAGCGCACAATACGAGCCTGTTCTGCCAAAGCCTGCAAAATAGACTGGCGTATCCACCATACAGCGTAGGAAATGAACTTAAAGCCTCTGGTTTCATCGAAGCGTTGAGCCGCTTTTATGAGACCTAAGTTCCCTTCATTTACAAGGTCGGGGAGACTTAAGCCTTGGTTTTGATATTGTTTGGCAACAGAAACGACAAAGCGCAAATTGGCTTTTACCAATTTTTCCAATGCCACATTATCACCTTTTTTAATTCGGGAAGCAAACTCTACTTCCTGATCTGCGGTAATTAAGTCGACTTTACCTATTTCCTGCAAATACTTATCGAAGGAAGCGGTATCGCGATTGGTAACCTGTTTAGAAATTTTTAACTGACGCATTCACTTGGGTTTTAAATAGTATACGAAAACCCGTGTAAACAGTTTCTATTTTTCTAGAAAAAATAAATTCTTAAAGTATAAAACGCAATAGGGCAAAAAGGAGTCCCGCCAATAACATAGTTACAGGCAAGGTAAGCAACCAGGCTATGGCTATATTACGTACAGTGCCTTTTTGAAGGTTTCCTAATCCATTACTAGCCACCATACTACCGGCAATACCTGAAGAGAGTACTTGTGTTGTAGAAACGGGCAATCCGGTTGCAGTTGCAGCGCCGATGGTAGCGGCAGCAATCAATTCAGCACCGGCACCTTGTGCATAAGAAAGGTGTTCTTTTCCGATTTTTTCACCAATTGTTTTCACAATACGTTTCCATCCGATCATAGTTCCTATACCCAAACAAAGAGCAACCAGGAGAGCTACCCATACAGGGGCATATTCGATGGGAGCAGAAATGGCTTTTGAAGATTTTTTGGGGTCAAAACCAGCAAAAGAGGCTGCCAGACTTTCATCTTCTCCTAATTTTTTCAAGTCGGCAGAAGTTTGGTGAATTTCTACGCGAATATCCTGAACCAAAACTTCGTCCAAATTATTAAAAGATTGAATGGGAGCCAAGGTGTTTTTTAATTTATTTAATCCCTCCAATGCTGAGATATAGCGTGCGTTTTGTCGCACTTCGCCTTGAGCGTTTTCCAGTCCGCTTATGGCAAGCGTAATTTCATTTTTCAGTGTAGAAATTTCGGCATTATGATCGAGTGCAAACTTTGCAGGTACTATAGCCACCAAGATAAGCATGATTAATCCGATTCCTTTTTGTCCGTCATTACTACCGTGTACATAGGATACAGCACCACAGGTAAAAATAAGAATCGTACGTATATACCAAGGTGGAGAAGCCGTTTTATCCGGTTCTGAAAAGAGTTTTTTGTCCTTCAGGAATTTTTTGGCAATGCGTACCAATAATAAAGTACCCAAAAAACCCAATAGAGGAGAAAGCAATAAACTCAAACCCACATTCGTTGCTTTGCCCCAGTTTACCCCATCGTGCAGCGATATACTTTCAATAAGAGAATAGGAGATTCCCACACCCAATATAGATCCGATAAGCGTATGAGAAGAAGAGGCCGGAATTCCCAAATACCAGGTTCCTAAATTCCAAATAATTGCCGATAACAATAAGGAAATAATCATCGCAATATTATGCATCAGGTTTTGATCGGTCAATACCCCCGGAGGCAATAAATTGATAATACCCATGGCCACAGCGGTACCCCCTGCGATCACTCCCACAAAATTCAAAACACCACTGTAGACTACTGCTACATTGGGTTTAAGCGAATTTGTGTAAATTACAGTTGCTACAGCATTAGCTGTATCATGAAATCCATTTATAAACTCGAATACAGCTGCACACAGCAGGCATAAGAGTAATAATAAGGTCAAATCTGCGGATAGTCCAAACATGCTGTTTAATTGTGGTGCAATTTTAGTATATTCTATATTAAGCCAATGTTAAGAAACATAGTTTTAATTCACATTTTATCCTCATTTCTGAAGGCAATTTACATATAAAAATGTTTTATTAATGCATTGGTATTACTATTCTTTATAAAAAAATGATGCATTCCTACAATATTTTTTTACATTTGTTAAAGACCTCAATTAACTTTTTTTATGCCCGATTTGCCCTATTTTTCTATTGTAAAATATCCGGTTTCTCGATTTGGATTCCTTTCATGGCTTAAAATTAGGGGAATTAAATATTTTTTTCGTGCTGCAAAGAAGGCTGTATTCAGGTATGATTTGCCGGAGAAAACCTATAGAGAGGGGATGGATTTTCTGACTTCTATTTTGGGTTATCCGGGGAAAAGGGTCAGACTGGAATCCTTAAAAATCGGGAATATGAATGCCGAATGGGTCATTCCGGATAATAAGGAGAATGAGCGCATCATTCTTTATATGCATGGAGGAGCATACAATCATGGCTCCATCAAATCGCATCGTAATATTTGTGCACGCCTGGCATTGGAATGCAAGTCGAAAGTATTGGCATTTGAATATCGTTTGGCGCCCGAGTATCCCTTTCCTGCAGCCTTAGATGACGCCATTGCGGTTTACAGTTTTTTACGGCTTTCGGGTATAGATGAAAAAAATATTGTATTCTGCGGCGACAGTGCAGGTGGAGGTTTATGTTTGGCCACTCTGTTGCGCTTGCGCGAAAATCAATTGCCTTTGCCTTTGGCAGCAATTTGCTTTTCGCCCTGGGCCGATTTAGAAGCATCACACCCCGATGTGAAGAACAAAATTGCCGATGATCCGCTTATAGACATAAAGGCTATACGCATTTGGGGGAAAAAGTATGCCGATGGGATGCAAAAGCATCATTTGGTTTCGCCCATTTATGCACAGTTTAATGATTTACCGCCGATTTTAATTCAAATTGGCGAAGATGAAGTGCTCTACTATGATACCTTATATTTGATCGATAAATTCAAAGAAGCAAATGCCGTTTTTCGCATTGAGGAATATGAAGAAATGATACATGTATATCAAATCTTTGCCGGCTTTTTGCCTCAGGCCGATTTCTCGCTTAATAATGTTTCCGATTTTATTGAACGAGTAATACAAATGAATCCATGCCCAAAAACCAAATAAACGATTAAATTTACGCATGAAATTTTTCAAATTCAGTATCGTTGCCTCCCTACTTTTTACTCTTATTTTGTTGTTGAATCAAGGTTTTAAGATCAACAACCGGGCTATTCCGCCTCTGGGCAAAATATTAGATCCGGTAAACGGGGTTTTGGCCAATGCCGAATCGGATGATCCGCAAATGAAAAAGGTATTGAAAATGCCCGGATTGCAAGACGAAGTGCATTTATACTGGGACGACCGCATGGTGCCGCATATCTTTGCAAGCAACACTGCCGATGCTTTTTTTGCACAAGGTTATGTTACCGCCTATATGCGTTTGTGGCAAATGGATTTTCAAACCCGCGCCGCTGCCGGTCGTTTAAGTGAAGTATTGTATCCTACTTTGGGCGAAAATGTATTGAGATTCGACCGATTGCAACGCCGAAATGGCATGTTGGCTTCGGCTAAAAAAAGTGCAGAAAATATGCTCAAAGACCCGGAAACGGCGATGGTACTACAAGCCTATACGGCCGGAGTCAATGCCTATATAGATAGACTCAATTACCGTGATTATCCGATTGAATATAAAATTCTAAATTATGCTCCCGAGAAATGGTCTCCGCTCAAATGTGCCTTATTGTTGAAATATATGGCGCAAATGCTCACGGATAATGATTTGGATTTGGGTATTGCCAATGCATACAGCTTACTCAATGCCGATGATGCCGATTTTTTATACGCCGTTTTTCCCGAAAATTTTTCCGATCCGATTATCCCATCCGGAACTCATTTCGATTTTGAAAATAGAGCCGATTCCTTATCTCAATTAGTAGAGCCTGTCGATAGTCTGGCCGGCTTTTATCCTGCCCTCGAAAATGTAAATTATTTCGAAGGTATAGGAAGCAATAACTGGGCTGTAAATGGCGATAAATCTGCATCTCAGGGACCTATTTTGTGTAATGACCCACACTTGGCACTGAATCTGCCCAGTATCTGGTTCGAAATTCAAATTTCTACCCCGCTCTTTAATGTATATGGAGCATCTTTGCCCGGATCGCCTTGTGTGATTTCCGGATTTAATGAAAATATAGCTTGGGGGGTGACAAATGGTACACGCGATGTGCGCGACTGGTACAGAGTGGAATGGAAAGATGAGAGTAAAGCCCAATACAAATATGATGGCCGTTGGTATGATACGGAATATGTATATGATACCATATATATCAAAGGCCGTAGGGAGCCGCTTATAGATCAGAAAAAAATCACCATAATGGGACCTGTGGTGTATGAAGACTCTCTAATGAAAGGTGGATTGGGTAAGGATTTGGCTATGTTTTGGACTGCATTTATAGATGCGAATGAACTCAAGACTTTTATTCAAATGAATAAAGCCAAAAATCACAACGATTACCTCGATGCATTGCAGTATTTTGGTGCGCCTGCACAAAATTTTGTCTTCGCCGCCGCCAATGGAGATATTGCAATTAAACAACAAGGATATCATTTAAATTATCCCGAAGATTATGGATATGGAGTGCGCAATCGTCTGATAAGTGATGTCATTCCATCCGAAAATAATCCGCATATTCTTAACCCCGAGCGTGGATTTGTAAGCTCGGCCAATCAACATCCCACCGATTCTACCTATCCATATTATTACAACGGCATTTTCGAAAGCTATAGAAATAAGCGTGTAAACGAATTACTCGAAGCCAATAATGGAATGACCACAGAGTTTATGAAAAGCATGCAGGGAGATAATAAGAATTTATTGGCATCGGAGTATTTGCCATTTTTCCTAAAGCATGTTTCGGAGAGCGATTTTGGAAAACATAAAGATTGGTTCGACCTTCTTCAAAAATGGAATTATTTTAATGACGCCGAGCAAATTGCACCCAGTATTTTTGAGGCATGGTTTGTCGCATTTAAAAAAATGACCTATGATGAGTGGGATAATTTTAAAGGAGAAATCAACTTGCCACCCAATAAACAACTCTTTAATTTAATGCGTAAAAATCCAAATGCATCCATATTTGACATACAATCAACTCCCGAAAAAGAAAATGCGGGAGACCTGATTTTGCAATCTTTGGCTTTTGCCATGGCCGATTTAGAGAAGAAAGAGAAAGAGAAGGGCGGATTGGAATGGTATAAGTATAAGGGAACTTCGGTGCAACATATTTTGCAATTGAAACCATTTGGACGTTATGATATAAAAGTAGGAGGGAATTATAGTATCGTGAATGCTTGTAGTGATCGTTGGGGTCCATCCTGGAAAATGATTGTAGCATTTGAAGGCAATCAAATTCGCGCCTATGGTATTTATCCCGGGGGACAAAGTGGGAATCCGGGTAGTCGTTTTTACGATAATATGATTGAAGATTGGGCAGCCGGGAAATATTATTCCTTGCAATTTTTCCGCGATAGGGAAGAGGCCGAAAATGCACTTAGCTTTTATCAAAAATTAATGAAATAAGATGAAAAAATATTTAATAAACGGGCTAATTATACTTGTATTGAGTGGGGTTTTACTTTGGTTTTTACCTTGGTGGACTATTGGCGTAGTGCCTTTTTTGGTGATTTTATTCGGATTTCGAATGAAGGGATTTGCATTTCCGGTCGGATTTTTGGCTATAGGGTTAATTTGGATGGGATATAGCCTATGGCGTGTGGATGCTGCAAATCCGACTTATGTAAATGCTTTGGGCGAATTATTGACGCTGCCTTCGGGTTCTATAGTTTGGGTAAATACATTATTGGGCGGATTAATAGGCGGGTTAAGTGCATGGAGTGGAAAGCTGTTGAGAGTAATGCTTCGTCCGGAAAGAAAATAAGAACGAATAGATATAAAAAAAGCCCACTCATAGAGTGGGCTTTTTATTTGAAATAGAATATAATTAGTTTTTCAAAAACTGACGCAATACATATTGAAGTATACCTCCATTTTTGTAATATTCAATTTCAATTTGTGAATTTAATCGGCAAATTGCTTCAAATTCTATCACAGAGCCATCTTCTTTTTGTGCACTTACTTGAACAGTTTTACCCGGGGTAAGTCCCTCCGATATACCTTTAATACTAAAGATTTCTTTTCCTGTAAGTCCGAGACTTTCTGCGTTTTGTCCTGCTTTGTAAATCATAGGTAAAACACCCATTCCTACCAGGTTACTGCGGTGAATACGTTCATAACTTTCGGCGATAACGGCTTTTACACCTAAGAGGAAAGTTCCTTTAGCAGCCCAATCGCGGCTTGATCCGGAGCCATATTCTTTACCGGCTAAAATAACCAAAGGCGTATTGTTTTCCTGATATTTCATTGAGGCATCATAAACGCTCATTTCTTCTCCTGTAGGCAAATAGCTGGTGTATCCACCTTCCTGAGTAGCCAATTTATTTTTGATACGTACATTGGCAAAAGTACCACGCATCATAACTTCATGGTTACCGCGGCGTGATCCGTAGGAATTGAAATCGGCTTTGGCCACACCTTTAGACAATAGGTATTTCCCTGCGGGTGTAGACTCTTTGAAAGAACCTGCCGGAGAGATATGGTCTGTAGTAATAGAGTCGCCCAATACCAATAAAGTTCTTGCGTTTTCTATATTTTTCGGTTCTTCAGGTTCTGCTGAAAGATTATTGAAGAAAGGTGCTTCGGCTATATAAGTCGAGTCTTTATCCCATGCAAAAATCTCGGCATCGGGTGAAGAAAGTTTTTGCCATGATTCGTCTCCGTCGAATACTTTGGCATATTCTTTTGCGAAAGCTTCTTTGGTAACATTTTGGCGAACGGCTTCATAAATTTCCTGATTACTTGGCCATAGATCTTTCATATAAACGGGATTTCCGTTTTTGTCGGTGGCAATAGCTTCGTTATAGATATCCATATTAACGGTACCTGCAATGGCGTAGATTACCACCAACATAGGCGAGGCCAGGAAGTTCATTTTCACTTGCGGATGCACACGTGCTTCGAAGTTACGGTTACCGGATAAAACGGAGGTAACCACCAAATCATTGGCATCAATAGCTGAGGCAACAGGTTCGGGAAGCGGGCCTGAATTACCGATACAAGTGGTACAGCCATAACCTGCGAGATTAAATTTCATGGCTTCGAATTCTTTCAGTAAATCGGCCTGAACTAAATAGTCGGTTACGGCACGTGAACCCGGCGCCAGGGAAGTTTTAACCCATGGTTTAGGTTGCAAGCCCAATGCATTGGCTTTTTTAGCAACCAAAGCTGCCCCGATCATCACGGATGGATTCGACGTATTGGTACAACTTGTAATAGATGCAATAACCACATCACCATCTTTCAGGCTATAGGCATTTCCATTTTCGTCTTGTAAATCTACCGATTTAGATGTAGCCTGTGTTCTGCCGAAATCTTTTTCGAGACTGGCATTATATCCTTGTTTTAATTCGCTTAATACAATTTTATCCTGAGGACGTTTAGGACCGGATACCGTAGGTACAACCGTACTTAGATCCAATTCCAACACATCCGTATATTCAATTTTATCTTCATTTTCTCTCCAAAGCATATTGGCTTTGCAGTAATCTTCCACCAGCTTCACCTGTTCATCCGAACGGTTGGTGTTGCGCATATAATTTAATGTCTGATTATCGATGGGGAAGATAGAAACCGTACATCCAAATTCGGGCGACATATTCGAAATCGTGGCACGATCCGGAACGCTTAAGTGGTCTAAACCGGAACCGAATACCTCTACAAATTTTTCTACCACACCATATTTACGCAATAGATTGGTAATGGTAAGCACCATGTCGGTAGCTGTAGTTCCTTCGGGTAATTTACCGGTAAGTTTTAAACCGATTACTTCCGGAATTTGGAAGAAGAGAGGCTGACCTAAAATGGCAGCTTCGGCTTCGATTCCGCCCACACCCCAAGCCATAACACCTATACCATTAACCATAGGAGTATGCGAGTCGGTACCCACTAAAGTATCGGGGAAAGCCATACCGTCGCGGGTAATAACACCCTGCGCCAAATATTCGAGGTTAACCTGATGACAAATTCCCATTCCCGGAGGTACAACCGAGAAATTATTAAATGATTTTTGTGCCCATTTCAAGAACTGATAACGTTCATTATTGCGCTCATATTCCAAATCCATATTTTTGGCTAAGGAAGAATTGCTTCCGAAATAATCGATTTGAACCGAATGGTCAATAACCAAATCAACAGGAACCAAGGGGTTGATTTCGCTCCCTTTTTTCCCTTTACGTACGGCCTCTGCACGAATAGAAGTGATATCCACAACAGCAGGCACTCCGGTAAAATCCTGCATTAATACACGAGCCGGTTTAAATGGAATTTCTTTGTCGGCCGGTTTTGGTTTCCAGTTTAAAACCGTTTCTACATTTTCGCGTGTAATGGCAAAATCATCGTAATTACGCAACACGTTTTCTAATAAAATCCGAATGGAAAACGGTAATTTCTCGATAGAATAACCTTGTTTTTGTAATTCGGCCAAAGAATAATAACTGAAGCTCCCTTTGTCGCCGGTTAATTCTCTTTTAATTCCATAAATATCCTGACTCATACTATTGTTTTTTTATATGTGCAAATATAACAGGAATCCCTTAAAAAAGGGAATTTTATTTAAATTTTACTATAGATTTTATCTATAGCTTTTCCTTTTTTTTTAAAATATTTCTAAAACCGATTATTCCCAAAGTAAATCAGGATATTTTCCTTCCTGATTAAGACGCAGCAACTGTGCTTGTACGCCCGCTTTATCTTCTTTATAGGTAACGCCGAACCAGGTGGCATCATTGGGTATGATTTTTATTTTATGTCCTTCGTCCAGCAATGATTTCACTGCAAGAGGGATATAATACTCCGCTTTTAATTCGCTCATGTTTGCTTTTGCAAAATCAATAAACCAATCTCTCAGTTTGGGTAATATACTGCTTTGAAATCCCCAGAAATTCATACTGACGGGACTATGGTCGGGGAGGATTAAATTGCCGTTTTTTTCTTCGGCAATGATTTGATTGCCTTGCCTGTAAATCTTTGTACGCTCGGTTATATTAATCAGAAAACCGTTCTCGTCGCTTTCGCATACACCGCGTGACACACTTCCGTTTTCGGATAATGTTTTTGCCAATTGATAACCTGCCATAGCATGCAAATGTGGGTCTTTTTCGTTCGCCAAAAATTGAGCCATTGTCGCAAATGCATCCTGACCATAAAAATCATCGGCATTGATGACGGCAAATGCACCCTCTATTTTGTTTGCCGCAGATAATATGGCATGACCTGTTCCCCATGGTTTTTCTCTTTCAAGCGGTGTTTCTAGGCCGTAGGTACTTAAATCGAGGCTTTGATATGCAAAATCGAAGTCGATTTTTCCACGCAATTTATGCTCGAATACATCTCTGAAATCTGACTCTAATTCGGGTCGTATAATGAACACAATTTTCCCGAATCCGCCACGGATCGCATCAAATAAACTGTAGTCAATTATGGTTTCTCCATTGGGCCCAAAAGGGTCAATTTGTTTTATTCCTCCGTAACGGCTTCCCATTCCCGCAGCCAATATCACTAGTGTAGGCTTCATTTTTTTTATTTTTTGCGTTGCGAAAATGCAAAAAATTTATCGGAAAGGGCAAATCTCGTTCAGTTTTTATGAAAACTTATGCTGAATTTCTTCCGCTTTGGCCTTAATAATTCCAAATAGTAAGGAATCGTTATAATGTAAATAGACATCGTTTGCTTTTTCATGTCGAAAATGTGCAGCAATGGCCTCTGAAGACTTGACATCTAATTCATGTAAACTCTTCCATTTGTCGTACAATTTTAAATAATGTCGGGTCAAAAATACCAAATCTTTATGCGCATTATTCAGTTTTTCTGAACTGAATTTTAGAAGTCGAAAACTTCGATAATTCATTTGAGCGCGCTCATATTCGTCGAAATAAATGGAAATAAGCAATTGCAAGCTTTTATAATAAAATAAATCATGATTATTATCTCCAACCTTCAACTGCTTAAACAATTGTTTGCTTTCTTTTTCTTTGTTTAAATGGAGATAGAGTATTATTTTTATAAATGTAAACTTAACCTCCAATGCAGGATTGGATGTAATAAATTGTTCATACTGCTCAAAACTCTGTGCGGCATGGGCATAGTTGGGATACTTTAAGCAGACCGAAATATAATTATAGATAATGTTTGCGCGTAATGGGTATTTGAAAAAGTCTTTATTTTCAATTGCTTTTTTAAAGTTTATCGCACTTCTTTTTAAATCGTTAATCAAATAGTAGTGATATCCTAAATTGGAATATACCCAAATAAATTCGGCATTTAAATCGACAATTCCTTCCTCTAATTTAGGTAAAAGCTTTTCGCACATTTTGATATTTTTTAGTGCAGGTTGCCCGAAAAGGGTATAGGACTGCTTTTTATAATACAGGTATTGTACGGTTTTATTTTCTGATTTTTCGTTTACATGTATTTGAAAAGAATTCGGAATTTCTTGAAATTGTTCTACTCCCAATACTTCCATTTGACGTTGTACTATAGCCTTTTTTACATTTAAATCTCCCAATTTAATCGCCGCATTTTTTAAAATCAAATCATATTGATTATCAATTGTTTTGTTTATATTATGCAACTGCTTTTCGGAATGATTCATGGTATGAATCATATATTGTTGTTCCATTTTCTTATACCATTCCATCAAAATGCCTATGCCTAAATCGGCACTTTTCGATTTAAATTCTTTTTCTATAAAATGGGCATCCTGACTCCGTAAAATCAGATATAAGAAATTCATGGCTTTTATCCCATTTGCAAGTGGGAAAATATCCGAACTCCCGTAAAAATCTTCTATCTCTTTAGCTAAAAGTCGAAATTCATTGCGTAGCAGATAATCGAATTTTTCTTCGTAAGGTTTTTTGAATATCTCCTCAAATATCAGCTCTTTACATAAAATATTTTTCCTTTGATGTAGCTTTAGAATAATTTTCGTCGTTTTTCCTATTTTTCTTTTATTTTGTCTTTTCAGAAAATGCAGAAATTCTTTTTGTTCTTCCGATCCAAGCAGGAATAATAAGTTTAAAGCTCTATTGGTGTACATGGCGGGCTGTTTGTGTTCAATTTACAAAAAAAACACCATGTCTCACACAAAAATCGCACCAAATTTCAATAAATTAGATAAATAATATATCCATTCCTATCTACTTGCTTTGTAGATTAGTCACCATGTACATAGTTTTTCAGGTAGGCATAATATGGTGTTAGTTCGCCTTTTTTCAATATAGTAGCCTTCTCCAGCGTTTTTGCTTCATTATCTTTTAGGAAAAGAGGAACGACATTATTCAGCAATTCTTCTCCGAAATAGGCGCTGGCATCGCGGGGCAATTCGGTCGGTAAATTATCCACAGCCATTATGGTAACTGCATTTTCATCGAAAGCAGCACATTCTTTGAAGCTGATTTTATCAATGCCATAGATAGGGTCTTGAATGCTGCTGGGGCGAATGGTAGTGGGAATAGATCCATTTATATCGCAGGTGATATCGCCTATGACTTCAATATTCCAGTCGGGTTTTCGTAAATCTTCAAAGCGAAATAGGGGAGCAGATTTCCCATCCCAATAATGGCCGCTGATCAATATGTCGGCATAAGGGGTAAATAGGGAGAGACGGCTTTCATACAATTCGGAATGGGCGAAAAAATGATTGCGGTCGAACCTCTCTGCCCCGGGTAGGGTATAGAACTCATCGTAATTTAGGGCCAGGTATACTTTTTTATTTTGAACGGATTGGAAATCGTTTTCTTGCACTTCTTCAAAGCCAAGCTCTTTCAAAATGTCTATTGCACCATGTGCAACACGACCTGCTCCGGTGAGGATTAATTTAAGGGGACCCGGATCTATGCGATGCAATTCAGAAAACATTTCATTTTTATCATAGCATAGGTTTGCCGGTTTTAAATCGAACATTTTTTTTCGTAAACCATATGCTCTAATTGTATTATAAGCACCAACCAAGCCGGCAAAATATCCGAATCCAATTATGCGGTTTCCTTCTCCATCGCGCAAGCATTCATAATCGACAAGACTTATTTTTTTAGCCACCATGGCTTTAATTAAATCGCGGTTATAAGGCTGTTCTTTAATAGTATGCGAAAAGAACAGGTAGGTTTTTTCAGGAATTAAATCTGCAATATTTACTTCTTTTACTCCAAATAAAATATCGGACTGACTTAAGTCTTCGTTTAATTCCAAACCGGCATCGATATATTCCTGATCGCTGTATGAACGTATGGGTGAAGGTTGTACCTGTACTTTTGCGTTAAATTTTTGTGAAAGTAAGTAAGCTTGTTTTGGTGAAAAGGGTACACGTTTATCGGGCGGAGTCTTACCTTCGCGAATAATTCCTATCTTGAGCATATTGTCCATTAAATTTATGCAAAGATAATAAGAAAAAAAACTTGAAACTATGCGATGGACTTTGTAACTTTGCTAAATAATAAAATTCGAAATATGAACTGGGATATCATCAAATCAACATATCAAGAGCAGGAAGAAGAGGACGTACTTACCCTGAATGATGAAATGTGCAGTTTGATATTGCATAATGACGATTATAATTCCTTCGAATTTGTGATTGATTCCCTGATGGAAATTTGTCACCATGAACCCGAGCAAGCCGAACAGGCGGCCTGGGTTACCCATTTTGTTGGCAAATGCGAGGTGAAAATAGGCAAAGAAAGCGTGTTAAAAGTAATGTACAAGAAATTGAAAACACGCAACTTATCTGTAACCCTCGAAAAATAATTTTCTTTTTTTTTGTAATTGTTGCAGGGCTCACTATATTTGCAGCCCGATTTAGCCGAATGGTTTAGGGAAAATTGGTTGCGTAGCTCAATTGGATAGAGCATCTGACTACGGATCAGAAGGTTTGGGGTTCGAATCCCTACGCGACCACAAAAAACAAAAGGCATTTGTAGTTTATATACGCAAATGCCTTTTTATATTTATTCCGTTTCGTTTCTTATTTTATGGCGCGCAGCATGCGTTTATTCCCGCTCATGTCGACTTTTATTTCCACATTTTCAAAGCCTGCATCTGTCACAATTTCCTTAATTTCTTCGGCTAGATATTGGTTTAATTCCAGGTAGATTCTACCGCCTTTTTTCAAATCATGCATTGCTTGTTTGGCAATTTTTCGGTAAAAAATCAACGCATCTTTACCCGATGCGAATAAAGCCTCATGAGGTTCGAAGTCTACAACATTTTTAGCCATTTCCTCCTTTTCCTTTTCCGAAATATAGGGCGGATTACTGACGATAATATCTAAAATTCCGGAGGCTGTATCCTGCCATTCCAGTGCATTTTCCTTAAGCCAGCGTACAGATAAATTCAGTTTTTTCCCATTTTTTTCTGCGGTTTTTAGGGTTTCATCAAAATAATCAGTCCCGGAAATTTCCCATTTTTCTCTGTTTTTCTTTAAGGCCAGGGCTATGCAACCGCTGCCTGTGCATATATCTTTCAGCTTAATACATTCATCTTTTTCCGAATTCAAAATCCATTCCACCAATTCTTCCGTTTCGGGGCGGGGAATAAGCGTGGAGGGGTTTACCTCCAACTCTAATCCGTAGAATGCGGCATTTTTGCAAACATATTGGTATGGGACTCCGTTTTTAAGATTTTTAATCGCCTTAAGAAATAGGAGAATTTCGCTTTCGCTCAGCAATAATGTGGATTTCCCTTTTAAAAAGCTATTCAGCATAGTGCTCCAAATAATTTTCAAGGCAGGGGGACTATATAGATTTTTGCACTGACTATGGAAATAATCTTCCATGGCAGCGAGGGAATTATTTGACACTTTCATGCTGCAAAAATAGCTATTTATATAAACTTTATACCTTTGCCGTATGCATAAGCAATATATGAAGAGATGCCTTGAATTGGCAAAGCTGGGTAGGGGATATGTTTCTCCGAATCCGCTTGTTGGTTCGGTCGTTGTATATAAAAACGAAATTATAGGTGAGGGTTTTCATCAAAAATTCGGGGAAGCCCATGCGGAAGTAAATGCCATTGCATCGGTAAAAAATCCGGATTTATTGCGTGAATCCACCCTCTATGTTAACCTTGAACCTTGTTCGCATATTGGAAAAACCCCGGCATGTTCGAATTTGATTAAGGCCCATTCTATACCGCGTGTGGTGATGGCCATGGGGGATCCTTTTCCGCAGGTGCAAGGCCGGGGCAAAGCCATGCTCGAAGCAGCCGGCATAGAGGTGTTGGTGGGGGTAATGGAAAAAGAGGCTCGTGAATTGAACCGTTTTTATCTTTCATATATTGAAAAGAAAAGTCCCTTTATTACCCTTAAATGGGCCAGCAGTCGGGATGGATTTATAGATGCTTTCGAAAATAAGCCTCGCGCTTTAAGTAGCCCCCAAACCAATGTTTTTATGCATGAGATTCGTTCCCATTATGATGCCATTTTGGTCGGATTTCGTACCGCTTTGAAAGACAATCCCTCGCTCCGAGTGCGCCATGTTTCTAAGCCTTCACCCAAGCGTTTTGTATTCGATGCAGAATTGCAATTGCCTGAAGATTTACAACTTTTTACAGATGAATTTCCCATTTATATTCTCAATTATCATAAAGAAGCTTCGGAAGGGAAAAAGCATTTTATACGATTGCAGGACCGGAATCAGCCCGCTTTAGAAATAAAAAAGGCATTATATGCTTTGGGCATCACATCCTTATTGGTTGAAGGGGGAAGTAGAACCCACAACCTATTTTTGGAATCGGGGAATTGGGATGAAATCATAGAGATACAAACGCCATTAATTTTGGAAAAAGGCATAGCCAAGGCAGCGGAAATGTCAGCTTTCTCTAAACCTGTATGTTTGTATGAAAATGAGTGGGACAAGGTCTTTTCCTATCGCAAGGAGTCGCCTGCATTTTAAAATACTTCTTTAGCAATTTGACGAGTGATCGTACTTTTGCCCATGGTATAAAAATGAATACTGGGCACCTGAGCATTAATTAATTCTTTGCATTGGGCTATACTCCATTCTTTACCCACTTCTGCAACCTCCGCATCCGATTTACATTTCACAATTTCCTTAGTGAGCGCTTCGGGCAGATCTACGTGGAAGAATTTGGGCATAAACTGAAGGTGACTCATCTTTGTAATCGGTTTTATTCCCGGAATAATGGGCACCTGAATATCGGCATCTCTGCAGGCTTTTACGAAGTCGAAAAATTTCGCATTATCGAAAAACAATTGAGTAACGATATAATCGGCGCCGGCATCAATTTTTTGTTTCAGGTAATGGATATCCAGACTTAAATTAGGACTTTCGAAATGTTTTTCGGGGTATCCGGCAACGCCTATACTAAAATCCAGCGGATCGGCATGGGTCATATCTTCGTCTATATAAATCCCTTTTCGGAGTCGGCTAATTTGTTGTACGAGTTCGTGTGCATTTTTATTTCCACCTTCACTTGGGATAAAATGTGTTTCCGTTTTAATGGGATCTCCGCGTAATGCCAAGACATTTTGTATGCCTAAGAAGCTCAGATCTATCAATGCATTTTCGGTTTCTTCGCGTGTAAATCCGCCACATATCAAATGTGGAACCGCCTCAATATTGTATTTATATTTTATGGCGGCACAAATGCCCACGGTACCCGGTCTTTTACGCACGGCTACTTTTTCGAGAAAGCCTTTTTCTCGTTTTTTATACAAATATTCTTCTCGGTGGTATGTTACATTAATATAGGCCGGATTAAATTCCAGAAGCGGATCGATGGAATGATAAATGCTATCTATATTTTTCCCTTTTTGAGGGGGTAAAATTTCGAATGAGAATAAAGTTTGTCCCTTTTTGAAATGGTCGGTGATTTTCATTTTCTAACAAATTTGTACAAGTAGGTATTCTCCTGAGAACCGTTATTGACCACCTTTTTGATGTTTAAGGCATTTGAGTTCAGGTTCAATAATTGATAGCTGTTTAGAATATTTCCGCTTAGGAGAAATAGAGAATCACCTTTGAGCGAAATAGAAAATTGTCCGACATTTCCTTGCAGGTTATCTGTGGAATCGACATAACTTTCGGTGTAGGAATAATCTTCAAAAAAAGAAATGATATAATTTTTATATCGGTTATGAAAAGTTTGGGTAGAGTCTTCCAATCCCACCATATACTTATCCATTTTCCAGCCACCAACAATACGTTTTGACATATTTTCGCTTTTAATGCAGCTGTGGAATAAGAGGAAAAACAGGGTAATACTAATGCAGATAAGTGTTTTTTTCATGTGTTATGTAGTTTCCAGGTAAAGAAGAACGGGACAATGATCGCTGTGTTTTGCTTCAGGTAAAAGTAGCGATTTTTTCAACATCTGTTGCAAGCGATCATCGACAAAAATATAATCGATACGCCAGCCTTTATTTCTTTCTCTTGCATTTGCTCTGTAGCTCCACCAGGAATACTGATGCGGTTGAGGATTAAAGAAACGGAAAGTATCTGTAAACCCACTTTCGAGAAATGCACTTAGCCATGCTCTTTCTTCGGGGAGGAATCCGCTCGAATTTTTGTTACTGACCGGATCGTGTATGTCTATGGCTTGGTGACAAATATTAACGTCTCCACAAATAAAGAGTGGTTTAGATTGCGTTTTGAGTTGATCTATATATTGTTGAAAAAAATCAAGAAAATTCATTTTCACATCTTGTCTCAGGTCGCCCGAACTACCGGATGGGAAATAGGCAGAGATTACAGAAAAATGAGAAAAGTCGGCTCTTAAAATGCGTCCTTCATAATCGAAAATAGGATTACCGCATCCAATTTCTACGTGAGTGGGTTTTACTTTAGAGAGTATGGCCGTACCGCTATATCCTTTTTTTTGAGCGGGGAACCAATAGCAGTGGTAGCCTAATTTTTCGAAGGCTGTGGTATCGAATTGTTCGGGATTGGCTTTGATTTCCTGGAAGCAAACAATATCGGCATCAACCGAGGCGAGCCATTCAGTGAGTCCCTTATTCATAGCGGCTCTAATGCCGTTTATATTATAAGTTAGAATTTTCATTTCCATATTACACCACGCTTAATTCTATACCTAAGATATATAAGATTACGATAATTGCGCCAACTACAATTCTGTACCATCCGAAGAGTCGAAATCCATATTTAGTTAGAATAGAAATAAAGAATTTTATGGCAATCATAGCTACGAGCAGGGCCACTATAGAGCCTAGGATAAGCAGGTTCCAATCGAGACCCACCATTTGATCTTCATTGGTAAGCATACCCAGCATTTTATAAGCGGAAGCGGCGAGCATAGTGGGTACGGCGAGGAAAAAGGAGAACTCGGCGGCGGATTTGCGGTTGAGTTTTTGGGTTAAACCGCCCACAATAGTTGCGGCGGAGCGGGATACTCCGGGTATCATGGCAATAACCTGAAACAATCCGATAAAAAATGCCGATTTAAATTGGGGTTCGCTATCGGGGAGGCTTTCATTTTTCTTGAAAATTTTGTCGACATACAAGAGAAAAATGCCCCCAATAAATAAGTTAATGCCAATAACGAGGGGACTTTCCAATGCTTGTTCGATGAGATCATTGAGCAAGAATCCGAAAAATCCGGCCGGGATAAAGGCTACAAAGAGGCGAAGGTAGAACGAAAGGTCTTTTACAAAGCGTTTATAATAGAGCATACAAACCGAAAGAATGGCTCCAAACTGAATGATGACCACATAATTCTTAAGAAATGCATTGGGCTCCATGCCGAGCAGGGCAGAGGCCAGAATCATGTGTCCTGTGGAAGAAACGGGTAAAAATTCGGTTAATCCTTCTACGATAGCCAAAATAATGGCTTCCCAAATGGTCACAATAAATTAGTTTTTGGGTTTAAGCATAATGCCGATTCCGGCTAGGATGAATCCCAGCAATACCAATACAGGTGCGGTAGTAATGCGGGTATGATTAAAGACTTCGGGGTTAAAGACTTCGGGGTTATCCGATTTACCGCCGGACATTAAAAAAAAGCCGATAATAACCAGAATCACACCTGCCAGAAAGAAAGGAATTCCTTTTTTAGAAAAGGCCAATCCTTCATTATTTATTTTTTTATCATTTTCCATAATTATAATAAGTCAACCGTTTTAGCTCTTAAATATTTATTCACCGCAAACCAAGTGCTGACTACGGCCATTAATATTCCGAGTAAGACTACGAAAGTAAATAAAATTGTTAGTTTTTCCATAGAAATAGGCGGCAAAATTTCGGCTATGCCTCCTTTTAATTGTTGAATTCCTGCAAAGAGCAGAGCCACGGCTACAAAACCGGAAATCAATCCTATATAAAAACCTTGCAGCAGGAAGGGTTTTCGGATATAAGATTTTTTTGCGCCGACCAATTGCATGGTTTTAATAATTTCCCGTTTCGAATAGACTGAAAGTCGGAAAGTGATATTCACCAAAGCGAGAACGATAAAAAGGAATACTGCCGTTGTTATGGCCAATACGAGCATAATTGAATTAATATTCTTAAGGGCTTCCGATTGCAGATTTCTTTGTCGGGATATTTCGCTTATTTGGTTTGGGAATTGGGATTCGAGTTTAGATTCGAATTCGGATAAAGCTTTTTCGCTAATAAATTCCGATTTGAGTTTAATTTGCAAGCTGGGTGGAATGGGGTTATGGTCGAGTACGGCGAAAAACTCTTCACCGTTCAATTCGATCATTTTATTTTTAGCTTCTTCCGGAGATACGTAGTGCACATCTTTCACTTCGTGCATAAGTGATACGGCGGGCACTATACTATCCATAATGGTGGCTTCTTCGGTGGGATTAAGAAACATATCCACGGCAAATTTTTCCTTTACATTTTGCATGGCATCATTCACGGTCAACAATAGTATGCCGGTCATTCCAACTGTAAAAAGTACGAGTGCACTTGCAAATACAGTAGCCACAAATGCGGTGGTGAGTCCTCTTTTTCTTTTTTTCTCAATATTTTCTGCCATACTACGAAAGTAAGACAAAGGGGGATTTAAAAGCTTGCATTATTCATGAAGTTTTCAACGCATTAAAGTGAATGAAAGTGGGAGAGAAAAGGGAATAAAAAAAACCTCAATCGGGTGATTGAGGTTTAAAAAATATGAGGATAAGAATGACTTATGCATTCACAATATTCATATTATCCAATACTGCGCATACTTCTCTAACTGCGGTAGCAGATTTGTTGAGCAGATCTTTTTCTTCGTCATTCAATTGCAATTCGATAATTTTCTCGATACCGTTTTTGCCGAGAATAACGGGAACACCGAGGTAGATATCATTCATGCCATATTCGCCTGTAAGCCATGCACACACGGGGAATACACGACGTTGGTTGCGAACGATAGCTTCAACCATTTGTGCGGCTGCAGCACCGGGAGCATACCATGCAGAGGTACCCATTAAGTTCACCAATTCGCCTCCTCCTTTTTTCGTACGTTCGATAATGGCATTTAGAGTTTCAGAATCCAGAAGTTCGGTAACCGGAATTCCGGAAACTGTGGTATAACGTGGCAGGGGCACCATAGTGTCGCCATGACCGCCCATTAAGATAGCTTGAATTTCTTTAGGAGAAACGTTTAATGCATCGGCTAAGAAGGCTCTGTATCTGGCAGTATCGAGGATGCCGGCCATACCCATTACGCGTTCAGAAGGAACTTTTGCGGTTAAATATGCGCAATAAGTCATCACATCGAGTGGATTAGAAACCACAACGATTTTAGCATTCGGGCTATACTTAATCACATTTTCGGTTACACTTTTCACGATACCTGCATTCGTAGCGATAAGGTCATCTCGGCTCATACCTGGTTTTCTGGGCAATCCGGAAGTAATTACCACAACTTCGGAATTTGCGGTAGGTTCATAATTATTGGTATAGCCTTTTACGCGTGAGTCGAACACGTTGATAGGGGCTGTTTGCCACATATCGAGTGATTTACCTTCGGCGATACCTTCTTTGATGTCGATAAGGATTACTTCTTCTGCTAATTCCTTTTCGGCAATCACATTGGCACATGTAGCACCAACATTTCCTGCTCCTATAACTGTAATTTTCATGTATGTGATATTTATTATTTTATTTTTTTTCTTTCAGGTGATGTGTAAGCATTTCGATAAAGCAAGTCACTGTTGATTTAAGGTCTTTACGGTGTACGATTTTATCGAGGAATCCGGTTTCGAGAACGAATTCAGATGTTTGAAATCCTTCCGGTAAATCGCGTTTGATGGTTTCTTTCACGACGCGGGGACCGGCAAATCCGATCAAAGCTTTAGGTTCGGCTATATTTAAATCGCCCAACATGGCAAAAGATGCGGTAACGCCTCCCGTAGTAGGGTTTGTAATAATGGATATATAGGGTAGTCCGGCATCGGCGAGTTGAGTAAGTTTTGCTGAAGTTTTGGCCATTTGCATCAGAGAGAAAGCGCCTTCCATCATACGTGCTCCGCCTGATTTAGAAATAATGATAAAGGCTTTTTTATATTTAATACTGTAATCAATGGCACGTGCAATTTTTTCGCCTACTACAGAGCCCATACTTCCACCGATAAATTCAAAATCCATACAAGCAATAACGGCATCATTTCCGCCTATTTTTCCCGATGCGGTTTCAATGGCATCATTGAGTCCGGTATTTGCAATGGCGGCCTTAATCCGATCGGTGTATTTTTTGGTATCGGTGAAATTCAGCGGGTCGCCGGATGTGATTTTGGGGTTAAGGAGACGGTATTTTCCGTTATCGAAAAAAATGTCGAAATATTCTTCCGATCCGATTTTATCGTGATGTTCGCAAGCGGGACAGACGAAATAATTTTCGGCATGTTCTTCGGATCGGATAATATTTTTGCAGGACGGGCATTTATACCAAAGTCCCTCCGGTGTTTCTTTTTTATCTTGGGTTCCGGTCAGAATTCCTTTACGAATTCTTTTAAACCATGACATTTCTTCTTCTTCTTCAAACATATTTCCCGGTTCCTTTTAGTTCAACATTCAAATTTAGGCAATAGTTATGGAATCGTCTAAATAAACATCCTGAATGGCGTTTAAAATTTTAATTCCTTCGGGCATAGGTTTTTGGAATGCTTTACGGCCGCTGATTAGACCGTGTCCGCCTGCTCTTTTATTGATTACGGCAGTTGCAACAGCTTCTTGTAAATCGCCGGCTCCTTTCGAAGCGCCACCTGAGTTTATAAGTCCAATTTTTCCCATATAGCAATTGGCTACCTGATAACGTGCCAGGTCGATTGGGTGATCGGTTGTAAGTTCGGTATAGACGCGATTGTCAATTTTTCCGTAACTGCTATCGCCCATTTGTACGGCTTTATAACCTCCATTATTTTCCGGAAGTTTTTGTTTGATGATATCGGCTTGAATAGTAACACCTATATGATTTGCTTGCCCGGTTAAATCGGCCGAAACATGATAATCTTTATCCGATTTAAAGGCATTATTTCGTACATAACACCATAAAACAGTTGCCATACCCAGTTCGTGTGCCATTTCGAATGCGGTAGCAATTTCGTTGATTTGGCGACTACTTTCATTCGATCCGAAATAAATAGTTGCACCTACAGCAACAGCTCCCATATTCCATGCATCCTTAATAGTTCCATAAAGAATTTGGTCGAATTTATTGGGATAAGTTAGCAATTCGTTGTGATTAATCTTTACGATAAATGGGATTCTATGGGCGTATTTACGAGCATTCATAGCCAATACACCATAAGTAGAAGCAACGGCATTACATCCACCTTCCATGGCTAATTTTACAATATTTTCGGGGTCGAAATAGGCGGGATTTGCAGCAAAGCTAGCACCTGCACTATGCTCTATTCCTTGATCAACGGGAAGTATGGAAACATATCCACTTCCTCCAAGTCGGCCATGATTATACAAAGTCTCTATGCTACGCATAGTTTGAATATTGCGATTGCTGTGCGCAAATATTCTACTCGTGAAATCGGGGCCGGGTAATATGATTTGATCTTTGGTAATCCCTTTGCATTGGTGGGATAACAATCCTTCTGCATCGGCGCCTAATAGAGCTATAGTTTTATTTGTCGACATAATAATTAATCTATGGGGCGCAAAGCTACTATTTAAACCTCATTTAGCCAAAATTAAGCCACGCTTTTCGATAAATCTGTGCGAATTATTTTGCGAATGAGCCGTACTTTTTTATGCAAACTGTACTCAATCTCTTTATGCATTTGAAAAAGGCGCGATATAGTCTTTAGCCTTAGGGTAATTCGGCTATTTTCACCATCATATTTTCCATTTTTTTGCTCATCATATAAGAGCTGGTATTGAAATTATTGGCTATAATACAGAAGGTGATTAATTTTCCTGAACGTGTATATGCGTAGCCGGCATAGGCTTTTATGCGGTTCATGGTCCCGCTTTTGGCATAGACATTGTTTTCGGCTTTTGTATTTTTGGTCATATTGCGCAGGGTGCCATCTACACCCGCTATGCTTAGGCTTTCGCGAAATACATTTTTGTGTTTAGACCCTTGCATATAATTCAGAATAAAGACCACAGATTTGGCGCTAATGGCGTTACTGCGACTAAGTCCGCTTCCGTCTGTTACAAAAAACTGCTCGGGGGAGATTCCTTTTTTAATCCAAAAGTCCGTAATGATTTGGTTGCTTTCTTTATTGCTTCCTTGTTTAATTTTTTCTGCAGACAGGGCTTTATGTATATGTTCGGCGTATAGATTATTGCTGTTTTTATTAATAATTTTCACCAATTCGCTAAGTGGGGGCGAACTCATAGTTCCGATTAGGAGCATATTTGGATTATCATAATTGACGCGCAGGCGTGCCTGGGTAATATTTTGGGCTATACCTGTTACATAAATCCCATTTTCAATCAGCCCGCTATACAGTGTATATGCTGCAGTGAAGGGTGGATCGGGCATAGAGGCTTTCACTTCGAAGGCCTTTTGGTTCGGAGTTATGAGTCCGCTTAAATATCTGTGATTGCTGTATTCGGCTCCATATACATAAGCATTATCGCCGAGGGATCCGGCATATACATCGTGGTATACCTGTATTCCGGGCACATAAGGTTTTACGCCTATAAATTCGGCTTTAGAACCAGCCCGAGGCGATTGAAACATAAACCACATGGTATTATCTGCGAAAGAAAGTCCGCTCGGAGAGGCCCCGTACCGGTTTCCTATATCGCTAAAATTCCATCCACCCGGAGTCATCAGGGCTTCGAAGTAGCTATCATCGGCCAGTATATCTCCGGCGATTAATTTTATCCCATTTTTTTGGAGCATATCGATAATCTCGTTCAGCACACAATCCTGGCATTTGCCCGAATAAGTTTCGGATGCGAAGCTGGGGTCACCGCCGCCGCGTATAATTAAATCGCCATTCAGAATGCCTTCGGGAGAGATTTCGCCGCGTACATAGAATCGGGTTTTGAAGGTAAAATCGGGGCCTAGCAGTTCGAGTGCTGTTGCGGTAGAAACCGTTTTCATAACACTGGCCGGAACCAGGTTGAGCGAGCCGTTATAATCGGCTTCCACTTTATTGTCACTTAGGTTATATGCATAAAAGCCCCATACTGCCGACTGAAGGGCCGGGTCATTTTTGAGTTTTTCGACTTCGTACTGCACCGTTGTTTGTGCTATAGACAAAGTCGTATTGAGGATAAATAAAAATAGTATGGCTTTATTTTTCATAATAGTCACAATGCAAACGCTGTGGAGCAAAGAATATTTTTCGGGCAAAAGATAAAAAGAGAAAACAGATTAAATGGAACCTTTTATGGGGTTGGGGTTTAGTAAATCTGTTTCAATGCGTCCGTCACGCAAGCGCACTATACGTTGGGTGTGCAAGGCAATATCCTCTTCGTGTGTTACCACAATAATCGTATTTCCGGCTTGATGAAGGACGTCGAATAAACTCATAATTTCGTATGATGTTTTGGTATCGAGGTTTCCGGTGGGTTCATCGGCCAGGAGCAGGCTGGGGTTATTGATAAGCGCGCGGGCTACGGCTACACGTTGGCGCTGCCCCCCTGAAAGTTCGTTAGGTTTATGTTTCATTCGGTCGGCGAGATCTACCTGTGCGAGCACATGACGCGCTCTTTCTTCTCTTTCTTTTTTACCTATACCCGAGTATATCAGCGGCATAGCCACATTTTCGAGCGCCGTATAGCGAGGCAATAAATTAAAAGTTTGAAAAATAAATCCGATTTCTTTATTACGAATGGCGGCCAATTCGTTGTCGCTCATTTTACTCACATTGGATCCATTCAGAAAATATTCGCCTCCACTGGGTGTGTCGAGGCAACCTAAAATATTCATATAGGTACTTTTACCCGAACCGGATGGCCCCATCAGCGCCACATATTCTCCTTTTTTTATTTCCAAATCTATACCTTTCAGAACCTTTAATTCCTCCGTACCCATTTTGAAATTTCGGGTAATATTTACTGTTTTTATAATAGTATCCATAAAAAATTAGCTTAACGAATATAATAATGCTCCTTGGTTAACCCTTCTTTCTTGAAGACAATTCCTAAATGAAAGAGATCCAAACTCAGGCTGCTGTGATTGCTGTTTATAATATAATTCCAGGCTTCCTCCATTTCTTTACTCCAATAAATATCGTCGAAAATAAGACAAATATCTTTTTGAGCATGTTGCATTGCCATTTCGAAATAGCGTATAGTCGCCTCACGGGTATGGTTGCCGTCAATAAACCAAATATCGGGTTGCAAAGCGGGCAAAATTTGCTGCAAAATTTGGTCGAAATCTCCTTCATGGCTATGAATTTGATTATTATCCTGAAACAGTTTTTGTGCTTCTTTTCGAATATGTGGATTGCCTTCTATGGTGTGAATTTGTGCATGAGGTGCGGCTTTGGCCATGTATAAAGTGGAAATTCCGAGACTGGTTCCCAGTTCCAAAATACAATTAGGCTGAAGAAAAGAAATGAGTTTTTGCAAGCGTTCGGCATCCCTTTTTGGTTTGAGTGCGGTATGCGCTATATCCGAAATTTTAATATGCTTTCCTTTGTTTTTTCGGGAACCTGCTCCAAGATCTATTTGCGGAATAGAAGTATGATTCATCTTGAAAGCTTTGCGAATCGCTTCAATTTCCCGATTATTAAATTTTGGGGCAGAATTTCCCATCAAATGCCCGTAGCAGGCAAATAAGAACGGCGAATGAATGCCGTGTGCATTTACGCTACGCCACAGCCAGTTCAAATAAGCACGGATAATTCTCATAAAACAAAGGTAATTTTTAGCATGGGAAATGCAGTAAAATTTCGATAAAGATTACAGATTTATGTACGTATTGATACCTTTGCAGGTAAATTAGTGCATATGAAAAAAATAGTCTATTTATTCGGGTTGATTCTATTGGGGATGACTACATCCTGTCAGAGTGATAAAGCCAAAGAAGAAAAATTGGCAACAGAAGTTCTTGACTTGCATGATGAGGTAATGCCTAAAATGCAAGACATTATGAAAATGAAAAAGGAGTTGATAAAAGTAAAATCCGGGTTGGATTCGAATTCGGTTGAAATCAAAAATATTCATCAAATGCTTTCGGCTCTGGAAAAGGCGGATAAAGATATGATGGATTGGATGCATGCTTATAATGGAGGGCAGGGGCTATATACCCATGAAGAGATTATGGGCTATTTGCAAAAAGAGAAGGAGAAGATGCAACAAATAAAAGATGAAACCTGGAAAGCTTTGGATGATGCCCATATTTATTTAGAGAAAAAATGAGAAATATAGTTTTTATGCTGGCTGTTTTGGCCTTGCATTCCTGCTCGAACAACACGAAAAATAATCCTGATTCACTTGCGGATACAGAATTGCCTGTAATGAGTGAGGCACCCATAGATGCATTTGGTTTTTTGGCGCATAATGGCGACACCATTACCGAGTTGGATATGAATGGTAAGGTGACTGTGGTAGATTTCTTTTTCACCTCATGTCCGACCATTTGTCCCAAAATGAAATCGCAATTATTGCGCGTTTATGATACCTACAAAAATGAGGATAAAATGCTGATTTTATCGCATAGCATAGATCCGGAATATGATACCCGTGAGGTATTGGCTGATTTTGCCGAGCGATTGGATGTAAAAGGGGATACCTGGTATTTTTTAACGGGAGAAAAAGACAGCATATATGCCATGGCCGATCGCTATATGATTTTGGCCGAGGAAGATCCTTCTGCACCTGGAGGTTATGCGCATAGTGGGGCATTTATTTTGCTCGATTCCATGCGGAATATTCGAGGTGTTTACGATGGCACTAAAGAACAGGCTGTAGATTCACTAATTATAGATATAAAGAAATTGATGTAAAAAAAAAGGATGCGTTTAGGCATCCTTTTTTTTTGAGTTACGTTAAAAATCCGGGTTAATTTTCGCCTCGAATAATTGTAATAGTATTTCCAAATCGTTTTTTGCCATCGGCCATGATAACGTAGTAGTAGACTCCGGATTCCAGTTTGCCTCCGGTATTACTTAATCCTTCGAATTTTTGAGTGGACTCGGTAATTTCGTATACCTTTTGTCCCCATCTATTGAAGAATTGTATAGAATAGTCATAACATAAGTCGAACACAGCTCCGTTTGGTCCTAAATCCAGAAAATCGTTCATGCCCAGAGTTCCGCCCGGCGTGATAATATTGGGCAATTCCGTAAAATCGGGTGTTGAAGTAATGGGCACAGTTTTCACTGTATCGTCGCTACATCCG
Organism: Bacteroidota bacterium; assembly: GCA_023432985.1. Classification (GTDB taxonomy): domain Bacteria; phylum Bacteroidota; class Bacteroidia; order CAIKAF01; family CAIKAF01; genus JACVCJ01. The sequence continues at coordinate 31,602 of JAEZEQ010000017.1, read as the reverse complement.
AATTGGTCAACAACCGTGAGCGTCACCTCTATATTAGCCGGATTTCCTTCGAATACTTTATCGAAAGTGGTTTGCGTTTCGAGGGGACTATTATCGCTAAAAGTAAACTCATGCGATAGTATAGTTGTATCACCGGCTATACTGGTATCATTGAACATTACAACACCGAAGCAAAGTGGGGTAGCATTAAAATCGGCAATGGGATTTTTGCGTACGGAAAGGACTTTTATAATCGAATCTATACATCCATCAGAAGTTGTAACCGTGTGTATTACCGTATAATTTCCGGGATTAGCATAAGTGAAAACCGGATTTTCTTCATTAGACGTATTTGCTGCATCGCCAAAATCCCAGAAGTAAGAATTAATAATTCCGTTACCGGCATTACTTACGCTATCGATGATAGTTTCGTCGAGGAATGAGACCGGACTTTGGTCACAGATGGCAGTCGGACTAAAATCGGGGATGGGTGCGGGGTATACGGTAAGTTGCACCGAGTCTTCCCGAATACAACCATTGGTATTTTCGACAGAAAGGTGCACCATGGGCAGCATATTTGGGGTAACAGTGAAAACAGAATCAGCTGTAGGGATACCATTCCATATATATACATTTTTTCCTCCTGTAGCGGTTAGTTCGATTGTACTGTTCGAACAGAAAGGGGCATTACCTGTAATGCTGAGTGGGTTTGGAATAACGCCGACAGTGAATGGGGCGGAAGTGCCCACACAACCTTCCAGGCTTCCGGAAACGGTATATGTTGTGCCGGGAAGTCCGAGTATATTTTGGTTTGTTTCTCCGGAAGGGGCCCAATAGTAGGAGTCGACCACAGCCGGAATAGAATTTGCGGTGAGTAGAACCGGTACGCCTTCACATCCTTCTGTGGGGCCGGAAATACTCATGTCGGGAATAGGTTTAAGGTTAATGGTATGCGTGGTAGCCAGACTGGTACAGCCGTTTAAAATGACCGTAAGATTCATATCAACGCCGTCGAACAGGGGTAATCCAATATTACAATAGGGTACGGCGACCGAGTTGAGTGTACTGGCTCCAATGGTAGCTGTCCAGTTATAAACGGCACCATTTATCAAAGGCGGGTCGGGAGAAAAGCAGAATTGGGCACCTTCGCAAACAGGGGTCATAGTCCAAGCTGGTGCTGCGGGAATTGGGTTAACGGTAACCGTAGTTTGCAGGGTATCCATTTCAAAAGTACTTCCATTGGTAATGATGACTTGGTATTGACCGGTCATAGCAACAGTTGAGTTGGGAATAACCGGATATTGAACATTGGACGTAAATCCGTTTGGTCCGGTCCAAGAAAAGAAATAAGGTCCGGGCGTATTGGCAGTGTCCACGAATAACTTCAGGGTATCTCCTTCGCAGAGCGGGCCATTATTGGTGGCCGGATCGAGTATACTGCAATCGGTAGAACCGGATCCTCCGTTTTGAATAAAGCTAATTGTACCGGGCTGATTGGAAAAATTAGTCAGCAGAAGTATATAAATTTGTCCGGGTTGCCCATTGGGAATATCAATTTGTTCAGAGGATGAAGCGGAGTAACTACAGTCAATAGTTGCATTTGGATTGGCTACAATGGCAGAACAACCGGAGGCGACTGAGGTAAAAGGACCCCATAAGGCAAAGTCTACATCAATACCGCCGCCACCGACATTATATTGGTTTAGCGCAATATTAATGGGACCGGGATTTGCGATTTCCATATAGAAAAAAGCAGGATTGGGAGAGGAAAAGAGACAACTGATCGTACCTAAACTCGGAGAACCTGTGGTATTGGTGAAAGAAACGCCGGCTTGGGCACAGGCGGGAGCTATTTGATCGCAAAAGCTAGTTACCTGAGCATGACTCTTAAGTCCCCATAAACTGAAAATGGGAAATAGAAGGAGGTATAAAGATTTTTTCATATTAATACTTTTTTTGGCTTTTCAATTTTTCCTTTGCTTCTGTGTCGGCCTGATTTGCTTTTTGAGTAGACTCATTCAGAAGAAAAAGAATCCTGTTTTGAACTTCATTTTTGTCGTAACTATTATGCGAACTCAAAACAAGTATTTGTTCCTTGTTCAATACAGTTGCCGGTGAAAATTTCGACTCACTATGCAGTGATTTTAAAAAGTAATCCGCTGTATATTCAGGATATTCAGAAAAATCTACGGCATAATAATGCATATGTTCATTACTATAAACCAAATGTAGCTTTTTCCCTTCTAAGTCCTGTTTTTTTACCTTTAAATCGGGGCCAACCTGAGCCTGTATGCTAAGATTTGCAAGCAAAAGGAGACAGAAAGTTAATAATTTCTTCATGAATTTGTTAAAAAAAAGTTTATACTTCAAAGTTAATGGTTGTTTTTGATAGAAACAATAAACAAGGCGAAAATAACGTCGATTTTTTTGTGTGAACAAATGAAGTTTTTTAGTTTATGGAAATAATAGACATAAAAAAAAGTCCTGATTATTAATCAGGACTTTAGATTTTTGCTTTACTTTAAATTAAACAAGCACAAATTAGTTTAAAACGTACTCAATTTTAGGGAGCCATTTGCTCTCCACACATCGGTAAGCGGCTGCATATCCCAAAATAAATTTCAAAGTCATCTCACCGGGCATAACATCTATTTTAATGGGTCTGGAGGTGGGATGAAAAAGTGGGGTAGGCTGCTTTTTTTTGTAAATTTTGTTCATAGGCACATTTTACATGGTTTTTCAACTTAACGAGTAAAAGTGCCTGTTTATTGTTTGATAAGAACAGTTAAAAATTGTTAACCAGCTCGAGATGATGCGGACTTTTCTCCATGAGTTTACGGAGGTTAATCAGCGCATAGCGCATTCTGCCCAGGGCTGTATTTATACTTACGCCGGTTTGATCTGCGATTTCATTAAAACTCAGGTCTGCATAATGTCTCAGCATCAATACTTCCTTTTGTTCTTTAGGTAATTTTTTAATCAGGTCGCGGATTAAATTTTTATTCTGATCCTGGATCAATTTATCCTCCATACTTTGTTCTTGGTAGCGCAGCACCTTAAATATATCAAAATCTTCATCCTGAGATTTTACGCAGGGCATCTTTTTATTTCTTCTGAAAAAATCGATAACCAGATTGTGGGAAATACGCATAACCCAGGGTAAGAATTTTCCTTCCTCGTTGTATTTTCCGGCTTGCAAGGTATGAATGACCTTAATAAAGACATCTTGAAAAATATCTTCGGCTGTAGCTTTGTCTTTCACCAGCATATAGATATAAGAGAACACTTTTCTCTTGTGTCTGGTTAAAAGAATTTCGAATGAAGATGGGTTACCACTTAGGTATAAGCGCACCAACTCCTTGTCTTCCATTGTTTTCAGCATCATAACAGTAGTCTTTAGATCTGTTTAGGCATTATTGCCTGACAAGGTAATCGTGTATTCTATAGGCGCTTTTCTTTTTAAATTATTTGAATAATGGACAAAGATATATCTTGAAAAATGAAATGCAAATATTTCTTTCCTATTTTTAACGTATGCTGAAAAAAAAGGTTACAAAGATTTCATTTGTTTAAACAAAAAAATGGCCACTGTAATAGCTGCATTTAGTGATTCGGGCTTATTATTGCGGTTTGCGGCCGGGATATGTACACTTAGGTCGGCCATTTCTTTCAATGTTTGGGAGACGCCTTTACTTTCATTTCCTATGACGATAATATCATTAGTTTCTGTATTGAATTCCCTTATATCCGTGCCGTCCATATCAGCGCAAATGAGTCTGGAATTATTTTTGAGCTGTTGCAGTTCTTCCGTGCGGCAATATAAATAAGGTATGGAGAGGAGGCTGCCCATAGTACTTTGTACGGTTTTGGGGTTATACCATTCCACACAATCGGGGCTGAGTAAAACCGACTGAATGCCGAACCAATGTGCACTTCGGATGATGGTGCCCAGATTGCCCGGATCTTGTAATCCGTCCAAATACAGGCGTGGACCTTGAGCGAAAATTGGATTGTCGGGGAGGTATGTTTTTTGTTTAAATACCCCGATAATTCCAGAGGGGGTGGATTGTAAGCTCAGTTTTTTTAGGTCCTTTTCATCGACAGGAAAGCTGATTTTTTCGGGTAAATAGTCGGGTTTTGGATTGTTATAGAAGATCCATTGCGCTTCGGCTCCGTTATCCAATAAATCTTTTACACATTTATGACCTTCGGCCAGAAATAAACCTTCTTCCATTCTGTTTTTCTTCAAATGGAGAGATTGTACTTTTTTTCGTATTTTTTCGCTCAACATACCACAAAAGTACAACCTGATTTTTATTCGTGCTGCTATGTTTTATATTTGTTGTGAAAATAGGTTATGAATAGCCCCGGAAAATCGCATTTTTTTTTACTCATATTGCTTGTCATTGTCGCAGGCTGCAGCCCCACCCGCAAACTTGCCGAAGGGGAGCGCCTATTGGTGAAAAATAAAATAGTAAAAGAAAATAAGAAAGAGGGTTTATTAGATGTGGAGGATTATGTACTTCAAAAGCCCAATAAGAAATTATTGGGGATATGGCGTTTTAATCTTTTTGTTTACAATTTGGTAGATCAGGAGAAAATGCAGCGGAATCAACTGCGTAAAGATTCCCTTACCGATGAGAAAAACAAGAAAAGGCTGGCCAAAGGAAAACCCGAAAAAGAGTATAAACCTGTGTTCGGGAAGCGATTAATGAAATTTGGTGAGCCGCCTACTATTTATGACAGTACCTTGAGTCAGCTTTCCTTGTCGAACATGGAACAATATCTTTTCAACAAGGGATATTTCCATGCTAAAATCAGCGATAGTACGGAGTATAAAGGACGCAAAAAAGTAATTAAACATTATTTTGTTCAACGCGGAAATCCGCATGTATACAGGAATATAACCTGGATGATTGATAATCCGGCCATGCGGAAGGATTTCGAAGCATTGAAAATCATAGAAAAATCGGCACTGAAAAAAGGGGATAGATTCGATTTAGATGTTTTGGATGAGGAGCGAATGCGTATTGCCAAAGAGCTTTCTAAAAAGGGTTATTTCTTTTTCAATTCTCAGTATATAGAATTTGAGGCGGATACCGGATTGGCAAATGATTCTATAGATTTGGCCTTACGGGTGATTCCGCCCAATTTGTCGATGACCAATAAGAACAATGATACGGTTCAAATAAAAGAGCATTATCATAGTAAAATTCGCCATATCTATATAGAGCCTGACTACCAGCCGGGTATTGATCAGAAATATCTCTACGCAGATACCTTTATTTTGGATCATCATCCTTATATCATTTTGCATAATGGGAATTTAAAATACAAGCCGCGCATATTGGCAAAGCAGGTGATAATGGAAGCGAATGGCTTTTATAATTCGGAGGATCATGCATTAACCTATCAAAATTTATCCTCATTACGCAACTTTAAATACATCAATATAGACTATAGTTATGTCGAAATAAAGCATGGTCAGGCATGGTTAGATTGCCATATCAAACTTTCGCCGACCAAGAGGCAAAGTGTTGGAGTCTCGGTTCAGGGTACGACCACCGGAGCCTATCCGGGAATAGAGACCAATTTTTCTTATATAAACAAGAATTCATTTTTTGGGGCGGAGCAATTGGAGTTTAGATTATTTGCCCGTGCAGAGAGTCAGATTATCAACGACACTACCTTCACCAATTTAAGGCGTATATTCAATACCCTGGAATTTGGGGGCGAACTGTCCTTAAAATTCCCCAAGTTTTTAGTGCCGTTTAACATAGGGCGATATTCCAAACGTAATTCGCCCTTGACGACCATACGTATTCCGTTGACCTATCAAACGCGGCCCGACTATTCCCGATTTTTGAGCGGATTTTATTTCGGATATGAGTGGAATGATATACCCTATAAGAAGCATAGGTTTAATTTGGCCGAACTTAGCGTAATTCGCGTACAATTATCCGATAAATTCAGAGAAAATCTCAAGAAAAGTAAGGATGGTTTTTTATTGAACAGTTTCACCAATCAGATTATTTTGGTCAGTTCCTATCAGTATTTTTTCTCCAATTATAAAAGCAATACACCCGGCAATTTCAACACCTTTAGAGCAGGAATAGAGTATGGTGGGAATATTATGTACGGATTGGCGAAAGCCTTTAAATTTAAGCAAGACGCCAATGGTCGTTATTTAATTTCGTATATTCCTTTTGCACAATATGCCAAAGTGGATGTAGACTTTAGAAATTATTGGGCATCCGGTTCGCGCAGCACCTTGGCATTTCGCGGATTTTTGGGTATAGGTTTGCCTTATGGGAATTCGGCAAGTTTGCCATTCGAGAAATCCTTTTCGGCTGCAGGGGCTAATGATTTGCGTGGATTTATTGCGCGGCGCATGGGACCCGGATCCCATTATTCGGGGGGATTATTCGATCAATTCGGAGATATAAAAATACTTTTTTCGCTTGAGGAGCGTATAAAACTGACCAATCAGATTGAGTTGGGATTATTTGCAGATGCGGGAAATATTTGGTTATTGCGTAAAGATGCATCCAGGGAATTCGGCGAATTTTCCTTTCAGCGTTTTTACAAAGAAATAGCATTGAGCATAGGCTTGGGGATACGATTAAATTTGGGCTTTTTCATATTCAGGCTCGATCCGGCTATTCCGGTTTACAATCCGGCTTCCGTAAACAATACCGATGGAACCCAGCCCAGCGACACAGACCCATGGAGGATAAAATACACAAGATTTAGGGATGTACGTTGGAACTTTGCCATTGGTTACCCATTCTAGGCAATTTCCTCAAATTGTGTTTAGTGGAGATTGATTCCACAAATTACAAAAAATGTTGTGAGAATAATCTGCTTTCATTTGTTCAGTTTATCTTTATGCATACCTTTGTTGCAAACAGATAAAGAATATGAAAAAATTTGCTATTATTTTAGGAGTTTCTGCCATCGTTGCATTGAGTTCATGCGAAGCCGAAGTTTGTATTAAATGTACGCCTATTACCGGTGTAGAAGGAGAAGTACAAGAGCTTTGCAGTAAAGATGCTGACGAACGTAGAGATTTTCAACAATCTTGGATTTTTCAATCTTACAATTGCGCAGAGGTTACAGAATAATTTTTGTAAACCAATAAATTAAAATAAGATGAAAACAATGAAAAATTTCGCTTTAGGTATTACCTTCCTTTCTGCTTTATTGGTAGGCGGGTGTGGGGCCTTAGACAATGGTGCCAAAGAAGAGTTGGAGAAAATGAAGTTGGAGAATGCCCGATTGGCGGAAGAATTAGGAGGTCGTGATCAGCAATTCAGCGATATTATGGCCGACTTCAACGAGATTGAAAACAATTTGCTGACCATTCAGAATAAGGAGAAAAGCATTGCAGCTTCCAATCCGGAAAACGCGGAAACGCAAGGCGACGCCAAGGCGCGTATCGAAGCCGAAATTCAATCCATTAATGATTTGATGGATGCCAATAAGAAACAAATTGCATCACTTCAGAAGAAGTTAAAAAACAGCAATATGAAAGTGGCAGAATTCGAAAAGTCTATAGAGCGCTTGCAATTAATGATTGCTGAAAAAGATGCTGAAATCGAATCGTTGAATCAGAAATTGATTGCGATGAATTATCAGGTGGAGAGCTTGAACAGATCTATGGATTCTTTAAGCACGGATATTGCTACCAAAGATTTGGCTTTAGCGTCGAAAGATGATGCTATGAGTACAGTTTATTATACCTTTGGAACCAAGCGGGAATTGATAAATAATGGCGTAATTTCTAACGATGGAAGTTTTAGCGGTGCACGTGCTAAGACCTTAAATTTTGGAAGTAATTATTTTAGCAAAGGGGATAGTCGGACATTGAATGTAATTCAGATTGGAGCGAAAAAAGTGAAAATGTTGAGTGCACATCCTACAAGTAGTTTTACATTGAGCGGTGATAAATTGGAAATTAAAGATGCCGAAGCATTTTGGAAAGCATCAAAATACTGTGTAATTGAAGTGGTGAAGCCATAACAATCACTCAGCCTATTATGTAAAGCAGGTCCTTTTTGGGACCTGCTTTTTTTGTGTGCAAAAATGAAACCTATTTAGTAAAAAAACAGTTTACAAAGGAGTAGAATTTATTACCTATGAAAAATATACCTTTAATAACCAAAGAAGAAATTCCCTCATTCGACATTATTCATCGCCATGGTGAAATGACCAGTGAAGACGAAAAATTATTACGCAGCAAAATGGAAAAAGCCATGTTGTTGGGTAACGGCTACAAGGGGAAAGTGCGTATTGTTTTTGAAACAGAGTTGGGGCCGCGTGCAGTGGAAACAACGGTTTGGAGTGCCGATAACAAAGGAATAGCCCTTAAGAGCGGCGTTTATATTCCTTTAGATGCGGTGATTGACGTAGAGTTATAACCACTTATTTTTTTCGAGTGCCTTTACAATTTGAGGAAGCTTTTTCAGCAAAATCCATTCCCTGTTTTTAGCAAAAGCCTCACTGGTCGGATTTCCAAGATATCTTTTTCCGGCTTGTAAATTTTCAATCACACCCGATTTGGCTAAAACCTGAGCGCCTTTGCCTATGGTTATTTCTTTGGTTACGCCAATTTGTCCCCATAATATCACATCATCTTCAATACGGCATACACCGGCCACGGCACATTGAGCCGCCATCAACACTCTTTGTCCCACAAAGGTATCGTGACCAATATGTACCTGATTATCGAATTTGCTGTTGTCGCCTATGCTGGTTGCACCGGTTACCCCACGGTCTATGGTGCACAAAGCGCCGATTTCTACATTATTGCCTATAACTACCGTTCCGCAGGTCGAAAATTTGTCGTAATTATCCTCTCTTCTTTTAAAATAAAAAGCATCAGCGCCAATAACCGAGCCTGCATGGATAATACAATTTTCGCCTATAGTTACATCCCGGTAAATAACAACATTGGCGTGAATGATGGTGTTTTTTCCGATGTGTACATTTTCTCCGATATGCACATTCGGAGCCATAACCACACTGGGATCTATATATGCTGATGCCGGAATGGCACTACTGGGTTTATCCAGATCGGGCTTACAAAAATGTATGAGTTTTTTTAGTGCGGAAAAAGGATCCGGATGCAAAAGCAAATGCTTACCCATAGAGTCTTCCGGTATGGCGTTTATTATTACCACCGAAGCTGCACTTTGCAGGGATTTTTTGAAATATTTCGGATGGTCTGTGAAGGTAATATCTCCTTCTTCGACCATATGAATTTCATTTATCCCGCTTGCTTTAAAATGCGCATCGCCTATAATTTCGGCACCTATGATTTCGGCAATAAGCGATAAAGAAAGTGGCTTTTCGAATTTCATAGGCTTATTTTACACGTTCTTTATATTCTTTGCTTTTGGTATCTACTTTAATTCGTTCGCCCTGTTCTACAAAGAGTGGCACCATGATGCGTATTTTATTTTCTACCATAGCAGGTTTGAGCGGACTGCCGGAAGAATCTCCCTTTACTCCGGGTTCGGTATAGGTTACTTCCACTTCGGCAAATTGTGGTAATTCGGCAAATAAAGGAATTTCTTTTTCGGCATGAAATACAAGCTCAATGCCTTCCATTCCATCTACCAGGAATTCAGGTGCATCAATCATATCTTCCGTTAAGGCTACCTGCTCATAGTTTTCGGTATTCATAAAAGTATAGGTCTCATCATCTTTGTATAAAAACTGATGTGGTCTTCTTTCAATAGTTTGAATATCGATTTTCTCATCTCCACCGAAGGTATGATCTATGATTTTACCCGTGGTTATGCTCTTCAGTTTGGTACGCATATTCGAAGAACCTCTTCCGGATTGAAAACGTAAAAACTCAACTACTACATAAAGGTCATTATTGTGCGTAATGCATAAGCCGCGTCTGATATCTGCTACAGTTGCCATATATAAAAATTTGGCTCAAAAGTACTATTTTTTATCCGGTCTTGCGTATGGACATAAAAAAAACCTCAACCAAGGCTGAGGTTTTTCATTTTCTTGTCGACTGATTACTTTTTAGCAACAGCGTTAGAAAGGTCTGCACCTGCTTTGAAGCGAACTACTTTTTTCGCAGGAATTTTGATTTCTTTTCCTGTTTGTGGATTACGTCCTGTACGGGCTTTACGCTCAGATACAGTGAAAGATCCAAATCCAACTAAAGCAACACGTCCGCCTTTCTTTTTCAATTCAGCAGCGATTGACTCAGTAAATGCATCTAATGCTTTTTTAGAATCAGCCTTTGTAAGACCAGCCTTTGATGCAATTGCATCGATTAATTCAGCTTTGTTCATTTTTGATTTTGGTTTTTGGTTAATAAATTGAACATTTCTTACACAAATGTAGGCGCAAATCCATACTGTGCAATACCCGAGGCAAAAAAAAATCCCAAATTGTTAATAAAATCGAACTTTTGTTAATAAAACCCCTCTATATGCCTTGTAAAATAAGGGAAATCTATATTTAAACCTCTCCAAACAGCTTCCCATTCGCCGGTAAATCCTTAATTCCCCTCAAATATTCGCCTATTTCCATGCGTTTTTTGCCTTCTTCCTGCACTTCCTTCAAATATAAAGTCCCATTTTGGCATTGCCATTTTAAAAAACTCTTACCGTCACTTTGAAATTGTCCTGTTTCCATTTCCATTTCGTTGCTGACTTCCGCCTTATATATTTTCAATAATTTCTTTTGTCCGCTTTCCGTCGGCCTGTAAATACGTGCACCGGGGTACGGACTTAGTCCCCTTATTTTATTATGCACCCTGTGTACATCTTCTGCAGCATTTAAAAAACAATCGGCCGGAAAAATTTTCGGAGCCATTTTACCCTCCCCATTCTTTGGTTGTTTGCGCGGAACGACGCTTTTGGCATATATAGCATCTATGGTTTCTGCGATTAGTTCGGCTCCAGCCAGCATGAGTTTGTCGTGCAAAGTTCCTGCATCGTCGCTGTCGAGTATATCGACCTTGCTTTGCAATAAAATATTTCCGGTATCTATTTGTTCGTCGATCAGGAAAGTGCTTACACCGCTTATCTTTTCGCCCTGCATTATGGCATGATTAATCGGTGCTGCACCTCTATATTCGGGCAATAGGGAGGCGTGCAAATTGAAACAACCGTATTTTGGCAAAGACCATACGGCCTTGGGCAACATTCTAAAGGCAACAACGATAATTAAATCGAGTTGCATCTCTTCCAGTTGTTTTATAAATTCCGGATCTTTTAAATTGGCCGGTTGAAGAATAGGAATGGCATATTGTAATGCCGTTTTTTTTACATCGCTTTCCTGAATCTTTTGTCCCCTTCCTGCCGATTTATCGGGAACGGTTACCACGGCTTTAATCGGGTAATTATGTTTAATCAAATATTCCAATTGATAAGCGGCAAATTGGGGCGTACCCATAAAAAGTATACTCATGGCCTCAAAGATAATCAAGCGCGTTTAATTGTGAAAAAAAGCCTTGAAACGGGATGGGAAATATTTTGTGAATCTAATGTTTAAACGTAGCTTTGTGGCATGAATTCCAATACACTTTCTTTAGAAAAATCAGAAGAATTAGCCCGCCAAATTAGACGGGATATATTGCGTATGGTGCATGCGGTTAATTCCGGTCATCCCGGTGGTTCGCTCGGATGTGTCGAGTATTTTGTGGCATTGTATCAGCATATAATGCGTTATAATTCCGGGTCTTTTGATATGGATGCCGAGGGAGAGGATGTTTTCTTTTTATCCAACGGTCATATTTCGCCGGTTTGGTATAGCATATTGGCGCGTTCAGGATATTTTCCGGTAAGCGAATTGGCTACATTTCGAAAATTAAATTCCCGTTTGCAGGGGCATCCAACTACGGCCGAGCATTTGGAAGGTGTTCGTATGGCTTCCGGATCTTTGGGTCAAGGTCTTTCGGTGGGTATTGGCGCTGCATTGGCAAAAAAATTAAACCAAGACGAGGGGATTGTTTTCACCCTGCATGGTGATGGAGAATTGCAGGAAGGTCAGATTTGGGAAGCGGTTATGTCTGCCCCCAATTTGCGGATAGATAATCTGATTGCAACTGTGGACTGGAATGGTCGTCAGATTGATGGCGATACGGAAGATGTAATGGCTTTGGGTGATTTGAACGAGAAGTTTAAAGCTTTTGGCTGGCAAGTATTGGAAGTTGCAGAAGGAAATAATTTGGCCCATGTAATTGAAGCTCTTCAAAAAGCGAAATCTATGCTAGGAAATGGGAAACCGGTTGTGATTTTATTGCGTACGGAAATGGGATTTGGCGTAGATTTTATGATGGGTTCGCATAAGTGGCACGGTGTTGCTCCGAATGATGAACAACTCGGCAATGCATTGGCTCAATTGCCCGAAACAAGCTTTGGCGATTATTAATATTAATGACTAAGTTGAATATGTCGAAATACGAAAGTAGAGGAAAAAAGGATACCCGCTCGGGATTTGGAGACGGATTAGCAGAGTTGGGGCGTACTAATAAAGATGTGGTGGCGCTCTGTGCCGACCTCACCGGATCCTTGAAAATGGATACATTCCAAAAAGAAAATCCGGATCGCTTTTTTCAGGTGGGTATAGCCGAGGCAAATATGATGTCTATGGCAGCCGGATTAACGATAGGAGGGAAGATCCCCTTTACCGGAACTTTTGCCAATTTTAGTACGGGTCGGGTCTATGACCAAATCCGTCAGTCTATAGCTTATAGCAATAAGAATGTGAAAATAGCCGCTTCGCATGCCGGCCTTACCCTGGGCGAAGATGGAGCTACTCACCAGATTCTCGAAGATATAGGTTTGATGAAAATGTTGCCCGGGATGACAGTGGTTGTGCCTGCTGATTATTATCAAACCAAACAGGCTACCATTGCTTCAGCAGCATGGACCGGCCCGGTTTATCTCCGGTTTGGAAGACCTGCCTGGCCCATTTTTATACCCGAAAATATGCCCTTCGAAATCGGAAAAGCACAGGTGCTTACCGAAGCGGATGACGTCACAATCATTGCATGCGGACATTTGGTTTGGATTGCATTGGAAGCTGCTGAAAAATTAGAAGCACAAGGAATTAAAGCCGAGGTAATCAATATGCATACTATTAAGCCTTTAGATATTGATGCTGTTTTGAAATCTGTATCAAAAACAGGCTGTGTAGTTACTGCCGAAGAACATAATATTTTGGGCGGATTGGGCGAAAGTGTGGCTTCTGTGCTTGCACAACATAATCCCACGGTTCAGGAATTCGTTGCCGTGAATGATCGATTCGGTGAAAGCGGAACTCCAATGGAACTTATGGAAAAGTACGGGCTTAATGCCAGTTCTATTGTAAATGCAGCGTTAAAGGCTATCTCCAGAAAGAAAAAATAGTTGTTGTTTTTGTTAGGTTTTTGTTATGAAATTGGAATCTTTATTTAACTTAGCTTAATAAATTCCATAAATCATGAAAAAAACAGTACTTACTTTAGGTTTAGCATTGGCCTTCTTAGGCACAACGCAGGCCCAGGTTTTCCTTGAAAATTTCGAGGCGGTTCCATTAACAAGTGGCACGGGTAGTGTGCCTGCAGGATGGACCTTACATAATGTCGATAATTTATCGCCAGCTACGAACGTAAACTTTATGGGTAGTGATGCATGGAAAGTGCGTTCGATTAACGGAACTAAAGCTGCCGTTAGTACCTCTTGGTATACACCGGCCGGAACTTCCAACGACTGGATGGTAACACCGTCTATCTCCGTTCCTGCCAGTGGTAATATTTTCTTGCGCTTTAAAGAATTCGCGCCGGATCCAAGTTACCCCGATGGATATAAAGTTTATATTTCTACTACGGGTAACTCTGTAGCTGATTTCACAAACCCGGCGGTATTGTCTGTACCGGCAGGTAATTCTACCGCCTTCACAACGAAATTGGTCAACTTATCTTCGTTTTTAGGACAAAATATTTATATCGCTTTCCGTAACGATAACCAAGATAAGTTTTTGCTGTATATCGATGATGTTGAAGTTCTTGACCTACCTGCAAATGATGCAAAATTAAATGCGTTGTCTTTGCCCCGTTATGGCTTAATCAATACCAATTCGAACTTAGTTATGAACGTAACCAATATGGGTTCTCAAACTATTACTTCTTTAGAGGTAGATTGGAATGATGGTACTGCTCATTCAGCTGTAATAAGCGGATTAAATATTACGGCAGGGAATTCAGCCAATGTTACTCATTCAGTACCCGTAAATTATGCTGCTGTTGAAGAGAAAACAATCAACGTAACCATTACTCAGGTTAATGCCGCTGCAGATGCAAATCCCGGCGATAATGCATTGTCTACCTTGTTTAATTCAACATCTTCTACTCCTAAGCGTAGCGTATTGATTGAAGAAGGTACAGGTACATGGTGCGGATGGTGTCCTCGTGGAACCATAGCTATGGAATATATGTATAATACATACCAAAGTCAAGGTTTTATCGGTATCGCCGTACATAACGGTGACCCAATGGCGGTTTCGGCCTATGATAATGCTGCAAACTTCGGTGGATACCCTTCTTGTAATGTAGACCGTGTTATTCTTGATGCTTCTGTATCTCAAGGTAATTTCGAAAATTATTTTAATGCCAGAAAAAATCTACCTGTTCCGGTTGGAATTACCGCAAATGCTGGTGTTTCAGGTACTACACTTACGGTTAATGTGAATGCCAATTTTGTTACCAAATTTGCTGCTTCTAATTTCCGTATCGCAGCTGTGGTTGTTGAAAATGGTGTAACAGGTACTTCAAGTGGATACGCACAGGTAAATTATTATGCCGGTGGAGGAAATGGCCCAATGGGTGGCTATGAGTCTAAACCAGATCCGGTGCCTGCAAACCAAATGGTTTACGACCATGTAGGCCGTGCTTTGTTAGGAGGTTATATGGGTGAAGCCGGTTCTGTTCCTGCTGTTATCAACGATGGTACAACTGCTTCGCATACCTTTACTTATACAGTTCCTTCTTCTATGGTTGTTCAAAACCTTTCGGTGGTAGCCATGGTTATTGACCAATCTACAGGAGAAGTAGTGAACTCTGTTGAAACAGGAGCCGGTTATGTGTCTACCGAAGAAGTAGAAAATAATTTGGAATTCTCTGTATATCCTAATCCAACTACAGATGTATTAAATGTAAACTTGAATAGTTTATCTAATGCAAAAAGTCTTCAAGTGTATGACATGAACGGTAAAATGGTGTATAACCAAGATTTGAGCGCACATAGCTCATTGATCACTGTTCCTGTATCTTCATTAAATTCCGGAAATTATATGATTTCTGTGAAAGGTGAAGGCCATACGCATACTAAAGTATTTGTGAAAAAATAAGCTTAATCTTAAGCTCCTTTTTTAATATGCCGTTCCAATTGGGACGGCATATTTTTTTTGCCCAAAAGTTTGCCCAATAAAAAAAGCCTCTCTTCATTATCTTAGAAGAAAGGCTTTTTAAATGATTGTTGAATCTTATATCAAACTCGAAATACTATGATCCAGGGGAGAAATTTTTGAACGATAACGATGCATTAATTTCCCGTTTTCATCTATTAAAAATTTTTCAAAATTCCATTCAACAGGTCCTGTGAAATCCGGGTTGGATTGAGAAATAAGCCAGTCGAAAATAGGGTGAATATTCCTCCCTCTTACTTCTAAGGGAGAAGCAACGACAAAGCTGACTTCATATTTCTGACATAACTCCTGAATTTTTTCCGTTTCCTTATATTCCTGCAAAAAGGAATCGGAAGGAAAAGCTACTATGACCAATCTGTCTTTTTTAGCCTGATATAATTGTTCTAAATCGGCATATTGTTTGGTATAACCACATTTTGAAGCACTGTTCACAACCAAAATTTTCTTTCCCGCAAATTCGCTGAATGATTTTTCTGTTCCATCTAAACCCTGAAAGGAAAATGCATGTATGCTTTCATTGGCTGTGGACTCATGTACTATGCTGTTTTTTGTCTCCGGCGTGAAACAACTTTGAAATAAAAGGGATATCCCCAAAAATAATTGTATCATTTGATGTGTATTTGTTTTATGTTGATTAACGAAAAGCATGCCAAATTATTTGTTTTTTCTCGAAAAACAGGTAATTCCCGGAATGGAATTTAATTCATGTATTAATGCAGAATTAATGTTTACCCCACTTTTCTTGTAAGGCAACTTCATTAGCATTGGTTTTTCTGCTTCTCTTTCCTGAATTAAAAAATTCAAACTTTTATCCCCAGGATGTAATTGCAATATATTGTCGAGTTCTAATATCATTTGTTTTTCAATACGATCTAAATCGATAAAAATGTCGAGACTTTTGATATATTTTTGTCCCGTATTTTGCAATAATTCTATATCATCTATTTTGAATACTCTTTCTGTTTCTGAATTCCAACGTGCACCCACGCTGCCGCTGATAAAGACCTCCGTGTCCTGATTCAAAAAAGCTCTGAATTTGGTATAGTCGGCATTATAGAGGAAGAATTTATAGGAACCCGAAAAATCATCCAATACAAATACCCCGTATTGATTTCCTTTCTGATTGACATTATGTTCCACTTTTGACATGATGCCTGCAATTTTGACCGGACTTTTCAATTCGTGTTCGGCCATGTATTCATCCAGTTTGTCTAATCCTACCGTGGTTAGTAATTCAATTTCATTTTTGTATTTATCTAATGGGTGCCCCGATAAATACATACCCACATATTCCTTTTCCAGTTTCAGCGAATGCAATCTTTCCCAAGGGGGACAAATTGGCAATTTGGGCTCGGGTATTTCGGCATCTTCCGCATCTCCAAACAAATTCAGCATATTACTGTCCTGCGTTTGTTTAAAGGCTTGTGCAAATTTGACGATTTTATCTATCCCCGTTCCACTTTGATCGGCCTCGAAATATTGTGCTCTGTGTATTTCTTCAAAACAATCGAAAGCACCTGAATAAGCCAAGGCTTCCAGAGATTTCTTATTTAATGCTTTTGCCGAAATCCGTTTTGCTAAATCGAATATACTCTTAAAAGCTCCGTCTTTTTCTCTTTCTTCCAAAATAGAATCTACCGTATTTTCACCCAGACCTTTTATGCCGCCCAACCCAAATCGTATATCTCCACTTTGGTTCACAAAAAATTGCTTGTGCGATTCATTCACACTTGGGCCGAGTACATTTATTCCCATGCGTTTACACTCTTCCATCAGAAAAGTGATTTTATCCATACTGCTGGCATTATTCAATACAGCCGCCATGTATTCGGCCGGAAAGTTGGCTTTCAGATAGGCCGTTTGAAATGCTACAAAGGCATAGCAGGTGGAATGCGATTTATTGAAGGCATAGGAGGCAAATGCTTCCCAGTCGGTCCATATTTTCTCCAGTTTCTTGCGGTCCATTCCTTTAGACTCGCCGTTATCTAAAAATTTGGGCTTGTATTTATCGAGTGTTGCCCGATCTTTTTTACCCATGGCCTTCCTTAAACCATCGGCTTCTCCTTTGGTAAAATCAGCCAGTTTTTGCGAAAGCAACATTACCTGTTCCTGATAAACCGTAATGCCAAATGTTTCTGCTAAATACTCCTCCAGCTCCGGTAAATCATACTCAATTTTTTCTTTCCCGTGTTTACGGTTGATGAAATTCGGAATATACTCTATAGGCCCCGGTCTGTACAAGGCATTCATGGCAATTAAATCTTCGAACTTATCGGGTTTTAATTCTCTCAAATATTTTTGCATACCCGGACTCTCAAACTGAAATGTGCCTATGGTTTCGCCTTTTTGATAGAGCTCGAAGGTTTTTACATCATCTAAAGGAATTTCGTCGGGAACTATATGGATACCATGCCTTTTCTGAATTATGGATACCGCATCTTTAATAATGGAAAGGGTTTTTAATCCTAAAAAGTCCATTTTTATTACTCCGGCATCTTCTACTACTTTTCCGTCGTATTGGGTAACATACAAAGAAGATTCCTTGGATGTGGCTATGGGCAAAATATTGGTTAAATCTTCCGGAGCAATGATTATTCCTGCAGCATGCACACCCGTATTGCGCACAGAACCCTCTAATACTTGAGCCTCTTTTAATACGTCGCCTCGAATGCCCTTCTCTTCCGAAATTTGCCTCAGCAGCTTTATCTTTTCTATATCTTCTGAGCCTAATCCTTCTTTTTCTTTCAAACTACCGGCTCCATCCAAGGGTGCATTAAAAACACGACTCAAACTTATACCCGGTTTATCAGGCACCAATTTGGCCAACATATTGCTCTCTTGTAGTGGTAAGTCCAAAACCCTGGATACGTCTTTTATCGACATCTTTGCTGCCATAGTACCATAGGTCACAATTTGTGCAACTTTTTCTTTTCCGTACTTTTCTACTACATAATCTATCACAATTTGCCGACCTTCATCATCGAAGTCGGTATCTATATCGGGCATACTTATACGCTCCGGATTCAAAAAACGTTCGAATAGTAAATTATACTTTATGGGATCTAAATTGGTGATTCCCGTGCAATAGGCAACAGCACTTCCCGCAGCAGATCCACGTCCCGGACCAATATATACGCCTTTCTCCCTGCCGGCTTGTATAAAATCGGAAACAATGAGAAAATATCCCGGGAATCCCATATTTTTTATGGTTTGTAATTCGAAATTCAAACGCTCCTCGATTTCAGGCGTTATGCTTCCATAACGTATTTGTGCCCCTGTAAAGGTTAGGTGTTTCAAATATTCCCACTGATTCAATACGTCAGGAACCAATTCTTTTCCGTTCACAAATTCTGATTTCTTATGTATATCGAAATTTGCAGGTAAAGGGAAATTCGGCAATAAAATATCCCGATTCAATTGCAAGGTCTCAACCCGGTCTACAATCAGACCCGTATTGTCTATGGCCTCCGGAATATCTTGAAATAAGGCCGACATCTCCGCCTGGGTCTTGAAATAGAATTCGTCGTTATAAAAGGCAAATCGACCCCCCTTCGGAATCCCGTCTTCCTCGTTAAATTCTTTGATTTTAGGCGTACTTATTTTTTCTCCCGTATTGATACATAATAATATGTCATGGGCAAAATTGTCTTCCTTTTCTACATAATGCGAATCATTGGTCGCAATGATTTTTACATTATGCTTGCGGGCAAGTTTTACTAAAAAACTGTTGAGCTTGTTTTGCTCCGGAATATCATGACGCTGTAATTCCACAAAATAATCCTCCCCAAACATGTCTAACCAATACAGAAATTCTTTCTCGCAGGCCTCCTCTCCATAACGGGCAAATGTCTTGGGAACTATAGCACCTAAACAACAGGTGGTCGCAATTAAATCTTTGTGATATTTTTCGATTAACTCTTTATCAATCCGCGGATATTTTCCATACATCCCTTCGGTATAACCAAGTGAACAAAGCTTTACTAAATTTTGATAACCATTGGCATTCTTTGCTAATAATAATTGATGATATCGTATGTCTTTTTCTTCCCGGGTAAAACTTCTTCTGTGCCTGTTCTCTACTAAGTAAAACTCGCAACCTATAATGGGCTTCACTAAAGGTTCAGATTTTTTATCGGCAGGATTTTTTTTGTGCTTGTGGGCCTCGGCTACAAATTTGTAAACCCCAAACATATTCCCGTGATCGGTAATTGCCATACCTTTCATCCCATCGGCAATGGCTTTTTTATATAAATGTGGAATTTTTGCTGCTCCGTCTAATAAGGAAAATTGTGTGTGTACATGTAAATGACTGAAATCCGGCATCTCTTTTATTTTGGTTTAAAGATACGATTATTCGTATATTCTTTCGCCTCAATTCAAGGTTAATTTTTCAATATCTTATTATACAATGGCTATTTTTTTCTTTTTTTTATTAACATTTGTTTTGTTAAAATAAATTTAGTGTTATATTGGGAAACCATTTTAACTAAACATCTTTACTATGAAAAAAATATTGGGGGGAATATTTTTTTTGGTAATTGTGGCTCCTATGGCCTTCGGACAAATAAATTTGTCGACAAATACCATTAATAATTATGTATCAACAATCTGCGGACCCGGAATTACCTATTCCAATGTAACTCTTACCGGTAGCACCGATGCTATTGCTTCTTTTACCGGAGGAATTACGGGGGGACTCGGCGCTGCGATGAATAGCGGTATTGTATTGAGTACCGGAAGTGTGAATGGTCCAACTTTACTGCATGGCCCATCCTCTAACTTTTCTTCTACCAGCTTTGGTACTGCAGGGATTGCGGAATTAAATACCATAGCCGGCTCAACAACATATGATGGGGTGATTCTGGAATTCGATTTTGTGCCGATTACCAATATGATTAATGTGAATTTTCAATTTGGATCGGAAGAATATCTTGAATTTGTAAATAGTGGTTTTAATGACGCTTTTGCCTTTTTTATTTCGGGACCGGGTATAGGTGGTTCGCAAAATATTGCCCTTGTCCCTGCTACAAGTATTCCCGTAACTATTGATAATATTAATACAACTTCTTATCCCGGCTATTTTATCGATAATACCGGCGGAGCGAATAATAATATTATGGATGGCTATACCACCATGCTCACGGCTACGCGAGCAGTTATCCCATGTTCTACTTATCATATCCGACTTATGATTGCAGATGGGGGAGACAGCGGCTATGATTCATGGGTATTTATTCAAGAAAATGGTCTTTATGCAGCAGGTAATCCTCCTCTTTCTACTACAGCTAATTATCCTTTTGGAACTTCAACTTTCGAAGATTGTGCCAATGCTTCTATGCAGTTTTCTATTCCTGCAGCGCAAGCAACACCTTACTCTTTTAACGTAAGCTGGTCTGGTACGGCAACTTCGGGCCTTGATTATTCCCCATTACCAACTTCTATTACTATTCCGGCGGGACAAACATCTGTTTCTGTCCCCATTAATGTGCTTACAGACGGTATTACTGAAGGAACAGAAACCTTAATCTGTACTTATCCATATTCTGTTTGTTCTACCGCTACTAATACCTTATATATTCAGGATTCAAATCCGATTTCGGTGAATGCAGGTCCCGATATTTCTATTTGCTCCGGTAGCTCCGGAACACTTACTGCCGTTCAATCAAACGGGGTTGGTCCCATTTATTATTCCTGGTCGAATGGCGCATCAACAGCCTCCACGACGGTGAATAATACCACCACTACTACGTATACAGTTACGGTTACAGATGGATGTGGACGCACAGCAAGCGACCAAGTTGTTGTCAGTGTATCTAATGCCCCAACTTCAACGTTTACAGTTAATTCACCCGTTTGCGAAAATGAAAATACTACGGTTACCTATACCGGTACAGCCGGTGCAGGCGCAACCTATTCATGGGATTTTAATGGAGCCCAAGTGGTATCAGGTTCAGGCGCAGGTCCCTATCAAGTGAATTGGTCAAGCGGAGGAAATTATACGATTTCTCTCACAGTGAATAGCCCCGGATGCCCACCTTCCACAACTACTATGCCGGTTACGGTGAATTATAATCCCATCGTGGATGCCGGAAATCCACTCACTATTTGCGAAGAAACTCAGGTTACGGTTACAGGTGCCACAAACCCAGGCGTTACCGGATCCTGGTCGCACGGTATTGTGGAAGGGGTGCCTTTTATTCCTCCTGTGGGAAATAATTGGTACTATTTCACAGGTACGGATAACGCTACCGGATGCTCGGCAACGGACTCTGTTTCTATTCTTGTACATGCAAATCCAAATGTAGACGCAGGCCCCGATATTACTACCTGTCAAGGTACACCGATTACTTTTAACGGTTCGGGAGCCCTTAATTATACCTGGCCCAGCCCCATTGTAAACGGTAGCCCTATTACGCTCGCACCGGGCAATTACTCTATTCAAATGTATGGAACGGACCTGAATGGCTGTTTCGATACTTCTCTCGTTCTCGTTTCTGTTGTGCCGAATCCGCCTGCACCTGTCCTAAATTCTAATGGACCCGTTTGCGTGGGCGCGAACCTGCAATTGTATTCTAATGTGTCCTCTGTAGTGTGGTCCGGACCTAACGGATTTTCATCCACCTCCCAAAACCCAACTATTGCAAATGCCTCTTTAGCCGCTTCGGGTGCTTATACCGCCTATAATGTGTTGAATGGTTGTACGTCCGCTACCTCGACTGTGAATGTGGTTGTAAACCCCATTCCGGCCGCACCAACTCTCGCTCAAAACGGACCTTTATGCGTAGGCGCAACGCTCAACTTAACATCCAATGTTACTTCGGGAAATAATTGGACAGGTCCTAACGGCTTCACTTCAACGAATCAAAATCCGAGTATTAATCCGGTTGCTCTTACAAGTGCAGGTACTTACTCCAACTACGTTGTAGCCTTGGGTTGTACGTCTGCTACCTCAACGGTAAACGTGGTGGTAAATCCCATTCCGGCTGCACCAGTCTTAGCTCAAAACGGACCTTTATGTGTAGGCGCAACCTTGAATTTAACATCTAATGTAGCCTCCGGTAATAACTGGACAGGTCCTAACGGCTTCACTTCAACGAATCAAAATCCGAATATTAATCCCGTTTCCCTTGCAAGTGCAGGTACTTATTCCAACTACGTTGTAGCCCTCGGGTGTACTTCCGCCACCTCAACGGTAAATGTGGTGGTAAATCCCATTCCTGCTGCTCCAACTCTCGCTCAAAACGGCCCTTTATGTGTAGGCGCAACTTTGAATTTGACTTCTAATGTAGCCTCCGGTAATAACTGGACAGGCCCTAACGGCTTCACTTCAACGAATCAAAATCCGACTATTAATCCGGTTGCTCTTACAAGTGCTGGTACTTATTCCAACTACGTTGTAGCCTTGGGATGTACGTCTGCTACCTCAACGGTAAACGTGGTTGTAAATCCCATTCCGGCCGCACCGGTACTCGCTCAAAACGGACCTTTATGTGTGGGCGCAACGCTCAACCTAACATCCGATGTAGCTTCGGGAAATAACTGGACAGGCCCGGATAGCTTTAGTTCGACCAATCAAAATCCGAGCCTTAGTTCGGTTGCTTTAACCAATGGAGGAACATACTCCAACTACGTTGTAGCCTTGGGTTGTACTTCTGCCACCTCAACGGTGAATGTGGTTGTAAATCCCATTCCGGCCGCACCGGTTCTTGGAGAAAATGGTCCGCTTTGTGTGGGTGCAACCTTAAATTTGACCTCCGATGTAGCTTCGGGAAATAACTGGACAGGTCCTGATAATTTTGTTTCTAGCGATCAAAATCCGACCATCAATAATGTTGTTTTAGCAAATGGTGGAACTTACTCCAACTACGTTGTAGCCTTGGGTTGTACTTCCGCTACGTCGACAGTAGATTTGGTAGTAAACCCGATTCCTGTTGCTCCGGTGGTGGCCAATAACGGACCTATATGTGAGGGAAGTACGCTGGAAATTACGTCCACAACAGTAGCCGGTGCAGGATATTATTGGACAGGTCCCAATGGCTTTAGCAGTCAGACCGAAGACAATAGCATTCCCAATGCAGCCGTAGCATATTCAGGAAATTATGATCTATATATAGTAGTCAACAATTGTACATCATCCACAGTTACGAGTGCGGTTATTGTTGCACCACCACCTTCTGCACCGCATATCAGTAGTAATTCGCCCGTATGTGAAGGAAATGCATTGGAATTGTATTCAAACCCGGTAACAGGTGCTAATTATCAATGGTCGGGACCAAATGGATTTGTATCCAATTTAGAAGATCCTGTAATTAACCCGTCGGCATTACAGCATAGTGGGATCTATTCCTTATTTTTAGTAGTGGGCATTTGTAGTTCGGACATAGTGACCACAGAAGTACAAATTAATCCCAATTCGGCATCAAGCATAAGTCATTCCATGTGTGCCGGAGAAACATATAATTTTGCCGGAAATAATTACGCTTCCACCGGAAATTATCAGATACTCATGAGCAATCAATACGGATGTGATTCGGTGATTACCTTAAATCTGACCGTAAATCCAAATCCGGTTGCTGATTTTAATTCGCCCGTTAACGTAAATCTAGATAACCCATGGATGACTGTTTATGATAATTCATACAATGCTGCACAAGTTGTATATTATTTCCAAGGGCAAGTGATACAGTCGCCTGATTTCGATTACCAATTTACTCAAGATGGAACCTATTATATTACACAAGTAGTAAGCAATGGAAACTGTATAGATTCACTCACCAAAGAAATATTCGTCAACCCATACAGCAGTGTCTATATTCCCAATTCGTTTACTCCAAACGAAGACGGACTCAATGAAAGTTTCAAAGTAATTGGCAGTTATGTTCAAGATTTCGAAATGTTAATCTTTGACAGATGGGGCGAATTAATTTATAAGAGTAATGATATATTCGAAGGATGGAATGGAGGATTTCAGAATATGTCGGATAAATTAATGAAACAGGATACCTATATTTATAAAATTAAGTATAAAGAGTTTAAAGGAGAAACCAAACAGATTATCGGTCATGTCAATTTAATTCGATAGTTTCATCTAAATTTAAAAACACTATAAAAAAATGAGGCATTTCCATCAAGATAAAGAATATACATTTTCGAGCATGATACTATATGGCTTCCAAAGAGAGGATGGAATGGTGAAAGTAAATGCCTATTTACTTAATGACGAAAATGGGTGGGAAGCTATTTTAGAAATGCCTACGCTCATATTCGAAAAGGAATTAATTTCTTCATTCGAGCAGTGGCCCGATGATCTAAAAAATGCCAATGACATATTTTTTCCCGATTTTTTTCCCGATCCACCTATGTGGGAAAGTGGAAATTTAACCTGGAAATTCAAAAAGTCTATTCTCGAAACAGATGAGGAGTTAGGCGATGAAGTGATTTATTTCTTTCAATACCTGAAGTAAAAAATTGTATTAATTAAAATAAAAAAGTTCAACAGGGGGTTTAGTTTTTGTTTTGAATGCAAGAAAAAAGAGGGCCGGAGTTATACTCTAAGCCCTCTTTTAATTAAGTCGGGATGGCGGGATTTGAACCCGCGACCCCACGCCCCCCAGACGTGTACGCTACCAGGCTGCGCTACATCCCGAATTGGGCACAAATATAGTTTAATTTTACTAAAATGTAAATCAAACTAATTATTTATTATTTGTTCATTAATCAAACAGAAATCTTTAACTTTTTTGTTTCTTTGTGTTCCCAAACTAAAAATGTCTTATGCGGATTTATATCCTATTACTAATCTTTTTAAGTTCAATTTCTTTAGCTGCTCAAAACAAATTTACGATCAGTGGTTATGTGAAAGATGCAGCAAATGGGGAAGCCCTAATTGGAGCCAATGTATTTGTGAAAGAAACCCGAGGCGGAGCTGCTGTTAATACCTATGGTTTTTACTCTCTAACTCTTCCTGCAGATACCTATACGGTCAACTTTATGTATTTAGGCTATGAAACCCATAGTCAAACCATATATCTCGATAAGCATATTAGTTTGAATATAGACCTGAAACGTGAAAATAAGACCATGCAAAAGGTCGAAATTGTTTCCGATCGTGCCGCCGATAATACACAAAGTTCCCGCATGAGTTCAATCTCACTCACCATAGATGAGATAAAAAAACTACCTACATTTGGGGGAGAAGTGGATATTGTCCGCGTGATGACCCTTATGCCCGGCGTACAATCGGGTGGAGAAGGGAATAGCGGTTTTTATGTGAGAGGAGGAGGCCCCGACCAAAATCTAATTTTATTGGATGGAGTTCCTGTTTATAATCCGACCCATTTATTCGGATTCTTTTCTGTTTTTAATGGAGATGCCATTCGAAATGCCGAAATTATTAAAGGGGGTATGCCCGCTCAATATGGTGGACGTTTGTCTTCCGTTTTAGATATTACCACCAAAGAAGGCAATAATAAAAAATTTGAAGTGGAAGGCGGAATAGGTCTTATTGCTTCACGCATTACCATCCAGGGCCCAATTGTAAAAAACAAACTTTCCTTTATCGTCTCGGGTAGACGCACCTATGCAGATTTGCTGGCTAAGCCTTTTATGAAAAATAGCAATTTCAAAGGTTCAGGATATCATTTTTACGACTTAAATGCCAAATTGAATTGGGTCATAGGTCCCAAAGATCAAATATATATCAGTGGCTATTACGGCAAAGATAAATTCTCCTTTAAAAATCCGGAAGGATCCTTCAATGCCGGAATGGATTGGGCAAATGCAACAGCATCCATACGATGGAATCACGTATATAGTCCGAAATTATTCAGTAACCTTACCTTGTTATTTACCGATTATTCCTTTGGTTTCTCGGGCGAACAAACCGAGTTTACTTTTAAGCTGAATTCAGGGGTGCGTGATTATGGTTTTCGTCTCGATTACAACTATTACCCAAGCCCGAAACATTTGGTAAGATTTGGTGCCGAATACACCGATCATACCTATAAGCCCAGTAATGTTACTTTCGAAAGTCAGCTTGGCAATATGGTTTTACCTCAGCCGCTTGACTACCACACCAACGAAGCTGCAGTATATATCAGCGATGATTGGGAAATTTCAAAACGATGGAAAGTTAACTTCGGTGCCAGGGCTTCCTACTTTGCTTTTTTAGGCGATTATACACGCTATAAAACCGATGCGTATGGACAAACCATTGATACGATTACTTATAAACCTTGGGAAATGATTAAGGATTATTTCAGAGGCGAACCCAGAGTATCAGGCCGTTTTTTGATTAACGAAAATATGTCCATTAAAGCAAGTTATGCCATGAATTACCAATATGTGCAATTGGCATCTCGCGCTACAGTTTCTCTTCCGCTCGATGTGTGGTTGCCTGCCACCGAACAAATTAAACCTCAATTTTCGCAACAGGTTGCTTTAGGTTATTTCCTGAATTTTAAACAGAATATGTTCGAAACTTCGGTCGAATTGTATTATAAACCTATGCGCAATTTGGTGGAATTTCAGGATGGTGCCGATCCCGCTCAATCTATCAATGATAATATAGATAATACTTTAGTCCAGGGTAATGGTGAAAGCTATGGAGCCGAATTTTTTATCCGAAAATCGAAAGGTAAACTCAATGGATGGATTGGCTATACCTTGGCATGGACCAATAGACGATTTCCTATGCTCAACGAAGGAAAAGCCTTTCCGGCTAAGTTCGACCGCCGACACGACCTTTCCTTGGTCGTGAATTATGACCTCAATTACCGATGGCAATTCTCCGGAGTATTTGTCTATTCCTCCGGAAATACGCTCACTATGCCCGCTGCTCTACACTTCTCGGAAGGGAATTTGATTACCGAATTCGGACCCAGAAACGGATATAGATTTCCTTCTTACCATAGGATGGACTTAAGTATAACCTATGTGACATCCAAACCCGATAAACGATTTAAATCCAGCATTAACCTCTCTGTTTACAATACATATAGCCGCCAAAATCCATTCTTCATTTATTATACCCAGGAAGGAAATTTGAATGATGGCGACTTCAAAATCAGAGCAAAACAAGTAGCTGTATTCCCAATTATCCCTTCAATTACATGGAATTTTAAATATTAATTATGAAAAAATTATCCCATTTTTTATTCCTTTTATTGGCTGCTTTTCTACCTGCTGCCTGCGAAAAAGATATAACGGTAGATCTGCCCGAAGTGGATAAGAAAGTGGTGGTCGACGGCTCTATTTTTGTTGGCGAATACGCCTCCGTGAGTCTCACTTATTCCTTTCCCTTTTTTACCGACTTTTCGGATCTGGATTTTACAGACCCGGCTCAAATTGACAAGTTTATTGTTACCGATGCCGTCGTTACACTGTCAGATGGTTCTATGACAGAAACCTTGGGTCTCAGCTTCGATAATACTAAATTTCCACCCCTACTTTATAAAGGCGATTCCATTGTAGGACAACCTGGCAAAAGTTACCAATTGACCATTTCTACGCAAGGTAAAACATATACAGCCAATACCTATATTCCCCAAAATATTGTAGCACTCGATAGTATAAAATGGTTCAAAGATGCCAATTCAGATTCTTTGGGATCATGCCGACTCTATTTTCAAGATCCACCTGCACCAGGAAATATTTATCGCCTCTTTGCCAAAAGACAAGGCTATGCCAATTATGCCATAATACCCGGAAACTCTGTTATTGATGATCAGGCTTATAATGGAACTTATATAGAATTTCCATTTGTGAGACCGGAAGAACAATCCTCTATTTTCACCGCAAACAGCGGAGGCCAAGATGACCCCACACGCTATAAATGGGTCTTGGGAGACTCGGTTTATGTGCGCTTTGCTTCCATTGATGCCATTTCATACGATTATATACGCACACTCGAACAAGCAGCAGGTATTTCCGGAAACCCATTCAGTAACCCCGTTACCGTAAAAGGAAACGTGACAGGCGGCGCATTGGGCGGCTTTGTGGGTTATGCGCAAATGGATATTTGGCGTAAAGCAGAATAATAGGTTTAGGATATCTTGTTTTTCCAACGCTCGAGTTTAATCCGCTCTTCACTGCTTAAACTCTCTATACCCCACGCGTTTATTTTCTCTAATATGCGGTTTATTTCCTGCTCTTCTCTTTGCTTATTTTCATAAAATTCAGCATCTATATCAATGGGGAAATTTGGCTTTTTCTTATAAAAGGAAGCTTCGAGTAAATATGGAAATTTGATCGAAATAAAAAGAAAAATCAATGAGGGAAAAGTCATAAGAGATATAATGAGAAGATGTCTTTCTAATATCTGCGGATAGAGTACACAGGCTCCGATTATGCCCGCAAGTGCACCACCCAAATGCGCTTCATGTCCAATATTCCGGTTTTTACTGCGCATCCCGAATAAGGAATACAACATAAAGCCTATTCCATATAACCAGGCCGGCATAGGTATCACAAAAAATAAGCCCAAGGTTAGATCCGGATATAAAGCTATGGTGGCAAATAAAATTCCCGAAACCGCACCGGATGCCCCCACCGCCGCATATTCGAGCTTGTTTTTATTAAGCCATAATGCCAATATATTCCCCGCTAAGAGCGAGATAAAATATAAAGAAGCATAAACAGGAATGGGAATTTGTATGCGGTTTTCTAAAAATGAACCAAAGAAATATAAGGTAAACATATTAAAGGTGAGATGCATATAATCTACATGCAAAAATCCCGATGTCAACAATCGCTCATATTGCCTCTTTTTACGTATATCGCCGATGCGAAATAAATAACGTTCGAAAAATTGCGAGTTCGAAAATCCTAAAATCGAGAAAATAACGTTAGCCAATATTAATAATAAAGTCACCTTTGCATCCATGGGCCAAATGTACATGTTTTTCATCCATTCCACAATGCCCGAAAAATGTGTTAGGTGCTATGCTTACTAAATAGTATTTTTACACTCAATTATGAGATTTTTGAAATTTTATACCACGCTTTTTTCCTTGTTGCTTTCCGCTCTTTTGTCGGCTCAGGAAGCTAAAGACAGATATATAGTGGAACAAGGGAACGTTATTACCGGTGGCCCCGAACTGGGACTCATCGTGCCTACCAATATGTTTGGCAGGGGAGTGGAGATTACCAATAATGTTGAAAATGTTCGCTTCGGCGTTAAATCCCTGATTAGCTTTAGAGCAGGCGCTACAGTTCGATTCGATTTGGTGCAATTCAAAAAAATGAAAATGGGAAATATGTTCTCCCTGACCACAGGACTGTATTATACGCAACGCCGTTTTCAATTAAGCATTAATGACGTAGCTCCCGGAGCTAATGACAGTCTGCTCGCCGGCGGTAATTTTAATTTTATTTCTTACGAAGTCCCTATTATCGCACACTTGCACTTGCAAGCTACAGATCAATTATGGCTGCATTTTGGTGTCGGATTAGGATTGGAGTTTTTTCCCAGCCATATTTATACCCCCGATAATTACGATAAAACCCTAGGCGATGACGGTTCCTGGTTGTTTTATGGAGCCAAAAAAAGTTTGGTTATTCCCAGTGCAAAAGTGAATTTTGGTATGGAATGGCGAACGAAAAAATCGGGATATATAGCACTCGGTCTCACTTTTCAACGACCTTTCCCGGCTGTAATGACCGGATATGCCGAGTATTGGAGCACCCGAAACGGAGAAACTTACGCCATTTATCCGTTCGGACAAAAAGATAAAGGAAATGATGGTTTCAATATATTAGGACAGTTCGTATCCGTTGGTATGTCCTACTATATTCCGCCATCTAAAGGACTGAAAGATACAACGCCGGATTGGATTAAAGAAAGAAGAAAGGAAGAACGGAAAAAGCGCCGCGAAAGAATTATGCGCACACCTTAAGCTTTTCGGCTCAAAATATGAACGCTTCCCCCTTTTTTTAAAAATTATTCTCCATTTTTGTACCAATGTTGAGCCGACTTTATATACAGAATTATGCACTAATCCACCAATTAGATATTGCATTCCATTCGGGCTTTACGGTAATTACCGGAGAAACCGGAGCCGGTAAGTCTATTCTTATGGGTGCCCTCTCCCTGCTTAGCGGCAAAAGAGCCGATGTCTCGGTTCTGAATAATAAAGAGGAAAAATGTATCGTAGAAGCAAGCTTTCAACTATCCGATAAGCACCGAATTTTGTTCGAAGAACAAGAATTGGATTTTTATAATGAGAATATTTTTCGACGCGAAATTTCTCCCTCCGGTAAATCTCGCGCGTTTATTAATGATACGCCGGTTACCCTCGATGTACTCAAAGAAATTTCTGCTCAATGTTTCGATATTCATAGTCAGCACGAAGTCTTCGCCCTGGCTAAACCCGCATTTAGGATGGACGTCTGCGATGCCTTCGCCAATATAATTCCTGATGTGCAATCTTTTAAATCCGATTTTAAAAATTTTATTCAGGATCAAAAAAAGTATAAGGCCTTTCTAGAGAATATTGAACAGCAAAAAGCCGAATTCGATTATAAAAATTACCTATTCGAAGAATTGCAGGCTTTTCAATATAAGGAAGGCGAACAACTTGCATTGGAGCAGGAATTGTCTTTGCTGGCCAATGCGGGCGAGCTGATTCAAACGCTCCAAAGTAGTCTCTTCGCCATTCAGGAATCGGATAATAATATCAGTCAGCAATTGCAACAAATAAAAAGCGGATTAGCTAAACTGGCCGGAGACACAGGCGCTCTCGCCACTCAAAATGAAAGGCTGCATTCTCTGATTGTTGAATTGAAAGATATAGGTTCCGAATTGGATAATATTCTAGCTACTGTTCAAGTTAATCCCCAAAGAATGCAAGAGGTGGAATTGCGTTTGTCGGATTTATATGCCCTGCTGAAAAAACACAGAGTGAACGATGGAGAGGAATTATTGAAGGTGCAAGAACAATTGTCGGAATGGTTGCATAGCCAAAGCAGTAGCGAAACAAGACTGGAGAATTGGAAAAACACCCTGGATAAAGCAGAAAAAAATCTGAAAGATAGAGCCTTGAAGTTACGGACAAAAAGGAAAAAAGGAGCCGAAGAATTTGCTAAAATAGTAGAGGGCTATATTCGCGATTTAGCCATGCCTCATGCCTGCTTTTTAGGCGAAGTGAAAGAATTGGATACGATGAATGAATGGGGTATGGATGC
>JAEZEQ010000018.1 GCA_023432985.1 Bacteroidota bacterium | reverse complement strand
TATACAAAGTTCGACTTAAGTACTTTTAAAAAATATGACAAAAATCAGTATGTAAAAAATTTGTAATTTTGTTCGCCAATTAGTTGATTGCATCATGATAGAAAAAACGAATTCAGAAAATTTATGTATGACCTGTATGAATATTAAAAGTGCAGTGTGGAATTCGTTGAGTATTACTGAATTACAAAAAATTGATGCTCAAAAATCCTGTCATGTCCTTAAAAAAGGAAGTATATTCCTACAAGAAGGCTCTTATCCGCTGGGGGTTTATTGCATCAAAAGCGGCAAGGTGAAAATATACAAGCATGGTGACGGACGCGATCAAATCATAAAAATTGTGGGCGCGGGCGAACTATTGGGATATAAAGCCCTATTAGCAGAAGAAAGTTATCCCGTTTCGGCAGAGGCTCTTGAAGATTTACACCTTTGTTTCATTCCTAAAGCTGTATTTTTAGAAACCCTGTATAGTTCGACTTCTTTTTCGCAAAAAATTCTGAAAATGGCCTGTAAAGAATTGGAAGTAATGACCTCCAATATCACCAATATGGCTCAGAAAACAGTTCGCGAACGTGCGGCTGCCACTCTGTTATTATTAAACCAAACTTATGGAAGCGAAGGAATGGAAGTGGGCTCTTCACAAATCAATCTCCGACGCGAAGATATTGCCTCTATAGTTGGCACAGCCACAGAAACGCTAATCCGACTTCTGGCCGATTTCAAACAAGAAAAGCTGATTCACATCGAAGGCCGTAAAGTAATCGTACAAAACGTGAATGGTCTGAAAAAGGTGGCCGGTCTTTAAGTTTCTATTCAAAAGTAAATTCTTCCGAACCTCCTCGAGCAGCCTTTCGCACCGAATCTCTGCGTTCTTGTTTCTCTTTTAGCCATGGGTCTTTTTTCAAAATACTGTCATTTTTTACCCGACCAAATTCCGCATTTATTATATCGCGTACTTCTACTTTTTCGTTCTGAATATCCTGATTTAATTTCTCGCGTACACCCTTTCCGTCCAACCCGAATTTTAAGTCCTGCATGGGGCCGTACATATGCACATAAATACGCATTTTGCCCGAACCATCTTCAATAATCTCTCCAAACTCTTCTTGTTTCTTACTGCGTTTCAGTCGGAATTTATTAGCCAACAAAGTTCCCAAGTCCATATTAAACCGATAATCTACCACATTATCAAAACCATGCTCTCCCGAAACATTTAAGTTCATGGCATTACTGAGTATGCGCATTTCGGGCATACGCACCTTCTCGTCCTTAATGAGAATCTGATTGGTAAGAGTAGAAAATTTCACATGCTGCAATTCTTCCAGTTTTGCCCATCCGGCCAATTTTTCCAATGGTTTGAAATTTTTCAGTTCGCCCTTATGTATAGTAAGATTTATCAAACTATAAATAGATTTTTGGTCCACTTTCAACCCGGCATCAAATGAGGCTCTAAAGTCGAAATCGGCATCCACTTCACCCGAGACATTCTCGTGGGTAAGTTGATCCTGATCGAAATCGGCAAAACTATAGAACAAATCCCGGGCACGGATTCCACTAAAGCGCCCATTGGAAGTTATTTGCCAGCCTCCGTTTTTGCTATTATCGGCTACCCCCGAAATCAGGGCCTCTCCACCCATACTACTCATCAACAAAGTTTTGGCCACCAATACCCTGTCTTTCAGCGACAAATTTCCCTCTACATTATGGGCTTCAAATCGACCAAAACGGACCTGTTTAATTTGCGCATTAAAGTCTACAGACAACCTCTCCGGCAAAGCAAAACTGCGCGAAGCCCGATCTGATTTTTCTTTTTGAGCGGTCTGATTCTGCTGCAATAATTCGTCCACATTCAGGGCATTACTACGTAAATTTACAGCCAAATATAAAGGCTCTGTAGTCGTCAGAAAATAAGATAGTACATTCAGCGCCTTGCCGTCTAATTCTATATCATTGCCTGCAAAATTTCCTTGTGCCTGCTTCAACCAAACATTATTATTGTCGAACACAAAATTTCCCGAAATTTGCCTAAATCTCAACGGAGATGCGTTGATTTGTGCATTCACATCTTTCAGTTGCATCTCCCCTTCTATGCTTGCCTGTCTAAAATCCTCGGCCGTAAATCGTTTTCCTGAGGCTTTCAGTTCCAGGTTTAACTTCAGGTCTGCCCTACCGGAAACCGATTCGATGGTATCCAGGGCAAAAAATGGCAAAAATTCGGCCAGTTCGGCCGATAATTCCATGCGCGTTGCAATGCGGGGCCTTTCAAAATCATACCACGAAAAACTACCTTTCATATATGACGCTTTTTGAGAAGCTTCAATATAATCCAATTTAATATAAGAATCTGATTTCGAAGCAATGCGCAAATGTCCTTTTCCGTTTACTTTTTGCATTTCAACAGATTCGGGTATATATCGAAAAGTGGCATTCTGCACAGAAAAATCAATCTCAAAAGCCGGAAAATTTCCCTTATGAATATGCCCTTTAGTGCGAATCGCCACTTCTATTTCGCCCGTACTTTCATATTGTTCTTTAATATTACGGATATTCTCGGGCAACATGGATAAAATGCTGCCTATATTCAACTTCTTACCCCTCAATCCCAAATCCAGATACCAGCCTTTTTCCTCCTTGCGAATCACCCCCTCTGCATCCAGGGGCAAGTCCTCAATCTTCAAATCACATTTCAGAATACTGTATTCATTTTTCTCGGTATGCGCATCAAAATCGGCATCCAATTTCAATTTATATTGCTTTGCATATTCCACCCCTCTGACCTCTACCCTCTTCGCAAGAAAATCCGTACGCGCTTGCAGACGAAACTGCTTTTCTGAAAAACGACCCGATAAACTCAGTCGGTCGAACTCGGTCTCCACTTCTACTCCGGCATATAAATCTATATAGGCGATGTCTACCTGCTTAAATTGTACAGAATTCAGCTTAAATGAAAAGCTTTTCTTGGCACTGCTGCTGTCTTTAGAGATTTTCCAAAAATGCCAGTTATCATTCCCCTCTTTATCTCGAAACAATTGCACATATGCGTTTTCGAGACGCAATTTTTTAACCGTATAATTCTGATTAAAAACATCCCACAAACTAAATTGCAAATAAATATGTTTGGCTTCAAACAAGGCTTGTTTCGGACTTCGACTATGCACTTCCATACATGCTACATCCGTAAATTCCAGCGAAGCATATGGAAAACTCTTAAAAACACTGAGCTCTAGTTTTTGTACTTTCAATTCGGTTTGCAATTGCTCATTAATACTTTCAATGGCATATTTTTTAATATCCTCCCTAAAATAATACAGCAAAGAGGCACTGATTCCCAACAATAAAATCAACAAGATTATAAGCCACAAAAGTAGACGTAAAGCAGTTTTTAACCGCTTTGCCCATATGCTGCCTTTAAAATATTCCCGAATCATAACGTGAATGTAACGTGCATTATGGGTTTTACATAGGGGATTTGACATATTTTATCAAACCTTCATTGTTTAGAACAGCTCTCTATTCTGCCCAAAGAAATACATAGTCAGAAAAACAAGAATTGGATTCTGATTCCTTTTTGCCAACTTTGTATTTTATAAAAAAATGAGAAAGCAAATTTACATACTCTGTTGTCTGAGTTTCATCCTGTTTCATTCTTGCCAGAAAAGGCTGGTATTGCCGGCACCCGAACAAAGTGTGCAAACAGAAAAAGCCGAACTTCCGCTTTCTGAATTGGCGCTTACCCTTCATATTCCCTACAAAAGCATAGAAAATGCCCTGGAACGAAAACAAGGAAATTTGATTTACGAAGACGATAGTTATGCCAATAATAATCAGGATAATATTAAAATCACCGTATTAAAAACGGGACCTTTTCGGTTTAAAGGCTATAAAGAATTCATACAAATCACCCTGCCGCTTAATATTTACTTTGCCGGTCAGTATAAAGCCTGCGCCATTTGTCCGGCCATAGAAAGTTCGACCCGTTTCGATGCAGAAATTAGCTTTACGACAAGGCTGGGCTTACAAAAAAACTGGACTATAATAACCCAAACCAATCCCGGTTCATTTCGCATAACCAAAGACCCTTATATTAAGGTTGGTCCATTGCAAATAAATGTGAAGCGGGTTGTAGAATATGCATTGGAAGACATTTTGAAAGATTTAGCGGCCGACATAGACCGAGGCATACAATACGAAACCACTCTGCGAAAACAAGCCAACGAAATGTGGAAAATGATCCAAAATCCGATAGAAATAGATAGCGCATATAAAGCCTGGATTCGCTTTATACCCAGAGATTTTATTATGGCGCCCATAGAATGTAATAACGATCAAATGACCCTGAACGGCGCATTAAAAACTCGCATCATAACCTCCTTTGGCGAAATGCCTTCGGGGCCGGTGATTCCCCTGCCGTACCTTACTCTCGATCAGCCTTCCAAGGAATTTAACGTGGAACTGGAAATAGAAATTCCTTTTACCGAAGCCACAAATATTGCACGAAATATGCTCAAAGATTCGGTTTTTCATTTCGGGAAAAAGAGATATGTAAAAATTGATGATTTAGAAATATTCGGAACCAATTCGGAAGTATTTATTAAAGTATTCTCCTCCGGATCCTTGAATGCCATTTTTTACCTGAAAGGAAAACCGGCATATGATATGGAAAAACAAGAATTATTTCTGGCCGATTTGGATTATGAATTACGCACACGACAACATTTTATAAAATCGGCAAACTGGTTGCTTAAAAGCAGCATACGCAACAAATTGGAAAAGGCATTTCGTTATAATGTAAGTAAAGATTATGAAGCTGCAAATCACGCTTTAGCGGCCTATTTACAGAACTACAGTTATGAAGATTTATTTGTGGTCAACGGAAAAATAAACAGCCTACAACTTAAATCCGTCCAAAGTGACCAAAAACGTATTTATGCCCTTTTTTCCGCAAAAGGAAAAGCCGGAATCACACTAAAAAATATAAAATTCTAATCAGCGATATAATCCGTTTTCCTGTATATATTTCCATACCTTTTCAGGAAGATAAAAACGTATATCCTTCCCATTTGAAATCGCTTGCCGTATAAAAGTACTGCTAATTTCTATCATGGGCGCATCTACCTTTTTTACAGACGGAAAAGCCTCATATATACTTTCATCTGTACCCGGTCTTGGGTATACTAAAATATCATGCTTTTCTAGAATTTGCTCGTAATTTTTCCATTTATGAAAGCTCGATAAATTATCCGATCCCATTAATATACTAAAAGTATGTTGCGGAAATTTCTGTCGCAAATGCATAAGGGTATGAATGGTGAAATTGGGTTGATCTAAATAAAATTCTATATCCGAAGCCCGCATTTTAGTATAATCATCAATTGCCTCCTGTACCAGGTGAAAGCGCGTTCTGTCGTTTAATAAACTTTTCTTTTCTTTATGCGGATTATGGGGTGTAACCACAAACCATAGTGCATCGTTTTCGGTAAACTCACAGATATAATTGGCTATGGCCAAATGCCCTATATGAATGGGATTAAAGGAACCAAAAAACAGCACTATTTTCATATTCAATCAGAACTTTATATTAAAGTATACGCGAGCCATGCACTTAGATAAGCCAATGTGCCCATAAAAATAAACTGAATAAGTGGAATTTTCCAGGATTCCGTTTCTTTTTTCACTACAGCCATGGTACTCATACATTGCAAAGCAAAAACATAAAACAACAATAAAGCCATAGAAACACCCGGAGTATACATGGGACTTCCATCTGCTCTTTTCTGTAAAGCCAGTTTTTCGCTTAACTTCTTTTCATCATCCGATCCCACACTATAAAGCGTACTCATCGTGCCCACAAAAACCTCTCTTGCGGCAAAAGAGGTAATTAATGCCACACCTATTTTCCAATCAAAGCCAAGCGGAGTCATCAAGGGCTCTATATATTTGCCCATCATGCCGGCATAACTATTTTCTAGTTTTTCGGCCTGCATGCGCGCCGCATTCTCTTCTGTTTGCTCCAACTTTTCATAGGCTATGTTTATGCTCTGCATCTTATCACCCGGCCCATAACTGGCCAAAAACCACAAGACAATACTAATTGCTAGGATTATTTTTCCGGCATTGCTTACAAAACTGTGCACCTTGCCCCACACCGTGCGAATTATTTGGCTCACAGAAGGTCTTTTATAAAAAGGCATTTCCAGAATCAGAAAACTTTTCTCTTCCGATTTAATGAAAATATGCAAAATAAAAGCCGTTAAAAAGGCAGCAAAAATTCCGAGAAAATAAAGGAAAAGCAGCACCAATCCCTGCAGATTGAAAAAGTACCAACTTTTATCCGGCACTACAAATCCGATTAGTACGGCATATACAGGCAAACGCGCACTACAGCTTATAAACGGGGTTACAAATATGGTAATAAGTCTTTCCTTTTTATTTGAAATGGTACGGGCCGACAGTATAGAGGGCACGGCACAAGCAGCGCCGCCGATTAAAGCAATGGTCGAACGCCCGTTTAGGCCGAATTTATGCATGATGCGGTCGAACAAAAAACTGATTCTTGCCAAATAACCGCTCTCTTCCATAATGGCAATAAAAAAGAATAAAAAAGCAATTTGAGGTATAAAAACCAATACGCCGCTAATGCCCGTCAAAACGCCTTTTACCAATAATTCGCGCAAAATACCCGGAGGCAAAATATCGTATAAAGAACTGCCTGCAAAAGCCATTAAATTCTCAATTAAATCCATAGGCAAAGCCGACCATGAAAAAATGCTCTGAAAAACCAAAGCCATAACCACAAAAAATATCAGCGGCCCGAAAATGGGATGTAATAAAATTTTATCTGCCGATTGTATATAAGTCGACCAGTTTATTTTGGGTTGCGAAAAACATTGTTTCACTATATCCGAAACCTGAATTTCTTCCTGCTCCCCATCCGCATTAAAATCTATATTTCCGTATTGCCCGATTATATCCTTCACATCTTTCGCAATGGCTATACCTCTTTTATCCGATTTTAAAACAGGCATATGTAGGATACGGCTTAGTTCTTTATCGTCTATGCTATAGCCTTTGTTTCGAGCCAAATCGTACATATTCAACAATACGGCAATTTTAAATCCCATCGATTTCAACTGCAATAATAAAGGCAAACTTCTGGGAAAATTCGTACTGTCGATTACATATAATAACAAGGCCTGATCTTTATAAGTCAGCGCTTTATGGAATGCTTCGACGGCCACCTCTTCGTCTTTACTGGCCGGTTCCATGCCGTATATGCCCGGCAAATCGCTGCATTCTATATATACAAATTCTTTGTTTTCGTTGAGTAATTTAATTTTACCGGCTTTACTTTCTACCGTAACTCCAGGATAATTCGCCGTTTTATGCCGCAAACCTGTAAGCAGGTTAAATAGAGTCGTTTTTCCCGAATTGGGATTACCGGCAATAAAAACCTGAGATGGAAAAATGGATTTCTGCATAACTTATTCTACTGTTACCCTTATATTTTTCGCTTCCTCTCTGCGAATACCTATTAATATGGTCCCTAAATGTATAATTAATGGTCCCCCAAAATAAGATTTACGCACAATAGACAAGACCGTTCCCGGTTTAATATCCATCTGTTTTAACCGCGATGAAATAAAATCTTCGCGAAGCGAAGTAATTTTTAGCGGAATATGTATAGGCGCTTCATCCAAAAACATAGACAAAGGTATAAATTATTCCAAGGCCGTTTATAAAGCTAAAAAGAACAGGCTTTTTATTTGGTTTCAAACAACATTTTCACAGCAATTAAAATCATAATTCCTGCAAAAATTCTTTTCAATATGAGTACATCTATACCCTGAGCCCAACGACTTCCAAAAAAGCTGCCTAAAAGAAAAAATAGGGCTATTGCCGCTGAGTATGCAAAGTTGACATTTCCCTCTTTATGATAATTCAATACCGATAGTATGCCCACAGGTAATAACATAATAGCGGCTATACTGGTTCCCTGTGCGGCATGCTGTGTCATTCCCATAAAATAAATAAGCGCAGGAACTATAAGTATGCCCCCGCCTACTCCCATAAATCCACTCAATAAGCCGGCTCCAATACCAATTAAGGCTAATATTATCAATTTTTGAATTTCCATATTCTGTTAATAATACAATACGAATGTATATAAATTCGCCATGCAACGAATGCTTTTTTTTCCATTCCCAATGAAGCTCAAAATAATTTCTATACCTTTCTGAAAATATTTTGCTCTATGAAAATATGGCTTAGCGCAACTTTTTTTCTGTTGTTTTCCACATTTCATTTGTCCGCACAAGGCTTACTCGATGAATTGAATGATAAGGATTCTACCCGAAAAAAAATAAAGAAAGTAAAGGTATACGACACCTTTGCCGGTACGCGTCTTATCAATATGCATACCATAGAAACTTACCCGAAACATACCTTTGTGTTTATTATTCAACATCGTTTTGGGCGATTAAATTCGGGATTTTTCGATTTATTCGGACTCGATAACGGATCTATGCGATTCGGATTTGAATACGCCATTTTAAATAATCTAAATATAGGCATTGGTCGCAGCGGATATAACCGAACCTGGGATGCTTTTGCTAAATATACTTTCTTGCAACAAAGCAAAGGTCCTAATCAAATTCCCCTTTCAATGTCGGCCGTTGCTAGCATAGCCATAGACGGAAGAAAAAAATTATATGCCGATAATCGCCCCGTTCATTTCTCTCAGCGACTCAGCTTTTCATACCAATTGCTTATTGCCCGAAAATTTACCCGATGGCTCTCTGTACAACTTACCCCTTCACTTGTTCATGAAAATTTAGTAGCCACTAAGGCCGATAAAAACCTGCTCTTTATTATGGGTGGCGGTGCCCGTTTTCATATTACACCCGCCCTTAGCATAACCGGAGAATACCATTACAGGGTGCTGGATAACCCCTTAAATGCCTATAGAAACAGCGCCGGAATTGGGGTCGAAATTAATACGGGCGGACATATTTTTCAGATTACACTCAGCAACAGCAGCCCCATGTTCGATCCGGGATACCTTCGAAAAACGAGTGGAAATATTGCAAAAGGCGAAATTCATCTTGGTTTTAATATAACCCGTAATTGGGGCTTTGGTAAAGGTAATTAAAATACTCAGCCTCCCCCATTTTTTTTTCGCACCACAACATGTACCAACAAACATTATATATTATATATTTTAAAATTTATAAAAATTATGTTGTATTTATATGGCTTGTTAATATGGTGTAAACATTTACTTAATTTTATTTGTACTTTTGATTTCAGGGAAGCTTTTAACAATTTACGAGCAGGTTATTAATTGAAAAAATGCTTTATATTAAGGGATTGTAACTTTATTAACAAAATGAATTAAGCTGCTTTTGATGATAAGTTTTTAGGAAGAAGGGCATAAATTTATGTCAGTATCTTGTTGGACTTTCCGACATAACTTTCCATAACTTTTGGCTGCCTTGTTGATATGTTGATGACCATAGAGGAATAAAAGAAATAACAAAATTTACTTTGAAAAAAGTATGCACATATTATAGACATTAAATAGCGATTTATTAACATTAAATTATAAAGGAATGGAAAAGGATAAAAAGGTTGGATTTGCTGCTGATCATGCAGGATTTTCTTATAAAAAGGAATTGATGGAGTTTTTGAATAAGGAAGGCTATTCTATGCTCGAAGATTTCGGAACACATAATGAAGAAAGTTGCGATTATGCCGATTTCGTACACCCTCTCGCCGATGCCGTAGCTAATCATAAACTCGATTTTGGAATTGTAATTTGTGGTAGTGGAAATGGAGTGAATATTACCGCAAATAAACACGATGGCGTTCGTAGTGCCTTATGTTGGAATAGTGAAGTAGCCGAATTGGCCAGAGGTCATAATAATGCCAATATTTGCGCTATTCCGGCTCGATTTATAAGTGTAGAACTGGCTAAAGAAATTATTTTCCGATTCCTACATACCGAATTCGAAGGTGGAAGACACGAAAGACGAATTGAAAAAATAGAAAATTTTTAAAGAAAAACTCATGCGTTATTGCTTTTTATTTGTCCTCTTTTTAGGACCCGCTACGGTATTTACTCAAGCCGATTCAAATGCCATATTTTTTGCAAATTCTATTAGTGCCTCCGAGTTAAAATCGCATGTATATGATTTGGCTTCGGATGAATTTGAAGGAAGAGAAACCGGAAAAATCGGACAGAAAAAAGCAGGAATTTACCTGGCTTCTTTCTTTAAAAGTTTAGGTATGACCCCTATAGGAAAGGATAGTTCATATTTTCAGGAATTTCCACTCTATGAAGAATATACTGGTAAGGCCGAATTGAAACATAATCAGAAAGTGTATAGCTTCCTGAAAGATTTTTATTGCTTTAATTCCATCGGAAATATGGAGCTCGATTTTCAATCTATCGTTTTTGCCGGCTATGGAATTAAAGACGAAAAATCAGGCTATAATGATTATAAAAATCTGGATGTAAATGGGAAAATTGTTATGGTTTTTGAAGATGAACCTATTGATAAAAAAGGAGTCTCGCGTATTACAGGAAATGCAGAATTGTCGGATTGGACCAAGGAATTTAAAATGAAAGTAAAACTGGCTAAAGATATGGGTGCGGTTGCCCTGCTCGAAATTGCCAAGAATATGGATAATGATATAAAGGTGTATAAACATTATATCGAAAAACCCCGCTCCTCTGTCGTTCCTCTAGACCCGGTCGCTACTTTCCCCGTTTTTTATATTTCGAAAAATTTGGCAACGGATATCTTTGCTGCTTATAATAAAAGGTATAACTACGATAACCTGAAAGAAGCCTATCGTAAAAAGAAAAAAAATCATTCTTTCGAAATAAACAGCGATCTGCAAATTTCTATTGAAAGACAAAAGCAAATAATTACCGGCGAAAATATTCTGGGATATATTGAAGGAACAGATTTGAAGGATGAATTGCTTATTATCACCGCGCATTATGATCATTTAGGAAAGGATGAAAGCGGTATTTATTACGGTGCTGATGATGATGGTAGCGGTACTGCAGCCATTATGGAAATGGCCGAAGCTTTTATGTTGGCCAAAAATGCCGGTTTTGGTCCCAG
Source organism: Bacteroidota bacterium (assembly GCA_023432985.1). Lineage (GTDB taxonomy): Bacteria > Bacteroidota > Bacteroidia > CAIKAF01 > CAIKAF01 > JACVCJ01. The sequence continues at coordinate 15,401 of JAEZEQ010000018.1, read as the reverse complement.
AAGAAGTATACTTATTTTACCCGTAAGTGGCGAAGAAAAAGGATTATTAGGCTCATATTATTATAGCAAAAATCCCGTTTTTCCCCTCGAAAATACGGTTTGTAACCTCAATATAGATATGATTGGCCGTATGGATAAAAAGCATGAATCCGACTCCAATTATGTATATATTATAGGTAGTGATAAGTTAAGCAGTGAATTGCATCTTATTAATGAGAATAATAATGATGTGTATACTAAAATTGATTTGGATTATACGTATAATCATCCCGAAGATCCGAATCGTTTTTATTACCGAAGCGATCATTATAATTTTGCCAAAAATCAAATTCCTTCTATTTTTTATTTTACCGGAATTCATGATGATTACCACAAGATTACAGACACACCGGAAAAATTACATTATAATAAAATGGTGAACATAACCCGACTTATTTTTTATACGGCATGGGAAATAGCAAATAGACCCGAAAGACTAAAAGTGGATAGCAATAAGCCTTAAAAGGGATTTCTTTTTTTGTATTTCAGGCTGTATATAGCCCATATTTTTTGACCCTGCATCTCTATGCGGGGTTCTTTTTTTGTATGAAAATAGATGCTGATTTCTCTTTCTTTTTCAGGAAAATTAGGGTCATATAAACCCAATATAATTTTATCGTCCTCCTCAGCCAGTATCTTTGTTAGTAATACCTGGTGATTTTCGCCCAATCTGTCCGGATTTACAGAACGAATAAGTATAAGTGTAACGGGTACAGGTTGATGATTTCTTAATTGATGCCCAATTTTTTCTATTTGTTTCCGGTTGTTTTTGTTTAAAAAAGAAGGACTACTAAAGGGATGTTGGAGTATATAGTATAAGAATACCGCCTTCCATTGAAAACTGTGGAATAGTCGCCTTATTATATAGCGGAAAAGTAAGTTCGAATCCCCTATTTCAAGTTGTTTTATATCGGGTATTTTTTTATCGGCATAATAAAAATCGAGTGCAGAAAATACCATCCCCCCACATATACCCCTTTCGGCTTTTCCCCATTTTAAAAAGGGAAATATGGGCAATTTATATCGATAAACAGGCAATGTTGCATTGCTGAATTTCCAACCGTTTTCCTTGCTTGTGAATATATTACGTGGCACGATTCAGGGTTAAAATGTAGTTATGACTTGCCTTAAACTTGACTTGCCTTAAAATTATACAGACCTTTGCAAATGTTTGGATCTTTAATTTCTATGTTAGATTCACTTATAAAGGTAAGAAATATATGCATACTTTATTGTATTTGATGTTTGCCACCATGCCCATCTCTCCTAATCAGGAAGCCTTGCAGACTTATTATGGCAAAGCCACCTGGTATGGAGAAGTATTGCAGGGAAATTATACCGCCAGTGGCGAGATTTTTGATCATAATAAGTTCACCGCCGCACATAAATTCCTCCCTTTGGGTACTATGGCAAGGGTGACTAATTTGCGCAATAATAAAACCATTGTTGTGAAAATTAACGATCGTTTACCGCTTACTTCTTCGCCCTTTATCGATCTGAGCAAAGCCTCTGCACGAGCATTGGGCTTTTTGAAAATGGGGCGTACCGACATAAAACTCGAAGTATTGGAAACACCCGATACAAGAAGGAAAAAAATAGCCGCTTTTATGCAACAACCGGCCTCCCAACGCAAGGATTAATCCGCATGCATATTGGCGAGATAACGCATCATATATTTTCCCAATATATCGAATTCAATATTAACCTTATCGCCTACTTTTAGGAATTTGAATACGGTATTTTCGTAGGTATATGGGATGATTTCCACGCTAAAGCTTTCTTTTTCACTTTTTACAACGGTTAGACTGGTGCCGTTGATTGTAATGCTGCCTTTTTTAACCGTACTGAATTCGGGTTCTGTTGCCTTGTATGCAAATATATATTCTCGGCTTCCATTCCGATCGGTTATGGAAATACATTCAGCGGTGGTATCTACATGCCCCTGCACAAAATGTCCGTCCAAACGCCCATCTGCCTTCAGGCATCTTTCTAGGTTTACCAAATCGCCCGGTTTCCATTGTGAAATGGTGGTTTTTTTTATGGTTTCCTCAATGGCTGTTACGCTGTACCCATCGTCTTGTATCCCATCTACGGTGAGACAAATGCCATTATGAGCAACACTTTGATCTATTTTTAATTCGGATTGTATAGGCGCTTCCAGATAAAAAGTAATATTACTCCCCTCTCTTTTTAGCGATCGTATACGACCCAAACATTCTATAATTCCTGTGAACATTAGAATTTTGCGTTTTGTGGGGTACGGGGACTTAAAATGACATCGCGAATATTACTCATCCCGGTTACAAATAACATCATACGTTCGAATCCTAATCCAAATCCGCTATGTGGTGCTGTTCCAAATTTTCTCAATTCCAAATACCACCAAACATGTTCATGCGAAATTCCCATTTCATCCACCCTTTTTAATAATTGATCGTATCTTTCTTCACGCTGACTTCCTCCCACTACTTCTCCAATTCCGGGAAATAAAATATCCATGGCACGCACCGTTTTTCCATCTTCGTTCAATCGCATATAGAATGCTTTTATATCCTTGGGATAATCGCTTACTATAACCGGACATTTAAAATGTTTTTCTACCAAATAACGCTCATGTTCGCTCTGTAAATCCAATCCCCACGAAATAGGAAATTCGAAAGAATGACCACTTTTTTCCAATATTTCTATGGCCTCGGTATAACTAATGCGAATAAAGGCTTGTTGCATAACAAACTCCAATTTCGACAAGAGTTCGTTATCATACATCTTATTTAAAAAGGCTAAATCATCCGCACAATTTTCATATACATGTTTCACGCAATACTTTAGAAAATCTTCAGCCAAATTCATATTATCTTCCAAATCATTGAATGCCACTTCCGGTTCTATCATCCAGAATTCGGCCAAATGGCGTGTGGTATTACTGTTTTCTGCCCTAAAGGTTGGTCCGAATGTATAGACCTTTCCTAAGGCCATAGCCCCCGTTTCTGCCTGTAACTGTCCGGATACGGTTAAATTGGCCTCGGTAGCAAAAAAATCCTGACTAAAATCGATTTTGTTTTCCGAATTTCTGGGAAGATTTTCTAAATCTAAAGTGGTTACTCTGAACATTTCTCCCGCACCCTCGGCATCAGCACCGGTTATAATCGGCGTATGAAGGCAGTAGAAACCGTTTGTATGAAAATAATGATGTATGGCATAGGCCAATTGATGACGTATGCGTAAAACCGCTCCAAATGTATTGGTGCGCGGACGTAAATGGGCAATTTCGCGCAGAAATTCTAAACTATGCCCTTTCTTTTGTAAAGGATATAATTCCGCATCGGCTTCACCATAAATATGTATAGATTCTGCCTGCATCTCTACCCTTTGTCCTTGTCCCGGACTTTCGACCAAAACTCCCTGAACGGCTATACAAGCTCCGGTGCTTACTTTTTTCAATAAGTCCTCGCCTATCGCAGCTATGTCTGCCACTACCTGTATGCTGTCGAAACAAGAACCGTCATTTAATGCAATGAAGTTTACGGTTTTACTGCCCCGCTTGGTTCTTACCCAACCCTTTAATTCGAGTTTAGTCCCGATTTGACCCTCTTTTAATACCGATTTAATCGAAATGGATGCCATATATATTTTCTGATATTATTTTATTTTACTGCAAACATACGTTACTTTTCCCTTAATCGTAGGGAGTATAGCCTGCTCATCTGCACTTTTTATTTCTAAAAACATGTCTATTTCGCTCGATTTAACCAAGCCCGTATTTTTATCCACGACTATGGTGCCGCTTTGGGTTCCGTTAAACTCGTTTGAAGCTCCCGCCGATTCGCTATTTTGTATTGAACCTTTTAAGCCCAAAACCAATTCCTCTTCCCCCATTTTCTCTACCGTAAAATGATTTTCCCAATTGATTTTTGAATGGGTTCCGGTTTGAATTTTTTTAGTATATACATCGCCCGTTTTTACCGGCTCTAAAGGGAGTACGCTGAACATGGTAGCAAAATCATCTTCCAAAATATTCTTACTTTCTTCTAAACTGTCTATTGCCAATTCTTCTATCAATTCGGAACGGGTATTGTATAAAATTTCACCATGTTTATCCACTTTTAAAAGATAGGTCTGATTCAAAAACTTTTCGAATACATAGGCATAAGCTTTATAGGCACCTTTATTCTGATTTTTGTCCCCGCTATCGTAAGCAAAGGCGCTGATTAATCCTTTGTTGGACTTCGGTGTTATTTCCATTTTAACCGCTGTCAGCTTGCCGCTTAATACCATACTGCTGTCGCTGTAAACAGAATCGACACTAAAAATATGGGTGAGCTGAATCTTTTGATCGAACTCTAATTTCTGCCCGTATAATTGCATGGCTGCCGTTTGATCGCTTTTTGTTTCTATCTGATACATGGCATGCAATTCCGGCTGCATGATTAATTGCAGTTTTTTCTCTCCGCATGAACTCAAAAGAATCAGAAAAAGAAGGGATGTAATACTGATTATTTTCATTATAATGAATCGCTTTTCTGCAAAGGTATTATTTTTTGGGTGGAACTTTTAGCCGCTTTATGTGTACATTTGTATATAAGCTTGTTTAAAACTTCGTTATATCCATATGCTTTATCAGGATTTATTGAAAAAACTGGATGTTTTCATCCGAAAGTATTATAAAAATCAACTTATCAAAGGGGTTATTTATTCACTCGCTTTGGGACTTTCTTTGTGGTTGATTATTGGTCTTTTGGAGTATTTCGGACAATTCGGAAAAGTGATACGAAGCATATTGTTTTTCTCATTTTCCGCCTCCCTACTCTTTATCTTATATCGCTTTATTATTACCCCTTTGCTCAAATTGTATCGCATCGGTAAAACATTGAGCTATATGCAAGCCGCAGATATTATTGGCGAGCATTTTTCCGAAATCAAAGATAAATTGTTGAATACCCTTCAACTTAAAGAAGCCGCCGAATCACAGTCTGATAATAGTTTGTTGCTTGCCAGTATAGAACAAAAAACGAAAGAATTGGCTCCCTTTTCTTTTCAAAATGCCGTCGATTATTCGGTAAATCGTACCTATTTGAAATGGGCCGCCATTCCCCTCTTTTTTATTATTCTGGTGCTGGTTTTTTCTCCGGGCCTACTCACCAAAAGTACCGAACGTATTGTGAAATTTAATCAGGAATTTAAACCCGAAGCGCCTTTTCGTTTTGTGCTTCAAGACGGAAAATTGGAGCTGAACGAAAATGAAGATTTGCCTTTGTTGTTGTCTATAGAAGGAAATGTGATTCCCGAAGAAGTTTATGTGGTCATCAACGAACAAAGCTATAGAATGAAAATAGAGGACCATGGGAAGTTCTCATACCTTGTACGTAATGTACGCAAGAATTTTTCTTTTTATTTTTTGGCAGACGGTTTCGAAAGTGCCGTTTATGAGGTGAATGTTTTGGCAAAATCTGCTTTGACCGGATTGAAAATTACCGCCCATTTTCCTGCTTATACGCAAAAAGCAATGGAAACTTTTTCGGGCACAGGCGATTTAATGGTGCCTGAGGGGACTAAGCTCGATTGGCAAATGATGACTAAAAACACACAATCTCTGAAGATTTTAGTCGAAGGCGACAGTGCTTTTTCCTTGCAAAAAGGCCCCGTATTTTCTTTTAGTAAGAGCATGAAAGAGTCTGTACAATACAGCCTGCTTCTGCTGTCATCTAAACAAAACCGCGCCGATTCCCTACATTATTCCATACAGGTTATTAAGGATGCCTTTCCTCAGATAGAGATTGACCAAAGAGCAGATAGCGTTGTGCAAACCCTGTTTTATTTTATGGGAAAAATTCAGGATGATTATGGGTTTAAGAGCTTGCAATTTCATTACGGACTTTCGACAGGAAACGAAGAGCCGGAGAAATTTTTATCTCAAAGCATACCTTTTTCTGCCTCTGCCTTGCAACAAAATTTTCTCTATGCTTTCAATTTTAAATCTCTCTCTCCTAAGCCCGGCGATAATATTCATTATTATTTTACCGTAGGTGATAATGATGGGGTAAACGGTTCTAAAATATCCCGCTCTGCCCGTTCTATATACCGTATACCCGGAAAAGAGGAATTGAGAAAACAGGAAATGGAATCCTCTAGTTCTATTAAGAATAATTTGACCGAGAGTGTTAAGCAAGCCCGTGAATGGCAAAAGGAAGCTGAGAAATTGAATCAGGATTTATTGCAAAAAAGAAGTTTGACCTGGGAGGATAAAAAGAAAATTGATGATTTGCTCAACAAACAAAAAGAATTGGAAAAAAAGATCGAGGAATTGAAGAAAGAATTCGAAATAAAGAATTTTAAAAAGGATCAGTTCTTCGAAAAATCGGAAGAGGAAAGGGCTAAAGAAGAGGAATTGCAAAAGCTTTTGGACGAATTAATGAGTGATGAATTGCGCGAATTGATGGAGAAGCTGGAAGCCTTGAAGGAATCGGAAGACCCAAAAGCACTTCAAAAGCAAATGGAAGAAATGAAAATGGATACCAAGGATTTGGAAAAACAGTTGGAGCGTACGTTGGAATTGTATAAACAAATGGAATTGGAAATGTTGCTTAAGGAAGCTGTGGAAGACTTGAGTAAATTGGCACAAGAACAGAAAGATTTAGCCCGTGAAACGGAATCACTTAAAGGAAAAGAGGAAGAGAAGAAAGCCGATATTTTGAGCAAGCAGGAGGAGCTTAATGAGCGTTTCGAGGAAATGAAGAAACGCCTGGATGAGATTGAGGAGAAGAATGAAGCTCTTGAGAAGCCGAATTCCGAATTGAAGAATACAGACGAACAACAAGAAAAGATTTCTGAGCAACAAAAATCCGGACAAGAAAGTTTGGAGCAAGGCAAAGAGAAAAAAGCAGCCGAACAGCAGCAAAATGCCGGAGATCAGATGCAGCAATTAAGTCAGCAATTAGAGGCTCAGCAACAGGAAATGGAGGATAATAATGAGAGCGAAGATTTGGAGAGTATGCGTCGTTTATTGGATAATTTATTGAAACTATCTTTTCAGCAAGAGCAGTTGATTCAACAGTTAGATAAGACCAATCCGAATAGTCCCGCCTATAAGAATATCGGCCGGGAACAACGTAAATTGCAGGATGATGCAAAGGTTATTGAGGACAGTTTATTTGCATTAAGTAAGCGCCAGGCCAAGCTGAGCAGTCAGATCAATAAATATATCAGTGAGACCGGAGCGAGCATGAACAGTGCCGTTCAGGCTTTGGGCGAAAGACGTAGTAATGTGGCTTCAACGCAACAACAATATGCGCTAACGGGCATTAATAATTTGGCCTTATTATTATCGGAGAGCATTGAGAATGCGCAGCAGGAAATGATGATGAAAAAAGGAGGAAGCAGTTCGGGCAATAAGGCTTGTAAAAAACCGGGTGCAGGGAATCCTTCTCCTTCGGATATGCAAAAGATGTCTGAGATGCAAAAGAAATTAGGCGAGCAAATGCAGAAAATGGCCAAGCAGAAGAGCGATCAGATGAAAAAGGATGGCAATCAGCCCAAGGGAGAAAAGAGCGGTGAGAAGCCTGGAAAACCGGGTGAGGGGACGAGTGGTTCGGAGGGCGAACAAAGTCAGGAAAGTCGTGAATTTGCCCAAATGGCCCTTAGACAGAGTCAGCTCAAGAAAATTTTGCAAGATATGTTGGAACAAACTACAGATCCCGAGCAAAGAAGGATGATGCAGGAGATACAACAGCGGATGGATGAAACGGAAACAGATTTATATAATAAGCGCATTAGTGCTCAGACTTTACAAAGGCAGAATGAGATAATGGTAAAAATGCTGGAAAGTGAAAAAGCATTGCGCGAACAGGAGGAAGATGAGTCACGGGAAAGTCAGTCTGCCGATGATTTTATTCCGGAAAATATTCAGAAATATGTAGAGTGGAAGAAACTTCAGGAGAGCATGAAAGATGTGATTCGATCCGTTCCGGCCGAATATGTACCTTATTACCGTAATAAAGTGCAACAATTTTTCAATAAAGCACAATAAAAACGTAACCAAATATTAAACTTTACGTTAAAATATGTGTTAAAAATAAATTATTGATGCCCCTCGAGACCATACATAAGATTAGTTTTCCGGCCGATATTCAGAATCTTTCCAGAGTAGAAACTTTTATTCAATCAAGCCTTCCGGGCGTACTCGATCAGGAAGAGGAATTTGGGCGCATTCTTATTGCATTAACGGAAGCTGTGAATAATGCCATTCAACACGGATCGGGTTGCAATCCCGACAAAAATGTAGAGTTAGAATACTTGCATGATGGAAGTAAGCATACTTTTTCGGTAAAGGATAATGGTTCGGGTTTTGATCCCGATTCTCTGCCTGATCCTACAGATCCTTTTTTGATTGATCAGCCCAATGGGCGAGGAGTGTTTTTAATGAAAAAATTAGCTGATGAAGTTTCTTTCAAGGATGGAGGAAGATGTGTAGATTTGCACTTTCGATCATCAGATATTTAAATGAAGGAACATATTCGATTTTTTTCTGCCGATAAGGCAATCCCACTTAAAAACAGAAATGAGCTTAAAGCAGGCTTGCATAAATTAGCAAGCAATTATGGCTATTCTGTTTTTTCACTACGTTATATTTTTTGTTCGGATGATTTTTTGCTGGAGATTAATAAACAATCTTTGCAGCACGATTATTATACCGATATTATTACTTTTGACATGCGTTCCGATTTTTCTGTTAAGCATATTGATGCAGAAATTTATATTAGCGTAGATCGGGTAAAAGAAAATGCCCGTTCATACGGTGTAAGTTTTAAGCAAGAATTATACCGTGTTATGGCGCACGGCATTTTGCATTTGGTTGGATTGAATGATAAAACAAAAAAAGAAGCTGAGCAAATGCGTTTAGCAGAAGATAAAGCATTGGAGGTATTGTTATGAGTGCTTGGATTATTTTATTAATTGTAGTAGCCTTTCTATTGGTACTCTTGTCCATTGGAGGCAGTTTTTTGCCGATTATCCCGGGTCCGCCTTTGGGATTATTGGGCGTATTGGTATTGGATCTTGCCGATCCGCGTTTCGAAGTGAGTACGGGTATGTGGATATTTTTGGGCATATTGGTAGCTCTTTCCATTTTGTTCGATTATTTTATCCCTGCCCTAATGGTTCGCATTTTTGGAGGAAGCAATAAAGGAGCTGTGGGTGCTACATTCGGACAATTGATCGGATTGTATTGGGGATTATTGGGGAGTATAGTCGGTTCTTTTCTTGGCACTATGGCGGGAGAAAAACTATCTCATAAGGATATTTGGAGCGCAGTAAAAAGCGGCGTCGGTAGCACGGTCGGTTTTGTAATAAGCGCCGGAGTTAAGGTGTTTATAAGTGTAATAATCTTGATTGTTTTTTTATATGTTTTCTTTGTGGGACTTTAATGTTCCACGTGAAACAAGTTGTTAATTTAGTGTTCCACGTGAAACAATGTATATGTTTTCGGAGTATGATTTGATTGTTGTTGGCGCCGGCCATGCCGGTAATGAGGCTGCGGCTGCGGCTGCAAATATGGGGTCTCGGGTTTTGTTGATTACCATGGACATGACTAAGATTGGTCAGATGTCTTGTAATCCAGCCATGGGTGGCGTAGCCAAAGGGCAGATTTTGCGCGAGGTGGATGCACTGGGCGGTTTGTCGGGGATTATTTCGGACAAAACAGCGATTCAGTTTCGTATGCTGAATCGGTCTAAAGGCCCCGCCATGTGGAGTCCCCGTACCCAAAACGACCGCACGCGTTTTGCAGAGGAGTGGCGTATGCAGTTGGAGGCAATTCCCAATGTGCATTTTTGGCAAGACGGCGTACAGTCCCTGCTGGTTAAAGATAATCGTGTGTATGGCGTAAGAACGGTTATGGGCATTGAGTTCCATGCAAAGGCCGTGGTGCTTACAAACGGGACTTTCCTTAATGGGATTATACACGTGGGCGAAACCAAGCTGAAAGGCGGTAGAGCAGGGGAGAAGGCTTCGTACGGACTTACAGAGCAACTCGAATCTCTCGGATTTGAAAGCGGACGTATGAAAACCGGTACCCCGGCCCGATTAGATGGGCGCTCGCTCAATTATTCCGCCATGCAAGAACAACCCGGCGACGAAGAGGTCTCTAGCTTTTCTTATTTAAAAAATTCGCCGCTCAAAGATCAATTGAGCTGTTATATTACATATACCTCGCAAGAAGTACATGATATCTTGAAAACAGGCTTCGAAAAATCACCTATGTTCAATGGTCGTATTCAAGGTTTAGGTCCGCGTTATTGCCCCTCCATCGAAGATAAAATTAGCCGCTTCTCCGATAAAGATGCCCATCAATTGTTCGTGGAACCCGAAGGTAGGAATACGGTCGAAATCTATGTAAACGGGTTTTCTTCCAGTCTGCCCGAAGATATACAGTATAAAGCCTTGCGTAAAATTCCGGGCTTCGAAAATGCCATTATGTTTCGTCCGGGTTATGCCATAGAATATGATTATTTTCCGCCCATACAATTGAAACATAGTCTTGAAACCAAACTGGTCGAAAATCTTTTCTTCGCAGGCCAAATTAATGGTACTACCGGCTATGAAGAAGCCGCCTGCCAAGGTTTAATGGCGGGGATTAATGCACATCTTAAAATAAATGATGAGGCCCCCTTTGTATTAGGTAGAGATGAAGCTTATATAGGCGTACTGATTGATGATCTGATTACAAAAGGAACCGATGAGCCCTATAGAATGTTTACTTCCAGAGCCGAATTCCGTATCCTGCTTCGTCAGGACAATGCCGATTTTAGGCTCACCGAAAAAGGAAAGGCTATAGGCCTTGTGAAAGAAGACAGGTGGACTGTTTTTATGGATAGAAAGAGTAAGGTCGAACAGCTTAAAAAGAATGTTTTGAAATTAAGCGTAAGCCCGGAAACAGTAAACGCCTATCTGGAAGAACAAAAGTCTTCAGCCCTCAAACAAAAAGTAAAACTCGACTCTGTCTTAGGTCGCCCAAATGTGTTTTTGAGAGATCTAATTCAAATTCCCGAAATATTTGAAGCCTTACATATAGGGGTGGATCGAAACCTACACCTCGACGAAATAGATTTAGTTGAAACCCTGGTGAAATATGAAGGCTATATTCAACGAGAAAAGGAAATGGCCGATAAAATGCAAAGACTGGAACATATTCCTTTGGGACAAGAGTTTAATTACTTCGCACTGCCTTCTCTCTCTCACGAAGCACGCGAAAAATTAATGAAAATTAAACCCGATAACCTGGGTCAGGCATCTCGTATTAGTGGTGTTTCTCCGGCTGATATTTCGGTTCTTTTGGTTAAATTGGGAAGATAATCGTATTTTTATGCTATGAAATATTTATTTTCTCTTTTTGTATTGACGGTCGGACTCTATTCTTGTGGTTCGGGGAAACAAACAAACCCGGTTGCAGCGAACGAAAAAAGCGTATTTATGCATGCGCTTAAGGATACTTTTGGTATTGTTCGCGGCGTTGAACTTGGCGAGGAATATGCCGTTGTAGAACAAATGGAATATGATTCGGCCCTGGTTATTCGCTCGCGCTTTAATCTGGTTTATAATTATGCCATTGATGCCGATAATATGGTGGACGTGAAATATGTTTTCGCAGAAACCGCTCTTCGCTTTATCGAAATGAATATCTCTTTGGAGTCCGAAGGCCTGGCCGACTCTGTCGCTTCAGATTTTCAAAATTATTTCAATTCTAAATTCGGAAATCCCGATTTGCAAATGGGCGTTTATGTATGGATAGCTCCCAATGCCGAGTCGAACGGCGAATCACGTATAGAACTGGTGGATGAATCTGCTGAGTTTGGTTACGGCAAGCTGAATATTCGGGTTTATGCTGTTCCTAGAGCCGATCAAGCCGCTTAATCTATGGATCTTTGCGTAAAAGGGCTGCAGGTTTTTCTCGATGAGAAAGCATTAACGCCCAAACTTAACTTCGATTTTCTTTTTCCCCATTTCTATGTTATACAAGGCGAAAGCGGACTTGGTAAGTCTCTATTGCTACAAGCCTTGTGCGGTATATTACCGGGCGAACTTATGGCTTTCGGCAAATCTTCCTTAGACGCATCTCAATTGGTCTATGTCTTTCAAGACCCATCCAGTGCCTTAAATCCACAGCTGAATATGGAAACACATATACAGGAAATGTGCACAATCCGAAATGTGGATTTCTCCCTTGCATTGGATTATATGCATGAACTCGATTTGGGACAAGATTTATTGCCACGCTTTTCTTTCGAATTGTCGGGGGGACAAAAACAACGCTTCGCGGTTTTACTGGCTCTATTGTCGGATAGAAAATGGATTTTACTCGATGAAGTAAATGCCGGACTCGATGCCCATTCTTGTCAGCTTTTAGTTAACATAATGAAAAGGGAGTCTCTGCAGAATTCGCGAGGCATACTGTGGGTTAGTCATTCTATTCAATTTTTACAACAATATGCAGACTATGTATTAGAATTATCTGATAATAAGTTATATATTAAAGATAATATAGATAAGCCTAAAAAAAATCTCTTATTTGAAAGTTTTACAGGTGATAAGCTGTTATTAAGACTCGATAATATTCATTTTTCATATTCATCATTTACAATTGGACCTTTTTCTTTAATTATACATGAAGGTGAGCGCATTTTATTAACCGGAGAAAGCGGTTCGGGCAAAAGTTCGCTCGCAAAAATTATTTGTCGCACCTTGCCATTTCACGGATCCTGGTCTATGCCTTTCGTACAGAAATCCGAGAGCCCAATTATACAGAAAATAGGGTGGATTAATCAGGAGAGTTATGATTCTTTTCCGCCCCATTTAGTCCTTTGGAAAGCCTTAACCGATGCGGCCTATTTTCAGAAAAAGATAAAAAGGTCTCAACGTTTTAAGTTGGCTGAAGAAGCGTGTAGAGAATATGGATTAGATCCGGCTATATTAAATAAAAAGCCGCATGAGTGTAGTGGGGGAGAACGTCAGCGTTTGGCCATTATACGGACCCTTTTATGCAAGCCGAGCTTGTTGATTTGTGATGAAATTACAGCCCATCTGCATGCCGATTCTGCCGCCTCGATATGGAATATTATTGAAGCTTATTTGAAACAATCGAATTGTGCGGTACTACTTATTAGTCACCGCCCCGAAGAAATAAGTTTCCCCTTGCACAAACATATTGAAATGGATAAAGGACAGCTGCACACTATTTACCCATAGAGAGTAATGCATCGGCCAGCTTTCGGTCGTTCATTAAACGCGGAACTTTGTTTTGTCCCCCCAATTTGCCTTGCGACTTCATATAAGCGATAAATGTTCCATGTGGAACTATTTTAATAATCGCTTTTTGTAAAATTTGGCCTTTAATAAGGTCTTGATAATAAATATTTTTCCGACACATAGCCTGATCCACTATATCGCGAAAGTTCTCCAATGAATCGGGCATTTTGCTGAACTCTATAATCCACTCATGGTAAGGAAGTTCGCCTTTTGTTTGCACTTGTGGAGCCACGTGATATTCAAACAATTCGGCTCCGGTTTTTTCACATGCTTCCTGAATGGCCGCATCTACCTCTTCCGAAATTACATGTTCGCCAAATGCAGAAATAAAATGTTTAATTCGACCGCTTACCACAATTCTATACGGATCTTTAGAAACAAATTTTACCGTATCTCCAATGCTATATCCCCAAAGTCCGGCATTGGTATTCAGAATCAATGCATAATTTACGCCCAATTCTACATCGTGCAGAGAAACGCGAGTCGGATTATCGGAAAAATATTCGTCAACGGGAATAAATTCATAAAAGATACCATGATTGGTTAAAAGCAATAAACCCTCTTCCGTTTGTGTATCCTGAAAAGCAATAAATCCCTCCGAGGCCGGATAGGTTTCTATACTGGGAATTTCCTTACCGATTAAACTGTATATTTTCGATTTATAAGGCGCGAAATTCACTCCGCCATATACGAATATGCCAAAGTTGGGGAAAAGCTCTAAAATCGTCTTTTTGCCCGATTTTTCGAGCAGTTTTTCGAAATACATTTGTACCCATGCCGGAATTCCACTGATGAGACGCATATCCAGTGGCATGGTTTCATCAGCAATCTTCGAAACCTTCTTTTCCCAATCCTCAATTATATTGGTTTCATAAGACGGAACCTGGCTTCTCTTAAGCCATGATGGCACCAAATGGTTTACTATGCCCGACAATCGCCCAATAAAAATGCCATTTTTCTTTTCCAGAACCGGACTTCCCGAGAGAAATATCAATTTTCCGTCTAAAACAGAGGCCGAATTCGATTCCACCAAATAGCAAAAGGTTCCCTGCATGGCCGATTTCACATGATAGGGAGCACTTTCTTTTGTAATGGGAATAAGCTTTACACCACTGGTTGTGCCCGATGTCTTGGCAAAATAAAGCGGCAATCCCGGCCATAAAATATCTGTTTCGCCTTGTGCAATACGGTCTATATAAGGGCGTAATCCCTCATAATCTACGACAGGAATATGCTGTTTAAAATCATCATAACTCTCTATTTTTTCAAATTGATGATTTTTTCCAAACAGGGTAAATTTGGATTTCGAAATCAGTTCGCGTCTTATCTTATCCTGATTTTCAATGGCGTTAGCGGCATCCTTGCGAATTTTTTTCACTACAAACCGAGCATATGCCAATCCTGCTATCGCTTTAATTCCCATTTCTAAAATGCAATAATATGTGTAGGGTTGACCGGACTATTCCGGTTCCATATTTCGAAATATAAAATTTTATCTCCGTTGCTTTCTTGTTTCAATTGTGCTATAGCCTCTCCTGCACGCACGAAATCGCCACTTTTATGAAAGATGCTGGACACATTTTTATATACAGAAATCAACGCATTGGGATGAAGTATAATAATATAATAAGAGGTCTCGGGACTCCAGCCTCCTGCAAGCACAATTCCGTCGGCTATAGACTTAACCGGCTCATCATTTACAGCCTTTATGCCAATAGCAAATTTCCCGGCCGGTATATTTGCCGAATCAACGACCTGGCCTCGGATAGGGTTGAAATATAAAAGCTTTTCCGAACTGATGCTACGGCTTATACGGAAGTTTTTTTCCTCATATAATTCTTTACGCAATAAAGAATCTTCCCTGCTTTTTGTATCTTGAATATTGCGGTAATTGATGCTCGAATCGCGCATTTCTTTAACTGACCTTACTAAGGGCTTTCCGTCAATTATGGCTTTGATATTGTATAGATACACATCTTTGTCTTGCATGGCCATTTCTAAACTGTCGGTACGCTTACTCAATACCAAGGCTTGTTTTCTTATTTCTACATCGGCATAACCGGGTA
>JAEZEQ010000068.1 GCA_023432985.1 Bacteroidota bacterium | reverse complement strand
ATTCTAAAATGTATTCAGGCCGCTTTGTGAAAAAATAAGCCTACTTTTTTTCTATGGCTTGATCTAAATCGTTTTTCATTTCCACAAACCGGGCCAAGACTTTTTCCATAAATTGGGGGTTACATATTTCCTGCAATTGCTCCAGAGATTGAATATCTTCTTCGGGCATTTTATAGGTTTGTTCGAATGGACCCAATTCCATTTTCAACATGTATTTCTCATTCATTTGAAATACCGATATGCGCACTATAGGGTGCGGAATTTGTGCTATTACTCTCATAAACAAATTTTCTGATAGGCATTATAAACCAGACGTACCGGCAAGCCCATTACATTATAAAAACAACCTTCTATTTTCTCTATTCCCAAATAGCCTATACTGTCTTGAATACCATATGCACCGGCCTTGTCGTAGGGATTTCCGAATTGGATATAATGGGAAATGATTTCCTCGCTTAAGGGCGCAAAATAGACCTCGGTTGCATCTTTAAAACAAATTTTTCTTTCTCCTTTTCGCATACAAACCCCGGTAATCACCGTATGCATTCTTCCGCTCAATTGTTGCAACATATAGCGCACTTCATTTTCGTCTTGAGGTTTATTCAATATAAATTCGGGAAAAACGACCGTAGTATCTGCGGTTAACACCACATCAGGCATAGCTTCTATGGCATCCATTTTCTTTTCTGCCAGATAAAGTGCAACTTCATCCAATGCCATCGTTTCGGGAAAGGATTCATCGGCATGCGAACGAATCTGTTTCACTTCAAAACCACTGCCTTGAAGCAGTTGCAAACGTCGGGGCGAATTGGAGGCAAGTACTATGGGCAATGAAATCATAATGTATATACTAAAAAACCACTCAAAAATAAGAGTTTTAAAACAAAGGATATTTTTTTTACATGTTCCTTAGGGGCCGCACTGTTTACCCAATACAGTATGGGTATAAAAAGCAGTATCCATAGGAATAAATAGGGCTTTTGATACAAGAGGGGAATATACAATAACAATGCGGCTAATAAGATGCTGTATGCACGAAGCAGCCTGAATGCGTATCCTAGTCCGCCCCGTATTACCCCGGTTCTTGCACCACTGTTTAAATCGCCTTCTATATCTTCAATATCTTTCACCCATTCGCGCATAAAGCTGAATGCAAAGGCCAGAAAGGCACCCAAATACAGTATTTCTATTCTGAAATGATCGGCATGCGTACTTAGTAATGCCGGCGCCCCTATGCACAAAGCGCTCAAAGATGCTACGACATAATTGCCCAAATAACCCCATTTTTTACCCCATTTTCCATAAGCCCATAATGCGAAATTCGCTCCCGTTACCACCAAAAATAAATATATGTTTTTTGTAAGAATTCCGGAAAGTAAACTGCTGAACATAAGTATGTAAACAAGTGTATATGCCTGTTTTTTGCCTATGAAATGATATATTTTTTTTTGCTGAGGCTTATTGATTTTATCCGATTCTTTATCATGCAAATCGTTCCATATATTTCCGGCTGCTATGCTCAAAAAAGTAGATAATGGAAAGTAAATGGCCCATTCCTTTTCTTGTATATAATGACAAGACATATAGGCATAAGCAGCCCCTATAAGCATATTAAGGGGACGTAGGGTGCAAAAAATATTATAAAATCTTCTCATGCCTTCTGCTGCAAATTAACTACTTTTATACTTGGATATGAAAAGGATTCTCGTCTTTCTTTTATTTTTCTCGGTTTGGAAACTCTGGGCACAAACAACGGATACGCTTCCTGTTCTTATGCGGAGTGCACCTGTGAAAGGGCTTTTGCATGCCGATAAACAAGAGAAAGTTTTCGATTTCGGCAGTCCCGTTCCCATCGATTCCCTTTTTCAATTTTCATTGCACAAATTGCATTCTGATTCTTTTCAACGCATTTTGCCTTTATATCTTCCCCAATCCAAAAGCATAAATTTCTTATTGCAAAATGTATCGCTTCCGGCTCATGTTAAGTTTGTTATCAGCAATGAAAAAGGAATACGCATGGGTCCATATAACCAAAAAGATCTGAGCAAGGAAGGACATTTCCTGAGCTGGCCTCTGGAGGGAGAAAAAATATTCCTGCGTTTTTATGCAGCCGAAAATGCGGATATTTCATTTAGAATTGCCCATTTAGTATATGGATGGCACAACAATATAGACAAGGTTTTCGGGAGTTCAGGTGCCTGTAATGTAAATGTAAATTGTCCCGAAGGCCAGAATTTTCAATCCCCAAAAAAGTCGGTGGTCATGTTATTGAATTCGGGCGGATTTCGGTTTTGCAGCGGGACTTTGGTCAACAATACAGCCGAAGATTCACGACCCTATATTCTAACCGCCAAACACTGTAATGCCGGAACTAGCTCTTCGTTTATGTTCAATTACGAAAGTCCCGATTGCAGTAATATAGACGGACCTACCATTCAGACCGTACAGGGAGCCCAATTGCGCGCACAATGGGATCAGTCCGACTTCGCTCTGCTGGAAATGGATCAACCGGTTCCCGCTTCTTATTATTCCTATTTTGCAGGATGGAATCGTGCCAATATTCCGTCTGATAGTGTGGTGGGCATACATCATCCCAAAGGGGATATTAAGAAAATTAGCGGTTCTCTGGCTCTGTTATCGGACACTTGTTATAGTTGTTCGAATCCGGCTCCGGATTATTGGTGGATTAAAACCTGGAATTTTGGTACGACCGAACAGGGTAGTAGTGGTTCGCCCTTATTCGACAAAACAGGAAAAGTAATTGGTCAGCTTCGAGGTGGATCTGCTTCTTGTGTTTCGAGCATGAATGATTTTTACGGTAAGTTTTCACGAAGTTGGGAAGGCGGAGGAAGCCCCGAAACCAGATTGAGGGATTGGCTCGATCCTATGGGCATAAATCCGGTTCAACTCGATGGTCGTCAGTCGGGTACCGCACAGGCCGATACCTCATTAGCTATTAGCTATTTCGAAGCTGAATCTTCGTTCATTTGTGCTGACTCACTAACTGTAAATGTGATCATTACAAACAATGGACATGCTTTAAATCAAGAAATTTGCATTAAAATTCCTGAATACAATATTTCGCAATGCAAAACGGGAAATTGGTATTATGGAGATGCGATTCCTTTCCAGTTAAAGATAAAAAATCCTGATTTTGGCGAACAGAAAATAAGCCTCCTTGCCGATATTCTGCATCAAAATCAAATCATATACAGCGATTCTCAATACACCTATTTCACAAAAGTAGCCGGTTCGCCCATACATACACAAACCCAATTCGATTCCTATGCATTCGAAACCTCCTGGCATATACTCAACCAAGAGTCGGATACGGTTTATTCAGTCCGCGGTATAGATCATGCCCCCGGTTCTTTATTCGAAAATCAGCTTTGTTTAGATAATGGATGTTATCGTTTAATCGTGGAAGACAGTGGGGCAGATGATATATGTTGTAAATACGGAGATGGATATATTAAGTGGTACAATAATGCAGGTGAACTCTTATGGCAATTACCCAAATTTGAAGAAAAATACGTCTATGATTTTTGTTTCCCCATAGTCAATCCTGATGATAATCAGCTTTTTGCATTTCCGAATCCGACTTCACAGCTCTTACACGTTGCCATTCCTCAAGAATATTTAAAAGAGGACAGCGAAATAGCTATACTAGATTTAAGCGGTCGTATCCTTGTAAAAAAGGCTGTTTTATTGAAATATTTGCATACTTTTGACGTTAGTCCTTGGCCGCAGGGAGTGTATATTGTGTATATTCGCGGCAAGAAAATGAAGGCATACACCCGATTTGTGAAAATATAGAATGAGAAAAACAATCATCCTCCTCATAGGTTTACTTTGTATCGTAGGAACTACGGTTGGGCAGACAGATAAGATTGACGCCGTGCAAGTGAGCGGTTTAGTGGTAGACTTAGACAGCAACAGAGCCATACCCTTTGTAACCGTACGCATTAAGAAATCTAAAATGGGAACTATTTCCGATTATAATGGATTTTTTACCGTAATGGCCAAACCCGGAGATACCCTATTATTTACCGCAGTAGGTTATAAAAGCGGTTTATTTTTCGTTCCTCAAGAGCCTGAAGAGAATCGAATTTATATTCAGAAACAACTTAAGAAAGACACGGTTCAGCTCGATCAGGTGACCATTTTGCCATTTTCGAAAGAAGGGTTTGAAAGAGCTTTTATGGAATTGAAATTGGATGATGAGGATTATGAGCGCGCCATGAAAAATCTCAATGAACAAGAAATGGCATTGATAGCCGAGAATACGCCCTTAACCGGTGGAGTTGCTTTTAAGAACGTCCTGGCAGAGCGCAATTATCAGATGTATTATGCAGGAGGAGTACCTCCGGCCAATATTTTAAATCCGGTTGCCTGGTACAAATTTTTTGATGCATTAAAGAAGGGGAAATTTAAAAATCAAAACAAAAAATAAACTTTCTGCATGCAAATAGGTCCGGCAATACTGCTGATTATCTCCATTTTTTTCGGCCTGAAAAGTGCTGCGCAAACGGCAAAAATATCCGGACGTGTAAAAGACCATAACGGACAGCCTTTAGCTTATGCCAATATCTTGGTAAGCGGACAAGGAGGAACCAATAGTAATGAAGATGGCTATTTTAGCATACAGGTAAAAAGCGGAATCAAATTTACGCTCACAGCAAGCTTTGTCGGATTCGAAAAAGAAAGCAGAAGCTTAAGCTTAAAAGAAGGGCAGGAGATTATTGTAAACTTCTCGTTGAA
>JAEZEQ010000067.1 GCA_023432985.1 Bacteroidota bacterium | reverse complement strand
TGTCCGTCTTGCGCTTGAAAAGCCGGAACAAAGATCAGCCGGGGGATGTTAAGAACGGAGGTTAGGTTTTGTTGCGCATAACGTTTTGCAGCTACCCGAAGGTGGCGATTTCGAAGCACCTCACTGTCAACCAAGCACAAACTTTGATAGAAACTAAAAGCTTCATTTAACCGCTGAACCGCCACTTTTGGGTAGGTGCTGTTATGTGCTGTTTTTATTTCCGTCATTCTTTGTCAGTCGTAAACACTTGATAGAAGTATGGAATGCTGTCCGCCTCTCCGTTATAAAATCTTTTAAACGATTTTGCAATCGGGTCTGTAATTGTCCCGTTGGGTAATTTGATAACAATTGGCATCATAGTCACACCGTCTGGAAGATTTGCGTCTTCTTGCTTTATCCATTCTCCGCCATTATTCTGCACCATAACTTGTCCAACGTAGCAACCTGCAACAAAAATAGTTTCTGCGAAATCATTTACCGTTAGTCCTTCGTCTCTAAAACGCTGCAAAAAATTGTCTGTAAACTTCAAGGTCTCCACTGAAAAATCTAAGTCAATATTTTCATTTGCTTTAACAGCACCACGAAATTGCTCTGCAAAGTTTAGCCCATTGTCAGGTGTCGGTGTAAACTGAAAATTTAGATTTCGTGATGGCATAGGTCCGGTGTCATCCTTCTTTTTACCACCAAATAGTTTGTTAAATAGTCCCATAGATATATTTTAATGATTGTTTGTTGTCGTCCCAAAATAGCACATAACGTTTCACAGCTACCCGAAGGTGGCGATTTCGAAGCACTTCACTTTCAACCAAGCAGGAACTTTGATAGAAGCACGAAGCTTGATTTAACTACTGAACCGCCACTTTTGGGTAGGTGCTGTTATGTGCTACCTTTCTTTTGTCCAACGTCATTTTGAAATGCTTTTGTTTACTATTTCTTGTCGTCCAGAAACAATTAGTTCATCCATTGAAACTGGGTCAAAGTTGTCCGCCATTACAAAAAACTTTGCTGTAATCGTATTGTTTTGTCCGTAGTCCTTATCAATATTAAAAGTTTGCCCAGCGTCTGTCTTGTCGAGTTTGTCTGAAATTAAGTTTCTCAATATTTTCAAGTCTTGAATTGTCCCTGCAATGTAGTCTGCCGTTATTATCGGTTTGTCCCACGTCATTATTTTTAAATAGCTGTAAGGTCCGTAATGGTCGTGTTCGGATAAAGTGTCGTTAGCTGGGTTGTTTGTGTATTTGTCAAGCAAGGAAACAAAGTTTTTGAGTCCTTTTTTACTACCGAAAAATCTCCACTGATTTACATCCAGTCTGTCGTCACGGTCGTAATAGAAGCCAAGTTGTCGCCACTCGTCAATCATCATTTGGTCAATATCAAATTTCTTTTTTGTCATTGTTGTAATGTTGGTCGTCTAAGGTTGCACATAACTTGTTTATAGGTCTCACTTCGTGAGACCTATGGGTATAGACGCCATAGATAGTGTCTCAGAAATGTTGTGGTTAAATGTAAGGCGAATTTACAAATTATCAAAGGGACTTCGGATTTTTAATATCGATTTTTCGCTGACGTGGGTGTAAATCTCAGTGGTTTTACTGCTTTTGTGACCCAATAAAACTTGAATGTATCGCAAATCGGTGCCTTGTTCTAATAAATGTGTGGCGTAACTATGCCTTAACCAATGTAAACTTACCGGCTTGTTTATCCCTGCCTTTTTTAATGATTGCTTTAATACATTTTGTAAACTCTTCGGAGAATAAGGCTCGCCCTTGTTCATTCCCTCAAATAAATATTTTTCGGGCTTGTAATAACGATAGTATAGCCGCAACTCATTTATAAGTTTCTCGCTTATGGGTACCACACGATCTTTTTTTCCCTTTGCACCCCTTATTTGCATTAATAATCGCTCCGATGATATGTCGCTAAGCTTTAAATTCAATAACTCCCCACGCCTTAATCCGCACCCGTATATTAAACTTAACATAGTCCTGTGTTTTATATTTTGTGTAGCGCCTATTATTGATCTTACCTCATTTATACTCAGTACGTGCGGCAAGGTCTTCGCTCCACGCGGCCTCTGTATTTGTCCGGAATCTATTCCTCCTTTTGCCCTGTTTTTGAAAAATAATTTTAAAGCATTGATGAATTGATTCTGATAGGACAAGGATAATTTTCGCTCTATTATATACTGCTTGTGAAATTGCACTAAGTCGGCCTCATCTATCTCGTCTAAGGCTTTTTTATAATGATATTGGAAAAAGATGCTTAAGGCTTCGGTATATACTTTTATGGTGTTTTTGCTGTAACGAAGGGTGATTAATACTTGCCGAAATGCCTCGATTTCTTTTTCTTTTTGCGCATTATATTCTAGTTCTTTGTATGTGATAAATCCATGTAAATGCCTGTTCTCCGGCGTGTCAGGATGCAACCAGGCCCGGTTCTCCGGATTCCATTTCATGCCTTTTGTACGCTTTATTTCATTTTTATGCGCCTCGTTATACGGAAAATAAAAGGCTATGTATTTCTCGTTTTTATAGGTGATGTAGGCACAACTATGTTTAAATGTATATAGTGCAGACTGCATGAATTTTTTCTTAAAAATACATGCTTTTGTGGGCCGAAATAAAGTATGGAGATTGTTTTTAGTAAACGGTAAAAAAAGGCCGATTAGAATTTGCCGGCTCTTTATGCGCCCCGGATACCCGCCGTGTGATAGCCCCTTAGGGCGTACATCACAAGGGTAGCCGGCTCGCCGGTCTTATTGAAAATAGAGCTTTATGCGCCCCATTTATTCCCATTTTCCATCCCTAAATATGGAGGTGGATTGCAATTCGTTTTTTAGATTGTAAATCTGTAAGTGTATCGGATTTTTTATTTCTCCGTAATATTTTCGGGCCAGACTTAAGGCGATTAATTTATATGTGTATTGCGTGGCAGCTAAACCCACTGTTTCGTCCGTACTGCTGATTTCTACGCGGAATTCTTCGCCCATGTCGTGCAATAAAACAGACCCCTCGAAATTGGTGAAAAACTCGAGACTGTCGCTTAGATAAATAAATAAAGACGCCGCTTTTTCTTCGCCCATGGAATAGGAATAGTAATAATTGCCTTTTTGTGTGAGGATTTTTCGTCCAAATGCAGGTATATAGGCCTTGGTATTGAAATAGGGACTAATTAATTCGGTGTTTACAGGCATATCCGAGAAAACGGCCGAACTGATTTCTGCGCTTAGAAGCTTCATATTGCGTTGATAGGCTGAATCGCTAATGTAGTTTTCGTTGGTGACCGCACGAAGGGTTAA
This sequence comes from Bacteroidota bacterium, assembly GCA_023432985.1. Taxonomy (GTDB): domain Bacteria; phylum Bacteroidota; class Bacteroidia; order CAIKAF01; family CAIKAF01; genus JACVCJ01. The sequence continues at coordinate 11,366 of JAEZEQ010000067.1, read as the reverse complement.
GGTGTCGTTCTTGCGTACCAACTGTATTACCCGCTTTCCGTCTATGTCGAATATGCCTTTTCGGTATAAAAAATTGCCCAAATTTTCTGCTTCTTGTGCCGATACTCCCTCTTTAAAATAGATTTCACCTAAGCCGAATATGCGCTTTTCTCCCTTGTCTATAATGCCGCAAGACGAGAATATGAATAGGGTGAACAATACTAAGAAATGCATTTTTTTCATGCCACAAAGATAGTATTTCATCTATGCAGCAAGGTTTTCTATTTTTATTTTTTTTTCTCTTTTTTTAAGCAATGGCTCGCTCATTATGTAATTTTATGTAGGTTTGTTTTTATGTGTGGAGTCCTCGGTTTTTTAGGCGAATTTGAAGCAGGAAATGATTTCCTGAAGTCCGGTTTGAAGGCAATTGAACACCGCGGCCGCGACGCAGAAGGGCATTATTATAATGCGCCTAAAGGAATAGCCCTCGGACATAGGCGCTTGTCGATTATTGACACCACAAATGCCGCTAATCAACCCATGTTTAGCAGCGATGGCCGCTTTGTAATTGTGTATAACGGCGAAGTGTATAATTTTAAATCGCTGCAAAAGGTTCTCAATTATACCCCGAAAACAGGAAGTGATACCGAAATTATTCTGGAAGCATATCGCCATTGGGGCTCGGAATGTGTGCAGTATTTTAACGGTATGTTCGCCCTGCTGATTTTCGACTTGCAGAAAGAATTGCTTTTTGTTGCCCGAGATCGCTTCGGAAAAAAACCATTGTATTATACCCAATCGAATAAAGGATTTTGTTTTGCTTCGGAATGGAGCGCATTGAAAACTATGCCCGGAATGCAGGATGAAAGACTTAAACTCAATAAGCATGCTGTAGCCGCTTTTTTGCATATGGGCTTTGTGCCGGAACCCAATACTATGTTCGATAAAATATGGAAATTTCCGGCCGGACATTATGGCATTTTTACAAAAGCAGGCTATAATATTTCTTCTTATTTTAAGGTGGAATGGCATAAAGATCATCATGGTAAAAATGCGAAAGAATTGCACGAGGAATTTGATCTGGTTTTGCGTAAAGCTGTCGAAAAACGCCTTTATGCAGATGTGCCCTATGGCGCTTTGCTGAGCGGAGGTATAGACAGTAGCCTGGTCTGCGCCTATGCAAGCGATTTGTCTAAAGAGAAATTGAAGACCTTTACGATCGGATTCGAAGACCGAAATAAGGATGAACGCATTTATGCCGAACAGGTCGCCCTAGCTCTGAATAGCGAACACCATAGTTTTGTGCTGAAAGAAAAAGATGCACTGGAAAAAGTGGCTCTGCTCGATACGGTCTATGATGAAGCTTTTTTGGATAGTAGCGCTATTCCTACTATGCTGGTGTCCGAAATGGCATCTAAGGAGGTGAAAATGGTGCTCACCGGTGATGGAGGCGATGAAATGTTTTTGGGCTACGGCGCTTATAGGTGGAGTAAACGTATGCAAAATCCACTGCTCTTCGCCAATAGAAAACAAATAGCAAGACTGCTGAACCTGGGCAATGATCATAAAAAAAGAGCCGCAGCTTTGCTGAATTATCAAGAGGGCGGATTGGCTAATCATATTTTTTCGCAAGAACAATATCTCTTTTCGCTTTCTGAATTGTCGTCCTTCCTCCATGAACCTCTAAACCCCGATTTCGCCCTTAATGCGCAGGCAAATTATTCTATGGAAACACAGAATATATTCGATATTGCCTATTATCTTAAAGAAGATTTATTGGTGAAAACGGATAGAGCCGGAATGTACTACGGCCTCGAAATGAGAAGTCCGCTTCTCGATAAAGAAGTAGCACATTTTGCTATGGGTATGACGGCAAAACAAAAAATGGAAAAGGGCGAATTGAAAGGTTTTTTGAAACAACATCTCTATAAACGATTGCCGACCTCTTTGTTCGACCGACCCAAACAAGGCTTTTCTGTACCCTTGAACCGCTGGCTGAAAGGCGAATTGAATTATCTTGTTCAATCCTATATTCAACCCCAAGCTTTGGAAAAATGGGATATTTGGCAGGTGGACCGGGTGATGGCACTGCGTAAAGAATGGGAAACAGGAGCACACAGACATTATAATAAAATGTGGGCTATTATTCAATTGCAACGATTTTTGGAGAAAAATGACTAAACGAATCTGCTTTATATCTTATGATGGTATGACGGATCCCCTGGGGCAAAGTCAGGTTTTGCCTTATTTGGTCGGACTGGCACAGAAAGGACACGATATTACGCTGATCAGCTTCGAAAAAAAAGAACGCTTTTGGGCCCATAAATCGACTATAGATACTGTATGTGAAAATGCGAAAATCCATTGGTATCCCCAATTATATACGAAAAAACCACCCGTATTTTCTACGCTTTATGATGTGTGGAAAATGAGACGGACTTTACATAGCTTGAACAAGAAGAAAGGCTTTGATATAATCCATGCCCGTAGTTATATTTCTATGTTGGCAGCCTTCCCCATGCGCAAGAAAGGACTTTGCGTAGTCTTTGATATGCGCGGCTTTTGGGCCGATGAACGGGTTGACGGAGCACTGTGGAATTTGAATAATCCCGTTTTTAAGTGGATTTATAGCTTTTTTAAAAATAAGGAAAAGCAATGGCTGACTCATAGTGATGCGGTGGTATCGCTGACTTATGCTGCTGCCCATTATATAAAGGAGGAAATGAAGATAGACAGGGATATTGCTGTTATCCCTTGCTGCACGGATGAAGTTGTTTTTTGCAGCGCTGCGACTGATACGGAGGCGAGCGATGATTTGCTCTACGTCGGCTCTTTGGGTACCTGGTATTTGCTGGATGAAATGTTGCGCTTTTTTCGCATTTGGAAAAGGCATTTCCCCGGAGCTAAATTCCGGTTTATTAGTCTCGAAAATCCGGATTCTATTCTGAAAGCAGCCGCAAAATGGAACCTGAAAGCTGATGATTTTCTGATCGCCGCCGCCGCACGACACGAAGTAGCAGCCCGCATGGAAGGCGCAAGAGCCGGAATTTTTTTCCTGAAAAAAGCCTTCTCTAAAATGGCAAGTAGTCCGGTGAAACAAGGCGAAATGATGGCTATGGGACTGCCCATATTTTGCAATACAGAAGTGGGGGACAGCGGTTTTATTGTGGAGAAATACGACAGCGGTATTCTGGTCCCCGAATATAGCGATGAGGCTTTTGAAAATGCAATTCGGGCTTATCTGAAAAGGGATTTTGTGGCCTCAAGAATACGTGCCGGTGCTGTGGAATACTTTTCGCTGAAGGAGGGGATAGAGAGCTATCACACCTTGTATCAATCCCTATAAGAAAAATAGTTTTGTTAAAATGCAGGAAGCATTTGCATAGTATTTTTATATTGGATATATTTGTCCACTATTAATAAAGAAAAAGAGTTTTAAAGAGGCGCATGATGTTTTCGAGGGCTTGTGAATATGGGATTAAGGCGGTGATTGTTATTGCTGAGCAGTCTATGTTGGGTCGCAATACGAGTTTGAAGGAAGTGGCATCGCGCATAGATTCACCGGAGGCCTATACTTCTAAGATTTTGCAAAAGTTGACTCATCATAGGATTATTCATTCCGAGAAAGGCCCCACGGGAGGCTATGTATTGCGTTCGGGAGAATTGGAGCGGGTGCGTTTGAGTCATATCGTTGAAGCTATAGACGGAGATGCTGTATATATGGGATGTGGGTTGGGCTTGAAGAGTTGTAATGCCAAAAAACCTTGTCCGCTTCATGCTCAGTTTAGTGCAGTGAGAGAGCAGTTGAGAATGATGTTGGAGCAAACGCGTATAGAGAGTTTGTCGCAAGAAATGATGGACGGAATGACCTTTTTGAAACGCTGATTTTTTTTGCATTTAATGTGGATAAACTTGTCCGATTTAAATAAGAATAGATTCGAAGTTGAGGTAGAAAAATAAGAATAAATAATAAAAAATAAAGCAATATGAATATTCAGGAAAACAGTGTAATAGGCGAAATTGTAGCGAAGGATTACCGCAGCGCCAGTGTTTTTAAAAAGTATGGCATCGACTTTTGCTGTCAGGGTAATAGAACAATTTCTGATGCATGCGAAAAGAAGGGCTTGGCTCCGGAAAAGCTATTGGAAGAATTGAATGCGCAAGGGGAGAAGTCTAGCGGCGATTCGACCGATTATAAAAGCTGGCCGGCGGATTTATTGATCGACGTGATTGAGAAAAAACATCATCGTTATGTGGAAGAAAAATCGCGCGAAATTATTCCCTTTTTAGAGAAAATTGTAAAAGTACACGGGCAACGCCATCCCGAATTGTACGAAATTGAAAAGGAATTTAAAGAATCGGTTTCCGAATTGGCTAAGCATATGAAGAAAGAAGAATTGATTCTTTTCCCTTTTATTCGTAAAATGATTTTGGCTAAAAGTAAGGGCGAAGGAATGGATATGCCAACCTTCGGAACGGTCGAAAACCCCATCGATATGATGGAACATGAGCATTTGATTGAGGGCGAACGTTTCCGCAAGATAAGCGAGCTGACCAATAATTATAACCCACCTGCCGATGCATGCAATACCTATAGGGTTACTTTTGCTATGATTCAGGAATTTGAAGAAGATCTTCACTTACATATTCACTTAGAAAATAATATTCTTTTTCCAAGAGCCATTCGCATGGAAAAAGACTTTTCAAGTGCTGACTCAGCCATTTCATAGGCGGTTTTTTCTAATTAGTATATTCGTCAAATAATGTGTGTATTTCTTTTTTATTTGATGAATATACTATTTTATTTTTCGTTGCACAGGTCTTATTATGAGTCGTATTCCTTTGTCGAATTTAAAATAGGAATAGAACCAATTCACAAAGGTGATAAATCGGTTTCTGAAACCGACTAAGGAGAGAAGGTGTACAAACATCCAGACGAACCAGGCAAATATGCCCTGAAATTTCCATTTGGGTAAATCTACAACGGCTTTGTTTTTTCCTATGGTAGCCATGGCTCCCAAATCTTTATAATGGAAAGGTTTTTTTTCTTTTCTTTTTAAATTTAATGCCAAATTTTTTCCTTGTTGTATAGCCACCTGTGCCAGCATGGGATGGCCGTTCGGATTGCTCTCACTCTGCATAATTGATACATCTCCAATGGCATATATATGGGTATGACCGATTACTTCGTTATATGCATTTACACGTATTCTTCCGCTTTTATGAATGCAGTTTTGATCTAATCCTTTTATATAATTGCCCGAAACTCCGGCAGCCCAAACAACGGTCGACGCTTTTATTTTTTGATTGTCGTTATAAATCAGTGTTTGTCCGTCATAATCTTTTATCAGCGTATGGGGCATAACTTTCACGCCCATTCCTTTCAAATAATCGCTAGCTTTTTTTCCGGCAATTTCCGACATAGAACCAAGAATGCGCGGACCTGCTTCGGCCAGCCAAATTTCCATTTCTTCCATTTCCAATTCGGGATAATCGTTTTTGAATGCATTCTTTTTCAGTTCGGCCAATGCACCCGCCAATTCCACTCCGGTTGGTCCGCCACCCACTATCACATAATGCATAAGGGCTTTTCTTTTATCCGCATTTTCTGTAATCAGAGCTTCTTCGAAATTTTGTAAAAGCAGGCTTCTTAAATTCAATGCTTCCGGCACCGACTTCATAGGCCATGTATATTTTTCTAATGCTTCATTTCCGAAATAATTGGTCTTACTCCCCGTAGCAATGATCAATTCGTCGTATGTAAGTGTGCCTATATTGGTTCCTATCTTTTTTTCGGAAGGAAATATTTCTGTGACCTCAGCTACTCTGAATACAAAATTAGGCGTATTAAATATGCCCCTTAAGGGATATGAAATGCTGTCTGCTTCTAGTCCGGCCGAAGCTACCTGATATAATAAAGGCTGAAAGGTATGGTAATTGTTTTTGTCGATTAAAACTATTTGTATGCCTTCCATGGCCAGTAGACGAACCAGATTTATGCCCCCAAATCCACCTCCAATTATTACTATTCGCCTTAATCCTTTTTCGGGTATTATCTGTGGCATATTTTTTCTTTTTTTAAGCGAATTATTTTTTGATTCTCGGAGCGTGGAGTGAACTTTTTATGAAGTGATGTGTAGTTAGTTTTATAAAATTCAAAGTTATGAAAAATATATTCATTTTATTGGCACTGGCTTCGACGCTAAGCAGTTCGTGTACACACGCTCAAACCCGCGATCCTCGTCCCCCGAGAGAGCAAAATCCCCCCGCCGAAAATCGGAAAATTCAAGTGGCTTTATTGCTCGATACGTCTAATAGTATGGACGGTTTGATAGAACAGGCAAAATCGCGATTGTGGAATATTGTTAATACCATGACCACTCTTAAATATGAAGGCAAGGCTCCCGATATTGAGATTGCTTTGTATGAATACGGAAACGACGGATTAGGAAAGGAAAGCGATTATATCAGACAGGTAACCCCACTTACCCGTGATTTGGATTTGATTTCGGAAAAGTTGTTTTCCTTACGCACCAATGGAGGACTTGAATATTGTGGAACGGTAATCGAAAAAGCTTTGGATCAATTGGAATGGTCTGCACATGATGCCGATATGAAATTGATATATATTGCCGGAAATGAACCTTTTAATCAGGGTGCTGTGCCTTATAAAGAAGTGCTTCCCCGGGCACTTAAAGAACAGGTTTTCGTAAACACTATTTACTGCGGAACCTATGATCAAGGTGTGCGCGAATGGTGGAAGGACGCCGCCGAAAGAGGCGAAGGCAAGTATTTTAATATTGATGCCAATAAGCGAATTCGCTATATAGAAACGCCCTATGATGCCGAAATTAATATCATTAATATACGCTTGAATGACACCTATATTGGATATGGTCCGACCGGTGCGGCCAAAAAATCGAATCAGGTTATGCAAGATAAGAATGCCGAAGAACTCAGTGGAGCGAATATGGCCGAAAGGGCTATGACTAAGTCTTCTTCAGCATATAAAAATGCCGATTGGGATTTGGTGGATGCTGCAAATGAAGGGGAGATTGATATGGAACAGATACAGGAAGAAGATTTGCCGGTTGAATTGCAAGGGAAGTCGATCGAAGAAAGAAAAACGTATATAGATCAGAAGGCAAGTGAAAGAGCAGCCTTGCAAAAGCAATTGAACGAATTGGGCAAAAAACGTCAGGCCTATTTGGAAAAGGAAATGGCGAATGCCGGAGACTCGGATGATTTGGGTGCGGCCATTGCTACATCTATACGCGCTTTGGCCCAAAAAAAGGGATATAAATAGACGCATAATCTCCCTTTGCTTTAAACCTTCGGAATCTGTTTTTACTTATGTAAAAGCTTTTCCGGAGGTTTTTTCCTTTTTATTTCATTCCGAACTTTCCTTATCTTTGTCTATGCTAAAATGGAAAGCATTTATTAAAGCCGCCAGACTGCGTACCCTGCCTTTGGCTATTGTAGGCATTTTTGTCGGAAACGCATGCGCTTATATAGCCGGAATCTTCGATCTTCGAATCGCTTTGCTCACACTGAGTACCGCCCTTTTGCTGCAAATCTTGTCGAATTTTGCCAATGATTACGGCGACTTTGTCAAAGGTACGGATAACGATAATCGGGTTGGACCCCAACGAGCCCTCCAATCCGGAGCCATTTCGAAATCGGAAATGCAGTTTGCTTTAATTCTCTTTGTGATTCTGACCCTGATTAGCGGTATTTGGCTTATCTTTCTTGCCCTGGCTGCTTTTTCGACTTATGATTTTATTGTATTTCTCGGACTCGGACTCCTGTCTGTCTTTGCCGCAATTACGTATACGATTGGGAAAAAAGCCTATGGTTACGCCGGTTGGGGCGATGCTATGGTTTTCTTGTTTTTTGGCTTGGTCTCTGTATTGGGTGCCTATTACTTGCAAACACGTATGATCGATTTTGCCGTTTTGTTGCCTTCTGTATCGGTGGGACTCTTTTCTGCAGCTGTGTTGAATATGAATAATACACGTGATCTGGAAAATGATAAAGCTATGCAAAAGAATACGATTCCCGTGCGCTTCGGACGCAAAATCGCACTCTTTTATCAAATGACCGCCATAACCCTCGGCATCTTCAGCTCCTGGGTCTATCTGGAATTCGGCATTTCTTCGCCCTATAACTGGACTTACTTCTTAGTTTTACCCGTGTTTTTTATTAGTATACGTAAAATGTATGCTGTGAAAGAACCAAAAGGGTATGATATGGTGCTTAAACTTACGGTATTGGGCACGCTTATATATGGATTGGTCTTTTGTTTTATCGCATTTAATCAATAATCATGGAAATTTTTTACGACGGTTCGGGCAAAGATCAACCCGATGTGTTCGATTTGTTGCGTAATCTCAGCTTCGGACAATTGAAAGCAAAAATTATCCGAAAAGAGTTCGTTTTTAAACAGGCCGCATATACATCTCGCGGTATGCTCGAGGATAAGAAAAGTTGGTTTTTATTGCTTTGGGAAGAGGGTAGCGAACAGGTGATAGGCATAGGCGAATTCTCGCCCCTGAAAGGATTGAGTCCGGATTTTAATAAAGATGGTCTCGATAAATTGCAGGAAGTAGCCCGAAATATCAGGGATTATGATATGTATCTGAATGGCGGTTTGGATGCGTATCCGGCTGTTTTATTCGCACTCGAAACGGCATTGATAGACCTGCACCGATTCGGAAGAGGTATTTTGTTCGAATCTGAATTTGTGGAAGGAACGGAAGCGATTGCTACAAATGGGCTGATTTGGTCGGGGGAACCCGATTTTATGGTGAGCCAGATTAATGCTTTGTTGGAAGCCGAATTTCAGGTTTTGAAAATGAAAATCGGAGCCCTGCCTTTCGAACAGGAATTGCATCTGCTCTCTTTGATTCGCGAACGCTTTGGTCCGGATGAAGTGGAATTGCGCCTGGATGCCAATGGCGCGTTTAGTAGCGCTGAAGCATTGCGTAAGTTAGACCAATTGGCAGAGTTCGATATACATTCTATTGAACAACCTATTCGAAAGGGATTATGGGAACAAATGGAAGAAATTTGCAGAGAAAGTCCCATCCCCATTGCCCTCGATGAAGAATTAATCGGCATTTATGATTATGATGAGATGCAAGAATTACTGGATCTGATTATGCCACGCTATATTATTCTGAAACCTACTTTATGTGGCGGATTAAGTGGTGCCGAATCTTGGGCCAATCACGCCGAAGAAAGAGGTATAGGCTGGTGGGCTACATCAGCCCTGGAAAGTAATATAGGCCTCAATGCGATTGCACAGTGGACCTATATTCGTAAAAACCCGTTGCCACACGGACTGGGAACGGGATCGCTTTATACAGAAAATGCACCCTCGCCTTTGTTTTTACAAAAAGGCCTTACACGCATCAATCCGGAGGCCTTGAAAACATTGCCCAAGCAACGCCTCGATTGGCTGATGAAATAAAAATTAGCTATTGAAAAATGGGAATTATTTCTTGTTTTCCCATAACTCTTTTATCGGGTGCCCCGTATTTCCATTGGGATAGGGGATGCCCAACAAGGTACTTATGGTTGGAGCTATGTCGGTGATGTTGACCTGCGAAACACTTCGCCCCTTGGCTATGCTCTTGCCATAAAAAATTAAAGGCACATGTGTGTCGTAATTGTAGGAAGATCCATGGGTAGTGCCCGCCGGCATATATTCCATCCAACCCGGTAAATAGGATATGGCAATATCCCCGGACCTTTTGTGATTATAGCCCTTTTGTATTTTATATTTTAAAAAATCGGGATGATAACTGTGGTATTTTAAATATGCAGACGGATAGGCTTCCGAAATTCCATTATACGCAAGTAAATACTGACTTATCTTCGCTTCAATTTCCGATTTGTTTAATTTATGTTGCTCTATATATTTTTCGTTTAGAAAAATCTGCTGATTTATATACGAAATGAGCAAACTGTCGCCGAATTCTTGTTTGCAATATTGCTTGATGTGGGTGGCTAACTGATCTTCGTGCACATATCCCGAAGGGATTTTATTGTTTGCCAATAAATGCGGTACATCACATGCCCCATGATCGGCAGTGAGAAATATAATATAATTGTCTTTGCCTACTTCTTTGTCTAAAGTTGCTATAATCTCCGCTATATCTTTGTCTAACCGTAAATACATATCTTCAATTTCTATGCTGCGCGGACCAAAGGCATGTCCCGCATAATCGGTGCTGCTAAAGCTTATAGTCAGTAAATCGCTTACTCCTCTTTGTCCCAATTTCTCCGATTTTATGGCTTCTATGGCAAAGTCTTTGGTGATGCTATTGCCATAGGGTGTGTATTTGATTACTTCGTAATCTTCTTTTTCTAATGAACTTTGAAATGTATAGGGAAATACCTTATTGCCAAAACTCTTGGGTATGTATTCGTATGGATTGGAGTCTTGGGTGGATTGATTATAACTGTCTATGCTATATAATGTCTGCCAGCCTTGTTGCAGGTATTTTTTCGAAAGATTATCGGCATTAAATCGCTGCACCCATTCGGGTAATTGTTGCATATAATGCGAACTGCTGATGAAAGTGCCGCTTTTGAATTCGAACCAATAGGCCGCATCTGCCGAATGACCCGCCGGTAATATGGAGGAACGGTCTTTTAAGGCTATACCAATGACTTTACTCTCTTTGTATTGAAGCTTTAATTCGTCCCCAATGGTACTGCTCAACATTAAGCGTGGCGACATTTTTCCGGCTTTTTTATTCGTGCCTACGGGCAATACCAAACTGTCTTCCGTGCAGTATACCGTATATTCGGATTCCTTCATATACCAGTTGTTCCCAATTATCCCGTGAACTGCAGGTGTGGTCCCCGTGAATATGGAAGCATGCCCCGGACCGGTATAGGTGGGCACATAATTGTATTGGGCGTGACTAAAATAAAAACCCTGATTTAACAGTGTATGAAAGCCGCCTTTACCCATTCTGTCGGCATAACGATAGAGATAGTCGCTGCGCATTTGGTCTATTACTATGCCTACAACCAGCTTGGGTGCCGCACTCTTTTGTGCATATAAAGCCATACTGCATAATGCCAGTAATACGGAAAAAATCTTCTTCATGGGCTAAAGGTAAGGAGCTTTTTGGGAAAAAAGGGCGACTAACAATAATATAATATCCCGATTATATCCCATTTTTTTTATCTAATTCCCCTTAATAAAAACTAAGGCCTAGGTGGAAAATGTATACGTGCCTTTATGGCAAAATGGTCGGATAAATCGCGTCGTTTTTTATGCCATTCGGCCTGATATCGCATGATTTCTCGTTCTACCTGCCAATCGGTTGGAGAAACATTGCGCAAGAATATATAATCGATAAGTGATCTTT
>JAEZEQ010000005.1 GCA_023432985.1 Bacteroidota bacterium | reverse complement strand
TCTCCTTTAAAATCACGAATAATACTGGCTACATTCTTAACAGAATCAGCATCTTTCACCGATGCACCTCCAAATTTAAACACTTTAAACATAGGCACAAAGGTGCAAAAATTACCCAAAAAATGCGCATAATTCTCCCATCATAAATTCGTATCTTTGCACTATGGAAAATCACAAGGCCGGTTATATCAATATCATGGGTAAGCCCAATGTAGGAAAATCTACGCTCATGAATACCCTATTAGGCGATAAGCTCAGCATTGTTTCGGCAAAGGCTCAGACGACGCGTCACCGTATAACGGGTTTGGCCAATGGCGACGATTATCAGATGATTTTCAATGATACACCCGGAATTTTAGACCCTAAATACAAGCTGCATGAACGCATGATGGCTTATATTGACGAGGCATTAAAAGACGGGGATATTACTTTACTGGTGGTAGAAGCCGGCGATACGATTAAAGATTCGGAGCTTGAATCGAAATATGTGAAAGTAATCCACGCGCTCGAAAAACTTAGTACCCCTGTGATCGTAGCCATCAACAAATGCGATTTGAAGACAGAAATCGAAATAAAAGAATGGGAAAAATACTGGCAGGAACAATTGCCTTTTGCGCAAATAATTCCCATTTCGGCTATTAGTGGTTTGGGCATACATACCCTACTGCACAGTCTCTTAGAAAAACTACCTGTTAGTCCGCCCTATTTCGACAAAGAATTCATGAGCGACAGACCATTACGTTTTTTCATGACCGAAATAATACGCGAAAAAATATTCTTACATTATAAGCAAGAAATACCATATTGTTCGGAAGTAGTAATCGAAGAATACAAAGAAAGCGACCATATAGACCATATTCGGGCGCTGATATACGTAGAACGCGATTCCCAGAAGCCAATTCTCATTGGAAAAGGCGGAAGTTCGCTCAAAAAAATTGCGACAGAAGCCCGCAAAGACATGGAGGCATTTTTAGACAAAAAAGTATATCTCGAAATCTTTGTTAAGGTTAAGGACAACTGGCGACAAAGCGAGAATGTATTAAAAGGATTCGGGTATTGATGCATAAAAAAAAGATACTATTATATAGTTTTTTTCACATTTCGGAAGCAGCCATATTTGCCGGAATGCTTTTTAATAATGGCATTGAATCAGAAATCCGAGACGAAAACATCAACAGTATATATCCATTGGCCAATTTGGCAATGGGGGGCATCAAACTCTTTGTAAACGAGGCCGACTATCCACAGGCCTTTTCTATACTGGAAGAATATCTCAGCGTATCTCCCGAGAAAGAATCAGAACTGCCTTATAAAATCATGTGTCCTTCTTGCGGCTCATTTCATACCCTAAAAATCCCTACAGAAAAAATGCAGTTTTTTGATGAATTTCGTTGTTTTGAGTGTGATTATGAATGGGATAATCGAGACGAAAAAAACATAAATCCCGGTATTTGGGAATAGTGAAACTTGGGTTAAAACGCGCAAATTGACTAATTTTGTTGTATATTTGTTTTATGTTGAACAAGATTCAAATATCGATTAAGTCCTATTCTCTGTATATGCAAGGTATACAGTCCTATCGGCACGATGATTTCTTTCTAAAAGATTCCAAAATCTTTATTTCTTAAGGCCCTGTCCTTTTCGTAGGCAGGGAAATATTTTCAATTTCATTACCCGTGAATTCAAACAAATAATCAGTATTTGTCGGGCATTCTGCACGGGAATATTTTTCATTATTTATTCATTTTTAAACTTAATACATTATGTCGAACATTGTAGTAACAACGGGCATTTACGACCTGTTAAAAGAGTATGTACACAAAAGAAAAGCCACTCCTGTAGAAGCAGAAGTGATTAATGCCGAATTAAAAACAGCTTCGCAAGTATTGCGTAAAGAACTTCCTGAAGATGTGGTTGCCATTCAAACCAAGGTAACTTTTCATATTAAGGAAGAAGACAAAGAAGTAACCATTCATTTCACCAATCCGCAAAGAGCAAGACTCAAACATGGCACTACTTCTATTATTAGTCCCTATGGCGTAGCCTTGGTAGGACGAAGAGAAGGAGATGAAATAGAGTGGCCCTTTGCCGATGGCAATAAAACCCTGCGAATTCTAAAGATTGAAAGAGTATAAGCTTAGAAAAACCGACATCCTTTAGGGTGTCGGTTTTTTTTATGAAGTGGGACTCAACTTCCCACATATTTCCGGTTAGAAATTTCGCCCCCTTTGTTTAAGGTAAATACGATAACCTGACCAATATTTAGGCCATAAAAATCGAATTTATCGATGGATATGGGATGGCAAATGGACTTATTTTCAATAATAAATTGGTCTAAAATAGGCGAAATTAATCCATCATCTCTATAGAACACAGCCAACTTTTTCTCCTGTAAAAGCTCATTTACTTTTGAAATTGATTCTTCGTTACAGGCGCCACAAAAGCCTTTCTGAAAAATTACGGCGAAATCATTGCCTTTTAAAACGTGGTTATATTCCGTTGAAAAAATCAGGATTTGCTTAGCTCTTGTTTTTCCTAATTTATCTAAAGAATGATTATGACATGAAAAGCAAAATAATGAAATTATTGCAAATGCTCTTAATCGGCTTTTAGAAAATGCTTCCATTTTTTAATTGATTTTTTTTCAATTTCATCACAATAAATCAACTCTCCGTTTTTGGTTACAAAGCCGTAGGCAGAATAGAGAGGAGGGTTTAATAACTCTAGTCGATTGAAAAAAATTATATGCACAAATCTATCCCTTGATTCAGACAAAATCAAAGAATCCTTACCTCCAATTAAAATTGTAGTTTGGTCCCATACCTTGCCCCAATATTTGATTAGCTTTTTCTCGAGAGGTGCACCACATAAGGATCCGCAAACATCCACCGGCATGTATATGAAGTACTTCAAATTAGTGTCTTTTTCCCATTTATCCCCGACGATTTCTTTTAACAATGGAAGGCGATTTTCACAAGAATTTTGCGCTAATATAAAAGAGGAAAAAGCGAAAAAAATCACAACAATAACACTCTTCATTTTGGGGTAATTTTAACAAAACGAAACGGATGAAAATCTGCATTATACTCTGTATTATTGCAATAAATTTGAGAATAATAAACTCCATTATCTCCAGAAAAAACCTGAGGACTGTATACAGAATCATTCAAATTAAATTCCTTTAATGGACTAAGAAGCGAATCATATTCGACAATAGAAGCCTGTCGACCATTTATTCTATAAGCTTGATTCAAGCAAGACTCAAAAAGGTTTTTTCTTTTAAAATAAAAACGAACATATTTATTGCTTTTTTCGACAAACAAAAGAGGCGAAAAGAAGGGCTCTGAAAACTTATGATCCATTCGCTCGGTATTATTCCAACCTTTGGCTGGGACTGTCATGGGTTCAAAATAATTAGAACCGGCACATATATTTCTTTTCTGTAAGCTTGTATAATTATAGGCATACAAGATCTCATCATAGGGATAAGAAACTATGATTTCATTCTTACCTGCTGTTAAATATGGCATGGAATAAAACCCATAATTCAACTTAGCATTGGGAGCTTTAATTCCTAAATCCGTTATTTCTAAATCAGGTATAGAAAGCTGGCACAAATCAAGATTATATCCTGTTCGGCGCATGTCATTAAAGAAGTAAAGTGTATTAAATTCCTTATTATATGCCATATATGGGCCATATATTCCACCAAAAAACAGGCCTTTATACTCTGAAGAGAAATCCTTTTCTTTTAAAAGCTCTCCCTTTGCGTTTACCAAGAAAAGGGTGGTTTCGGATAAAATTAAATGTAAGTTTTTAGAAAGCGACTTGAGTCCGACAGTAGGACTAAGTGAAATCTTTTGAACCATGGAACTATCTCTGAACACGATTTCGGCCGCATCTTCCACATCCTGACCATAAATGTATAAAATGTTCTTCTGAGACAATTCACTTTGGAACACTCTACCTTCATCAGAAAAAAACTGTCGGTATTTCAGCAATCCTCTATTAGGGAAGGCTGCCGTTCTTAAAATTAAATCAGAACCATAATTTGCTTGAACTTCTTTGTTTATTGATGCGCACTTCATCCCAATATTTTTGGGAGTATGGCACGATAAAACCAATAAGCTGGAAATAACAAAAAAACGTATCATCAATTATGGGTATTACTGCATGCATTTGTCATTTGGGGTCTACATTCAAAAGGCTCTATACATACTTCATACCCACCCCCCGGACACATAATTCCAGATACAACTTGCCAACCGTTTGGGCATGCATAATCACAATACCCAATTTTGTTTCTCGGCCTCATTTGCAATTCTTCCATTTCTTCATTTTTTTTCACAACTAAGCATAAAAATGGAAATAAAAGACAGCAAGAATACAGAATATTTCATAAGAGTCACAGCATATTTGTTTTCACAAAGAAAAAAAATAAGTGAAAAAAGCAAAGAATTTCTGAACAATCGGATTGTATTAAAATCCACTTATGAGTTATGCAAACCGACGAAATAATAGTAAAAAAAAATCCACCTAAAAAATAGG
>JAEZEQ010000064.1 GCA_023432985.1 Bacteroidota bacterium | reverse complement strand
CGTAAAAAAGAAGTTTACAATACATGGATAGGCGAAAAAATGCCTAAAGAAATAGATTTGGTTGTACTGAGCAATATACTTTTATATAAGGTAGAAAATAAGATTGTATGGAATCGTAGCGACAGTTTGAGTCTGACCTATATAGAAAACACCTACAGATATTGTGCAAAATGGAAAAAGGGCAAATTGCTTTCGCCTCAATATGGGCATTACAGCACCATTTTGTATCATGTGAGTCGCCTTAAAGAACAATTGCCGAAATGGGAAATAGACACTGAGTTTTTGCTAAGTGCCTTACAGGCAGAGTGGACAAAAAGCAGAGATACCGTAGAGAAAAGCATGATAGGCAGTGCCATCTACAGGCTGAATAGTTCGCCATCAGAATCCTGGGATCCGTCGGGATTTAGCGGGGAATCGGATTTTGCCTTTTTCTATGCCAATGCCGGTTCCGTATTTCCTCGTCCGCTCAACAAAATTATTGCTTCCATTCCGGCCTATTTTATGCCCTATCAATGTGGGGGATTAAACTATTTTCTAGTTTGGGAATACAGCATGCTTAAAAAAAAGAGAGAGTTCAAAACGAACTCTCTCCATTAATATTACGGCCAATCAACCAAAACCAAAAACGAAACAAAACTTGACCGCAAAAAGCCTTTTTTTAAAATGGGACTGCAAAGGTAAAGATTAATTGGCGGCTTCCCAAATATCATAAAAAAAAATCCTCCTACATTATAGGAGGATTTTCTAAACATGCGCCTATCCTTTAGAAGGGATAAGTATTTTTGTCAATAGCTAATTGCGCAATATTTCTACGTGCATCCTTCACATTAAAAGGTTCAGTTTTCGTAAAGCGTTTGATACCCATAAGCATCATTCTTTGTTCATCCCCTTCAGCAAACGAATTCACCGCATTTTTACCTTTTACGGCAATTTTATCGGCAGTATCGTTGAATAAAACGCGCACCAGGTCTATATATTCCTTACAAGCTTCTTCTCCTTTTTGCGCGATTAATTTTTCCACACGCAAGAGGGTACTTTCGGCCACATAAGTATCAATAGCCATATCGGCTATATCCATAATAATTTCTTGTTCTTTCGACAGAGTTTGCATCAATTTTTGTACGGCTCCACCTGCAACGAGGAGTATAGCTTTTTTGAATTTACGCAAATATTCTTTTTCGTTGGCAAATACCGTTCCGTCATTTTCGAATGGTTCGGGTATACTCATCATTTCGCTTACTACGGCCATGGCTGGACTCATCAAATCAAATTCGCCTTTCATAGCTCTTTTCAGAATCATATCCACGGTCAACATACGGTTGATTTCGTTTGTACCTTCAAAAATACGGTTGATACGCGCATCACGATAAGCGCGATCCATAGGTGCTTCGGCCGAGTAACCCATACCACCGTAAATTTGCACCCCTTCATCTACTACATAATCCAGGGTTTCTGAACCATGCACTTTCAAAATAGCACATTCGATGGCAAATTGTTCTACCCCTTTCAATTCGGCTTTATGGGGATCCATACCTTCGCTGATAAGTTGATTTACAGCATCGGTAATATTTTTACCGGCACGGTAAGTAGCCGATTCAGACGAGAAAGTGCGAATAATTTGTTCGGATATTTTATAACGAATGGCTCCGTATTTACTAATAGGACGGCCAAACTGTTGTCTTTCATTGGAATAATTAACCGAATGTGCAATACACTGTTTAGATCCGCCAATTGCAGCAGCAGCCAATTTAATACGGCCTATATTCAGAATATTAACCGCAATTTTAAATCCGTTCTGACGCTCACTCAAAAGATTTTCAACGGGCACATGACAATCTTCAAAAAACACCTGACGTGTAGAAGAT
Organism: Bacteroidota bacterium; assembly: GCA_023432985.1. GTDB lineage: Bacteria > Bacteroidota > Bacteroidia > CAIKAF01 > CAIKAF01 > JACVCJ01. The sequence continues at coordinate 24,653 of JAEZEQ010000064.1, read as the reverse complement.
CCTTTAATACCCATTTTCTTTTCTTCTTCGTTGAGTTTTATTCCACCGAAAGATTTCTCAATAATAAATGCAGACAAATTTTCGTCTTCATCAATTTTGGCAAATACAATAAAAATATCGGCAAAACCCGAGTTGGTAATCCACATTTTTTGCCCATTGATCACATAATGTTTTCCATCGGCACTAAGAACCGCTTTGGTTTTACCACTATTGGCATCCGACCCGGAATTAGGTTCAGTCAGACAATAGGCTGCTTTCCATTCTCCCGTTGCCAATTTGGGCAAATACTTCTCCTTTTGCGCTTCATTGCCATATAAAGCGATAGGCAAAGTTCCGATTCCGGTATGCGCAGAAAGGGCAACGGCAAAACTGTGACCTGCTCCGGTTACTTCAGTTACCAACAAAGAGGTTACAAAGTCTTTTCCAAATCCACCATATTGTTCGGGCAATGATACACCCAAAATTCCCAATTCGCCCGCTTTATCCAATAAAGAAGGAATCAATTCGGGATTTTGCATGCTATCAATCTCATCCAAACGAGGCCAAACCTCATTCATTACAAAATCCTTACAAGTTTGTGCAATCATGCGTTGCTCTTCGTCAAACTCTTCAGGAATAAATACATCAGCATAGGGTGTTTCACGGATAATCCACTCCCCTCCTTTAATCGCTTTTTTGGTTTCTATTGACATGGTTTGTATTAATTTCTTGTTTTACAAGTGCAAGTTAAACATAATTTTTCAATTTGGTATGCGCGCATACCAAATAATTTATTCACAAAAAAAAGTGCCGAAAAAAAATCGGCACTATAGGATTAAAAATCAGTTGTGTCTTTTACCAGACTTCTCCAGCTTTCCAATTCGGGAATACCGGGTTTACGTTTACCGAATAATTGCACCAGCATTTCGCCTTTTTCATCAAAAGCTTCGAGCGAAGTAATGGTTCCATCTACAGAATTTTTCTTCACTATATATACATTCTTAATGGCTTCTTCGCGCACGTGCAGATTAAAATCCGGATCCAGGACATTGAACCAGGGACCTGCATCCACGAGTTTCGTTACCTCTCCGGTGTGAATTTGAATGGTACCTTTATTTCCCACAAAAACCATAATAGGAATTTGGCGTTGGGCGGAAGTTTCCATAATTTTTCTGAAAGCAGATGTATCTACTTTTTTCACCCATCCGTCCGGAGCCAGACGCAGGCCTTGTTCGCGGCTTACTTTATACTTACGAAGCATGCCAAAGAAGTCGTGCGTATCTTTCATGTTCAACCATTCATCTTGGAATGCTGCTTTATCTATGGCTTCATCCGGCATTTCGGCAGGTGTTGCAGGCCAGGCTTCCACCTCTATGGCAATAGGTTCTTCCGAGCTATATTTTGCTTCCAATGCATCAAAAGCTTCCATATTGGTTTCTTCCGTAGCATAAATTTTATGCGTTGCATCTCCGGCTTTATCGAAGAACTGAAAACTTCTGCGTCCGTTTTCATTTACCGAGAAGCCGTATTTCCATGCGAACATAAAAAGGCGAATATCAATATCGTCATTTACGGCTGTACCCACAGGACCTTCAAAAGTCACATTATCATAAACCCCTTTTCTTTCGTGCACTACATCATCATTTCTGGTAAGTGCCATAATTTTTCCGAGCGGGGCTAATTCCTTAAGGAAGCTGAAAAAATCCGATTTCAATGCTTTATTATCGGGATTTATCGAGACCAAATGTGCCTCACTTACACCCAATTGTTTAGCGGCATCGCGTATACGTAATTTGGGATTTTCTGCTTTTAATGCTTCGTATTGACTTAGCAAGCTTGTTACTTCACTGTTCATAATTGATTCGATTTTTTATTATACATATTGAATTTTAATTGTTGGCAGGCTAAATTCCTCGTGATTTATCCATGATGCGTGGATATGGTAACTTTCCTTTAAATTTTCGGGGGTCATTACTTCCATTGGTTTTCCCGACGACACTATAGTTCCTTTTTTCATAAGTACAACCTCATCGGCATATTGCATAACCTGATTTAAATCGTGCAAAACGGCCAGAACCAGCCATCCTTTTTCGGCAGCTAATTTCTGCAACATATGCAGCAATTGATGTTGATAGCGTATATCCAATGCGCTCACCGGTTCGTCCAGCAATAATATGGCCTCTTTGGGGGCATCCCATATTTGGGCCAAGACGCGCCCCAGTTGCACCCTTTGTTGTTCGCCTCCCGAAAGAGTATGGTAACTTTTATGCAATAAATTTTCCAATTGCAGGCATGCCATTACCTCCTGAATAATGGATTGATTATATGCGTTCGATTTCTGATGTGGATAGCGCCCCATTTCGAGTATATCGCTTACCTCAAAAGAAAAAGTCATATGAAACTGTTGTCTTAGCATAGCTCTTTGGGTCGACATTTCTTTGTCGGACAAGCCATTCCAATTCCTTTTTCCCCAATGAATATTGCCTGTATAGCTTCTACATTCGCCGCTGAGTATTTTCAACAGGCTCGATTTTCCGGCGCCGTTTGGACCGATAATAGCCGTAAATTTTCCGGGACTCAGGCTTAGATTCAGACCATTTAAAATCCGAAAATCCTTATTATAGAGCGATATATTAAGTAAATCAAGCTTTTCAGACATTTCCTTTTTTCTTTTCTTTAATGATTAAATACATAAAAAAGGGTGCGCCTAAAATGGAAGTCACCACGCTTACGGGCAATTCCACCGGTGGGGCAATGCTACGCGACACTAAATCGGCTGCCGAAAGCATAAAAGCTCCCCCCAGTATACTCAGGGGCATAAGTTTAGTATTATCGGGCCCTTGCCATAAGCGAAAAATATGGGGCACAACCAATCCAACAAAGCCGATAATACCGCTCAGCGATACGGCTGCACCCACGCCTAAAGCAGAAATAAGCATAATTTGTGTTTTCATTTGTTGAGTTTTGAATCCCATACTTTGGGCGTCTGCTTCGCCCAGGGCAAGAGCATTGAGTCCCCTTGCAAAGCGAGGTAGCGCAAAAAAGCATAAAAAAGCAATGGGAAAAAAAGTAAGCACTTGAGTCCAGTTTGCTGCGGCCAAACTACCTAAAGTCCAAAATGTAAAGGATCGTAGTTGATCGTCACTTGCCGACAAGGTTACCAGTCCGGTTAACGCACCGCCCAAGGCATTAATGGCAATACCGGCCAACAACATCACGGCAACATCGGTTTTATTGCCTTTACTTCCCATTTTATAAACGAGAATCATCGCCGCCAATGCGCCCAAAAATGCGGCTATAGAAAGAGACCAGGGGCCAAGAGATTGAATCAAATTGGGAAATAAAAAATTCCCGAAAACAATAAAAATAACCACTGCAAAAGAGGCGCCTGATCCAATTCCAATCAGGTTTGGGTCGGCAAGTGGATTTCTGAATACGCTCTGCAGAGACAGTCCGCACAAGCTCAATACTGCACCAATCAGCATAGACAGAAGTACGCGCGGCAGTCGGATATGCAAAAGCACAGCTTCATGCACATCGGAATAAGTGATGCCTGTATGTATTTTAAAAAAATCGAGTAAGATTGCTACCACCTGCTTAGCTTCAATAGTCACCACCCCCAGGCTACTGGAGAGAATAAGAATAAATACCAAAAGACAAGTAAGCAGTATAACCTTAAAGCGCATAAACGGACTTAATTATTTGCCTGTAAAGCCTTAGCCAGTTCGATTGCGGCCTTTCCGGTACGGGGGCCAAATCCGGACAAAAACTGTCCATCCATAGTAATAAATCGCTTGTGTTTTCCGGCATTGGTTTTATCCATACCCGGAATTTCCATCAATCCTTTTGCTCCATTCAAGCTTTCGAAACCGGTTTCAAACAAAAGAATAAAATCGGGATTTGCGTCCAAAAGTGCTTCGGGAGTTAAGGCTTTAAAGCCCTCAAATTGTCCTTCCGTGGCCGATTTAGCGCCCGCCAATTCTATCATTTCTACCATAGCGGTATGATCTCCGGCAGCTTGCACGGCGCCTGCTCCGCGCGCATAAATAAAGAGTACTTTGGTATCGGGATTAATGGATGGAATATTCTGAATATCCTGTTTCATTTGCTCTATCAATGCCGTGGCCTCATTTTCTTTTCCAAATTCCTTTCCCAAATCCGTAATTAGGGCCTGGGTAGATTCGGGATTACTTTCCAAATTATAGAACTGAACCTTGATGCCGGCTTGTTGCAACTGAGTGGCCTGTTCCGATTTCAATCCTCTTTCGGTCAGACTCAACACTATGGTTGGTTGTAGCGCAATAATCTGTTCCATATTCATGGAATGGGCATTTCCAATCTGGGTTTTACTCTTCAGACTTTCCGGAAAGGTTGAAGTAGCGTCCACCCCAATCAACTCATTTTCCAGTCCGAATTCCACCAAAATTTCAGAAATACTGCCATTGATGGATACAATTCTAGGACTGTTGCTATTGGTTTCGTGGTTTGGGTCCGATTTAGGACCGCACGATAAAATGCTCAAAATGAGAAATGGAATAATTTTCTTCACTGTTTAGAATGATTTTAAATAACAAAAGTACAATTGCGGGTGGAGAAAAGCGAGTCGATAATATAAAAAAGGCAAAAAGCACCTAAAAAGGGGATATAATTTTGGGGGGATAAATGGGCGCGATTAAGGCTCATTTTCAATAAAGCGCCGTGACGGGCTTTACGGCTGTAGCCGCCAATACATTGTCGGGCTACTTGCCTGCAATCCCGCGCGTGTTAGGCTGAGTACTTCTCATCGTCCTCTTTATACCTGCATTAAAAAAGATATCAGAAAAGCTCCGTATATTGTAACGGAAAATTAGAAATATGAAAAAACGTGCAATCATAGCTGTACTCAGCATTATCTTATTAACTTCTTGTTCGGACAATCCTTTCGATTATCGAAACAAATACATAGGCGAATGGGCTTTTAAAGTGCGAAAAACCGAACACAACACCTTGTATCCGGGTTATTTTAATGAACAAGATATTGATTATTCTGGCAGAATTGAAGCCGGTTCTACGGGCGATTTAATTCTCATTCGATTCATACAAGATGATCAGGTAGAAATTGGGGTAAATAAAAACAATACCTATTTCAATTTACCCGAGAAATTCAACATTAACTTCAGTTCCGACGGGAATTTCACCAATTTTTCATGGACGAAAGAAGATTGGGAAAAGAGTGTGGAGTATGTAGTCAATGGTCAGCGTAAATAAGAATTTCCGGAAGGATTATCTAATAAGAGCGTCTATTAAAATCCATTCTTAAGCCGAAATAATTTATCTGCCAAACTTCAAATAGGTTCCAAAATAAAATCCGGAGAAATCGAGGTTGATAGGATAATTTCCGAGCAACACCCACTCATCTCCGTTACGATTTTTAATGGTTTTGGTTTTAAAATATTGGTATCCGAATCGGATTCCTAGCGTGGTAAAAAAAGGTGATTTAGTAAAATCATATTCCACCTTTATCCCTGCTTGTCCTTGAAAATCGCGACTATTAAAATAATCGAAATCAGATGCTTCGGGGAATGTATAATACCTTAAATCGAAAATTGCCTTAGAGAATCCCACTCCTCCGTTTACTTCAACTCCCAAATGCAATCGGTTTAGGGTTGATTCTTTTTCTTGAAATTTAAGAAAATGGCTAAAATAAAATGTAGATGCAATTCCCACCCCAATTGCTTCTGTTCTTAATTCAAATTTTCCTCTGTGCATTTTAATTGGGAATCCCATTGGATCCGTTTCCGTAATAATTGGATTCGCTTTGGATGAAGCAAATTGGTAATTTCCATAAACGCCAACATCGAACATAGGCAAAGGTTTAAAATAGGTTGCGAGTCGGAATTGATGTCCAATTTCAATCCTATTTTGTAATAAATCAATTTGTGGTTTAGCGGCAAAAGAATCGATATAAAACCTGTTGAGGTTTTTCATAGCGAAGGTGCTTCCTCCATAAGCAAATTCAAAACCAATTAGGTTTTTATTCTTCTGTGCAAAAATCAAATTAGAACAAGCTAAAAATGCAAATAAAAAGTACGTTTTCATATTCATTTTAATTTAGCGGGAATTATTCTGATGTTTGGGGGCTTTGTAGCCTTCCAAATATAGGGAAATTTACCGCTTGATTAAATAATAACTTTTTTAATGTTAGATTTTTATAAAACCGAACTGAATTAATGTGCCCTAATTATTCCAACAACAACTCTGTTTCTTTTAAGGTTGCTAAATCTATTAAGTCGATTTTATAATTCTGATAAATTACCCCTTTATCGTGATTTACTGTACTATTTATTCGTTCTCCAACCAAATATCTTCCGTCAGAGGAACATGAAATCGTTCCATAGCTTTTACTATCACAATAGGCGATTAATTTATTGTACTGTTTGGTAGAAATATTTAATTTATACAAGCCATCATTGTATATCGAAATATAAGCAAATTGTTCGTTTGCTGACCAACACAAACCAACAGGCCTATCCGTTTTAAATTTACTTTCCAGATTAATTACTTCAACAAATGAGATATTACTGTCATTTAAATTTGCATAACCAATACACATCTGATTATTAATTATCGTATTAGAAATCAGTATATTACTCCGATTTATATCATTAACCCAAGAAAAACCTTGATTCAAACCGTTTGCTTTTAATACTGTGTCTGTATTATTACTGTATATATTCTGTTTCAAAAAATAATAAGGTACTCCTAAAACAGCTGAATGTGCCCAATATAAATTATTACCAACATCCCAAGCGGGATATAAATTAGCGATTGAATTGGTAAATTGCCTTAAGCTATCCCCATTGTCTTTTACCACATAAATATGTTCAACATATCCATTATTTAGTGAAGTAAAAGCAATCCAACCATTTTTTCCCCATTTGGGTTGTCCATATATCTTTTTATTAAAAGTTATAATTTCATTGTTCTGTTGGGTTAAAATATTGTACTTTCTCAACTGAACACCACCCGAGTTATCTGTATAATAAAATACAAATTCATTGGGGTTGTTCGGATTAAAACAAGGTTGTGTTGAACGCCCAAAAGAAGCAAATGGATAAAAATTACCCGTTTCTTGGAATCCGGAAAATTCGTAACAATCTTCTCCTTTAGAGGGTTCTTTGTCTTTTTTACAAGACAAAGAACCAAAAATTACAATTAAAAAAACAAAGAATTGATATTTCGCTTTCATAATCTTCAATTTTTAATAATGCGTTTAGAAACGGACTTTTCACCCATTTTGAGCGTACAAACGTACATTCCGTTGGCAAGGTTAGATAGATGAATAGTAATGGATTGCTGACCGCTTGAATGATTACTTAAATTATAGGAGGCAATTTTATGTCCGACTATATCAGTAACGGCTAATTCCCCTCCTTGGCCTGTCCAATACTCTGAAAGAAAAGTTTGATTTTGGGCATGTGTTGCACTAACCATAATGCCCATTATACTAGAGAGAGAGAGAGAGAGAGAGAGAGAGAGAAGAACAAAGCATTCTTCATTCCATGCAAAAATTTCTTTGCTTTCATATCAATCAAATATTGGTTAATTAGAAACAATTTAGTTAAAGAATCTAAATAAAAAAAATGAAAGACTGTTTTTAACATTTGGGCCAAATACATTGCATGTGGCCCTAGCCAAAATCTTCCTAGGCGCGAGGGGTATACTGCACACAGTTTGGTTTCACTCGCCTTACTTTGAGTACATATATATTGCACAAAAAATGGGAATATTTTCCCGTTTTTTGTAATAATTTTCCAGGTAAAAAGGTGTTAAAATGATTTATGCAAGCCGCCGCAAGGCGGAGTGAAATTTGGGTGAAGGCGCGTAGCAGCGCTACGTAACTGAACCAAAATGAGCTCCAACGCAGCGCGGTGCAGCAGAAATCATTTTAACGAGGGAGCGTACGAATGGTACGTGACCGCGCACAAATTTTGTTCCAACGAAGAAATGCACAGCAGAAATCATTTTAAACAAAAATCAAGCGCTGCGGAAGTTTCGTCTACCCCAAAGCGTACCATTTCCAGGCCTACACACCCCTATCCCCTCTCAAGAGGGGAATTCATACTGCACACAGTTTGGTCCCCCTCTCTTTTACTTTGAGTACATAAATCCTGCACAAAAAATGAGATAATTTTCCCATTTTTTTACAAAAATTCCCAGGTAAGAAGGTCTTAAAATGATTTATGCAAGCCGCCGCAAGGCGGAGTGAAAAAGTAAGGAGGGAGCGTACTAAAGGTACGTGACCGACGCACTTTTTTGCTCCAACGCAGCGCGGCGCAGCAGAAATTATTTTGAGCAGAAAATATTATGATGTTTAATGCGCTGCAGTAGGGTGCTTTTTTTAAATTTGAATTTTGAGTATTCAAACCCCTCCGGTCTTCGACCACCTCCCCTTGGTTGGGGAGGAGCTTTATACTGCACACAGTTTGGTTTCGCTTACCTATCTTTGAGTACATAAGTCCTGCACAAAAAAATGGGATTATTTTTCCATTTTTTTCCACAAATCCCATTCAGATTTGGTAAAAATCATTTATACAAGCCGCCTCAAGGCGGAGTGAAAAAGTAAGGAGGGAGCGTACTAATGGTACGTGACTGACGCGCTTTTTTGCTCCAACGCAGAGCGGCGCAGTAGAAATGATTTTTACTTTAGTCGACTTCGACAACCTCCTTAATCTGCGGAATAACCCTTCGAATCGTCTCCAGCACCCCCGCCTTCATCGTCATAGGCTTCATACTGCATGCCCGACATGTACCGTGTAATTTCACTTTCACCACATAATCAGGGGTTACTTCCACGACTGTAATATCGCCTCCGTCATTTTGTAAAAAAGGCCTTATTTCTTCCAAAGCCGATTCGACAGATTGATATATTTCTATTGTTGTCATGGTTTACAAAAATACAATTCTAATTCGTATTAATCATACTTACTTCCGTAGGAGGTAAATTTTCATTTCGTTTAGCCAATTGTTCCATCATAGAATCTGCAATATGCGCAAAGGCATCTGCAACCGGCGTATCGGGCGTCAAGGCCATAGGCTGACCCGAATCTCCGCCTTCACGTATAGCTTGTACCAAAGGTATTTCGCCCAAAAATGCGGCATTTAACTTTTCACATAAACGTCTTACTCCATGTTGTCCGAATATATAATACTTATTCCCGGGCAATTCTTCCGGCGTAAAATAAGCCATATTCTCGACCATACCAATGAGGGGTACATTTATGGCCGGCAGACGAAACATATTAGCTCCCTTTTCTGCATCAGCCAATGCCACTTTTTGAGGTGTAGACACTACTATAGCTCCGGTTACGGGAACTGTTTGCACCAAGGTCAAATGCACATCTCCGGTTCCCGGCGGCAAGTCTATCAACAAAAAATCCAGTTCGCCCCAATATGCATCCGAAAACATTTGTTTCAGCGCCTTTGAAGCCATAGGACCTCTCCATACAACGGCCTGTGAAACATCTGCAAAAAATCCTATACTCAATAATTTCACCCCCAAACTTTCGACAGGTTCAATCAATTTCACCCCATCAACCGTGATCAAATTAGGCCTCCTGTTTTCTACATCAAACATCATGGGTATACTGGGGCCATATATATCAGCATCAATCAATCCAACCTTAAAACCCTGTCTGGCAAGGGTTACAGCCAAATTTGCCGAAACCGTACTCTTCCCTACTCCACCTTTACCGGAGGAAACGGCAATAATATTTTTTACTCCGGGCAACATATCGGCATGCGCTTTACGTTTATCCGGCACATTAATAAACAGGCGTATATCAATTTCTATATCTTCCCCGAAGGCATTATGCAAGGCCTCTCTTACGCTGTTTTCTAACTTCCTTTTTATGTGAAGAGCCGGACTCAATACCTCCAATTCCATTTCGATTTTCCCATTTGAAATATCGAAAGTGCGTACTTTACCCGTACTAATAATATCCTCTTTCGAAATGGGATCTATTACTTTTCGTAAAACTTCCTCAAAAGAATGGGGATTCAATTCCATTTTAGCCATAATTTTCCTGTTTAAGCCATTGATTTCTCTATGGATTGTTCGTATTTTTCCTGGTAGATCCGCACTGTTTCGGCCCAATTATCTCCGTCTACCTCAATTCCTTTCGCCACATTACCCAATACATATAATGGCACATTATGTTCAGACATCAAGGATTCTAAAGCCTGTTTATTCTGAGGTGAAACGGCCAATACAACACGACCTTGACCTTCACCAAATAAGAAAGCATCTTTACGGATACCAGCTGGACTTTCGATACGGAAGCCCAGGTTATGTTTGAAAGAACTTTCGAGCAAACTACAGATCAAGCCTCCATCTGCCACATCATGCGCTGCATTCACCAATCCCTTACGAATAGCCTGCTTCAACGCTTCCTGCATTTTCCATTCCTTATCCATATCAAAATAAGGTGCGGGTGTATTTTTGATTCCTAAATAGGAGTATACATATTCGCTGGACTGAATATCATCCGTTTGTTCGCCTATTAATAACAATACATCATCTTCATTTTTGAAAGAAAGCGGGGTTTGCCATTTCTTATCTTCCATTATACCCAACATACCAATGGTAGGCGTTGGGAAAACGGGAACAGTTTTATCTCCGATTTTACTTTGATTATAAAAACTCACATTCCCACCTGTAACCGGGGTTTTAAACTTAATACATGCCGCACCCATACCTTTAATCGCTCCCACAAACTGCCAATAGGCTTCCGGATTATATGGATTTCCAAAATTCAAACAATTGGTAATGGCGCTAGGCTCACCTCCTGTACATACTATATTTCGTGCAGCTTCTGCTACGGCAATCATCGTTCCTATTTCGGGGTCGGCTTGCACATAACGGCTATTGCAATCTACCGTTAGTACCAAAGCTTTATTCGTATCCTTAACATTTACCACTGCTGCATCGGAAGGATTATTCGTACTCATATTCACCGTACCCACCATAGAGTCGTACTGGTTATAAATCCATCTTTTGCTGGCTATATTGGGGTGCGAAATTAAAAAATGAGCTACTTCGCTATAGTCTTTAGGCTGGGCAACGGAGGCCGGATTAAACTTCTTTGCTTCGCTATAATAAGCCGGTTCGCTATAGGCTCTTTCGTATTGAGGAGCACCTCCGCCTAATACCAAATGATCGGCAATTAAATCGGCAACCAATTCCCCTTCAAAATAAAATTTCAGGCGACCGTCTGTAGTAACACGACCTATATCTGCACAAGGCAAATCCCATTTTTCGAATATTTTTTCTATAATTTGTTCCTGTCCTTTTTTCACCACCACAAGCATACGTTCTTGAGATTCCGACAAGAGCAATTCGTATGGTTGCATGCCTTGCTGGCGCGTAGGCACTTTATCGAGAAAAATCTCCATTCCGTGTTTTCCTTTGGCACTCATTTCGGCGGTGGAACAAATAATACCGGCGGCACCCATATCTTGCATGCCCACAACCGCTCCACTTTTGATTACCTCTAGTGTAGCTTCCAATAATAATTTTTCCTGAAAAGGGTCTCCCACCTGCACGGCCGGCAAATCTTTAGCCGAATCTTCGCTTAGATCTCCACTAGCAAATGCAGCACCGCCTACCCCATCTTTTCCGGTGGCAGAACCTACAATATAAACGGGATTTCCTTCACCGTAACTAGTGGCAGAAATCATTTCTCCTTCGCGTAGAATACCGACACTCATGGCATTCACCAATGGATTCTGTTCAAATGCCTCATCAAAAAACACTTCCCCTCCAACGGTTGGAATTCCAAAAGCATTGCCATAATTTCCAATTCCTTTCACGACTCCATTCACAATCCATTGCGTACGTTTGGAATCCAATTTCCCGAAACGAAGCGAATTCAACTGAGCTATTGGTCTTGCACCCATTGTAAAAATATCGCGATTGATACCTCCCACACCCGTAGCAGCCCCTTGGTAGGGTTCAATGGCACTGGGGTGATTATGAGATTCAATTTTAAATGCACAAGCCATGCCATCACCTATAGCCACAAGTCCGGCATTTTCTTCACCGGCTTCGGCCAACATATGCGGGCCTTCTTTTGGAAGGGTTTTAAGCCATTTAATTGAATTTTTGTAGGAACAATGCTCACTCCACATTCCGCTATAGGCACATAATTCGGTAAAATTTGGAATACGACCCAGCGTTTCCTGAATCATGTTGAATTCTTCAGGCAAAATACCTAGTTTTTGCGCTGTTTCTACGGTTGTAAGCTGATTATTGTCCATGCTGTTTTATTTTACGGGGCGAAGATACAAACATCTGACGGCAAAAACGAACCTTTTAAAGGCAATTTTTTCTCATTTCACAACGCATCATTATGTACTTTGGTTCTTACACAATCTATTTGCATTTTTGCACGTTATTATTCGCAATTATGCAAAAAGTTTTCTTATTTTCTATCCTTATCCTTTCCTTGTTTTCGTGCAAGGAAGCCCGGTATACACCCCAAATTCCCGAGGATGCAGCTCCTTTGCTATTCTCTTACCCCTACAAGGATATTTTGCCCTATGGAAATGCAAATCCGGAATTGCGCATAGAGAAAATCAATACGACTTATCCGGAATTGAGCAGGGGAATTTTTGAAGAAATCCTCGGCATTGGTCACCCCGATTCCATTTTCACCCGTTTTGGATATGCCGGCTTTTTGGCAGACCCGTACATACTGGAGACTAAGCATAAAATTGACACCGTCTTCACCGATTTCAGTTCCTATGAAAAAGAATATACCAAAGCATTTCACAATTATGCATGGTATACACCCGAAGCCATAGTTCCCTCTGTTGCATTTTCTTACAACAACTTCCAATATGCAGTAGTGGCGCTAGACACCTGTATGCTGGTGGGACTCGAAATGTATCTGGGTAAAGATTTCAAGGGGTATGACGGACTCCAATGGCCGGATTATATTAAAGTCCGCCGTGATGCCGATCTTATGGTAGCGGAATCCATAACCGGCTGGTTAATGACCGAGTTTCCCAAGAAAAATGACGCAATTACTTTTATAGATGAGATTATATACAGAGGGAAAATCATATTCTACCTGCATAAATTATTACCCGATTATCCCACACATCGTTTATTGGGTTATAGTACAGATCAATTCGATTTCTGCGAAAAAAACGAAGGCAATATCTATGGCTTTTTTATAGAGAAAAAACTATTGTACAGTGAAGACAGCAAAGAAATAAAAAAATATACCGAAGAGGCACCATTTGCTACGGGGATGCCCAGAGAGACCCCGGGACGTATTGCCTGGTATTTGGGATATAAAATAATGGAGAGCTATATGAAAAATCATCCCGAAATAAGTATAGACCAATTGATGAAAAATCACGATTACAAAGCTATCTTTGCGCAAAGCAAATACAAACCAAGAAAATAATATGGCATCAAGTTCAGAAATTAAAATCAAGGTACTTCTCGATGATCAACGTGTACCGGATAAAATATCATGGAATGCTCCGGGCAGCGGAGTAGATGAAGACAAAGCCTGTAATGCATTTCTACTTTCCGTTTGGGATCCAAAAGAAAACAATACACTTCGCATCGATTTGTGGACAAAAGACATGTTGGTAGATGATATGAAACAGTTTTATCATCAAACCATTATTACCATGGCCGAAACTTTTGAAAGGGCGACCGGGGAGACTAAAATGAAGGAACAAATGCTCGATTTTGCCGATTATTTTGCCGAAAAAATGGGATTAAAAGGCGAAGAATAATCAGACTTCTTCCTCACGGGGAACCAATCCGTACTTTTGGTGTAATTCCGAATCGAGTGCATCGGCCATTGCAAACAAGGCATCGTATACTTTACCGGCATATTCCGGCACAAAATCCTCTTCGAACCATACATTACTCAACAATACCTCGCGGCCGTTTATAGCCAAAACGATATTGTTCAGTTCTGTATTTTTGCGCAATAAAAAACTATATAAAGGCGCCAGATTTTTCTTGGGTAAATATCCCAATAGTGCATCGGCAAATATATAGCGGGTTTGTGGGAAATGTTGAATTTTCACCTCAGCACTACCTTTGCTTACCCGCCAGGCCGAAGGACCCGAACGAGCCAGTTTCACATCAATGCCATTGGCCACTAAAGATTTTTCGATTTTTTGAGCTACCGCACCTATATAATATTTCTTGCCCTCTATTTGCTCGGGGTCGAGCTTGTTTCCACATTCCGGACAATAGGTTCCTGTCATCGCATCAACTTGAATGAGATTGGTGCAAGAAATGCAACGCAATGCCCTGGATGCACCCAGGCTGTTGAATTCATTTAAAGACTCTGTCAATTTATCCACCGGCAAGGCAAAACCCAGGGAATTCCCGTCTCTTAATATAAACGAATTCACCCCTATAATTTCTCCCTTTATATTCACCAATGGCCCCCCACTGTTGCCCGGATTTATAGCTGCATCGATCTGAATATAATCGACCCCGTTCCAATTTCTTTTCAGTTTCGAAATAATTCCTTGCGTAGCCGTATATTTCAAGCCAAAGGGATGCCCAATAGCCAATACGTCGTCTCCTTCCGACAAATCTTCCAAAGACCCGAAGGATAGGGCATCGACTTCGAGGTTGCCCGGAAAACGCACAAAAGCAAGATCATACATAGCATCATTATACAAAACTTCGCCCATTTGTTTTTCGAAATGCACACCGGCAATGGTCACCTCGCGTGCGCCTGCTACAACATGATTATTGGTGATAATCAATCCGCTTGCCGCATGATAAAATCCGGTTCCGGTTCCGTATGGAGTCGCGATCTGAATGATGACTCCGCGCATTTGTTTAATAATATCTTTCATTCTATTTATTAAAATTCAAATAGCGTATTTCGTTTAAATAACTGAAATAAAACTCATATTCCGATTGATATTTCAGGTTTTGCGTCATAAAAGTCAGTTGCGGATAATCGGCTCTTTCATCGACTAAAATTTCGGAAATGGCTTGTTCGATTTTAGCTTTTTGGATAATACCGTCCTGCACATATGCATGATCTATTCCACATGCTTTATAATAATCAGATTCCAATATTTCATTCAATAAATCCATAAGGCGATAATGTGCCGAAGTCATCCCAAAACTATACATGCAATAGTGAATACAATAGGAATAAATTACTTTTTCTATATCGAGCATTTTATGCTGTATATAATAGGCCGTATTCTTCAAACACTCATCGATAAAATTGGCTATGGTGCTGTGCGTAGCCGGTGTAGACATACCAAATGTGGCCTGGGTACGATAAAAACAAGCTTTTACTTCGGCTTCTTTTCGATCGAGCAAGCTATCGAGGCCCGACATCATTATTTCATTTTTCTCGTTAAAACTTTTCTGGTCATTTTTATCCCAATAGCGCGACACGAGTTGTTCGACCTTTTCGAGAACCGAGCCTTGAGGCATGAGTAAGTAGTCGATTTTATATAAAGTATTCAGCAAAATATAAGAAATGGCCCCACTTTGTGTATCGGCATTAAGTGCGCGTGCTTTTTCCAAATCCTGCTCTATCCATAACTTAAAAAAGCTATACTGTCTGTTTTGTTCCTCTTCGCTCAGTCTTTGCAAACCTTTAGCTTCCATTTTGCGCAAGGAGGGAAATTCTTCCGTCAGCAGATCATCTTGTCTGTCTGCTTTGGTTGCCAATTCCTTCAAAGCATGATACAAATGCGTGATGCCTGTATGCTGAAAATCGGTATATAATTTCAGAATAAACCTATTATCTTCCATTCCGAAGGAAGTATATTTGAGCGAATAATTGGCACCAAGCAGCATTCGCATAACCGGAATGGGGGGAGTATCGAACTCTGCCAATATGGCTTTAGCCTGCACTATCCCATTCTCGTATCGTCCTTCTATGGACTTACTTCCTTGGTGAATTAGAAAAACAATGGCTTTATTTTCCTGTTTCCATTCCACATTATTGCTTTGAGGGTCATTCAAATACACAAAAAATTCGTGTAAGGCTTTATCCAATTCCCCATTTTTAAATGCTTGTTGTGCGGCATCCCATGCAGCCAATTGCAATTTGCTTTTATGTGCATCGCTGAATCGACCGAAAATGCGTTTATCGGTTTTCTTGTTTAAAGGTTTTGCGGGAGTTACTTCCACAGGAGAAGCATTGCCTCTTCCTTGCGAAACCGGGATGGGCGCAGATTTATTTGCATTTCCTGATTGTTGAGGATTTTGTTCAGTTTGTTGTTTAAATAATTTTCCTAAAACACTCATTTTATGAAATAAATTTAATGTTTTTCATACCCAATTGTTTTGCCTTATCCGGTTTAAAGAGCGTCAGTACACAATCGGCATAATCGATATGAGCTCCAAAGGTATACATTAAATCTGAACCGATTACGCCAATAACCTCTGCAATATCCAGACTTTGATAACCCTGATTGAGGTGTGTCAGCGGGAGGCAGGTAAAGCTTTGCTCTTTGATGATATAATTTCCCAATTGAAGGGAATTAATTTTTATTTTTTTACTTTGAATTTCGCTTGCACCCAGTCCGGCCGAATATCGACCATTTACATTTCTGGTTTTCTTTTGGGTGAGCATTTCAATTTTATCTATATCAAATACCGTATGTGTAGCACCGGTATCCAATACCATAATGGCCGGCAATTCATTTATTTTCACCTCTACATGCAAATGCAAACCGTCCTCCGAAATAAAAACAGCTTGAAGGGCAATACGGGAGATAAATTTATTCGTTTTTTTCATAGACATTGAATCGTGAGGGACGAGATAGGAGGACGAGAAGACTGCCCACCAGGGTAAAAAACAAGGTTCCTGCTTGTCTTTCGAAAACACTTTCGGTAAGCGCGGGGATCCATATAACAATCAAAAAAGTAACAATAAGCAATGCATTCTTTTTATCGGCATAAAAGAGGGGGATTCCTAGCAAAGCAATCAGCAGTAAGAGTCCGCCTACCCCATAAGCCAAGCCATGTTGAATAAACTCGCTATGCGCATTCATACTTCGGGGCAAGTAGTTGTAATCGCCGGAATTTTTCATAGTCCGATCCAGTTCTTCTTGAACCCTGGCTATACCTACTCCATCAAAAGCATTATCCTGAAACAGATCTAGGGCATTTCTCCACAGCAAAATGCGTGTGCCCGTGCTATATACTTCGTTAAACTCTTCGGCATTCCAAAACATTTTCACTTCTTTCAGGGCAAAATTAATTCTGTAAGAAAAAGAAGATGAGAAGGTGTACAATGCAATGGGAGCGAGCAATAAAGAAAGGGGCAAAATCCATGTCCACACCGACCTTTTTCCTTGCTTTATAAGGCGAATTATAGCATAAAAGGCAAGAAAAAACAGGCATAAAAAAATAGCTTTCGCTCCCGATAAGAAGACAAAAAGTAGACAAAAGAGGGCTGCAAAAAAGTAAGTATATCTATACTTTTTCGAAATAGAATTCATACCTAAAAAGAAGAAATAAACGGCGGCAAAAAGTTGGAACATACCCAGGTAGGTAGTATGCATAAATCGCGAGAAGCTATAGTGCACAAAGGCGCGGGGATTCCCATTTTGCAAATAATCTACAAAAGCGAGAAAGAGCTGTCCTATACCCGAAGCGAGGCAACCGGCTGCAAAAGCGAGGAGAGAAGTTTTCACTTCCTTTATCGACAAATCGGATCCGATTAGGATAAGGGGCACGAGTAAGAATGGCAATTTCACCATAATTTGCCTACTCCATTCCTCTCCGGCATCACGGAACAGTAGTGCCGAAATTAGACAAATTGCGTAGAGGGCAAAAGAAAGCAGTACAAATAGCTGTTTCCTTAAACGGGCAAAAATTTGTTGAGGCTTTTGAGAAAACAGAAAGCCCAGGATCATCATCAACTCTACCGGAACCAAAAAATCGGCCTCGAAGGGCAATAAAAAGGCGAAGATCCACAGGCCGTAGAGCATTACATAGCGTGCATATTTTCTAATATCTTGCATCCTTATCGGGAAAGTTCTGTACTTTTCTCGGAGGGGTTTTTACCGCATAAAATAAAATCAAATATACCTAAAATATATCCGAATCCGTATGCAAAATGCAGGGTATAAAATGCGCGTAAAATGCGCAATTGCACTTTAAAATCGGCAGATAATTTTTGTGCGAAATAAAAAGAGCCAAGCAAATAGCTTAGAATTCCTGCGGCATATAGCCAGATCCACGGACAAAAAAACAGGGATGGAATCCATGCCAGGCTAATATATAAAATCCATATAGCGGGCACCAATTGTCTGAGCGTAGTAACCGCTTTATGTTTACGGTTTACAAAAACCTTCCAATAGCCGTATTGAAAATATTGTTTATTCAATTTAGAGAAAGATGCGCGCACATAATACACACAGCGTATATTGTGCGACAACCAGATTTTGAATCCCATTTTCAGGATGCGGTAATTAAATTCATCGTCTTGATTCCGCACCAGCGTTTCGTCGAAATAGCCACATTTTTCGAAAACTTCCTTTCTATAAGCACCAAAGGCCACCGTATCGACATAGCCGTCTTTTGCGGCGGTACGGAAATGGGCATTTCCAACACCGAAGGGACTGGACATAGCCAGGCCTATAGATTCAGAAACGATATTTTCGTGTACATTTTCAATAATTCCACCTACACATCCGATTTGCGGGTCAATATTCAGCGCTTCGAGACAGCGGCTAATATAATCGGGGGCGAGTGCAGCGTGAGCGCCGAGTATAATACCCACATCAAAGGAAGCATATTTCAATCCCAAATTCAGCGCTTTAGGCGTAATTTGGTCGGGGTTACATACATACTTAATAAAATCGTACTTAGCTGCATAATCCAGGATAATATCCACCGTTCCATCATCACTCAATCCGTCACATACGATAACCTGTAAATCTTCCTTTGGAAAATCCTGTTTCACCAGGCTATCGAGGCATAGCGCTATATAAGCTTTTTCGTTTCTACAGGGAATAACTACAGATACCTTCATTACTTAGAGATTTGGGCGTACAAATTCAACAAAATCGGTTCTTGCGACTCCCAATTATACTTTTCGAGTACGCTTTTTCTTCCATTCATTCCCATTTCGGAGGCTTGAGCGGGGTCTTTCAAAATCTGCAAAACGGCTTCTGCTATAGCTTTCGGGTTATTTGGATCTACGCACAATCCACATTGAGCGTCCTCCACAATTTGTCGCCACAGCGGAAAATCAGAAGCAATAACGGGCAATGCAGCTGCCATATATTCAAACAATTTAATAGGTTGTGAATCGACTATATTGGGTGTAGGGAGCAAGGTCACCAAACCGACCTTTGCCTTTTGCAATAAGCTTTTCACTTCGTCCCGGGATAACATACCCAAATAATCGACATGAATAAATTCGGGCATATTTTGAACGCGGGTATAATACGATTCCGGAGAAAAGAGTCCCCCCAATTTCAATTTCAAATCGGGCAAAAATGCCATAGCTTTCACCATAGCCGTCACCCCTCTCACCTCTGTCAACCCGCCTACATAGCAGATATAATTTTCCTTTTCCATATTAAGATTCGGTTCTTGGTCGAATTCTTTGAGGAGGGGGTAATTATTCACCG
Organism: Bacteroidota bacterium; assembly: GCA_023432985.1. Classification (GTDB taxonomy): domain Bacteria; phylum Bacteroidota; class Bacteroidia; order CAIKAF01; family CAIKAF01; genus JACVCJ01. The sequence continues at coordinate 5,030 of JAEZEQ010000064.1, read as the reverse complement.
TAGCCACATTCTTTTGCACCTTAGCAAATCGCTTGGCTATGGTTGGGGTTGCCGCTACCAGTCCGTCCAATCGTCCACAAACATAATTTTCGTAGTATTCAGTGCTTAAAGCAACGGCTTTTCGAAAGGGGGTTGGAATCCAGTATTTCGCCATAATTTGTCGTGGCAAATCCTCATGTGCGTCGTAGATAACCTTTTTCCCTTTTCTTTTCAGTTTGAGGGCAATTTGCAATAATTCCGGGTCATGCAAATGATAAATATCGGCATTAATTTCCAGGGCTTTATTATAGACATCACGAACCGAGAGAAGCATACGTTTCCAACGGCTTGTTCCTCTTTTGGGGATAAGATGAATAGAGACATTATTTTTCCAATAATCGGCACCCTCTCCCGTTGCAATCAAATGCGTTTCGTAGCCATTAGCGGCCAGGCTTGCACATTCCTTCACAAAAATGCGAATATCTTCGGGACTATGGGCGGAGCTGAGGTGACAAACTTTGGTCATGAAGCGATTTAGATTTGGAAATAAACAAGATATAGAACAGGATAATAAGTCCCCATCCTCCGCTGAGCAAGAGGGTGGTATAACTGGTGGATGACAAATAGAGAACGGGCATTAGATTCAGGGCAACAGAGAACTTAAAGTCCTCGTAAAAAATAAAAAAAACAGTTGACAAAATAAGCGCCATAACGAGTGCACTTATGAGGAGGCCCCATTCCTTAAAATTGACATAATCGTACATAAAGCTGGCGGCATTGACCCGACCTTTCAGTCCTCTTTTCACATAATTCGGATAAATCACTCCATACAATTCATTTCCATAATCATGATATTTTTGTCCGCTTATTTTTGCATACCATTTATAGCCTTTTCCGTACAAAAAGGGTCTTTTATCGGGCACAGATTCATACCATCGTCCCACCGTTGCGCCCGGCAAATAGAAGGTTCGCACCAATAGAGAATTCACTGCTTTTTTATTTGCTTTTACAATTTCGCGGGATTGGCTTTCGCTTTCGTCAATAACAATTTTATTATTAAGGTCCGAAGTTCTTTCAATTTTAATGAAGGGACTCATAAGCGTATACTTAAGGGAAGGATTGGCAATAAAGACCAGGATAAGGAGTTGCAAAAAAATGAGCAAAGAAAGCAGGGCAGCTCTTTTATAATTTTTCTCGAAAAAGATATAGATTAAAACAGGCACAAAAAAAGTGAGAATATGTCCTTTTTGCATGGCATTAATACCAAAAACAAAAGCTAGCAAACAGACAAAATAAAAGGCATATTTTTGGCGGGATGCATAGGTATATAAGATAGCCAGAGGAATAATGGCTTTAATAGAAAAAGAATAAACATAAGCGAACCAGGTGGGTATACCGGTTACAATATGGCGACGTATAAATACCAGTTTTTTCACCTTAAATTCCATAAGCGCTTCGAATCCGGGAAAACCTTTTAGGAAAAAAAACTGAGTAAGAAAAACCAGGAGAAGAAAAATGCTGAAAAACAGGCTAATTTGCAGAGAAGAGAAGCGATTTTGGATAGAAAAGCGATTCAATAAATCGGATAATTTTTGGGGCAGATTCCATTTAAGTCCGAGGAATTGAATCAATAAATAAAACCCGATTAGGGGCAGGAAATAATAAAAAAGGGTCAATTGAGCATAAGCCGGGTCGAAGCCATCATTAAGTCCCAGAATGATGACAGCAATCACCACTAAATACAGAACAAAAAGGTGATGCGATTTAAAATGAGAAAAAAGCAATTTAAACATTACAATACTTAACTATTTACCGATTTATGAAGTTGGTAATAAGCCGACGAAATTACGGTTAAATAGTGAATAATTTGCACAATAGTGAACCCATAAAGTGTAAAAACGAAAGATTTGCTGTAGGAATAGCAGGCAAAGAGGCAGATAAATACCGCTATGAGGTGCAGAAATTCGATACGTAGCAAATTTTTCTGGTTATTGATACGTATATGCATAAAAGAGAGGGATGCTGAAACAAAAGATACACTAATCCACAGCACCATAATGCGCGTAACGGGTAAGATATCTTTCCATCGGTTACCGAGTAGAGAAGTGATCCAATCGGCGGGGATTAAATAAACGGCAATAATAGCCAGCAGAGCGGGGACAGAAAGAATGGCGGCATAATTTCGAAAAATGCGTTTCAATTCATTACCGTCATCGATAAGAGAAATTTTCTTATAAAAAACCTGACCGAATGCGGTAGAGATTACCCCAAAAGCTACGCCGAGGTAGCTCACCGAAACGCCGAGCAGTCCCACTTGTTCTTTACCAAAAAAATGGGAAAAAAACTGTACATAAACGGCGGTAATGAGCACCGTAATAAAAGCTCCCGGCATAATCTGCAGGGGATATTTTTTATTCAGTCCGGCTTCCTTACGCATTTGTTTTCGGGAGATCAGTCTGAACATATGTGCAAATCTTTTGTAGAACAAAAGGCAGGTAAAAACAAGCGCCATCATTTGTCCGATTACCCGTCCGAGTATCAAACCGTTCAGGGCTTGATTTGCAAAAGCGAATTTAGCGGGTTCGGAGCTGAGTGAAGCGACAATTTTAGTACCCGACATGGCGGCATAATTTTGTTCGCGGTTGAACCAGTAGTGCAGTGCATTTACGGTACCATAACTGAGTACGCTCAAGGGCAATAAAAATCCCATAAAGCCCAGATCTTTCACCCAGGAAATTTGTGGAAAAAGCAGAAAAAGAAAAGCATAAACAAAGAGGGTCAACGAGGCACTGAGGAGCACAGTGAGCAGAGATAAGACGAGGAGATTAACGGCATTTTTATGACGTTTTTGCAATACGACACCATATTCATATTTCAGTCCCGACACACTAATGAGCAATTCAGAAATTGAGACAAAAACAGTAAACACGCCAAATTCGGCCGGGCCATAGAAATACTTTTGTAAAAAAGGCAGGGAGGCGAACAAAATAAGTTGACCTAATATCGTACCACTTGCGAGGGTGGATATTTGTTTCAAAAAAACGAGTTGCGCAGATGATTTTTTCATTCTTCTTTCAACAGGTCAGGTCTTCTATCCTTTGTTTTTTTCAGCGATTCTTCCAATTGCCAATCCTTAATAAGCTTATCATTTCCGCTCAGCAATACATCCGGCACTTTTCGTCCGTCCCAGATTTCGGGTCGGGTATATACGGGTGGTGCGAGCAAATTATCTTGAAAGCTATCGCTCAGGGCGCTCATTTCGTCGCCGATGGCGCCGGGTAAAATGCGCACCAGTGCGTCAGTGATTACGCAGGCTGCCAACTCTCCCCCACTGAGTACATAATCGCCTATACTTAACTCGTGGGTTACATATTTATCGCGTATACGTTGGTCTATACCTTTATAATGTCCACAAATAATCATAATATTTTTGAACATAGAGAAGGAATTGGCCATGGGTTGATTGAAAGTATCTCCGTCGGGTGTGGTATAAATAATGGCGTCATAATTTCGTTGTGCCAGGAGCGACTCTATGGCTGTTGCCAGGGGTTCGCAACGCAGAATCATTCCACCGCCACCTCCGTATGGATAATCGTCGACATGTTTATAGCCGCCCAATCCAAAATCTCTCAATGCAATGCACTCGATTTTGACCAGATTTTTATCCCGTGCACGTTTCACAATACTGTGGTTGAGGGGACTTTCGAGCAATTCGGGTAAAACCGAAATAATATCAATGCGTAGAGCTTCCATAAAAGGCAAAGGTAATAGATTCTTTATTGGCTCAAAAATTCCCTAAACCAAAGTCCGCTATCCTTAATTGTTCGTTTTTGTGTTTCGAAGTCGACATATACAATACCAAAGCGAGGGTGATATCCTTCGGCCCATTCAAAATTATCCATTAAAGTCCACACAAAATATCCATTCACGGGTGCACCTTCCTTTTTGGCACGGAGTACTTGTTCGAGATAACTTTTAAAGAATCTTATTCTCTTGGGATCGCGAACATGGTCATTTTGCAATTCGTCGGTAAATGCGGCTCCGTTTTCGGTTACCAATATATTTTTAATTTTCGGTTCATTTTTCAGGCGCATAAGCAATTCGTACATACCTTCGGGGTATACTTCCCATCCCATATCGGTAAGGTCGTCGGGACTTTGGGCTAATTTTTTCGGGGAGACCCTATTAGCCCATAAGATTGGCGGAAAAATATCGGCTTTAGCGACCACTCTAAAATAATTTTGCAGGCCGATAAAATCAAAATCAAAACTTAATTTTTCGAGGTCTCCGGGCAACATAAATTTCTCTATACCCTTTAAAAAGGGCCATGCATCGACGGGATAACCTTTGCCGAGAATGGGATCCAGAAAAAGTCTGTTCAGCAGAGCGTCCATGCGTGCGGCCGCTTTTATATGGCGTTTGGAATTGCTTTTGGGGTGTACGGCACTCATGCTGACCGTAGTTCCAATACTTCCATTTGGCACCAGTTCTTTTAGGATTCGTCCGCCTTCGGCCTGACAAAGAGCGGCGTGATGGGCGGCTTTTTTGAAGGCCGTGGGGTTGATTTTACCCGGGGCGTGCATTCCGGCCAAATAGCCCAGAGCCGTAAAAGATGCCGGTTCATTCATCACCATCCAATGCTTTACCTTATCGCCGTATTCGAGGGCTAGAAAGCGTACATATTCCTTGAATGCAGATAAAATATCCCGATTTGCCCATCCTCCTTTATCTTCTAAGGCCTGTGGCAAATCCCAGTGAAAACAAGTAATCCACGGTTCCAATCCCTGTTCCAATGTGGTGTCTATGACTTTATGATAAAAGTCTATCCCAGCCTGATTAGGCGTTCCAACTCCCTCGGGAAAAATGCGCGACCAAGATATACTAAAGCGATTTACATCAAAATTCATAGACTTAATCCGCTCAATATCTTCGGGATAACGATGATAGAAATCGCAGGCCATATCCCCGTTATCATTGTTTTTAATTTTTCCTTTTTTGTGCGTAAAAGTATCCCAAATAGAAGGTCCTTTTCCGTCCAGATTCCAAGCGCC
>JAEZEQ010000061.1 GCA_023432985.1 Bacteroidota bacterium | reverse complement strand
CACAAGGACTCGGAGTAGTGCTGGCCGAAACGGATAAAGCCGCCAAATCGGTGATTGAAGCGTTTAGCGGTCTGAAAGAAAATATCCTGATTCAAGAATTTATTAAAGAAGCCGGAGGTAGCGATATTCGCGCCTTTGTAATCGACGGTAAGGTCGTCGGTGCCATGAAAAGACAGGGAAAAGAAGGGGAGTTCCGCAGCAATTTGCATAGAGGCGGAAAAGGTTCTATGATCGATCTTACTCCCGAAGAAGAACAAGCTGCCGTGAATGCCGCTAAAGCCCTTCACCTGAATATAGCCGGCGTAGATATGCTTCCATCTTCCAGAGGTCCCCTTATTCTTGAGGTCAATAGTTCGCCCGGACTTAAAGGCATTGAAGGAGCAACCGGGATTGATTTGGCCGGACATATTATCCGATTTTGTGAGGAAAATGTACACCAAAAACATATCGACGAAAAATAATCTTTATTTTTTTCTCCCTTTTTTCTTCGAACCTAATTCTTTGTAAAAGGAATAACTACACTGAAATTGTATATCCCATTCTGATTCTTTGCCGGGTTGGTATGTTGCCTTTGTTTCTACCGAAAATCGTTGATGCCATTTGTACCGAAAATAGAAACTGAGACGATGACCTAGTCCATATAATGGCGGGTTGTCGAATACACCGAGCAGACTTTTGTCGTACTCATAGACTTTAAGATTGAAATCGGGAATGGAAAAATAACTGTATTTAAAATGGAGCTGAATGGGAATCTTGGATGGAGTCCACTGAAACATCTGACTCAGCATGAGTCCGTGTTGCAGATTCTGATTCCTGTCGGAACCGCTGTATTGAATGCTGCTGCGTATAAAGGCAGTTTTAATCGGAGTGAACTGCAGCTGCATTTGTTGTACCCACCGGTTTTGATAAAGCGCAATTTTTGTTTTTTCTTCTTGCCTCGAATAGGGTTGATGCGCATATTGCGATTTGAAATGAAGTTGAAAGCTTTTTCCCGCAATCCAACTATAATGCAAAAATGTACTCCATTTATGATAGGATTCAGGCAAACTATAACTCAAATAATCACTTTTCATGAAATCGAAATTGCCATATATTTTCATGTCTTTAGCTGGCTCTGCTTCTGCAAATAAGGTAAATCCAAATTCTCCGTTCCCATTTTGCGTACTTCTTTGTATCTCCCCAAATGGCGCAAAATACTTACGGTGAAAATAACGCTGATTGATGCCCAGCTTCCATCCCATTCCTAAATCGGCCTGCCAGTTGTTGACCCAAGCCCAACCGAGCGAACTCGAAAATGCCAGTTCGCCCGATATTATACCCCGCTTTGTTACACAAGTATAAAACGTGGATACATGACCCAGCAAATTTCCGCTGAATTTGTGCTGCTCATATAAAGCCTGACCGGGTTTCCAAGCCTTATTCCAGTGACTTAACTGTGTCAATATTCCTATTTTAAAAGATCGGAAAGCCTTTGTTGCCATTAGGCCTCCGCTGCTTTCTCGTATGCTTTGCTTGCGCAAGATTTCCGATTCGCTTCTGTGCAATCCGCTTTTATAAAGGTTTGTGAAACTATCCAAACTGTCGCTTCCGGCTGAACCATCTGTTTTTTTTGAGGAAGCAAATGCCAATATTTCCCAATTTTTTTTAGGCGAAATTAAAGTGGCTATTCCCCTGAAAAATCCCGTTTCCATGGGCGACGTATGTGGTTTTAGTTCCATTACCGCATTTTTTTTGGCGGCATTGATATAATTGCCCATGGGCATAAATCCGCCCCATATAACCAACCCTTCACCGCTTCTGATTTTATAATCGCCCAGGATGATGGTTCTGATGCTTTTTGATCGAGGCGGATTATAAGAAATAGAACCGCTGTAAAAGTCGAACCCATATATTTTTTTACTATAATAAAAGGGTTCCCCCGCATCCTGCTCCATTAGTAAATGCACCTGAAAATGCTGCGACCATATTGCGCTGTATCGCAGAAAAAGGGAATGGGGGAGAGTTGCTGAGTCGTTTTGGGTCGGAATTTTTAATCGGGTTCTTAGGGTGAATTCCGATTCTATATGCTTGGAATATGAGGGAGGACGATCATAGGCTTCTATAAATGTAAAAAGTGAAAGTCTTTCTGCCGTTGTTCTATCCCATTCAGGAAGATATGCTAATTCCTGATGAGAAATTATGTTTTTTACTCCGTATCTATAGCGTAAAAATATGTGTATTTGACGCGGATTTAAAAGGAATAAATTCGATAAATCGGCCGAATCGCACTTATTTAATGAAAGCGGATTTCGAAAATAATAATCCCATATTTCCAGAAATTCGGGATCTATAAATTCCATTTGCATGTTCGACTGAAATTCGGCTATAAAGTTTTCGTACAGCATGGTTTTATCCTGTATGTTTTGGGCGCTACAGAAACTTGTAAGCCAGAAAAGAAGGACTATGCATTTTAATTTTTCCATTGATATGCTATGCTTAAAGCCATTTCCATGCCGGCAGGAATATTATATGCGGATGCCCAGTTTAGTTTCCACTTGTTTTTTTCGAATCCAAATCCGAACGAAGGCGCATTGGGACTTGTATGAAAGCCAATTCGAAGTGCATAATTTTCTAAAAATTTATATTCTATTCCCAGCCTGAAAACCCATAATGCATCTATATCTTTTTCTATTTCGCTGCTTATGAATATGCCTTTCTTACTTGTATAGCTAAATCCGGTCGAGATTAGAAAGGGAATTCTTTCCGGCCATATCTTCGATAAGCGCATACGAATGGGATTATGAACCGAGAATCCCCATATAAAATTCTTCAGGAAACGGACCTGTATGCCTGCATCAGCCGAGAATCCGTGCAAAGTACCATAGCCCTCTCCCTGGAATATATAATGGTAATTGAAATGCATTCCTGCCGAGAAATGTGGCCCTATAGTACGCGCATAAGAAAAACTACTTCTGTTCCGGTGAAATAAAGGCATAGCACCCGCATGATGATATATTCCTATGCTCCCTATATTTGGTATGGCAGCAGCAAATTGAATGGCATACTCGTTCCATTCCTTGCTGAAGTATTTGTTTCTGAAATGAGATTGAAGCGCATAGCCTTTGATGTGCGCAATGGCAGCCGGATTTAAGGCTATACCCTCGAATCCCTCCAAAGCAACGAAGCTTCCCCCCAATGCGAGGGAGGTCGGATTAGCCGAAAAACGTTGGGCCGACAAATAAGGGCTTGTCCACGCCCATAGCAGTAAAACAGGAAAATAAAGGCGGTATAATTTCAATCTCATTCCATGTGGAATGAGTTTCATGGGTTGGTTTTATGGGTATGCGATTAAACCTTGAAGGTATAAGAAAAGGAATCTAAATCACGGCGACTGTCTATCACTTTTTGAGCCATTTCTTTTTTATAGGTGATGAGTCGCTCTGCCAGATCTGAATCCTGGGTAGATAAAATGGAAGCGGCTAAAATAGCGGCATTTTTGGCTGCATTCAATGCTACGGTTGCCACGGGAATTCCATTGGGCATTTGTAGGATACTGAGTATGCTGTCCCAGCCGTCGATCGAATTGGACGATTTAACGGGAACACCAATCACAGGCAGGTGTGTAAACGAAGCGGTCATCCCGGGTAAATGAGCTGCACCCCCGGCTCCGGCGATGATTACTTTCAAACCATTTTCGGATGCTTTGCCGGCATATTCGGCCATAATTTGCGGAGTACGATGCGCAGAAACTATCTGTAGCTCAAATGGAATCTGCATCTCTTCCAAAAAATCTGCGGCCTCGCGCATAACCGGCCAATCACTCTTACTGCCCATAATAATGCCAACTAATGCTTTCATCTTTCGTTATTTTTTTACAAAAATGAACATTTTTTCCCATTTCCGTAATAGAAATAATATCTTTAAGTCCAATTGAATTTGAACTATCGTATGAAATTAAAGTATTTTTTCCTTGTTTTATTCCTCGGCACATTCGCCACTTCTTATGCGCAATATGATGTGGTTTGGGTCGAAAACAATGTCCACTTTTCTATGCCCGAAGCCGGTATTATCGGCCCCAAAAACGAATCTTCTTTCGAATGGTCCGGAAAAACACTTAAAGTACATCTTTACTTTTCTAAAAGAGGTTTCGACCTCGATGACGCCGATCAAGCTGCCATTAGAGCCGGTAAAGAGGTAGGCGTTTCCAAAACAATACGCGAGAAAAAAATTGAAACGGAAACCATGAAAGGTGTTTATTTTCAAGGCGAACGTAATGGATCAACGATTCTCTTCGCATCTTTGCTAAACCCAAAACTCAAAAGAGGTATTTTTGTGGATATAGAATTCGAAGGTGACTTAAACTCCGTTTTACCCATCCTGCATACTTTCGAAATTAAAAAATAATATGTCCTTCTATGGAGGTTGCCTTCCGGCTCTCCATGCTTGCTTGATGTTGTGCATGTCGTATAGGTTTTAGTAACCCAATTTCCGACATTTTGAAAGCCTGTGCAAGTATGAACAGAATCTTAAACGTTTAAATTTTGTGTATATCCCCGAAATCTATACAGAGTCCGTCATGTGCAGGCTCTACACCCGTAGGCAATTCTTTCAGTAAGCTACTGTGTAAATCAAGCTGATGCGAAATATGTGTCAAATATGCCCGACGCGGATTTATACGATCTATTATTTCTAAAGCTTGTTGTAAACTGAAATGGGATATATGTTCGCTCTTTCTTAAGGCATTGATCACTAAAGTGTCTAATCCCCTTAATTTCTGAAATGAAGTCTCAGGTATAAAATTGCAGTCGGTGATATAAGCAAAATCCCTGAGCCTAAACCCCAATACAGGCATCTTATGATGCATGACGGGAATGGGAATGATCTCTTCATCCCCAAATAAAAATGGCATTTCATCTATAATGCTGATGCTGAATTCGGGCACGCCCGGATATTTTTCCTCCGCAAAGGCATAATGAAAATCGCGTCGCAATGCCGCTTCTACTTCTTTGCTGCAAAATACCTCCGGTATGTTTTTTAAGAGATAGTTGAATGGACGTATATCGTCAAAACCTCCAATATGATCTTTGTGCTCATGGGTAAATAATATAGCATCCAATCGCTTTATGCCGGCTCGCAAAACCTGATATCTGAAATCCGGGCCGGTATCGATGATTAAACTTTTCTGATTTATTTCTATATGAATCGAACTGCGTAATCGTTTGTCTCTCTTGTCGTTCGAACTACATACACTGCAAGTGCACCCAATTATAGGTATACCCTGCGATGTGCCTGTGCCTAGAAATGTTATTTTCACATCACAAATTTAGTTTAACTTTGGGTTTGGAAAAATTTTTCCACCGCTTTTTCATGAATATTTTCATTACTTTTGAATATGACTGTAGATTATTTAAATGATAAACTGAACCAATTGCCACCCCATCTGAAACAGTTTATGGTGAATCAGGATTATGATGCCTATACTCCTATAGATCACGCTGTTTGGCGATATGTCATGCGATTGAATACAAATTACCTGGCCAAGGTCGCTCATGTTTCTTATTTGGACGGACTAAAAAAAACAGGAATTACCCTCGATAAAATTCCCGATATTAAGGATATGAACCGCATATTGAACGAAATCGGTTGGGCTGCATGTACGGTGGACGGATTTATAAATCCACAGGCTTTTATGGAATTTCAAATGTATAAAGTTTTGGTTATCGCTGCCGATATCCGACAATTGAAACATATTGAATATACTCCCGCTCCCGATATTATTCATGAAGCCGCAGGCCATGCTCCTATTATCTCGGATGAAGCTTATGCCGACTATCTGCGCTATTTCGGCGAAATCGGAAGTAAAGCCTTTTCTTCTTCTAAAGATTTTGAATTGTTTGAAGCTATCCGACATCTTTCTATTATTAAGGAAGACCCTTATACCGATCCGAAGGATATTGAAGAAGGTGAACTAAGAATTGAAAATATTGCTGCCAATCTTGGAAACCCTTCCGAAATGTCATTAATCCGAAGGTTGCATTGGTGGACTGTGGAGTATGGATTGATAGGTAGCTTGGAAAATCCGAAAATTTATGGAGCCGGATTGCTTTCTTCTATCGGAGAAAGTGTTTGGTGTATGAAGGATGAAGTTAAAAAATTACCCTATACGGTGAAAGCAGCCGATTATGATTTCGATATCACGAAACCGCAACCACAACTTTTTGTGACACCCAACTTCGAACATCTTACTGCTGTGCTCAACGAGTTTGCAGAAAGTATGGCATGGAAAAGAGGTGGAGCATACGGACTGGAATTGGCCAAGGATTCGAATGCAATCTCTACGGTTGTATTTTCCGGAGGATCCTCTGTTTCGGGCGTACTCCGCGATTTCGAAACGGATGAAATGGGAAATCCTTCTTATGTGTTTTTTTATGGTCCATCGGCCATAGCAGAAGGAAATAAACAATTGCCAAACCATGGCGTAGATTACCATAAAGACGGATTCGGAAGTCCACTTGGTAAATGGAAAAATATTGAGCAATTGCCCGAAAATTTAACGCCTACCGAATTGGATAGCTTGAATATACGCGAAAATGAAAAGGTGAATATCAGCTTCGAAAATGGTGTTGAAGTGAAAGGTACCTTGCGCAAAATTTATTTTTCGAGCGAAGGAAAATTAATGCTGCTTAGCTTCGATAATTGTACGGTCAAAGAAGGCGATCGCATTCTGTTCGACCCAAGTTGGGGTGTTTTTGATATGGCCATAGGAAGCGCTGTCTTGTCGGTTTATAATGGTGCGGCTGACTCCTTCGCATATCCTGTTACACTCCAAATGCCCGGCGATTCCACACATAAAATTAATTATGATGCACGCACTAAAGAATTGATGCAAATGTATCAGGATGTGCGCAATGTTCGGGATGGGAAATCGGATATACAAAGCTTGCCCGATTTATACAAACGACTGCATGAGCAACATGCAGACGATTGGTTATGCGCCCTTGAAATATATGAACTGCTTAATGAGAAGGATATATTTCCCGATTTGAAGGAAAGAATTTATGCCGATTTGAATAAGCTCGCTGCAGAACAAAATGCAATTAAAAAATTAATCGAAGACGGATTGACGCTTTGCGGAGCACAACCATTACACGCATGAGATATATTGTAACCGGAGCCTCGAGAGGCATTGGAGCCGAAATTGTGAAATGTTTGGCTCGGGATGGCCATGAGGTATTGGCTATATCCCGACAAACACAAAAGGAATCTATAGACGGCGTGAAGCATATTGTTTTTAATATGGATTCTGATCAAGCCCCGATCCATGATTTAATAGCCCTCCTGGGAAATGAACCCATCGACGGCGTGGTTATGAATGCGGGTGTATTGATTAATAAAGACTTTGAATCGAGCTCCACGCAAGATATACACGAACTTTTTCAGGTGAATGTATTCGCACCAATGGCATTTTTACGTCAGCTAAAACCGCTATTGAACCCGCAAGCACATATTATCCTTATCGGAAGCATGGGAGGCGTGCAGGGAAGTGCCAAATTTCCCGGACTGGCATGGTATAGCGCTACAAAAGGAGCATTGGCCATACTTACTGAATGCCTGGCCGAAGAATGGAAAGAAATTCCGATTTATGTCAATTGCCTGGCCCTGGGTGCCGTCCAAACGGAAATGTTCGAATCGGCCTTCCCCGGCTTTCAAGCACCCGTTACTCCACCCAAAATGGGATCTTTTATTGCCGATTTCCTCCAAAAAGGTCAAGCTTTTTTTAATGGGAAAATATTGCCCGTATCTGTGTCTACACCCTGATTTTTATGAAATTTAGAACAGAACTAAATCCCATTTCTTTTCCCGAAAAAATGGAACACGGTCAGAAGGTTTTACTTATTGGCTCTTGTTTTACGGAACATATGGGAATATTCCTGCAAGAATCAGGCTTCGATATACGCCAAAATCCACACGGTATTCTATTTAATCCGCTTTCTATTCGTCAAGCCATTAACGATTATTGTCAACATAGGCAATATCAAAACGAAGATCTGCTTTTGTATAAGGAATTGTTTCATTCCTGGAATCACCATAGTCGCTTTTCGAAACCAAATGCCGAAGATAGCCTGAAAGCCATTAATAATGAGTTGGATCAAGGTGCCGCCTTTTTGAAAGACGCGCAATGGATTATGATTACCCTGGGTTCGGCTTTTGTTTATTATTTAGCTGATTCGGATAAAGCGGTGGCCAATTGCCATAAATTCCCCGCTCAGACATTTTATAAGAAAATGCTGAATCCCTCTCAATCTGCCCAATGTCTTAATGAAATCGTCGACTTAATCCGTGTCCAAAATCCGTCCGCACGCATTGTTTTTACGGTGAGTCCGGTGCGCCACGCAAGGGAGGGACTGATTGAAAATAATCGGAGTAAAGCCTCTTTGTTGTATGCCGTACACGAAATGACCGAGCAGCATGAACATGTTTATTATTTTCCGTCCTATGAGTTGATTATGGACGATTTGCGCGATTATCGATTTTTTATGGAAGATATGGTGCACCCCAACAGACAAGCAACGGAATATGTATGGAGCTATTTTAAAAATGCTTTTTTTACTAAGGAAACATCCGCCTTGGCCGATCAGATTTCTAAACTGATGATTTCCATACGCCATAAATCATTTAATCCGTCCACCATAGCTCATAAGCTGTTTTTAGAAGACCTGAAAATGAAAATAAAACAAGTTCAAGCGACATATCCATCGCTTTCTCTGCCCGAAGAAATGCGTCTTTTTATGGAGAAGTAAGAAGCTGTTTATTCCGAAACTATACCTTTTGACATTAAGCGCCAGCCTATGATTATTTTCCATTTTTCTAATGGTAAATTTTCCATTTTCAAAAGCTGTCCCAAGCTACTTATTTCCGATTTGTTTATAAAATCTGTGAGCTCTTGCTGTTCTTTAGAACTGATTAATTGATCGCCGGGAATTTTTTCTTCTGCGGCTAGCTTAGTTAAATGCCCGCAAATAGTACTCAAGGCCAAATTTCTTGCTTTGACTATTTCGTTTATGTCTCTATGTTTTTTCCATAAATCCAAAGTGATTCGGTAGGTTTCGCCCTTTTCTTTTTTTGCAGCTTTCTTTTTCTTTTCCTTCGGATATTCCTCTTCGGCATAGCTGCCCTTTATTCTTTTTTCCGGTGCTTTTAATTCCTTTTTCCAAGCCAGAAAATCTGTCGATTGCCACAAGGCATAAGCTTTATCGCTGTCTTCAATTATGGCGGTAAGCAAAATAATACAACGGTGAAAATAGAGATAACTCCGTGTGAAATAGGCGTCCATTTCTTCTAATTCATCAATATAGGCCTTGGTGGAAGCTTTTGAACGCAAGGATTTACTTTCCAGATAAATGGCGGTAATAATTTCTCGAAAAGGTTGATCGAAATAGCTAATTGCTGCTTGAATTCTGGAATGAATAAATACATATTCTTTTTTCCGAAATGCTTGTTGCAGCTGAACGGCAAAGCGTGCCGACACATTTTCGAGTTCGGCCATTTTTTCTAAAATTTCTTTGGCCCAAACAAGATTTTTTATTTTTTCGGGTACTGCATTTTCTTCGGAATAGCTGTCTACATGCTCTTTCCAGGCCTTCAATAAAGGCAGCAAAAAGAAAGCATCCGCACAAAAAGTAGCGGCATAATCGGCCGTAGCATTTTTTAAAATTTGATACAGATCGCCTTGCAGGTATTTTTTTTCTTCGAATTTTATTAAGGATTGGTCGTAAGCTATCCCATTATTGCGCACGGGAGAAGATAAGATTAATCCCTCCAAACTCTTCAAACGCGATAAGGCCACATAACTTTGACCTCCGGCAAAAACATTTTCTATATCTATTATGGCTTTTTCGAAAGTAAGACCCTGACTTTTATGTATGGTTATTGCCCATGCCAAACGCAGTGGAATTTGTTCGTAGGTTCCTACAACTTCTTCTTTAATGGCTTTGGTTTTATCGTCTATGCTGTATTTGATATTTTCCCATTCGAAGGAAGGTACGTCTATTTCGGATCCGTCGGGGAATTGTACTCTTAGGGCGTCTATTTCGGCGTGACTAATAGTGCCGATTTTCCCATTAAAAAACAATTGTTGTCCGCTTTGATCATTCTTGATAAACATGACCTGTGCACCTTTTTTCAGAATAAGTTCCTTTTCGCAGGGATACATATGTTCGGGAAATTCTCCACTCACTTTGGCCTTGTATGTATATTCCTTTTCGGATAATTCTTCCAACTTCTCTTTATTAATCTGTGCCGCCTCTTTATTATGCGTGGTAAGGCGTATATATCCCTCCGTGTTTATTTTAGATAAATCGGGAATATATTGTTTGTTCAGTAAGGCATAGTCATCGACCCGGGCTTCATTTCTGCGGATTTTATTTAATAGATCGGTAAATACCGGATCCGATTGTCGGTATATTTTTTCCAATTCAATAAATACCGGCATATTATTTTCCAGGGCCTTTGCATCGAAGAAAAAAGGGGAGGCATAATGATTTTTCATCACCATCCATTCCTCTCTTTTTACCACCGGAGGCAATTGCATCATATCGCCGATAAACAATACCTGTAATCCACCAAATGCTTTTTTGGTTTTACGAACAAAGCGCAAAGACAAATCAATGGCATCTAAGGTATCGGCACGGAGCATGCTTACTTCATCTATAATGAGCAATTCGGCTTCTCGTATTGTTTTTCTTTTAAGGGGACTCATCCTAAAATGCCGATTGAGCGTACTATAGGTTTCGAAATGCACATTTTCGTGCATTTGCATGGGACCCATGATGGGTAGAAATGGGGTAAAAGGGAGGTTGAATTGGGAATGTAAGGTCACCCCTTTGGCATTCAATGCAGCGATGCCGGTAGGTGCAGTCACTAATGTTTTCTTTAGGGTAGTTTGCGTGATATGATGCAAAAAAGTAGTTTTTCCCGTCCCGGCTTTCCCGGTTAGAAATACATTTTTATGCGTGTATAATAAAAAATGTTCGGCCAGTTCTGCGGCTTGTAGTGCTTTCGACATGCCGACGAATTTACGGCATTTTATGCATATACAAAGGACGATTTTTTGAATAAGGGCATATTTTTAGTCGCCCGTAATTTTCAGTCGCAAATAGCCTGAGGTAAAAATGAGAAATTAATTATAGACAAATTCTCCCTTTCTCCATACAAAGACTTCGCCTCTTACTCTGAAAACATCCCCCTCGTTCATCGCGGGAAAGCGGGGAATAAAGGCGCCGGACAACGAAATTTGTGCCCCCGTTTTTTTGGCTAAACTGAGCCATTTCGGGTTGATTTTATGTTCGCTTCCGCATAAAATAATGAGCATGGGAATCTTCACCCCACTCCAAAGTCCCGTATCTCTGGGAAAGGCAAAATTATCCGCAATCCACACAATTTTATTTGCTTTCTCATTTTCTTTTTGTGCATATAAAATGGCTTCAAAATCATTTTCCGGAATATCACCTCCATTTCCTTTCAGCATGGCTTCCAGAATGGTGTCCGTAAGTGCGTCGAAATCTTTGTTCGAAGAGCTGTAAACCCCTCCGATTTGTCCTTGTTTCTTTGCATAATCCGGCATATTATTCCCATCGTTAAAGAAATAATACCGCAAAAACTTGCTTTTATTCTGTTTCAGATAATCGCTTAAATCGGCAATATAAGGTCCCATGCTGCCTGTGACATCCATTACCAATACCGAATTTTGAAGGGCATTTTGTCGGGTAAGGGTCTGGCTGATGATACGCTGTTGCGGATGTATGCGCCATTCATTTTTCAATAATTCCTTATGATGAATTTCTATAGGCGGACATGCCCCATCGGGTACAGCAAGAGCTTTTATGCCAAAATATACAGAGAGGTCGACCAGGGCATTCACCGCCACACCTTTATTACTGGCAGCTTCCCAACGGGGCATATATTCCAGAGCATTTTTAATGGCATCTTCCAATCCGCTTCCTAAGGCCTTTAAGACTTTGAAATCCTGAATTTCGCCCTTACGGTTTACCACAAAACTCACCTTGCTTAAGCCCCGAATATTTTTGTGAATCGCTTCAGCACTATAGCTTATATTGGCGTTAAGATAGCTTTCGAGCGCACAAGCTTCGGTAGAAAAACGGGGACCTTTATCGTAGAAAGATAACCCACTTTTGTCGTACTGAGTCAGGTTTTTCTTTTTGTCGCCTTCCTTTCCCAAATAGCGCCGTAAGGCCAAAATTTCTTCCCTATGTGTTTCTTCGCTGCTTTCGGGCAAATAGGTCAGCACAAAGCCGTGGTAAAAACGACGTGCATTTTCTAAATCCACCGCTTCGCTTTGTTCATAATTTCGAAAAAGAATCAAATCATCCTCCAGTAAGCCCGGCAATAATTGGTTCAATCGACGATAGCGCTCGGCATTTAATCCGATTTGGTCGAATTGTTCCGAACGTCGGAATTGCGTATAATAGAGTTCGACCCGTATTATACGTCCTTTTCTGATTTCATTTAAAATGAGAGAATCCTGTATCTGTGGTTCGGCATAGGGGCAAGGGAAATAGGCCGTTTTTGCACCGGTGTAGACATTGGGCTTATCGAGTTTTTTAATGAGTACAGGGGGAAGGTGAGCCGGATTTTGTGCCGAAGCAGTTAGCGAAAAAAATGGGAATAAAAGAATGCAGGCTAAAAATCTCATAGCATGCAAATTTGCGAAAAAAATGCATGAAAACATAGAAAAATCAACATAGAAAGGAAGCGGGACATAATATTATTTGTACCTTTCCGATCATGAAAAGGGGATTTTTATTCTTATTTATTTTATGTATTTCGAGTTTAGTTTCCGGGCAAAAAGATCGGTATTACGGAAAACAAACAGAGGCCGATAAGTGGAGGGGTGCACTCCGAAAAGAACGTACTTGCTTCGATGTACGCTTTTATCATCTGGATATACAAGAGATTCGTTTCGATCAAAAATCCATACGCGGTTCTGTGCGCATGCAAGCCGATATAGTGGAAAAAACAAAACGTATTCAGCTCGATTTATTTCCCGAAATGCAGATTGAATCCATACGCATGGATCAAGGCCCACTCAGCTATAAACGCATATATGGAGCCATACTAATAGATTTGGATCGGGTATATATGCCCGGAGAAAAAATCGAATTAGAAATAGCCTATGGAGGGCAGCCCAAAATTGCGGTTAATGCACCTTGGGATGGAGGATTTACGTGGACCAAAGATGAGTATGGAAGACCCTGGATGGCCGTCTCATGTCAAGGTATGGGCGCCAGTTTGTGGTGGCCCAATAAAGATCATTTAAGCGATGAACCCGATAGCATGCGCATTTCTGTGGTGCAACTGAGCGATTCGCTTTGGTCTGTAAGCAATGGTACTTTTTTGGGACAAAAAAAGGTAAATGAAAAAACAATCAACGATTTCAAGGTCTCTTATCCGATTAATAATTATAATGTGAGTCTGTACGTCGGGCATTATAGTTATTTCGAAGAGATGACCATGCAGGGTGAGGAGGAATTGGGACTGGGCTATCTGGTTATAGAAGGAAATGAAAATAAAGCCAAAAAACATTTCGAAATGGTTCCGGAAATGCTGGATTGTTTTCATACCTATTTTGGGCCATATCCCTTTCCGAAAGATGGGTTTTCGTTGGTGGAAGCGCCTTTCGCCGGTATGGAACATCAAAGCGCTATCGCCTATGGAAATCAATATCAAAAAGGATATTTGGGTAATGATTATTCGGGAATCGGACTCGATTTCGATTTTATTATAGTGCATGAAGCCGGGCACGAATACTGGGGCAATCATGTGAGCGTGAAAGATATCAGCGATTTATGGATACATGAGGGATTTTGTACCTATGCCGAAGTATTGTATGTGGAATGTGTTTATGGAAAAGAAAAGGCATTGGATTATATCCATTTCAAACGCAATATGGTCATGCATAATGCACCTTTGATATCTCCCGCAAATCGAAATGCAGAACCTACAGCCGATATATATACTAAGGGAGCTTTGTTTTTGCATACCCTGAAATCTATACCCGAAAAAGAAGAAGTATTTTTGGAGGTATTGAAAAGCATACAGCAGAAATTCGGTGGGAAAACCATAAGTACGCAAGATATTTTGCAAAGCTTTAGTATGGCCTATAAAAGGGATTTATCGCCCATTTTTGATGCCTATTTAAGGCAAGTCGAACTGCCTCAAATCGATTACAGTATTGTACAAAGAGATGGGAAAAATTTCGTGAAAGCCCGATGGGTAAACGTAGGAAAGAAGTTTGCCATGCCGGCCTATTATACCTATGGCGATAAAAAAAGAAAGGTAGAATTGAGAACGGTATGGAAATATTTCGACTTGGGACCGCATAACTCTGTGCAATGGGACGACCGCAAGCAGTATATAAAAATTAATAAGGAGTAAATTGAATACCTATATCGCTTATTTCGATCGCCTACGAAATAATCCGCGTTTATTATTGAGCGGATTTTTGGTTGTATTGGGAAGCCTTTTTTTAGGAAGTTATCCCGCTAGCTTGTTTAGAAATTTTTATGTACAAAATAAGGGAATAGATAATGGTGCTTTTGAAGAAGCATTGATGCAAAACCCTCAATTGGCCAACCTGAATCTGATTTTCAATCTAATGCCCTATTTAGTGGCTGCCTTTGCCCTTTGGTTCGTCTATAAATTCTACCTACAGGGTAGTCTGTTCGAAAGTATAAGACCCGGAAAAAAATGGAATATCGCCAAATTATTGATACCCGGACTGATCTGGTTTCTCTTTTCATTGGGAAGTGATATCTATTTTATATGGAAGAATCCCGATAATTATGTATTTGCATTCGAATGGCAAAGCTTTGCGGTATTATTAGGGGTCGGACTTGTCTTATTGCCTGTACAAACCGGATTTGAGGAGTTTTTTTTCAGAGGTTATATAATGAATAGTCTTAATATACTAAGTCGGCGCCTTTGGGTGGGACTTATAGGATCATCCGTTTTATTTGCCCTAATGCATGGTATGAACCCAGAAATTGGTCAGTATGGATTTTGGAATATGATGCCGATTTATTTTTATTTTGGTTTTGTATTAGCCCTGCTTACGGTGTGGGATCAAAGTTTAGAAATAGCGTGGAGTCTGCATTTTTTCAATAACCTGTATTCCCTGCTTATCGTTTCGTCTCAAGGCTCAGCGCTGAAAGTGCGCCCGCTTTTTATGCAACAAGAAGTGGCAATACAAAGTGTACAATGGTATTTTATACTCAGTCTTACATTGGTAAGTATACTCATACTATTCTTCTTTAAACTGAAATGGCCTATACAAATGAATTGGAAAAATGAGCAGTTATAAGAGATTTCTTTATTTGATTATAGGCATACTTTTCCTGTCTGCCTGCAAAAGCGGTATAATGCAAGCCGGCTCCGGACAATATATAGCCATGGATAAGGGGCCGGAAAAGGAAAAGATCGAGAAAAGAATTAGTCCCTACCGGGGCGAATTGGAATTGCGCATGAAGGAAGTCGTGGGCTATGCACCGCGTCCTTTGATGAAAGGAAAACCCAATGCGGCCCTGGGGAATTATATCAGCGATTTATTGATGCGTTATGTGCGAAGGAATTTGGGAATAGATTCGGTAGATGCGGCCTTGTTTAATAATGGAGGTTTTCGGATAGCACTTCCGGGAGATTCTATACGTGTAGAAACCATATACGAATTGATGCCATTCGAAAATGAATTGGTATTAGTAACATTGCCGTATGATTCCTTGCTTTCCATGCAAAAATATTTACTGCGTACAGGCGGAGAAGCCGTATCAAAGGAAATAAAATTAAATGCCGTTCAGGGGCAAATTACAGACTTCGAAATCAATGGAGCGAAAGCGGAAAAGACAAGGAATTATATCATACTTACATCCGATTATTTGGCCGAAGGGGGAGACAATATGTTTTTCTTCAGAGGTATGAAGAGAGTAAATACCGGAAAGAAAATTCGGGATGCCATAATAGAGGCCATGCGGATTGAATTTTTGGAAGCTAAATATGTAGAGGCGCAAGCCGATGACAGAATTCGTATAGAGAAATGATAAGAAGAGATTTCATAAAATCAGTTTCGCTGACTGCAATGGCTATGCCGTTGACCGGTCGGAAAGAAAAGAAAAAAGGTCTGGTCATTTTGCATACCAACGATCAGCATAGTCGCATAGATCCTTTTCCGGCCAACCATCCTAAATATCCGGGTATGGGCGGATTTGCGAAAAGGGCAGCATATATAGATGCCATAAGAAAAGAAGGCAAAGAAGTTTTGCTTTTGGATGCCGGCGATGTATTTCAGGGTACGCCTTATTTTAATTTTTATGGGGGCGAATTGGAATTTAGGTTGATGTCTATGATGGGCTATGATGCAATGACATTGGGAAATCACGATTTGGATAATGGGGTGGACGGATTATTGAAGCAATTGCCACATGCCCGATTCGATATAATAAACAGTAATTATGCCATAACCCATGAAAGGTTGAGTAAACGTATAAAGCCGTGGAAGATTTACCACCGAGGGGGAATGAAAATAGGGGTATATGGAATTGGGGTAGAATTGGAGGGATTGGTGCATCCGCAAAATTGCGATGGACTGCAATATATGGATCCGGAAAAAAGTGCCCTGGAAATGGAAAATATATTGAAAAACAAAGATTGTGATTTGATAATTTGTTTATCGCATTTAGGGCATAGTTATGACAGTCGGAAAATGAGTGATTTGCGATTGGCAAAATCGCTGAAATGTACTGATTTGATAGTAGGCGGACACACGCATACATTTCTGGATAGTCCTGTAAAGATTGTTAATTCTTCAGGAAAAAATACCCTAATTTCGCAAGCCGGTTGGGCGGGAATACAATTGGGAAGAATTGATTTTGAGTATCATGTCGACAAGGATCGGATAGAGGCCTCTTTTGGTAACATAAAAATTTCATAAAATACAATAGATTTTCGATTTTTTTTTACAGTTTTTTCTTTCAATATTTGTCCTGTTGAAAACGCTATAAACCCTTATGAAATTTGTAGCTGTGTGAATTTCAGCAACCGACTGTTTTTGTTGATTTTATTAATTTGAGTAATTTATTTGTAATGGTTACAGAACCAACCAGAAATGATGCCCTGAATGTTTGGAACGGATGTCTGTCCTTTATACGAGACAACGTATCTCCAACAAGTTTTAAAACATGGTTTGAGCCTATAGTGCCGGTTAAATTAGTAGGTAAGGTGATTACCATCCAGGTACCATCCGAGTTTTTTTATGAGTGGTTAGAAGAACATTATTTAGGATTATTAAAATCGGCCATTCGTAAAGAATTGGGAATGGATGGGAAATTAGAATATAGCATAGTGGTTGCTAAAGATAATAGTGCACATGCCGGTAATTATACAACCAAGGTTCCCCCTACCGATCGAAGAGCTGTACTAAACCCTGATGTAAAAGTGCCTATGGATTTATCCGGATCTAAGTCAATCCGTAACCCATTTGTGGTTCCCGGATTGAAGCAAATTAATATAGAAAGCAATCTGATTCCCACCAAAAACTTCGATAATTTTGTGGAAGGCGATTGCAATAGATTGGCTCGCAGTGCCGGTTTTGCCGTTTCTAAAAGTCCGGGTGGAACTTCCTTTAATCCTTTATTACTTTATGGAGCTGCCGGTTTAGGAAAAACCCATTTGGCGCATGCTATAGGTATAGA
Source organism: Bacteroidota bacterium (assembly GCA_023432985.1). Classification (GTDB taxonomy): domain Bacteria; phylum Bacteroidota; class Bacteroidia; order CAIKAF01; family CAIKAF01; genus JACVCJ01. Next base: position 17,320 of record JAEZEQ010000061.1, on the reverse strand, counting down.
AATTAAAAAGAACTTTCCCGATAAAATTGTATTATATATTGATGCCGATAAATTTACACGTCAATTTGTGGATGCGGTGAAAAACAATTCCTCGAATGACTTTGTGAATTTTTATCAGTTAATGGATGTACTTATTATTGATGATGTACACCACCTTTCGGGTAAAGAAAAAACGCAGGATGTATTTTTCCATATTTTCAATCACCTGCATCAAAATGGCAAACAAATTATCCTGACCAGCGATAAACCTCCGGTGGAAATTGTGGGCATGGAACAACGTTTGCTCAGCCGTTTCAAATGGGGATTATCTGCCGATCTGCAAATGCCCGAGCTGGAAACGCGTATTGCAATCCTGAAATCGAAAACTTATAAAGACGGTATTGAATTGCCTGATGAGGTAATTGAGTATTTGGGCTATAGCATTACAAGCAGCGTGCGGGAATTGGAAGGCGCTTTGATTTCCCTTATTGCCCAATCTTCCTATAATAAAAAAGAAATTACACTCGATCTGGCCAAGAAAATTATCGACCGCTTTGTGAAAAATACACAAAGAGAGATATCTATGGATTATATTCAAAAGATAGTTTGCGATTATTTCAAATTAAGTGTCGATATTATTAAAAGTAAAACCCGAAAAAGAGAAGTGGTACAGGCTCGTCAAATTGCCATGTATTTCGCTAAAAGTTATACCAAATATTCCTTGGCTACCATCGGTGCACACTGTGGTGGAAAAGATCATGCCACTGTCTTGCATGCATGTAAAACAGTGAATAATCTCATGGAAACCGATAAGCGATTTAAGGCCTATGTCGACGAATTGGATAAGAAAATTAATCTCAATGCCTAAGCATGAAAGCTGTCTAAATTTAGACAGCTTTTTTTTTACACAGTTTCTTTTCTTTATATTTCCTTTCTATTTAAAAGGCTGTTTATGCGCATTTTTTTAATTTGTATTTGTTCGCTTATCTGGTTTTCCTGCAATTCCTCTCAAAACACTTGTAATGGTAAATGGCAATATGCAGGAGATATAGATTCTTCCCTGGCTTCTTTGTCAGCATATAGCGATTATGTACTGTTGATTGTCGATGATTCGGCAGCGCATTCGATTCGGCTCGATTCCCATTTAAATGCTTTTCCTTGTCTCGCCGATTCGGTTCAACAGGCTTTTAAAGCCATACACCGTATCAGCCCCGCGACTGATGCCCCCAAAGAAAGTTTGTCGGCACAGCTTAAGCAATTTCAAAAGGAACATAAGCTGATTCTGCCATATGGATTGATATTAGGTCGGAATGATAGTGTTTTTTCTTTTACCTCTTTTGGGTCTGCTACGGATGCTTATACCCAATTGGAAGAGGGACTCACCTTTCTCTTGAGCGAAATACATAATCCTAATCTCAGAAATGATATCAGCTTTTTATCCGGAAAAGAAGATCGCAAATGGCTTTACCCGGCTTATTATAAATGGGTGAGCGAAATATATGCCACTGGTGCCTATGATGCCGAAAAGCATGTCTTTTTGGTTTCCCTTTTTAATCCCAAAAAACAACGTATTATTTCGGATCGAGGCAATGCCCGAGAATATATGCAAGGCTTACGTATAGTTTGGGATACAGATTCGCTTTCGGAATTGAACTTTCAGTGGATTAATACGCCGCGTCAATTTAAAGATCCTATTCTAAATAAAAGTTATTACGCTTATACAGACAGCCTGATTCAGGCACAGCTAAGTTTGCCTTCCGAAATGAAGTTTGATTCTGATTTATGGCCTTCATATCTCGTTTTTTCGGCTTATTTACCGCGTAGAGATGTGGCCATAGATGCCATTCGTCTGGAAATTAAACCCTCTAATATTTCGCCCGAAGGGGAAATTGAAAATTAATTTTTCTTCAGCAATTCCTGTTGTCTTTCGTAATTTTTCAGGAATGGGATTAAATCTTCCACACCTAATTTTTGTGCGATAATTCTCTTTTTGCTATCCAAAACCATCATCAAAGGCGTACTTTTGATATTGTAGGTTTGGTGTAAATTCAGACTGGCTATATCGGTAATTTTTAATTCCAGTACGTATTTATTCGGATTTTTTGCCATTTCTTCGGTTACAAGCGTATTGAGGAATCGAATTTTTTTCTCTTTGAGGAATTTTTTCAATTCGCCCAAATCTCTTTGTGTACACACGCCATACACATCCACCCCTTGTTTGGTCAGTGTTGAATCGAGCAAATGCTGCAAACGGGGAATTTCTTTTTGGCAATGTCCGCATCCCGGATCCCAAAAGGTAATCAGCGTATATTTTGCTTTCACATCATGTAATCGGTAAAAATCAACCCCACCGGTATCGGGTAGAGATAAGTTGGGCGCAATTTGTCCGCATAAGGTGGGTTCTAACTCTCTAACTGTTTTGGCAATTTTGTCGAGACTTTCTTTATCGGCCCACCATGCTTTATCGGCATTGTAGTAGTTTTTAGCTAAGTGAACAAATACATTTTCGTGGCATAGCATTTTACTTGTACCAAAATGTTTGTATAAAAACTGAACCGTATATTTAAAATTCTCCTTATCGGCTTCGGCCATTTTTAATACATAATCGGTATAATAAATGAGTGTATCGGGTACTTTAATAATCATTTTGTCGAAATAGGTCAATAAACGATCATATAAAATAGGCGTTCTGGCCAGGCCTCCGTCTTGCCAGGCATAATTATCCCAATAATGTTTTACATTATAATAGTAATGATTGGTTGAATCTTCTTTGCTGTTCAAAGGAACCGGATTGGGCACTTCCTTACCGGCCATAAACATATTTGCCAAAAGTGAATTCGGGAATTTAGCGATAATCGCATCCTGATTATCCTGAATGTCTTTACTCAATGTGCTGATTTTCTCCCGGTAGATTTTCGTTGAATCGGCATCTTCTCCCAATTCCTTTATCCGTGCTCTATATTTGCCTATTTCTGCTTGTTTTTTACCGGCTTTGCCCATAAAATCATAGAAAGCAGCGTTAAGATCATGCCCTTTGAATTTGGCGTTTTTAATAAGATCCAGGGTATCTGTTTCGAGTGTGAAATGCTGATTGTCGTCGATAAGTAGGTCGAACATAACCATATTTTCGAGTACGATCAGATATAAACCTTTCTCGAGTTTCGTATCGCCGCTAAAAACAAATTCACCCGGTTTTACAGCTTTAGCCGTGTCTTTTACGTACTTATTATTGTCGTAATAAAATCCCAAATAGATTTCTTTTGAAGGGGTGTTTTTAATCTTAACATTGATTTTGTATGCATCCTGTGCCTTGCCAAACAAGGACCCTAGAATTAGAAGCATCGAGAAAAGTAATCCTTTTTTCATATACATGATGTGTTGACTTTTAGTAAAACAAATGTAAAAATTGACTCAGATATATGCTATGTTTAACGGGTATTTAACCGCTTAGTAAGCAAAATAAATGGGATATTTATTCAGACTTTTTTCGGCATATACCGAATGCTTGTAAATATATTGCAATTGTGCATTAGCATTTTCTGCAAAGTTTTTATCCTCTTCTTTTTTCTTTTCGAATGCTGCTTTCAGAGTCGGATTTTCGTCCAAAATATTTTTTGCCAAAGGGTCAAAAACATAGGACGAGAAGTATTCTTTCTGTTCGAAATGGGATGCAAAATAACCCCAACGCAGGTAGGAGTCTTCGCCCATAGGGTGTAGGGCGTTCATAATAAATGCATCGTTTTCTGTCCCCATTTCCACAATAAATGAGCCTTCAGGGATTTGAATTTTTTGCATAGACCGAATGCTCTGTGTATCTCTAACCGCGAAAAGTGGCCTGCCTTCGCTGAGTCGATCGAATTCTACGTTTGGAAGATACCATACCTGCAAATCCATCAAGCTGTCATACATCAGCTTCTTCATATTTACCCCATTCTTTTTTAATTTCTCTGCCAGTTCGCAATATGCATAGGGAATTACAAATGCCTTTGGTTTGGCGGCTGTATAAGTGGACTTAAAGCCGTGTATAAAGGGGATTTTTTTGAGTATGATTTGTTGTCTGTCGAAATACAATTGTTCCTGTTGGGTGACCTCACTTTTTTTGTATACGTAGGGATAGGTTTTGAAGTCGAGATAGGTCAGCATAGAGTCGTCGTGTGCAAAACGTATGGGCATATGCGTAGTGTTTTTAACCCATTCTTTATACAGGTTTCTGTATACCTGTATTTTGCGGCTATTCTTATTTGTGAATTCGGTTATAGACTCCAAAAAATCTTTATTTGCTTCCACTCTTTCGGGGTAACTTTTCAGCATATGTGTTTCGATTGTGAAAGAGAATGTGCCGTAGAGAGAGGTGAAGCCATTGCTGTATTTGGGACTGTCGTAAAATGCCTCGAAACCATTGTCGGGAGGCATATTGTGCAGGTTGACATAAGGGATCATTTCCCATTTTCGCTGCTTCATTTCTTTATATAAGGCGGGAGTCATTTCATCGGTATAGAAGCTGCGTGCAGGCTCGGGTAGTCGATTTCCCGAACTGTGAATAAGAGAAATTGTATAGGGATAATCGGCGCCGTTAGAGACATGTGTATCTACAAAAATATCGGGGTCGAATGCTTGAAAAATTTCAATAAAGGATTGCATATTTTTCGATTCTTGTTTCATGAAGTCCCGGTTTAAATCCAGATTTTTGGCATTGGCTCTAAAGCCATAACTTGCCGGTCCGTTCTGGTTTACCCGCGAGCAACAATCCCGGTTCAACATACCGTCAATATTAAATACGGGGACTATGACCACAACCGTATTTTCGAGAATTTGATTCAGGTTCTTGCGCATGAGCAGGCTTTCGGCCCAAAGTACTGATGCGTCTATTCCGTCGGGTTCGCCGGGATGAATGCCATTTAGAATAAAGAGAACCGACTTATTGCTCTGTTTTATCAACATGGGGTCGAATACCTCATCCGTATTGATAACGAAGGTGTGCAGCTCATGTCCTGCATCCGTTTTTCCCCATTTCAACAAAGCTGCATCCACATACATCCTGTCGAGATTTTCGTAAATATGAATAAGTTCCTCGTAACTATAACTCTCGTTATATGTATATTTCTCAGGCACAATTTTTTGTGCAACTAAAGAAATGCTACTGCTGCAAATTAAATAAAAGTAAAGCCCTTTTTTTAAAATATTATTTTTCATTTTCAAATGCCCCTAATGCTGTGTAAAGATACAATTATCTATTGCAAATCCCTTTAAATTCGCAATATGCACAGTTCTTTATATGTTTAGTCTGACTAAATGGGATATTTGGGTTGAATAATTGGCCTACACGTTCCTGCAAGTTTTCCATCATTTCTTGTCGAAACGATTCATCCGGTTCTTTCTTTTTTACAGTGGTTGCTTCGAGAAGATTTTCATTTTTTTTGAGCGCATAAATCTTCGCTTTGGTTTTTGCAGCGGGGTCTAGCGTCTCCTTATACATTTCTTCGTAGAGGAAAGTTTGCAAAATTGCTTTTAGAGCATCCGATTCATTTTCCTGAAATATCTTATCGGCAGAAGAGCAATTCAGTGTAACAGATCCGGTTTTATAATCGATAATTTCGACCCAATCATCCTTACGGTCAATACGGTCTACAATTCCCGAGAAGCGAATTTTGAAATCGCTATCAGGCAGTGGGAGATGGAAAAAGAGGGCATTACTGCGTTCCTTTCCCAATTCGGTTGCCAACAAAGTAAAGGGCACACGTTCCATATCGTTATGTAGTACTTTCAGGGCATAATCGCGAATCAATTCTTTAATAATGATATTTTCGGCTTCGATTTCCAATTCCGAATTTTGGTTTACAGATTCCATAAAAGCTTCGTCCAGCACTGCATTTAATTTTGATTGCATATGTAGGAGATCATTTTTTTGGATTTGTTTATTCAGAAATGGAAGGTATAAAAATTCGAGTGTTTGGTGTAAAATATTTCCAAATTTTCTGGAGTCTATATCTTCCTCGAGCACGTCTTCTTCTTTGAGTCGGGCTATTTTTGAGAAGTAGAAACGGAGTGAACAGGCGATATAACTCGACAGAGCTGTGGGCGAAATACTTTTAGGGTTTTGGACCTGCGTGGTATATTTCATTAACTCCTCCATTATATCGGGTGTTTTCTCGATTTGTATGGGCGGCATATTTCCCGAAATAAAAATGGTATTTAGGCGCGTTTCTTCGAAACGCAATGATTTCAGTTCGTGTTGCAATTGCCAGATAAAGCGGCTTTTCTCTCCGGTTGATAATCCGTCTGCTTCGCTGTTATACAATAGAAATACATGTTTGGCTTTATGCAGAAGTCTGTAGAAAAAGTAGGCTTGTGCGGCCAGTTTTTCGTCGGGTCCGGGCATGCCAAATGCCTTACGCAGACTGTGGGGAATATAAGAATTCGAAGAACCGTCTCCGGGCATGGATCCTTCGTTCATATGCGGAATGATAACATAATCGAAGTCGAGCGAACGGCTTTCGAGGGGACCCATAATTTGCAGGCCTTCTACCGGTTCGCCCAGAAAGGGAACCTTCAAACTTTTGAGCAGGGATTGGATAATTTTGATTTGATCTTCCGGATTTTCGTCCAAATGAGCCGGATCCATCAATTCGTGCATGCGTCTTAATTCCTTATGTACGACCGGAATAATTTGCCGATCTATTTGCGGAAGTGTCGATTCTTCGTTCTGTTGTATGCTTTCCAGCAGTCCTAAAAAGTCCCTGTAAAAACTTTTTAAATCCACCGAAGAAAAAACGCTATCGGCGAGGATGGGAAAGTTGTCTTTTGCTTCTTGAAGCTTGATATAAATTTTTTGTTTCCATTCTTGCAGCAGGCTCAATTGCTCGGCTGTAAGTATGTGTTGTATATAAGGGTTATGCAATACTTTTTTGAGCAAAGGCATATAGAGCCAGGTATTTTCCTTACCGGGTTTACTGCGTTTTTTCAACTGAAACAATGCATCGGCGAGGGGATAAAGTGCCGAAAAATAAATGGGATAACCCATGGTAACGTTGACTTTGGGGTAATGCGGCGGTATGGCCGAAAGGAGAGAAGGGAGAATTTCTTCCCGGGGTAAAATAATGGCCGTATTATTGGGATTCATATCCTCATTTTGCATGATTTTGCCTATCCATTGAGCCTGAGCGGCGTCGGAAGAGCAGGCCATAATACGTATGGGTAAATCTTTATGGGCGAGCATTTTTGGCAGATTTTCGAGACTGTGAAATTTGGCATTTTTCCGCGCGAAAAGTCCGGCCTCATGTTTTATATTTTCCACATAATGTGCATCATAATCCCAATGAAAGGAGTGATTTTCTTGGGTCATAATGGTTTCGAAGAGTTCTCTTTCGCAGGCATCGAGCTGATTGAACCCGACCAGTATATATTCCTTAAAGCGTCCTTTGGTCCACCTTTTCTGCAAATTTTCGGCGGCATCGCGTAAGATCATTCCGTCATAACCAATACCGAGGGACAGCAATTTATTTCTAAAGCTATCGTAAATGGGAAATAGATTCTTCCATATTTCGGTAAAGGCTTTTTCGGCTTCCTGTTGGTTGGCGGCGAATTGGCCCCAAAAACGGCGTATGGCGTCTAATTGTTCTTCGGTTAAATAACTAAAATCGAGACTAATTTCCTTTTCGGCGCTGAGGTTGGTATACAAGACTTTTGCAGGAACGCGGTAAACATCTATATCGTTGAAATCGTTCAATAGAATTTCGCCCCAGGGAAAAAAGCGATAAAAGGGCTCATTTCTTGAGGTAATTTGTTTGTGAATCTGAAAGAGTTCGTTCAATAAAATAAGCCGATCTGCGCTGAGCAAATTACTGTGTTCGCGTAATAATTGCACCGAGGTTTTGATTTGCGGAGCCCAGATGGGTTTATTATTATTCCGTATGGCCAGTTCCTTATATAGAAATTGTGCGGCACGGCTATTGGGGAGGACTATACAAATTGAACGCAAATCCGTTCCATGAGTGTCCATTATTTTTTGGGCTGTATTTCCTAAAAAGCTATTCTGCATGGCGGACCTCCTTTATGCTAAAATCGGATAAATAGAACAAATAAGCCCGACTTGGTTTATTAGTAATTTCACTAAGCAGGGCGGCGTATTCGGCAATTTGTTTTTCGTGTTCGGACATAGCTTTTCCGGTTTTAAAATCGATTACTTCATTAAAATCGGCATGCAATAAAATACGATCGGGAATTTTGAGACTGCCATTGGGCGAAATCAGGGGTGTTTCGGTAAGAACTTCGGCTTGTGTATTGAACCATTGGCGAACCTGCGTATTTGTAAACAAACGCCCCAATAAGGATTTCAAATCTTCCATTTCGTTTTGGGTAATATCGCCATTCATAAACCATTCCTGAATAGTGCGGTCTATATCGCTTTGAGATTTCACCATTGCGAGCAATTCGTGGCTCAGCATACCGAGTCGGATTTCCTTTTTCTCGGTAAGAATACGGGCGGGTTTAATTTTAATGGGACGGTTGGGGTTGCAGAAATAAAAATCGGCCACTTCATTTTGGGCTTTTGCTTTATCCTTGCTCTGATACATTTCTTTTTGGCCCAGCACCAATTTATCACCGTCTATATATTGGGTTAAATCCAGAAATAAATCTTGTTTAGGAACAGGATAAAACTTTTCTCTAAAGAAAGCCTGATAGAGATGTTGAGAGATGGAACTGGACTTGTTTACAGACCCATCCTTATTTAATTTTAATTTAGATAGCAGATATAATTCTTTTTCGGCGCGGGTCACTGCTACATAAAACAAATTCAATCCGTCATTTATATACTCTGTCATTTCTTTTTCATAGGCTTGTGCAAATTCGCTTTCGAGCAAATCGCTTTTAACCTGAATATTCAGTACGCCCAATGGTGCACTGAGTCCTTCTTCGCGGCTGACCCAGATATGGTTACTAAATCCGGAGGGTTGTGTAGACATATTATCCATGAGGCAAATGACTATAGGAAATTCGAGGCCCTTCGCCTTATGAATGGTCATTAATTTTACCCCATTGGTTTCATCGGAGGCGTTAAGTGTAAATTTTTCCACATTCTTATTCCAATAGGGCAAGAAGTCGGCCAATCCCGATTTATATTTATGAGTAAACTGTATAATAATATCTTCCAGAGCGCATAAATAGGGAGCATGCTCTTTATGGTTGTGCAGGTCGAACTGTTCTACTATGCCATAAAACATATCGAGCAAAGGTTTATTGAGCAGCGTAGCAAAAGAGAAATTTGTGGGTAGGAGTGCCATTAAATTTTCTTTCTGTTTATATCCCATTAAAAGACTTGCATGGAAGGGATGATTTTGCAGGTGGTACCAACCTTGAATCAATTCGGTGAGGGCTATGGTTTCGTTTTGATTATAGGCGAAGCGCATGGCTGCAATGACACAGCGTACGGCTGCGCTGCGGGTGATCATGCCGGTTTCCGAAGAAACAGTAAAGATTTGCGGGTCCTTATTATCTTCATTTTTGAGGGTGATAAAATGGGCAAAATTGCGCAATGGTTCCTTCTTGTAGGAGAGGACACAAATATCCGATTGTTTATAGCCCCGACTAAGCGCGTCTAGTATATGCAGGCGTGCTTGTTCGAATAGAATTTCCGGATTTTCATCTTCGGCATCTTCCCCTTCCTCATTTTTGTCTTTATATGGAATGGGAAAATATTGCATTTCGACATAGCCTCCATTTTGTTTATGGTGTTTTTGGGCCGAATTTTTATAGAGATCTACACTTCTTTGCAATTCCTCTTTAAAAAAATCGGATGTATTTTCTTGATCGTATATTTTTTGCATAACCATTGTGGCCAGGAGGGTTATGCTGTTGTTGAACTGTACGATAAGTTGTTGACTGCGGTAATTGGTATCCAGAAAATGCGTTTGGGCCAGGGGTGCAAATTGTTCGTTTACCTTGAATTGGAGTAAATTTTTATCTCCGTTTCTAAAACGATAAATAGCTTGTTTGGCATCTCCCACAATCAGGTTTTCATAGCCTTGATCTATGCTGTTTGCAATCAATGGTGCCATATTGCTCCATTGAAGTGAGGAGGTATCCTGAAATTCGTCGAGGAGGAAATGGTCATATTTTGCGCCGATTTTTTCGTATAAGAATGGGCTATCGGCATCGCGGGTCATAATCGAAATGAAGTCGGCGCTATCGCTGAGCAATAAAATATTATGTTCGTTTCTATAGGCTTCTAAATGCTTCAGAAGGTCCGTACTCAGAGCGAGGGTATATAAATTATTCAGAATAAGGCGTGCGGTATGGTAGTTTTTCCCATTTTCGGAACAAAAATTGAGACAAGCTTGTACGAAATCATTTTTGTAAACATCAAGCCAGGCGATATGTTCGGGTTTAAGTTTACTTTCATTTTTCGAGAAATAAGCTTCTGCTTTTTGATAAAGATTTTCGTAGAAAGGGGTACTGAGTGGGAACTCAGTTTTAGTCATAAGATTGGCGAGGATGGGACTTCTTGATGCCTGGGGCATTTCATCCAGAGGGAGCTTGCTGAGTTTAGTTTTGGCCGCTTGAACAATTTGGTTCAATTCCGATTCCAATTGTTCCATGAGTTCCGTCAAATTCACTTTCAGATCCACAAAAGCTTCGAGGGGAATACTGCGTTGGTTTTTGCTTTTCAGTTCCTTATATTTTTCGCTAAAGAGTCTTGAGGCGAAAGCTTTAATTTCGTTCGAAAAATTCCAGCTTACTTCCTTTGATGCGATTCTTTCGCGGGCGAATTGCAGCATCCAATTTTTCAGCAATTCATTTTGGGTAATATCTTCCATGAGACCTTGCACCATAAAGTCGGAAGCATCATCCTCTTCAATTTCGGTTTCGAAGCCTATGCGTTTAATTTCGCGTGCGAAGGAGCGTAATATTTTCTGAAAGAATTTATCGATGGTAGAAATATGAAAATGCTGAAATCGGTGTAAGATTTCCGAAAGTGCAATTTGTGCTCTGCGGGTCAATTCGCTTTCGTCGATGTGGAGCGAATCGCATAAAAAGCGGCTATGCTCCGAGCCTTTTTCATCGGCCAGCTCGGTCAGCGCTTTGAGTATGCGCGTGCGCATTTCGGCGGTTGCCTTATTGGTGAAAGTAATGGCGAGGATGCGGAAAGGTTTTTCGAAAGGGTCTTGCAGGGCCAGATATAAAAAATATCGGGTTAGGGTAAAGGTTTTTCCGCTACCTGCCGATGCGCTGTAAATATGTAACTTGGGTTGGGTTTCAGTAAAAGACATGCTCTACATTTTGTTTGTGCTAATGTACTATTTAGGCCGGCAATTCGAAAATATGTTGAAAACTTGTGTAGGTGAATTGCGGTTTAATCTGCAATTTTGTGTGTCTATGCAAGCGAAATTTGAATCTATTTTATCGGATATAGCATCTAAAGAGTTTAAACCGGTATATGTACTGGCCGGTGAAGAGCCTTATTTTATTGATGTGGTGGTGGATGCCATAGAGGCTTCGGTATTGAGTCCCGACGAAAAAGAATTTAATTTTTCTCTTTTGTATGGGCAAGACATAGAAGTAGAGACTTTATTATCGGAATGTAAGATGTATCCGATGATGAGTGAGCGCAGGGTGGTTATCGTAAAAGAGGCTAAATCGTTGAAGGGTTTTGATAAGCTGGCCGATTATATGCAAAATCCGGTTATGACCACCATATTGGTTTTGGCGCATAAGCATAAAGATTTAGACAAGCGATTGCAGGTTACCAAGCGCATCATTGCTTCGAAAGAAGTGGTGTATTTAGAGTCGAACAAATTGCGCGAGAACGAGATTGTGGGCTGGATTCAAAAATACACCAAGCAGCACCAGTTGAATATGGATGCGAAGGCCATGGAATTTTTGAAAGAATTTGTGGGGAATGATTTGGGCAAATTGGCCAATGAAATGGAAAAATTATCCCTTTTTGTGGGGCCGGGTAATCGCATTTTGCCCGAGCATGTATTAGATCATATAGGGCTCAGTAGAGAGTTTAACATATTCGAATTGCAAAAGGCATTGGCTGCAAAAAATCTGAAAAGATCGGTGAGCATAGCCATACAAATGGGAAAAAATAAGAATACGAATATACTTCAGATTATTCCTACCTTATATGGCTTTTTCAGCAAGGGATTATTGCTGAAATACGAGACCGCTGTCGGGCGGAAAAATTTTGAGGAAGCTTGTGCGGCCATTGGAATATCTTATATGCAAAAACCCGATATGCAGGAATTGATGCGTAATTATACAGTAGCGCAATTGAAAAATTGCATACGGGAATTGGGCATGGGCGATTTATATGCCAAGGGAATTCAGACCGTGGATATGGATGAGCCCGAATTAATGCGAAATATGGTTTTAAAATTCTTGTTTTAATATGCAGTATTGGTTAATAAAATCGGAACCTTTTAAATATTCCTGGGAACAGTTTGTAAAAGACAAGAAAACCTTCTGGGACGGGGTGCGTAATTATCAGGCGCGAAATAATATGCGTTTGATGAAAAAAGGGGATTTACTTTTATTTTATCACAGCAATGAAGGCAAAGAAATTGTTGGCATTGCCGAATTGGTGAAAGAGGCCTATCAAGATCCGACCAGTGACGACAGCAATTGGGTAGCTGTAGATGTGAAACCCTATAAGAAACTCAAGAAAGCTGTTGATTTAGAAACCATTAAAAATGATCCCATACTAAAAGAAATGGAATTGGTGCGCCAAAGCAGGTTGAGTGTGAGTTCGGTTAGTGAGGATCAATTTAATCGTGTTTTAATGTTAGGAATGTAAATTTTTTTTTCTAACTTCCTTTTTATTTTAGGATAAAAAATAAGGAAGATATGAGTAAATACATTCCCAAAAAAGAAGGAAGTGCTCAGTTATTTCGCAGCAAGTATTTGGATATACTGACGCGCACTTCCCCGCTTATCATTATACCTCTGGATTTATTTCTGATTTTTATTTTACTTTATTACGGAAAGGTGTATAGAAATATTGAGCTTTGGTCCTCTTTCCATGTTTTTGTTTTAGGGCTTTTCAGTTGGACATTTATCGAATATTTCATGCATAGATTTGCATTTCATTTCGAGTCGGAGCGGAAGCAAATTCAAAAAGCCGTATATGCGGTACATTTGATTCATCATCATTATCCCAAAGATAAAGATCGTTTATTTCAACCTCCCTTAGTCAACATTCTATTGGCTTTAGTATTTTTCCTGTTGTTTTTTCTAATAATGGGTGATTGGGCTTTTGTATATACACCGGGTATTATATTGGGCTATGTTTTATATAGTTCCATTCATTACAGCATACATAAATTCAAGCCGCCATTTGCTTGGTTAAAACCGATTTGGCGTCATCATCATTTGCATCATTATCGATACGACAACAAAGCATTTGGAGTGAGCAGTCCGTTTTGGGATTATATTTTCGGCACATTACCACCTGCAGAGCTTGTGGAAGAGGAGGAGCGGAGTACCCATTAAAAAGGGCAAAAAGGGGGAAGATTGAAAAGCGCCTTTGCACAGCCCGCCGGATAGCAGCGGCACCCCGCAGCGCAGCGAGGAGTATAGCGTATAGCCGGATTGCCGTATGAAAGAGGGTGGACCTTGCCCGGGCCCAAAAATCAGGATGCCATTACGGGTATTTTATTCCAGGCATAAGTTCTTGCGCCCAAATAATCGGTTTTTTGCGTTTCGATATGATCGAGGACGAATCCTTCCGATTTGTGCATGGCATTATTTTCCTTTTTATGAATGGCGAGATATTGCTCCATGCTCAACGCCATTCGTTCGTTGAGTCGGCTCCACAATTGGCATTTTTGGATTTGTTTTTTCCATTCCATTTCGATTTGTGCGCTAAACACTTTCGATTTAGAACCGCTTCCATAGGCGATAAATCCGATTTCTTTTCCTTCGGCATGCGTATTTTTTTCGGCTTCCATACTCAGGAAAGAGAGCAGGGCCATAAAGACAGAGGCGGTGTACATATTGCCGATTTGGGAGCTGGCGAGGGAAGCATTTTCCAGTTTTTGGGTGTGGATTTGGGCATACACATCCGATTTAGCCAGTTTCTTGACAAAGTCCTTAAAATCGGGACTATTGGGTTGGGGCATCGTTGATTGTGCGGCCGACTCGAGCAATTCTTTTTTCCCGTTACGTGCCAATGCATCTGCCCACAGATCCACAAAAATACGTTTACCGTGATAGGCATAAGGCAGGTGAAAAATAAGTCCGTACCACTCTTCGAAGCAGAGTTCGTTTTTTTGATTTTTTTCGCAAAAATGGGCATAAGCTTCCTTCATGCGATCGCTGAAGCATTGGTTGGAGAATTGTCCATCGAAGACGGGACTTTCTTTGGTAAATTCTATATAAGTTTCATCTATGCCGAGCAAGGGCGGATTTTCTTCTTGGAGGGTAGATTGGAATACTTTAGCCAATTGAGATTTGCTAATACTGCGTTTGGGTTTAAAGAAATCGTGTACACTTTGCATGCCGACGCCCCATTGGGTTTTGAAGCTGAGTATACGTGGATTTTGAGTGATTAAAAGGGCTACGGCGCCGGCTCCCTGGGTATATTCTCCGGTGGAGTTGAGGTCGTATTTAGCCAGGTCCGAGGCTACAACAATCACCTTTTCATTGGGGTGTAGGCTAACATAATCGATTGAATTTTGCAGGGCGTCGGTTGCTCCGATACAGGCAAAAGTAAGGTCCACCACATCGCAATTTTTAAAGGCGCGGGGTCCCCATTTTTCCAAACCCCAATTTTCGAGCATTTCTACAGCGTAGCTGATAGTTGGTTTGGCGTTATCGAGGGCACTTTCGGTACCCAGATAAATGCGGGAGATTTCAGATGGGTTTAAATTTTCGTCTTCGAAGAGATTTTTCAACGCTTCGGCAGCCATAGTAGCAGCATCTTCTCCGGCGAGGGGAATAGCCATTTTGTGCAGACCCAGTCCCGATTTTAGTTTAGCCGGTTCAATTTGTCTGGCTTCTGCGAGTGTATCAATAGGTAGGTAGTAGTTAGGGATATAGAAAGAAATGGCATCAATTCCGCTTTTCATTACAAATAAAATTTGTTCTTCAGACGCAGGAAGATGCAGAATAGTTACTATTTCTGATTAGCAACTTTTGCAGAAAGGGGCCTGGAAAGCTTTTATTTTTTGAGCATGCGCCACATATCGTTCAGGATAGCAGCATCTTTTTTATGGGGTAAAAGATCTTTGAGTGTGATGGGATAATTTTTAACGAGTATATAGATGGCCAGTGCGAGTCCGCTTCCAAATGCGATTGAGTTGGCCCAGCCGGCACCGGGGAGTCCGAAAAAGCGAATCAATGGCCAGGAGAAGAGTATCACAGAGAGCAAACCGACCAAGCTGGTATATAAATTCACAGAAGCTTTATAATTTCCCGAGAAGAAACTGCTAAGGATATTGAGGCCGGACAGGAAGAGTATACCTGCACTAACGTGATAAAACACCGATTTTAGTCCGACAAATTCCTCTCCAAACAAAGCGGTAAAAAGAGAGGCGGGACAAAGGAGGAGGATGAGTACGCCTGCCAGGGTACTCAGCATGGCCAATTTGAAAGAGGCTATGGTTTTTTGCAATTTTTCGCGTGTATTTTCGGAGGCAGAGACGCGGCTGAAGAGGACCGTTGCAATACTTCGGCTGAGCAGGAGTACGCCTTCCATAATTTGCATAGCGAGCGAGAAGAGCCCGAGTGTTGCCGTTCCGAGCATACTATCTATAAAATAATATCCAATTCTATAATTGAAAAAATGGAAAAGCGTGGCGGTTTGCATAGAGGCCGAATAGCGTGCTGTTTCGAGGCTTGTGGCGAGTAGGGGGGATTTTTGGCTGACCGAACTTTTGATATAAAAAGCCGAAATAAAGGCTGAAATCAGAAAAGAGAAAGCGACACAGGCCAGGTAAAATTCGAGAGATCTTCCACCGGAAAGCAGGTGAACCGCAAAGCCGCTAAAGACAATAATTACCTGAAGCAATGCGGATTGATTGTGCGCTCTGACCTTTTCTATGCCGAGCAAATAGCTGAGGTGTGCGCCGTGAATATTTTGGCAGGCGCTGATAAAAATGGTATAATAAATGAGGTGTTGAGGCAGGAGAGAGAAAAATCCGAGTATAGGCGGCACCACAATAGAGAAAAAGATTCCGGAAATATAAGCGGGAATAAGCAATCCTTTAAGTGGTTTACGGGAGGCATAGTATGTGAGCACCGGTCCGGCCCAGACTCCGCTAAAAATAAGCGAAATAGTGACACCCATTACCACCAGAGCAATATCGCCCATAGGTTCGCGGCCTAAGTAACGAGAGAGAAGTACGGAGCTTCCCAGGGAGAAGAAAGCCGTAAAAATCTTACTCAGCAAGGTATTGCCTATATTTCTTTTAAAAGACATGCAAAAGCGATTTGGCTTGCGAAACTAAAGAAATAAAATCGGAACGGTGCATTTTGAAGTCTAGCACACAAAGATCTTGGTGCTGACTAAAAGTGTGGAGTCCGTGCGGATACTTGGCATTAAAAGTATTATTCAATTCGCCTACTGTAGATTCGGAATAAGAAAGCGGATCCAGGCAATCCACTTTTTTCCATATAATTTTTTCGCCGTAATAGCGATCACATTTTTGAGCCGGTCTGAAAAGCTGTCCGTTTTTTTGCACAAAATTTCCGGCCATACGTGCTTCGGCGGGATTAGCCACAACGGGATTTAGGGGATGCGCATTATATGGCCCCCATAAATTGGGGCTATACCAAATATGGAGGGCTTCATTTGCTTGTTTGGGCAGACCTGCAAAAATATAATACATAGAATTGTGCAGGAGGAGAGTGGCGTCGATCAGGGGAAGGTCAATCAGCGTTTTCCTTTCGCCTATTTCGGCCTTATGCGGATTCAGTTCATATGCAGACCATTTTCCCGATTCCATATTTTCGGGAGCCAGGTAGAGTTTGTTTTCATGTTCGAACACAAAGGGGTATGCAAAATGCGTTTCATTTTCGAGCAGGGTATGCGTATTCAGAACCTTATTGTCCTTGATAGTGAGCATGCGGATTGAACCTTTCTTAGATGCATAGGAATAATGTTCATAAAAAACAAAAGCATTTGATGGGTCTTTCCATACAAAAGGATCGGCTGCATATTCCCCATTTTTATTCGAAATAAGCGGGGTTAATTGAGTTTGGGTCGGATTAAATATCCCATTTTGGGCCAGGGCAATATTCCATTTTTCCATTTTCAGGAATTTCGTATGATAGAATCGGAATCGGTTTTGGAGGAGGATAAAAAGGAATAAGAGAAATTGGGAATTATTAGGAAATCGGC
>JAEZEQ010000054.1 GCA_023432985.1 Bacteroidota bacterium | reverse complement strand
ATATGTAACCCCCAATTTATGGAAAAAGTCTTGGCCCGGTTTGTGGAAATGAAAAACGATTTAGATCAAGCCATAGAAAAAAAGTAGGCTTATTTTTTCACAAAGCGGCCTGAATACATTTTAGAATCCGTGTAGATTAAAATGGAATAGATTCCGGCCTGCAGTCCATGAATATGGGGATTTTTATCCTTCCCTTTTTGCATCAATCTGCCGTCTATGCTGTAAATGGAATAAGAATGAATATTTTCGGGTATATCTATTTGAATAAAATTAGTGGCCGGATTGGGGAATAGACCTATTTGCTGCGTTTTATATTCGTCTGTTGACAAAGGCAATTCCTTCAGAAGTTTTACATTTCGGGTAATGGTAAAAGTGGGAATAAAGTTCAGAATTTCGCTTTTAGAAATATATCCATTGGCCGAATAGCTTACCAAATATTGTCCGCCTTGCCCCACTCCCGACTTAAAGCTTCCATCCAGGTAAGTTCGCGCTGTATCCTGAAAATGTTGATATTGTATGTGGACTTTGGCATTAGAAATGGGCTGATTACTGATTGCATCGCGTATAGATCCTTCCAGGTATGCGGCTCTTTTAAAATAAGGTTTCACTACCCATAATCCGGTTCGCATATCGCTTATTATCCATTTATTGCTGTTGAAATAGGGATAAACGCCCCAAGCACCTACGAAGCAGCAATCCGAATTCCACGGGTAGGTATCAAAAAAGCCGCTAAAAACCATATTGTCGGGTTTATGGGCGTCGATCAGAGCCACGCCTTTATTATAATGCGACACGGCGAGCCAGTTATCATCCACTACGTGTACATTATGGGGAATAGAATTGGAGTCGGCCGAACTTCTGACTCCGCCCAGGAGAACAGGAAATTCAGGATCCGAAATATCATATGCTGTAACAAAAGAAGAAGGCACTTCATCGGTGGTGTACATAACCGATTTTTGAGAATTAATCCACGCATTATGCGTAAAATTTCCGGGCGTATAAACAGTAGAGAGAACGGTCGGATTTTGGATATTGCTAAGGTCGAGGATGGCTGCAAAGCCGTTGAGTATGGCACCTGCATACATTATATTGTCTTTCACATAGGCGTCATGAATATAGAAGTTGCCAAAATTCCCTATAAATTGAGGGTTCATGGGGTTTGGATTTAGATCCAGGGCCACATAACCTTGTCCCCCCGGAAAAGCGCTGGCACCAAACAGGAAACAAATCCCGTTTTCATCGATAAAAATAGTATGCGCATTGGTAATAGAATCCATTCCGGTAAATTGGAAATGCTGGTATGGAACGGGTCCTGTAGGAAGTTGACTCATATCAAAAATTGTGAGTCCGGATCCACCTTCAGTAACCGCATAGCCATAATGTTGCCAGGTTTTAATTTCGCGCCAAATACTTTGAGCTCCGGGCACAAAGCCTACTTCTGGTAAAGCCGGGTCGCTGATGTTTACAATACTGACTCCGCTACAGGTTCCGACCAGGGCATATTCTATATTATTTGCCGTATAGCCCCAAATACTACTGAGACAAGAATCGGGATAAGGCTTATGCCCTATCAGTTCAAAATTAAAATTAGACTGAGCAAATGAACTTGCAGAAAATAGAATAAAAAATAAAATGCCGATTTTTTTAATCATAATTCGAGGCTAATTTGGTTGTCGTCATCCCGGATATCAATTTCCAATTTTTCGTCTGTGTCCTCCTCCTGATTTGCATCAATATCCTGATTATCTGATTCAAGCAGGGTTAACTCCACGATATTATTGATATTAATTTTATTTCCCCGGGCCGTATCCCCTTTCACCGTAAAGAGAGTATTAACGTCCAACATTTCCGTTTTTTCCTCTTTTTGTTTACCGAAAAGATATTTCACTTCAATTTCGGGTACCGGGTCGAAGCTATAAGAAACGAGACTAACATTTTCATTTTCGGGCAAAAGGCCGATTATTTTATCTTTCGTATCGGGTTGTACTCTTTTTACAAAATAATCATTCTTATCCTCATCCTTATAGATAAGCGTAAGCGTGGAGCCTTCTTCGTAGGGACCCATATAGGCAGGCACATCTTCGAAGTAAACCGTAGGTTCGGGTAGAACTACCCTATAGGTTCCATTGGCTTGCATCACAAAAATATATTCTCCCGGTCTGAATTCGCCTAGGAAATTTCCTCTTTCTTCGGAATTGATACGTCGGGTCTTTTCGTCGAACCAAAGGGGTTTAGATTCGAGCGTACTTTCGCCTATGGCTTTACGTACGATTTTGCGTACAGGGAATTTACTCAGAATATTTCCTTGTGCATCTCGTCCTTTAATCGACAATTCGCCCAAATCGAAATCGAAAATTTGCTTTTTGAGTCTGGGTCTTGGTTTGAGGTAAATAGTAAGAATTTCGCTTTCGCCCTGTGGGTTCACCGTAAAATAAACCACATGCGATCCGGCCGTACCCTTAGTAAGGTCATATTCCTTATCGCGGGTAATTCCTTTCACCCTAAAACGTTTAATCATATAGGCACCGGCTTTACCATCGCGGTATATCATATGGTACACCGTATTTTGATTTTCACGCATCCAAAGAGAGACATGAATTACGTTTTTGCCGACAAAAGCCTTTTCAGTGACCTTAGAAACCAGCATGCTTCCATCTTCTCGGAAGACAATAATATCGTCAATATCGGCACATTCCGTCACAAATTCGCCTTGTTTCAGTCCGTAGCCCACCATGCCTTCTTCCTTATCCCAAAGCAGTTTTTCGTTACGCACCACAACAGAGGTTACTTCAACCGATTCGAAAGAAGTAATTTCGGTTTTACGTTCTTTTCCTTTGCCGTATTTCTTTTTAATTTCTTTAAAATATGCGATCGTATAATCGACCAATGCATTGAGGTTTGCTTCGACCTTTTGCAATTGTTCATTCAGTTTGCGAATTTGATCTTCATTTTTAAAGGCATCAAATTTCGAAATACGTTTAATTTTAATTTCCGTAAGTCGAAGTATATCTTCACGGGTAATTTCGCGATAAAATTGTTTTTTAAAAGGCTCGAGACCTTTATCAATCGTTTCGAGAACCATTTCCCATGTTTCTGCTTCTTCTATATCGTGATAAATTCTGTTTTCGATGAAAATTTTCTCGAGCGAAGTAAACAAAATACTTTCGAGCAATTCGCCCCTTTCAATTTCCAGTTCTTGTTGCAATAAATCTTTTGTACGCATGGTATTATGGTACAAAATATCATTGACACCCATAAAAATCGGGTGATCGTCTTTAATCACGCAAGAATTGGGCGAAATACTGATTTCACAATCCGTAAAAGCATAGAGTCCTTCTATGGTTTTGTCGGGAGAGATGCCGGCAGCGAGATGAATAATAATTTCGACATTTTCGGCCGTATTATCTTCTACTTTTTTGATTTTAATTTTCCCTTTTTCATTGGCATTCACGATAGAATCCATAAGGGATCCGGTGGTTGTGCCAAAGGGGATTTCGGTGATGACCAAGGTTTTATTATCGAGAATAGAAATTTTGGCCCGAATACGGATTTTTCCGCCTCTTAACCCGTTATTATATCTGGAAAAATCGGCAGAACCTCCGGTTGGAAAATCGGGTAAAATATTTGTTGATTTACCTTTCAGTACATCAATAGAGGCATCAATAAGTTCGATAAAATTATGCGGCATAATTTTACATGCCAATCCAACCGCAATTCCCTCTACGCCTTGAGCGAGCAGTAAGGGAAATTTGAGAGGCAGATGTATGGGTTCCTTATTACGTCCGTCGTATGAAGGCGTCCAATTCGTTGTTTTGGGATTATAGACCGTATCGAGGGCAAATTTCGAAAGGCGTGCTTCGATGTACCTGCCGGCAGCTGCGCCGTCACCGGTGAGAATATTTCCCCAGTTTCCCTGCATATCAATCAACAAATCCTTCTGTCCGAGCTGTACCATGGCATCGCCGATAGAAGCATCCCCGTGAGGATGGTATTTCATCGTATTACCCACTACGTTGGCCACCTTATTATAACGTCCATCTTCCAGTTCGTACATACTATGGAGTATACGACGCTGTACGGGTTTCAGTCCGTCCTCTAAAGCGGGCACCGCCCTTTCGAGAATTACATAAGAGGCGTAATCAATAAAATATTCTTTATACATGCCACCGAGGGGACTCACTTCGGAGTTGTTGTTATGCCCCGGTTGCATACTATGGTTTTCCTGATTTAATTCGTCTGTTTCTGACATAGCACAAAAATACAATTTTCATTAAGATAAAATTGACCAAGTTCTCTTATTTTTCAAGAACATATTTTACAAAGAAGGTATGCATGCATACTAAAATACATGCTGATTATCTGATATTTAACTTTACTTACATACTATTTATTATGCGTGCATACCATTTTGACGAGAAAATGTCATACCTTTGTAGTGTAATTAAAACACAATTATTATGGAAAAGGAATTAAAAAATTTACTGTATGCCGGAGTTGATTTAGCGGCCGCTGCCTCTGAAAAATTTCAAAAAGGCATAAAAGAATTGGTAGATAAAGGTAGCATTAGTCCGGAAGAAGGCAAAAAATGGATTGATGATATGTTCTCTAAAACTGAGGAACGTAAGGCAGAATTCGAACAAAAATACAAGGAATTTACTTCCAAATTAAAAGCCGGAGCTGCAAAAAACGCCGAAGAAGAAATCGAGGAATTGCGTAAAAAGCTAGCCGAAATGGAAGCTAAATTGGCCAAAACTAAGCCGAATCAGGCTGCTAAATAAGTAGGGTTTTACCACATAAAATCATAGACAAACAAAAAAAACTCCGGACATTTTCCGGAGTTTTTTTTATTGTTTCGCTCTTTGCATTGCGTTGGAATTGGCGGATTGGCCGCGTGCTCTTCCCCCACCGCTTTTAAACATTTCTATGCGGCTTTCTTTTTGAATGACCGGATATGAATGATTGCTTTCATCTATATCGGCAGTTTCTCTGTATGGATCGAGCTGTATAGCGCTTACTTTCTTGTTTTTTACAAAAACTTTGCTCACTCTCTCCTCATTTTTTCTCCATATATAAGCCGGAATGCGTTCGATTTCTTTACTTCCGTCTTCGTATGTGAATTCAATTATCAGTGGCATAACCAATCCGCCCTTATTACTAAAATGCAATTCATACAAATAAACCTTGTCCATTTTTTCCCATTCGGCAGAACTGATTTCGTGTAAATTTCCGTTCGAATTTCTTTCTATACTATAGGGAATGGTATCTAAACGGGGATCATTATAGTAATAAAAATCCCTTAATGCCGTATCTCTGTCCACATAAAATGCTATATTCTCCTGCTTATTGCGCAACATGGTAATATGCTGAAACATATCGCCTTTCTTGGGTTTTATTTCGGAACTTTCCCATTTTTCGGGTTTTAAAATTCCCTTTTCAACCCGGAATACACGCACACTATCCATTGCAATATCCACCGGTTCTATATCGAAAAACCATCCTCTCCAAAACCAATCCAAATCTACCCCCGAAGCATCTTCCATAGTACGGAAAAAGTCGGCCGGCGTCGGGTGTTTAAAAGCCCATCTGCGGCTGTATTCCTTAAAAGCATAATCGAACAATTCCCGCCCCATTATGGTTTCTCTTAATATATTCAATGCCGTTGCCGGTTTGCCGTATGCATTATTTCCGAATTGAATTATATTCTCGCTATTGGTCATAATAGGCTCTTGAAATTCGGCCGGCATTTTCATATAATCTACAATCTTATGGGCCGGACCTCTGCTTGAGGGATAATTATTGTCGAATTCCTGCTCGGCCAAAAACTGGCAAAAGGTATTTAATCCCTCATCCATCCAACTCCATTGCCTTTCGTCGCTATTGATAATCATAGGAAAGAAATTGTGCCCAACCTCATGGATAATAACCGATATCATACCATATTTTATCCTATCGCTATAGGTGCCGTCCTTTTCGGTACGACCATAATTGAAACAAATCATCGGATATTCCATGCCATTACTGGCCTCCACGCTAATAGCCACAGGATATGGATATGGAATGGTATGCTTACTGTAAACCTGAAGTGTATGCGCAACGGTTTTGGTACTGTATCTACGATAAAGTGCATAAGCTTCGTCGGGATAATAACTCATGGCCATTATTTTCTTCCCTTCTATTTCTACGCGCATGGCATCCCAAATGAATCGGCGCGAACTCCCCCATGCGAAGTCGCGTACATTCTCTGCTTTATAATGCCAAATTTTCCGATTTTTTTTATCTGGATTGCTTGATTTTTTCAGGGCCTCTTCGCGGGTAATAACCTCCAGTGGCTGATCTGAATTCGTTGCAGAAATATAGCGTTCATACGCATCTTTATCGAGCACTTCTTTATAATTCTGACATTCGCCCGTAGCGGCAACTACGTGGTCGGCGGGCACATTCATGCGCACATCGTAATTCCCGAAAACCAGGGCAAATTCTCCCCTGCCGGTGAACTGTTTATTGTTCCAGCCCTGATAATCGTTGTAGACACACAGACGGGGAAACCATTGGGCTACTGTAAACAAACAATTGCCGTCAGAAAAACACTCTCGTCCGCCCCTGCCGCCAATGACCATACGCTCGGGCATTTGATATTTCCAGCGAATTTTCAGTACGATTTTTTCTTTTGATTTCAACGGTTTCGCAAGATCCACCCGCATCATGGTCTGATTGATGGTATATGGAACCGCATTTCCTTTTTTATCGCTTACTTCCAATATTTCGACCCCGTAGCCTTCGAGCGATTTTCTTTTATCGAAATTTTTCAAATCCCATTCGGTAATTTGTTGCTGGCGCACTTTACTCTCGTCAAAACGATTATTATCGCTGTCGGGATGATGTTCGTTCTCGTCTAACTGAAACCATAAATAATGCAAAAGATCGGGCGAATTATTGTAATAAGTAACCCATTCACTGCCGCTTATGCTATAATCCGTTTCATTTAACTCGGCCTCGATTTTATAGTCGGCCCTCTGCTGCCAGTAAGCATGCCCCGGAGCACCGGATGCGGCACGATACAAATTGGCGTCGGGCAAAATGCTACCCAATTGTTCGAATTTATTACCGTGATTCGAACTTGGATTATTCTGTATATTCTGTGCAAATGCAGAAAAGGAAATACAGATAAAAACAAAAGAAAAGTATGATTTTTTCATAAGTAATTTAAAATGGGAGTCTTTCTAATAACATGATGAATGAAATACCGCAAATGGCTGAGGATATGAAGAATTTCCAGGCATATGGACTCACTTTTGCAAAGGTTTCGAGTAGGAATTGTACGAAAAACACAAGCAAGAGTACAACGATTTGTCCGATTTCTAATCCAATATTGAAATTAAGTAAGGGTAAAAATACCGATTCTTCCATTCCTAATAGTGCACGCAGATAATTGGAAAAACCCAAACCGTGTATTATCCCAAAACCTGCTGCCATCAGGTAGTTTAATCCCATTTGTGAGGCCGTTTTGTTTTTATTCAAAAGGTTGAATAAGGCTGTGATAAAAATGCTGACGGGAATGAGAAATTCGACCCATTCTGCAGAAACCTTAACGATTTGAAATACGGCCAAAAAAAGAGAAACCGAGTGTCCCAGCGTAAAAGCGGTGACCAAAAGGAGTACTTTTTTCCAGTCACTCAAAGCATAAACCCCACAAAGGACCATTATAAATAAGATATGATCATACCCATGTATATCGGTAATATGTTCAAATCCTGTTTTTAACCATAGAAACATCGTGCTATTCATCTTATATTTGCGGAGTGAAAATAGGAAAATTTATTAAAGTTTTTGTCATTCTGTTGTTTTTTATCCCTTCTCTGAAAGGGGCGGCACACCCTTTCTATGTGAGTCTGACCGAAATTCATCTGAAGCCGGAAAAAAATACAGCGCAGATGAGTATACGTGTTTTTGCAGACGATTTGGAATCGGCATTACGGAAATTGACGGGTTTCAATGGGCATATAGAAACAGCGGAAGACAGCGCTTTATTCATGCAACAGATTTCGGCTTATTTCGACAAAAGAGTACAAATCCGCGTGAATGGATTTCATCTTAATTTCACATTATTGGGATATGAGCATGAAGAGAATGCGATTTGGGTTTATTTCGAATCTCCGTTGGATAAGAATCCCGTCGAAGTAGATATAAACATGAGTATTTTATATGATTTTCTGCCGGGACAAAGCAATCTGGTGCATGTATTATGGCAAGATCAACGCAAGAGTTTTAAATTAGATTTCCCCGAAAGGAAGTATTTAGTGCGCTTTTAGCAAAAAAAAAATCAGGTCTGTATAACAAACCTGATTTTAAAACTATGAGTAAACGGAATTATTCGTTCCAGTCTACAATGAAAATATTGGTATCATGTCCACCTCCATTAAAACGGTTACTTTGGAACACGAATTTTTTTCCGTCGGGACTAAACATAGGGAAAGCGTCGAAAGTATCATCAAAAGTGATTTGTTTCAAGCCGGTTCCGTCTTCATTGATCATGAATAAGTTAAATTTAAATCCTTTTTCGCCGTCTTTCGTATGGTGATTACTTCCGAATACAATACGTTTACCATCGGGGTGATAGAAAGGACACCAGTTGGCTTTACCCAAATTGGTAATTTGGCGCAAGTCCGTTCCATCGGCATTGATCACAAAAAGCTCCATTTCGCCCGGCTCTACCAAACCTTCTTTCAATAAATCCTTATATTTTTTCACTTCTTCGTCTGTTTTAGGGCGAGAAGCTCTGAAGATAATTTTACTTCCATCGGGAGAGAAGAATGCACCGCCGTCGTAACCGAGGTCATAGGTAAGTTGTTTTACATTTCCACCATCCAAATCGCAGGTATATAATTCCAAATCACCTGTTCTATCCGAAGTAAACACGATTTTATCGCCTTTGGGAGAAACCGTTGCTTCGGCATCATAGCCTTTTCTGTCTACGATTTTCTTAGTAATATTTCCTTTTAAATCGGCAATATAAATATCATAGGTATCATAAATCGGCCACACATAGCGTCCTTTTTTTCTTTCCGGAACCGGAGGGCATTTCAAATCTGCTTCGTGGGTACTGGCATAAACCACAGTAGAGTCACCCGGCATAAAATAACTGCAAGTGGTACGTCCTGTACCCGTACTTACCATTTGAGGCGTCATGGTTTTCAAATTAGAATCGGCCAAATTATAAATGAAAATTTGGTCACATTCTGCACCCCAGTTTATATTGTTCGACTGAAATACCAGGCTTTTGCTATCATTACTCCAGTATGCCTCAGCATTATCTCCGCCAAAAGTAATCTGACGTATATTTTTAAAATGCGTCTCTCCTTCATAAAGCAAAGTATCGGAGGGATTGGGCGCTTCAGTTTGAGCAGCAGGCTGATTGTTAGTTGAAGATGATCCGCAAGATACAGCGAACATCATGCTTACCACGGCGCAAGGCACGATTACATATTTCATAATTAATTCTTTTAAGGCACGAAAGTAATATCTATTATCCGTTTAAGGGTATAGAAGATAGAAAATACCCAACTTTAGGTATAGAAAATTATAAATAAACTTTATGACTTTATAAATATATAATCAGCCGGATGTCTTTTAAGTTTATTAAATTTGTACTACAATTAAAAATAAAGAAATTATGGCATTGCAATTAACAGATTCGAATTTTAAAGAAAAAGTAATGGACTCAACTCAACCGGTTTTGGTTGACTTTTGGGCGGAATGGTGTGGACCATGCAAACTTATTGGTCCCGTTATTGAAGAACTATCGACCGAATTAGACGGTAAAGCCGTTATCGGTAAATTGAATGTGGACGAAAATCCTCAGGTTTCTGTAGATTATGGTATTCGTTCCATTCCTACTTTGTTGATTTTCAAAAATGGAGAAATCGTGGACAGACATGTAGGCGTTGCTCCCAAAGATGTGATTTTGAAAAAATTACAAGCACATATGTAAGACCACATATAAAAGTAAAAAAGGCTTTACCCCGGGTAAGGCCTTTTTTGTTTTATGTATATCGTCAGAGTGCTTATATGGCCTGTATGCAAACAAATGCCTATATTCGTTACAGTTTAATAAAAAATAGAACATGCAAATTACACCCGAGACTTTGTTCAGAACAGAACGATTGGAACTCTTAGCCAAACAGGTGGTAGAAGGATTTATTACGGGATTGCACAAAAGTCCCTTTCATGGCTTCAGTGTGGAGTTTGCTGAACACAGACTCTATAATAAGGGCGAAAGTACCAAGCATATAGATTGGAAATTATATGCGAGAACCGATAAATTATTTCAAAAAAGATACGAGGAGGAAACCAATTTACGCTGTTGTATGGCCATAGATTGTAGTTCTTCTATGCAATTGCCCCGTGATATGGCTATAAATAAACTCGGTTTTTCTATATTGGCTGCGGCCAGTATAATGGAATTATTGAGGCGGCAACGCGATGCTGTAGGGGTTGAATTATTTGGCACAGAAGATCCTTTTATATCTCCGGTAAAAAGTAGTTTTTCGCATATACAAAGCCTGTATAAGGAAATGGAAAAGCGTATGGGAGAAAATACGATGGGACAAAAAGCCGACCTGGCACAAACCATACATCACTTGGCTGAACGATTGCACAGACGAAGCTTACTGATACTTTTCTCGGATATGTTTGTGGATTTTGAAGGAAATGTGGAAGAAAAAAAGAATGCGCTTATCGAGTCTTTACGCCATATCCGTCATGCCAAACACGAAGTGATTCTTTTTCAGGTTTATTCTTCGAAAGAAGAACAAAAGTTCGAATTCGAAAATAGGCCCTATCATTTTATCGACGTAGAAAGTGGCAAGGAAATTAAGGTACAAGCCAATGAGGTAAAGGCCAAATATGTAGAGCAAATTGAAACATATCGCAATGAAATTATGATGGAATGCGGTAAATTGAAAATAGACTTTGTAGATGCCGTGGTGGAAGAAGGATTTCATAAAGTACTCACTGCATTTATGGTACGTAGGCAACGAATGTTTTAGTAAAGAAAAATTGAAAAAAAGTGTGCAAAAATTTGGAGAATACATAAAAAACATACACCTTTGCACACCCAATTAGGAAACGGTTCGGTAGTTCAGTTGGTTAGAATGCCGCCCTGTCACGGCGGAGGTCGCGGGTTCGAGTCCCGTCCGGACCGCAAAAAGCTCAACGTAAGTTGGGCTTTTTTTTTGCTTTAGCTAAGTATAGAGCAAAAAAAAGCCGGAATAATCCGGCTTTTTAAAGTAGAATCAATTGCTTATTCACACTCAATTTCTCTTTGTACATCTAAATGGATGCCATAATAAGAGAATTGAGGCACTGTAACAGTAAAGCTGTTTCCTTTGTAGGTATCAAAAGATCCGGGAGCCGGATTTGTAGCTGGGGGTACTGAATTGTATCCTTGAATTTTCACCCCTTCGCTTACGTTTTGTAAAGTCCATGGAGCGTCGAGTACAATTTCTATTTGCACTTCATTTGCAGCATTAGGAGCAGAGAAGTTTACGGTTCCAACCAAAATATGTTGTC
>JAEZEQ010000036.1 GCA_023432985.1 Bacteroidota bacterium | reverse complement strand
TTTCAGATTCAGAAAAGTGCAGACTGCATCCATAAAAACTTGGGCTTCCACATCGCTGCGGTGGGCGTATAAGAGGTGGTAATAACTAGTATTGAACCAATCTTCGAACCAATTTTCGGGAATAATCATGCCGCAAAAATGCGTATAATTGTTCGATTAATCTACACATATGCACTATACATTAAAAGCATCCTTTGCATCGGACAATAATGCGGGCGTACATCCCGAAATTTTAAAAGCCATGGAGCGTGTGAATTACGGCCATGTGAAAGGCTATGGCGATGACCCTTTTAGCAAAGAGGCCGAAGCTTTATTTGCACGGGAATTCGGAGATCAGGCAAAGGTGTTTTTTGTGTTCAATGGAACAGGTGCTAATGTTGTGGCCTTGCAAAGCATGACACGATCCTTCCAGAGCATCATTTGTTCGCATGCCGCCCATATAAACGAAGACGAATGCGGAGCGCCCGAGAAATTTACCGGATGTAAGCTGGTCGATATTTACTGCGCTGATGCTAAATTGTCGGTTCCTCTCATACAGCCCTATTTCAGGGAGCAAGGCGATCAGCATCAAAGTCAGCAATCGGTTATTTCCATTACCCAATGCAGTGAGTTTGGAACCGTATATACTGCCGATCAGATTGAAGCCATTTGTCAGTATGCCCATGGAAACAATATGCTGGTGCATGTAGACGGCGCACGAATTGCCAATGCGGCCGCTTCATTGAATATGAGTTTTAAAGATATGTTGGTGAAAACCGGGGTAGATATACTGAGCTTTGGGGGTACGAAAAATGGCATGATGTACGGCGAGGCGGTGGTGTTTATTAACCCCGATCCGGCAGTATATGCCCGTTTTATTCGCAAACAATCCATGCAATTGGCCAGTAAAATGCGATATATATCGGCACAATTTATTGCATTATTGAGCGATGATTTATGGCTGAAAAATGCGCAACATGCCAATGCCATGGCTCAATTGATGGCGGAGGGACTGAAAGATATTCCGGCTCTGCAAATAGTACATTCGGTGGATGCCAATAGCGTGTTTTGTAAGGTCCCGAGGGAAATTACGCCCCAATTACAGGAGGAATATTTCTTTTATATCTTCGATGAAAATGAGAATATAGCTCGTTTTATGTGCAGTTGGGACACCAAAGAAGAAGATGTACTTCGTTTTGTAGCCTTTTTGAAAGAGAAATTGGCTTAAAAAGGTCTGAATTTTACATACTTAATCTTCTTGCCCATTTCGAGCCACATTTGTTCGTAAAAGGTTTGCACATCCCTAAGTATATCGCCTTCCTTTTTCATAGCGTAAACATCGGGGCAGGAATCGAGCAATTGCCATTTGTTTTCTTCAATGGTTTCGAGCGTAAAGGCGTAGAACATATCGTCGTCTGTTTTCAGATTGATGCTGCCTTCGGGGTGTAGAAATTGTTTGTATCGATTTACCATTTGAAGTCCGGATAATCTCTTTTTAACTTTACTTTCCCTGGGTTGCGGGTCGGGGAAAGTAATCCATATTTCATTCACCATATCTTCGGGTGCGAAGAAATTGGGAATTTGATCGATGCGTATACGCAAGAAAGCCACATTGGGTAATTTTTCTTCGAGGGCTGTTTTGGCACCTCTCCAAAAACGGGCTCCTTTTACATCGATGCCTATAAAATTTCTATGCGGATTTCTTCTGGCCATTTCGAGTGTGTATTCGCCTTTTCCGCATCCCAGTTCGAGCGTAATGGGATTGTCGTTGTGGAAATGCTTTTGGCGCCAATTGCCCTTAAGGGGGAATCCATTTTCTTTTATATCGAGATAATGGGGTTGATATACATTTTCGAATATTTCATTTTGTTGGAAGCGGAACAATTTATTTTTACCCATATAAAAGAAGATTAGAAACCGGACATGGTTTCGATGAAAATTTCGGTTTGATTGGCTTGACGGCCTGATTTTAATGCGGCAGAAATACATCGTGCTATATCTTCCGGGTCGATTAATAATCCCGAATCAATACCCGAATTTTCCCATGATTTGGTATAAACGCTTGCCGGATAAATGCCGGTAACTTTTACGCCCTTAGGTTTCAATTCCATCGCCAACATTTTATTCCACGCTCTCAATGCGTGTTTGGCCATGGTATAAGAAGCTGCTTCGGGACGTATTTCGCGGCTCATAATAGACCCGATATTAAATATATGTCCTTTCGTTGCAGCCAAATCTTTCCACAGCAGAGCGGTGAGACTAACCGGAGTAATCAGATTAATCTGCAGAGATTTATAGAGTTGATTATGTTCATCCAAAACAGAATCTTCGCTATAATTTCCCACATTATTTACCAAAACATGCAGGTCAATATTTTCAATACTAATTAAAGTTGCGAGTTCGACCACTTTGGCGTGATCCGTTAAATTACCCGCATGCACATACACGTCAATTTCGGGATTAATCCCAATCAATTCGTCTGCTCTGCGCAGCAATTTTTCTTCATTTCTTGCGGCCAGAATCAGGCTGTATCCTTCTTCTGCCAGTTTTTGAGCACATGCCCAACCTATACCTTCCGTTGCTCCGGTAATTAATGCATACATGCTGCAAATTTATTAGTATTTTGCTTGCCAAATGACTTCAGGTAAAAAAATACTCTACTGTGTGTTGAATTGGGGGCTTGGACATGCCACGCGAAGTGAGGTATATATTAGGCAATTATTGCAAGAAAATGAAGTAATCCTTGCCTCAGACGGGGTGGCTAAGCGCTATTTGGAAAAAGTTTTTCCCGAGCTGCAAATATTAGAAATGCCCTCCTACAATATAAAATACGGAAATACATTATGGAGTACACGTGTTCTGTTGTTGTGGAAATCGATGATGCATAGCTCCTATTATAAAAGAGAGCAGGCATGGGTGAGAGAGCAATCCGGGAAATTCGGCATAGAAGAAATAATAAGCGATGGCCGATTAGGGGCCTTTTGCAAAGGGATTCCTTCGGCCTATATGACCCATCAATTGCAGATGCAAAGTGGCATGCCCATGCTCGATATCTTCATAAATTATATGCATAGGCGCTTTATGCGAAAATTTGATCGCATTTTAATTCCCGATTATGCCGATAGAACAAAAGCCCTTGCGGGGGATTTGAGCCTGGTTCCTCGGAGCATGGAAGAGAAATGCGTATATGTGGAGCCTTTATCGAGGCTTACCAATTTAGAAAGGGGAGAGGGCAATACAATTCTTTGTATATGTTCGGGTCCCGAGCCGCAACGCAGCATACTTGAGGAGGCCTTTATAGAAATAAGCACAGAACTACCCGAGCTGGATATGGTGTTGATTCGGGGAAAAGAAAATGGGAAAATTTTCTCATCGGGTAGACTTCAAATCATTGATTTAGCAGATGGGGAAGAGATGCGGAAAGCCTTAGCGTCTTCGGCAATGGTACTCGTGCGCAGTGGGTATAGCAGCATTATGGATTTAAAAATGGCCGCTATAGAAAATGTGATATGGATTCCAACCCCCGGTCAGGGAGAACAGGAATATTTGGGAAAATATTTGGCACAAAAGAAATGGGGTTTATGCATAGAGCAAAAGGGAAATTGGAAGCATAAGCTAAGAGAGGCCATAAGGAGAGACAGGGCAATTTAAAATCTACGTTAAAGCGTTTAAAGTATAAAATCAAAAGTGTAGGTTTGCATAATCTATGATACAGAATTCCAAAAACAGTATACGCGTCGTTTTGTTGGTAACGGCAGCCGTATTGGTAGGGGTCTTTATTGGCCGTCATTACAGATTGGGTCAGACTAGCTCATTTCAGAAGGGTTTATTTATGCAATCGGGATCCAAAATAGATCAGGTATTGCGTATGGTAGGCAAAGAGTATGTAGATACGTTGGATACGGATTCGTTGACCGAAATGGCTATAGTGAACTTGTTGGCGCAGCTTGATCCGCATTCGGTATATATGCCGCCTGTGGATTACGATAGTTTCAATTCCGAAATGGAAGGGAAATTCGACGGGATCGGAGTAGAGTTTAATATAGTGCGCGATACAGTGGTGGTGGTGCATGTATTGTCGGGGGGGCCGGCATCAAAGGTAGGCATGCAGGATGGAGATCGGATTGTGGATGTGGAAGGTGAAAGCATTGCAGGAATCGGGATAAAAAACAGCGATGTGGTATCCAAGTTACGCGGTGAAAAGGGTAGTAAAGTAGCTTTGCGTGTCTACAGGCCAAGGTTGAAAAAAGAGATAGATTTTGTGCTTACTCGCGGAGCCATTCCGGTTTATAGTGTAGAAAATGCTATTATGTTGAATAAGGAAACGGGGATAATTCAGGTCAGCCGTTTTATTGAAAATACGCATAGAGATTTTGCCAAAGCCTTGAAAGATTTGAAAAAAATGGGTATGCAAAATTTGATTGTCGACCTACGTGGAAATGGGGGAGGATATTTAAATGAAGCTACGAAAATGGCAGATGAATTCCTGGATTCGGGTGTAATTACCTATACACAGGGTGCGCATCGCAAGCGGACAGATTATATGGCGAATCGGGGCGGATTATTCGAGAAAGGAAAATTAATCATACTTATAGATGAGAGTTCGGCCAGTGCCAGTGAAGTCTTGGCCGGTGCTATACAGGATCATGATAGAGGATTAATCGTAGGGAGGACTTCATTTGGGAAGGGCTTGGTTCAGGAGGTATTGAAATTGCCGGATGCTTCAGCCATACGACTCACCATAGCACGTTATTATACCCCCAGCGGTCGTTCCATACAAAGGCCTTACAGTATGGATAAATGGAGTTATTATCAACAAGGATTAAGCGGAATGCATAGCGATAGTGTGCCGACAAAATCGGAGTCTTTTTTCACAAAAGGGGGCAGAGAAGTATTTGAGGCGGGAGGAATTCAGCCCGACCACAAAGTAGAAACCGATACCTCAGAAATCACCGATGCCATATTTGGGCTCTGGCAAACCGGAATATTATATGAAGTGGCGTTTGATTTAGCCGATAATAATCGAAATGTTGAGAAAATACCGACCGATTTGGATGCACAAATTTTAGCTGCCATTGCACAGAAGCAGGGCGAAGCGCAGAAATACAACGCAAGTGAAAAACAATTTATAATACTTCAGACCAAGCGATTAATGGCTCGGAATTTGGATCATAAATCCGGCATTACCAAATATATATTGCAATCAGATAAGGATATACAAGAGGCCTTAAAGGCATTGGAAAATTATAACCTTAATTATTAACATAAACAATTTGCCCGTTGAAGCTTGTGCTATAAGGCTTAAGGGGAATGCTGGCCGGACCTTTGCTCACTTGTCCGCTTATGGTAATAAATTCGCTTTGACAAATATTACATGTTAGAAAAACGCCATTTTCAACCGTCCTTCCGGCAATATCGTAGGGGTCGTGTGTGCATTGCATGTCGAATGCGTACATGTCTTCATAAGTGGCTCGCACAAGTATGAGTCCGCCATATCCCTCTTCCGGCACGATAATATACCCACCAACGGCATTTAGAGATGCATTTTCGGGTGAACCAATATTAAAAGAGCGGTTTATGGGAACGTTAGGAATGGGATTTTGGAGATTATCCTTACAAGAAAATGAGAAAAGAGAAATGGATAGGAATAAGAAAATGTATGTGGAACGTCTTAACATAATTATTTAAATTTGGTTCGAATATTTACAAAGGTAAAAACAAGAAATGAGTTCGACACCTGTAACGAAAAAAAAGCTATATATAATATAGGAATAAAAATAAAGATTGGGGGACAGGTTGGAAAGCATAGATTAGAAGTAAAAAATGGTATATGAAATATATGTTGCGCATAATGTTATTGGTATTGGGTTTAGGTTTAGCCGTACCTGCATTGTATAGTCAGAAGGGAACCAAGAATGCGAAGAAAGAGTTAAAAAAACAACAGAAAGCCAATGCGAAGGCCGTAAAGCGGGGGGAGAAATATGGGCGTAAGCGTCATTTATCCATACAAGACAAAGCAACAAGAAAGCGTTTAAAACAGAATTTGCGGAGGAGCAATAAGCAAGGGGTGGGGCGTTAGTTTCGCCTAAGGTGCTTATTATAAGGATTTTTCTTATATTATTTTCCATTCAATCCGGCAAAATCCGATAAGGTTAAAAATTTGTCATTTGTTAAGAAGAAAATAGTATATAATTTTGGTACAGTTAAGAAAGTAAAAAGAATTAAGTCAATTGTTCAAAATTAATCTACTGATAAGCAATATAAAACGACCAATAGGTTAAAAAAAAGGTCAAAAAAGAAACTTAACGGTTTGTTAAAGAATAATGATTAACTATTTTTACGGCCTTAAAGTGTAAATTAATGTAAAACTGCGCTGAATTTATGATGAAAAAACTACTCATTGCGCTTATGTGCTTCACGGCGACACTCACCAGCTATGCACAGGGTAATACCGGTGACTTGGAGGTGTATGTTTATGATGATAAAGGGGCACCCCTTCCATTTGCCAACGTGTTGGTAAACAGTGGATCGATTAAAGTTGGAGGTGCATCTTCCGACATTAATGGTGTAGCCCGGATAAAGAATTTGGCTGTTGGTGAATATACGGTACGTGTTAGTTCTGCCGAGTATCCAACCGGAGCCATTACCTTAACCAAGGTTCGTATATCCAGTAATGCCATTAATAGGCAGAATGCTCGCTTTAGTGTAAACCAACTTGACAAGACGGTGATTACAGCGGATAAAGTGGTGGATGTGGGTAAGACCGGCTCGTCTACTTCCTTTTCCAGAGAGCAGATTTCGAAACTTCCGACACGTGATGTAAGCACTGCAGTTGCTTTGGCAGAAGGCGCCAATGGAGATGGAGAAAGGACCACACTTCGTGGATCTCGCGGAGGGCAACAAATTATTGTAGATGGTATAAAAATGCGTAGCGGTGTGAACTTGCCTTTGAGTGCTGTTCAAGAGATTACGATTCTAACTGGTGGTGTTCCTGCCGATTTGGGCGACGCAACGGGTGGATATCAGATTATCAATACCAGAGGTATAGTAGATAAATGGTTCGGAAGCATTGAGGCAAATACTTCTCAGTTTTTAGATCCATACGGCCACCATTTGGGAGCCTTGACTGTGGGTGGGCCTATAGCCTTTAAAACAGTGCGTGATTCCAACGGGGTAGCGGAGAAAGATAAAGACGGCAATGACCGTAAAGAAGCCGTTGGCGGTATAATATTCTCTGTGGAGGCCAATTATAGAAAAGATCCCAGACCTTCATTCAATGGTTGGTATGTATTGGATCCGGAAGTGCGCAATCAATTATTGAATGATCCTTACAGACCATTTGATGCGGGTGTTGTAGCCAATGCCGATTATGTAACTAAAGATGATTTTACTGTTTCTAAATTCCGTAGAAATGCCCAACAATTTAATATCAACGGGGTATTGAAATTGGATTTCCGTTTAGGTAAGAACTCCATATTTACTATGGGTGGTAACGGATTTTACCGTACCAGTCGCGATGTGGCTTCTACCAATATAGCACGTGCACCTGAATCCGGACATCCATTCAATTACCAAAATTACGGATTGGTAAATAACTATTCATATAATGTATTTGGTCGTTTTACCCAAAATTTCCAGGGAGATGATTCTAAAGGGAAAAAAGCAGCTGTTTCCAATGGTTCGATTACTTTGCAAGTAGACTACTCGAAGAATTTTGGCGAGAATTACGATCACAGAAATAAAAGAAATGTGTTCAATTATGGCTATGTGGGTCAGTTTGAAATAGAGAGCAGACCAACATATAACAGAGGCGTAGATCCGGTTACCGGTTTAGATGCCTGGTTATTGGAAGGAATTCAGGATGTAAATGTAAACTTTACTCCATCAGATATCAATCCGGAATTGGCAGCATATACAAGTGATGTATATCGATTGAGTAATAGTCCGGTTGGTTATTATGACAATTTCAACAGCTTAATACAATTCCAGGCTTTACGTAATGGTGATCAACCCGGATCTATTTATGGTATATACAATGCACCGGGTACATTTTACAATAGCATAGGTAAGTCTTCCAATTCTCAGTTCCGTGTATTAGGAAACGGACAATTCGAATTGAAAGGACATAGTATTAAAGTTGGTTTCGAGTTTGAGCAACGTAACGACAGAAATCACAGCTTAAGTCCGGGCGGACTATGGCAAGTAGGTCGTCAGTTGGTGAACAGACATTTGACCAATTTGGATTTCTCGAATCCTTTGCCGGTTTATGATGAATTTGGTGTATTTATGGATACCATCAATTATTCTTATTTATTTGCCGATTCTGCACAAGCTTATTTTGATAAATCGGTGCGTACAGCTTTAGGTAAAGATGTAAATGCCGTTGAGTTTTTACAATTCGATGCTGTAGATCCATCTCAATTGACATTAGAAATGTTCTCTGTGGATGAATTATTGAATAATGGTAATAATCTGGTTTCTTATTATGGTTATGATCCTTATGGTAATAAGACCAAAGGAGGAATTTCATTAGAAGATTTCTTCAATCAAAAATCAGATAAAGGATATTTTACACGTAGCATTGCGCCTTTCCAACCGGTTTATATATCGGGTTATATCATGGATAAATTCTCATTTAGAGATTTGATTTTCAATGTGGGTGTTCGTGTAGATCGTTATGATGCGAATCAGCGTGTATTAAAAGATCCATATTCATTATATGAAACCCGCACTGCAGGAGAGATATCTGGTGTATCTCATCCCGAGAATATAGGTGACGATTATGTAGTATATGTAAACTCTAATCAGGCCGATGATGCCAATAAGCAAATATTGGGATATCGTTCAGGCGATCGTTGGTTTAATGCACAAGGCGCAGAGATCAATGACCCGACCTTATTAAGAGGAAATAATTTTGTTCCACAGCCATGGTTAGTTAACAATAATGAAAGCGTAAGCAGCGGAAATTTCAATGTGGCGGGTTCTTTCAAAGATTATAAACCACAGGTAAACGTTCAACCGCGTATTGCGTTCTCTTTCCCAATCAGTGACAAGTCTATGTTCCTTGCACATTATGATGTATTGGTAGAAAGACCTGCGTCGAGCATCAACCGTTTGGATCCGTTCAACTATTTCTACTGGGCAAATACATCGTATAATAGTGCGAACAGAATATTCAATAATCCTGAGTTGAGACCGGAAAAAACCATCGACTATTCATTAGGTTTCCAACAACAAGTAGGAGAGAATTCTGCATTAAAAATCACAGCGTATTATCGCGAGATTCGCGACCAAATACAAGTGGTGCGTATAAGCGAGGCATATCCTGCGAGTTATTTCACCTATAAAAATCTCGATTTTGGTACAACCAAAGGGTTTACCTTAACCTTTAACCGTAGAAGACACAAATTTGTAGGCTTCAATGCATCTTATACCATGCAATTTGCAGAGGGTACTGGAGCAAGTTCGACCTCTTCATTCAACTTAGTAAGTTTAGGTCAGCCCAATTTGCGTATCCTACAACCATTGAGTTTAGATCAAAGACATTTCTTCAACGTATTCTTTGATTTCGGATTTGGCGACAATGAAGGTCCGGGTATTAAGCGTAAAAAAGGAGAGAACAAGAGTGATGTGAAGCCATTGGAAAATGCCGGTTTCTCCTTGACCTTCACTGGAGGTTCAGGATTACCGTATAGCCGTAGTACTCAGGTTGCATCAACCGTTTCTACTACACCCTTTAGTGTTTCCCCGTTGCAAGGATCTATTAATGGATCGAGATTGCCTTGGCAGTTTAACATTGACCTACGTGTTTACAAACAATTTTTCTTCAACTACGGTGGAACGAAAAAAGAGGGAGTACCGGGTCGTGTAAATGCAAAAGAAGGAAATGTAGAAGTGTATTTGTTGGTAAACAACCTGTTTAATTTCCGCAATGTAATTGGTGTATATCGTTATACCGGAAATGCAGATGATGATGGATTCTTAACAAGCGAACAAACACAAACATATATAAGTTCGATTTTACCGAGTGAGCAAAGCTTTAGAGATTTATACAGCATGGGCGTTAACAGTCCGTATAATTTCTCTCAACCGCGTAGAATTCGCTTAGGGGTTTCATTCAATTTCTAAACACGCATACGAATTAAAACATTACAGATATGAAAAGGTTTATTTTATTAGTAACGATTAGCGTCTTGGTATCCTTGGGTACTTCCGGCAATTTGCTTGCTGCAAAGTTTGTTGGTGCCAAAAAGGACAAAGGTGCTGTAGCCAATAAGGCTATGTCGGCCGGTTGTGCGAACCCGGCTGAGTCTGCCGTATTAGATCTAAACAATGTGCGGACAACCATTCACTCCGGTGGTGATATGTGGTGGGACTTGAAACAATTTGCCCGTTATCAGGTACCAAAAGATGGGAATGATGCACATTCCCTTTATGTGGGAACTTTGTGGATTGGTGGTACAGACGTTAATGGTCAATTGAAAATTGCCGGACAAAGATATCGTGAAGATGGTCCGGATTATTATACCGGTCCGCTTAATCGTTCAGGTGCCAATCAGGGTGAAATTGATGCTGCTACTTGTAAAGAGTATGATCGTATTTGGAAAGTGACTCGTGCAGAGGTGCAATTGCATAACCTATGTATGAATGTAAATCCTTCTGATCCTTTGTGTAGTGGATATACTATCCCACAAGATATCTTGGAATGGCCCGCTTTTTCGTATGACAGTAATGACGTAGCACTAACTGGTGGTCTGCCTTCACTTCAATTTTATCATGCACCTTTCGAGGATGTGGACAATGATGGAGCCTATAATGCTTCTGCGGGTGATTATCCGGGTTATGACTTGTTTAATACTGTAGATTGTACGAAAGATCGTACGCCTTATTTGTATGGTGACCAAACCTTGTATTGGATATTTAACGATAAAGGGAATATGCACTATGAAACAAAAGTACCCGCTGCCAATGCTATTGGTATGGAAGTGCGTGCACAAGCTTTTGCATTTGCTACCAACGACGAAATCAATAATATGACTTTCTATAACTATGAGTTGATTAATAGAGGTACTTCTACCCTGTATAACTGTTATTTCGGTGTAAATACAGATGGTGACCTTGGTTGTCACCAGGATGATTATGCCGGTTGTGATGTCGGTCGTGGATTTGGATATGTATACAACTCTAAACCCGATGACGAATCTTGTGGATCTATAGGTTATGGATTGAATCCGCCTGCTATCGGAATCGACTTCTTCGAAGGACCTTATCAAGATCCCAATGGAATAGACGATTCGCTTGTAATCGGCGATGTAAATACCTATTTAGCTATTAACGGATTGGGATATGGAGATAATTTTCCCGACAATGAGCGTATTGGTATGCGTCGTTTCCTTTATTATAAAAACGAAGTTGGCGGTTTCCAAAATGACCCTGATTTTGGTATAGAATATTATAATTATTTACGTGGTTTCTGGAAAAATGGTGTACGTATGACCTATGGTGCTTACGGTTACCCTGATGCCGGACAATGTGGTTACACGAATCAAGCTTCTGATTTCATGTTCCCCGGAGATTCTGACCCGTTACATTGGGGTACAGGTGGAACCGATATGGGATTTGAATGGAGAATGGAAGCTCCCGGTAATTCTTGTTCTCCTTTGGCTTCTGCCGACTTCCGATTTGTTCAGTCTGCCGGTCCATTTACTCTATTGCCCGGTGCTATTAACGATATTACAACCGGAGCTGTATGGGCTCGTTCTTTTTCAGGAAATCCTTTCGAATCAGTAGAATTGGTTAGAAGAGCCGATGATAAAGCACAGTCTTTATTCGAAAACTGTTTCCGCGTATTGGATGGTCCGGATGCACCTACAGTACATATTACAGAATTGGATCGTGAGTTGATTTTGTATTGGAACAATCCAAATATTTCAAATAATAAAAACAATGCGTATAAAGAATTGGATTATACCATTATCGACAGTACGCTTACTGATGATGAGAAATCTTATAATTTCGAAGGATATTTGGTTTATCAAGTGAAAGATTTACAGGTTAAAGCCGAAGATCGTAATGATTTATCCAAAGCTGCATTGATTGCACAATGCGATGTGCGCAACTTCGATACTGACGGTAGTCCAATTGCCACGCTTATCAATTATAACTTGGATCCTGAATTGGGAATTACTATTCCTTCCGTAGAAGTAGAAGGTAGCAATAGCGGTATTTTCCAATCATTGCGTGTTACCGAAGATGCTTTTGCCAGCGGAGCCGACAAACGTTTGGTGAATCATAAACAATATTATTTCATGGTATTGGCATATGGATTCAATCGCTATAAAAAATATGGTCCGGAAGGCGGACAAATGGTTGGTCAGACCAGAGAGTTTATTGCCAGCCGTAAATCTGTTACCGGTGCTATTCTTACTTATACCGCAATTCCACATATCAGTGCGCCTGAATCGAATGGTACCATCGTAAACTCTGTTTATGGAGATACTCCTGAGATTACACGTATCGAAGGTCAGGGTAATGGTGGAAATATTCTATCCTTTACTGAAGAAACCGAATTATCGGTTGTGTCTTTCCCATTCCATCAACAAAAAGTTACCTATAAAAGAGGTCGCGGTCCTGTGAATGTGAAGGTTATTGACCCACTTTTGATTAAACCCGGTACTTATTTATTGAAGTATGATGTGACTTCTACAACAAGCGATGCCAGTTCACTCGTTCGTTTAATTGGTAAAGATTCACGTTGGACTTTATTAGATAAAAATACCATGGATACCATTGCTGTATCGGACAATGATTTAAGTGTTTTAAGTGAGCAGTTGGTATTCAACAGAAATACCGGAGAATTCATGGGAATCTCTATTTCTACAAGACAGATTGCCAATCCGGGTAATGATATAGAATTTAATAATGGTGTTTTAGGTGCCGGTATCACCGGTGAGTCTACAAACCCGAATAATTTCTATCTCGGATTCCTTCCCGATATTGAATCTGTGGGTGCATTGAACTGGATATTATCCGGTACTGCTGATGCAACTCAGCTTGGGGGTATTGCCGATTATGATACGGATGCATCTCAAAGTTTCGAACGTCTGTCTTTAGGCGGCGGTGGATCTTTGGCACCTTACAACTTGTCGAGTTATGCCAGAAATGCTCCTGCTTACAGACAACTAAGTGCGCCTTATAGAAGATTGAATGACTTGGCTTCTGTCGATATAGTGCTTACGCCTGATAAATCGAAATGGACACGTGTTCCCGTATTAGAAGCAGATTCTTCAGAATGTAATGCAGGAAGTGAAGCCTATGCACATCCTGATTTAGATAACCGTTGTGCCCGTAAGTTAGACTTGCGTAGAAGTCCATCTGTTGATAAAAACGGACGTTATGCAACCTCTGATGGAACCTTAACCGGAGCTTTATTGCCCGGCGATTCTAATAACGAGGAAGATCCGAATTTCATCAGCAATTACGGAATGGGTTGGTTCCCCGGATATGCCATTAATATGGAAACCGGTGAGCGCTTGAATATGGCTTTTGCCGAAGCATCTAACTTGCCTTATGCAAATGGACGCGATATGTTATTCAATCCTCTTGAAGTTGATTTGAGAAACCTGAATAATGACTTCTCTTCCATTATCAACCAGTTTGGTGATGTGATTATGGGTGGTAAACATTTCTTGTATGTGTTTGGAGCCAATGGTGCCGGACCAAATCCAAACATGTTCCCGGCTACACCTCGATACGATTATGGTGCATATGCCATGTCTCTATTGAAACAAATTGATGTGGTTCCTGAGGCAAATTACGATGCTACATATTTGCCTCAAAAATATAAATTGTTCCGTACGGCTATGTGGACAGGTATTCCATTGGCTATAAAAGGTAGAGATTGGTTGGCAAATGATATCCGTATCAGTATGCGCGTTGGTAAGCCTTATGCACGTTATTTGAATTATAGCAATGAATCAGTTCCCGGAAATGTGAATAATGATTATCCAATGTATGAGTTTAGTTTGGATGATTTGGCACCTACTACCAATGATCGTAATACAGCTTCTGCTGCTTTAGATTTGATTAACGTAGTTCCGAATCCATATTATGCTTATTCTAAATATGAAAACAATAAATTAGATAACCGTATTAAGATTACCAATCTTCCTCCTTCGTGTACCATCACTATTTATAATACTGCCGGTACCTTGGTCAGAAGATATATAAAGGATGATAATACATCGACTTCGGTGGATTGGGATTTGAAAAATTATGCCAATGTTCCGGTTGCTTCAGGTATCTATATCATTCATGTTAAAGTTCCTGATGTAGGTTCTAAAGTGTTGAAATGGTTTGGTGTAATGCGTCCTACCGATGTATCAAACTTCTAATTTTTTGATTTCATAAGCATAAAGTAGTATTATATGAAACACAGTATAAAAACAGGTATTTTTTCCATGGCATTTTTATTGGCCGCAACAAGTTTTGCCGGTAATAAAGACCGCGCAGGACAAGCCGGAGCCAGCCACCTCCTTATAAACCCCTGGGCCCGCAGCAGCGGATGGGGTGGTGCCGGAGCAGCCAATGATAAAGGCCTCGAAGGTCAGTTTATGAACGTAGCCGGCCTGGCCTTTACCAAGCAAACGGAAATTATTTATGCCCATACCCGCTGGTTGGATGGAGCCGGAATCGGAATCAATTCTGCCGGTATTGCCCAAAATTTGGGTAAAAACAGAGGTGTAATCGGCCTTACTTTCGCAGCTATGGGATTTGGTGATATTCCGGTAACTACCGTAGATAAACCCGAAGGAACAGGGGCTACTTATTCCCCACGTTACCTCAATATCGGTATTTCTTACGCCAAAAGCTTCTCTCAGAAAATTCACGGAGGTGTTACCGTGCGTATTATCAATGAAGCTGTAGGAAATATCTCCGCGAATGGTGTTACCCTCGATGCCGGTGTTTCTTATACCGCCTCTGTTGGTAAATCGGCCGTACGCGATGAGTTTAGAAACCTTATCTTCGGTATAGCCCTCAAAAATGTAGGCCCAAAAATGAAATATGTGGGCGATGCCCTCGATCAAGCGGTAACCCTTCCCAATGGTGCCCAATTGACCGCAGCTCAAAAAAGTGTTTCATTCGAAATGCCCGCTTTGATGAACCTCTCCGCTATGTATAAGTTCCGTATCAAAACCGAACATATTATTACCGCAGCTTTCAATTTCACAACCAATTCTTTTACTAAAGATCAATTTATTTTAGGTCTGGAGTATAACTGGAAAGATATTGTTATGCTACGTGGTGGTTATACCTTCGAAAATGGAATGTTTACAGGCGATAGAGATGCATTGAACTCCTCTCTTACTAACGCATTTACAGGTCCGGCTTGTGGCGCTACTGTCGATATCCCTCTCGGAAAAACCGATAGCGAAAAGAAAGTAAAACCTAAATTTGGCCTCGATTATTCCTACCGCGCTACTTATAATTTTAGAGGAGTACATACCATAGGAGCTAAAATTACATTGTAAAAGCCAATATTAATTTTATTATATTTGCACTTAAGAACAAAAGGTCCCATTCGGGCCTTTTGTTTGTTTTTATTTAATCCTGTTCATTATGAGTAAAATAAATTATTTAACCAAAGAGGGACTGGCAGCGCTGACTGAGAAAATGAATCATCTGATTCAGGTGGAAAGACCCAAAATTTCTCAACAAATCGCCGAGGCTCGCGAAAAAGGCGACTTGTCTGAAAATGCCGAATATGACGCCGCGAAAGAAGCACAAGGTTTGCTCGAATTGGAAATTAGC
The DNA here is from genome assembly GCA_023432985.1 of Bacteroidota bacterium. Classification (GTDB taxonomy): domain Bacteria; phylum Bacteroidota; class Bacteroidia; order CAIKAF01; family CAIKAF01; genus JACVCJ01. Next base: position 23,340 of record JAEZEQ010000036.1, on the reverse strand, counting down.
AAACTGCAAGAAGTTATTCGCAATAGCCGTATTATTGAAGCCGGTGATATTGAAACCGATAAAGTCTATTTGCTCAGTAAAGTGAAAATTAAAAATCTGGCAAATAATGCTATGATGGAATATACCCTCGTGTCGGAAAATGAGGCTGACCTTAAAAAAGGTAAAATCAGCGTGGATTCCCCTATCGCAAAAGGCCTACTCGGTAAAGTGAAAGGCGATAAGGTCGATATTCAAGTGCCCAGCGGAATTATGAAATTTGAAATTGTTGAAATTGGTCGATAAGCATATGTCTACTCTATTCACTAAAATTATTAATCGCGAAATTCCCGGGTATATCGTCGCTGAAGATGATGCACATATCGCTTTTCTCGATATTTTCCCCTTAAATTACGGACATACGCTCGTCGTACCCAAAAATGAAGTGGATTATGTGTTTGATATGAATCCGGATGATTTAGCCCAACTTATGGCTTTTGCCCAAAAAGTAGCCAAAGCTATTAAAATGGTTGTACCCTGTAATCGTATTGGTGTCTCTGTGGTCGGACTCGAAGTGCCGCATGCCCATGTGCACCTGATCCCAATTAATAGCGTAGGGGATATGAACTTTTCTAAGGAAAAACTTTCACCCGAAAAATTCGAAATGATCGAAATGACGGAGAAAATTCAAAAAGCTTTTCAATCACTCTGATTTATTTTATCCGATTCGGATTTTGTTTTATAAAGGCGTCCCATCCGGTGGCGCCTTTTTGTTTGCCCAGGCTTTGCCCACCTTGTAAGGCATGACATATAGCTACCGCTAAACCATCTGTTGCATCTAAATATTTTTGTTCGAATGGTGGCTGATTTAATATCTGTGCACAATAGCGCGCTATTTGCTCTTTGGAACTGCTTCCACTGCCACTGACCGATTGCTTTACCTTGCGCGGGCTGTATTCGCTTATAACTAAGCCCTTACTCAATGCCGCCGCTATAGCAACTCCCTGAGCCCGACCCAATTTCAACATCGATTGCACATTATTCCCGTAAAATGGTGCCTCTATCGCAAACTCATCGGGTTTATACTGATCTATGATAGCTATGGTCTCGCTGAAAATATAACGCAACTTTTCGAAATGATCCTCAACTTTCGATGATTGCTTTATTATACCCAAATCTATATGACGTAATACCTTGCCCTTTACACCAATTACCCCAAATCCCATAATATTCGAGCCCGGATCTATACCCAATATTATACGCTCTTTTGTCATATCACAAAGGTACATATTTCTATCTTGTCGTTTTTTTATCATCTTTGTTTTTATGAGCACTTTCATTCTGATTTTTTGTGTTTTACTGTTTCTGCTTTTTATTATTCCATTTCTGTTTTACCGAAAACCTCTATTTTCAGATAGTATACAGCAGTCTGTAACGCTTATTGTACCCTTTAGAAATGAAAGTGAAAGAATTGGTTTACTCCTCAATAGCCTCCTTAATCTGAAGCCGAATTATTGCCGTATCCTCTTTGTCGACGATCATTCCGAAGATAATACGGCCTCCGTTATTCAGGATTTTAAAAGCAATCATGGCCTCGATTTTATCGAAATCTTAACCCTGCCCGAGGATCTTAGTGGAAAGAAAAATGCCCAAATTTTCGCTGCCCAAAATGCCGATAGCGATTGGCTCTATTTTTTGGATGCAGATACCGAAATCTCCACCCAAATGATTGCTTTTCTGCAACAATTAGATCCCAATTCCCCCATCCACTTTGTACAAGGTTTCCCCCTTTTTTATCAAACTAAACCCAATTTTCTATCCCATTTTCTGTATATAGAGTTTTTAACTCTGGTCGGATTCGGCTTTTTGTCCCGCTTTTATTCATTTCCCCTTTTAGCCAATGGAGCCATTATGGCCCTGAAAAAATCGGATTTTCTACAAGCCGACCTCAAATCTTATTTGATTAGTGGAGATGATGTTTTTACTATGCAAAGTATTCGTAAGGTATACGGATTACAAGCGCTTTATTTTGCCCCCTTTTTTGTGAAAACCTTGAGCCCCGGCTCGATTTCCGAAAGCCTGCACCAAAAGAAAAGGTGGGTTTCGAAATGGGGATCCGCAGAGTATCTGGCCTATGTTTTTCTCTCGGCCTGGGTGCTTATCCCCACCCTGGCAAGCTTTGTTTTTCCGACTTATGCCCAATCTTTAATACTCCTTTTTCCCATTTTACCCTTACTGTGTATTTCCGTACTTTTTGTCTATTCCGCCAGGTTTAACTCTTTGCCGTATTTGCTCCCCTGTATACTGTTATTGCCTTTATATCTGGTCGTCATGCCTTTGATTTTGTACCGCTTCCCGGCCCGATGGAAAAATAGAAAAGTTTAGCATTTCTATTCAACCTATTTTTCCGACCTTTGTGTTTATGGATAAACAGGATTTAATTGAAAAAATCAGAGCCGATTTCCCGCTCTTGCAACGCGAACTTAAGGGCAATCGATATATATATTTCGATAATGCAGCTACTACACAAAAACCGCGTGCAGTGCTGGATAATTCAACCCGCTATTATGAGCAAATAAATAGTAATGTTCACCGCGGGATTCACACACTCAGTCAGCTCGCTACCGATGCATTCGAAGATGCCCGACGCACGATTCAACGCTTTATTGGTGCCGAATTGGAAGAAGAAGTGATTTTTACTAAGGGGACTACGAATGGTATTAATATTATAGCACACGGATTTTCGAGAAGTATTTTGAAACCGGGCGACGAAATTCTGATTTCGGCTATGGAACACCACAGTAATATTGTGCCCTGGCAAATGGCATGTACCTATAGCGGAGCAAAGCTTAAGGTTATTCCCATGAATGAAAAAGGCGAACTGGATATGGATGCCTTTTCTCAATTGTTGACCGATAAGGTGAAATTGCTTTCCATAGTCCACGTTTCGAATGCCCTGGGTACGGTGAACCCAATCGAAGAAATGATTTCCCAAGCACATGCTATGCAAATTCCCGTTCTCGTTGACGGTGCACAAAGTAGCCAGCATATGAAGGTGGATGTGAAAAAATGGGATGCCGATTTCTTTGTTTTTTCGGCGCATAAGGTCTTTGCTTCAACCGGATTCGGCGTTTTATACGGCAAGAAAAAATGGCTCGAACTTCTGCCTCCCTACGAAGGAGGAGGGGAAATGATTAAGGAAGTTACCTTCGAAAAAACAACCTATAATGACTTGCCTTTTAAATTCGAAGCAGGAACTCCACATATTGAAGGTGCCCTCTCTTTGGCTTGCGCTATCGATTATATTCAAGGAATCGGATTGGATTTTATTGCCCAACGCGAAAGCGAATTGTTGACCTATGCAAGCGAAAAAGTAGCCGCTTTGCCTAATCTGCGCATCATCGGTCAAGCCAAACATAAAGCCTCCGTTCTCTCTTTTGTTGTGGATGGTGTACATCCCATGGATCTGGGACTGCTCCTCGATAAACAAGGTATAGCCGTGCGAACCGGACATCATTGCACTCAACCCATTATGCAATTTTTTAATATCCCCGGAACGGTTCGCGCCAGTTTCGCATTTTATAATACCAAAGAAGAAATTGACATTTTTGTGAAGGCGCTCGAAAAATCTATACATATGCTGAAATAATTTTTTCGGCATTTTGCCATTCTTTCATATTCTGTATTATCTTTGGTTTAACCTATAATCAACATAATATGAATAGATTTTTTACAATTCTTTGCTGCTTTATCGGAATGAATGCCCTCTATGCACAGGATTGCACGGGTGGACGCTATTATACCGAAATCTTTACTACGCTCGATTCTGCCGTGAATATTACCTATGGTCAGGCGCCAAACGGTCAATCTCTGGAGTTGGACTATTGGAAGCCTTCCGGTGATTTGGAAACAAACCGACCGCTGATTATTATGGCCCATGGAGGAAGCTTTATAGGCGGAAGTAAGGAAGATCTCGCAATTCGTATGCTGTGTCGTATGTACGCACGCATGGGATATGTTGCCGTTTCTATGGAATACCGCTTGCTTACCTTAGATTCGGTATTTATGACCTCGAATTTGGAACGTACCTTTTTGCAACATGTTTACCGCTCTGTGCACGATCAAATGGCCGCTATCCGATTTTTTAGAAAGTCTGTGGCCGAAGATGGAAACCCATATGGCATTAATCCAAACCTGATTATTGTTGGTGGTATCAGTGCCGGTGCTATCTTGGGTATGCAAACAACTTATATGGATAGTCCCGCTAAATTGCCCGCACTTATTGCCGAAAGTATTGATGGTGGTTTTTTTGGAGATAGCGGAAATCCGGGTTACTCTTCCGTACCCCAAGCCGTACTTAACTATTGCGGCGCTTTGAAGGATACCTCGCATCTTGTTTTCGGTGATCAACCTATGGTTAGTATTCACGGTACAGCCGATGATGTAGTGCCATATGGAACCGACTACGCCAGACCTATGCCCGGAGTAGATCTAACCTTGCTCAGCGGTAGCGGTGATGTTGCCATTCGGGCCTCCCATGTAGGTGTCGATAACCCACTGCTCACCTATGTAGGCAGAGGCCATTGCGATTTCTGGGCCAATGCAGCACAAAGCGATTCTACAAATCAGTTTGTTAAAGATTTCCTCGAAGATCAAATTTGTATTAAACATCTCTACGAAAATAATCAGGATCACGCCCTATATGCTGCGGTTTATCCCAATCCAACAACCGGAATTTTGCAGGTTGACCTGCCCGGGAATGAATTGGGTGCACAAATTCAAATTATTAATGCTTTAGGTGCGGTTTTGCATAGCGAAAAAATTCCGGCTCATACCCACGCATTTAGCCTGGACGCCTTGTCGAATAAGGCCCCCGGGATGTATTGGTTGAAGATTAATTCCGGCTCTAAAAGCACGGTTCTAAAAGTACTCCGTAAATAAACGAACTAAGGATTTGATTTTTAATATTTGTAAGGCGGCTGAAAAGTCGCCTTTTTTTATGTAATTTCGGGGCTCAATTTTTTGTAATGACGCAGTCTCTTTTTTTGTATAATAGTTATACCGCACAAAAGGAAGAATTTAAACCTATTACCCCGCCTTTTGTGGGTATGTATGTGTGCGGACCTACCGTGTATAGCGATGTGCATTTAGGCAATTGCCGCACTTTTCTCACCTTCGATTTCTTATTCAGATACCTGAAATTTTTAGGCTATAATGTGCGCTATGTACGCAATATCACCGATGCCGGACACCTGGTAGATGATGCCGATGAAGGAGAAGATAAAATTGGAAAAAAAGCGCGTATAGAAAAGCTGGAACCTATGGAAATTGTACAGCGCTATACGGTCGGCTTTCATCGGGTTATGGAAAGTTTAAACGCCTATCCCCCAAGTATTGAACCCACAGCTACCGGTCATATTGTGGAACAAATTGAAATGGTGAAGCAAATCATGGAGCATGGCTTTGCCTACGAAGTCAATGGTTCGGTCTATTTCGATGTGCAAAGCTACCAGAATGTTTTTCAGAATTATGGAAAACTGAGTGGACGTATTGTGGAGGAACTTATTGCCGGGGCAGGAAATGAGAAAAGAAGTCTGGAAGGACAAGATGAAAAAAGAAATCCCGCCGATTTTGCCATTTGGAAAAAAGCCTCCGATATGCATATCATGCGCTGGCCTTCGCCATGGGGTGAAGGTTTCCCCGGCTGGCACCTGGAATGTAGTGCCATGAGTACGAAATATCTGGGCGAAGAATTCGATATTCATGGGGGTGGATTGGATTTGAAATTCCCACACCATGAAGCCGAAATTGCCCAAAACAACGCCTGCTGCAAAAAAGGTGGAGCCCGATTTTGGATGCACGGAAATATGCTTACCGTAAATGGAAAAAGAATGGGAAAAAGTGAAGGAAATGCCTTTTTGCCCGAACAACTTTTTTCCGGAGATCATCCTCTGCTCGAACAAGCCTATAGCCCAATGACCGTGCGCTTTTTTATCCTGCAAGCCCACTACCGAAGTACGCTCGATTTCACAAATGGCGGACTCCAGGCAGCAGAGAAAGGATATAACCGCCTGATGCTGGCCCTGAAATCTTTGAAAGGATTGAAAGGCGGAAATAAATCGGATTTTGACTGGACTTCCTGGCAGGCAGATGTATTGCAAGCTATGAACGATGACCTAAATACTCCCGTGGCCCTCGCTCATCTGTTCGAAGCCGTGAAACGTATTAACTCGGTCGCAGAATCTAAAGAAAGTATTTCTGAAACCGATCTGCAACATATTCAGAATTGGATTCCCGAATTTGTATACGAAGTGCTCGGTTTAAGAAATGAATCGGATAATAATAAGTCCGACCAAGGTCAATTGCTCGATAAAGCTATGCGACTTATTATTGACCTTAGAAATGAAGCCAGACTTAGAAAAGATTTTACAACCTCTGACCTGATTCGGGACCGACTGCTCCATGAAGGCATTCAACTTAAAGATGGAAAAGATGGAACAGATTGGATTAAAGCTGATTAATATGAGAAAGTTATCCCTAATTCTGGCCTTAGGCCTCTTGTTCTCTTGCGGAGATAATAAGAAATTGCCTGAAGCGCCACCCGTCAAAGATCAGCTTGTCGTTGAAACACCAAAGGTCGATGTGCCCCATTTTAGCGCCGATTCGGCCTATGCATTTATTGCCAAACAAGTCAGCTTCGGACCCCGTATACCGGGAACTGAAGCGCATGCAAAAACAGCTGCCTGGTTGATAGATAAATTGGAAGAATATTGCGATAGCGTCGCTGTACAAGAAGCCGAATTCACAACCTGGGACGGGAAAAAAGTGCGCGGGAAAAATATTCAAGCCTTTGTGCAACCCAATAATCCTCGAAGAGTCCTGCTCTCTGCCCACTGGGATACACGCCCCTTTAGTGATGAAGATATGCTGCACCCCAAGAAAACTTTCGACGGCGCCGATGATGGTGGAAGCGGAGTGGGGGTATTGCTCGAAATGCTGCGCAGTATCAAATATGCAAATGAAAAACCTAAGGTGGGTCTGGATATCGTTTTCTTTGATGTGGAAGATTGGGGAAATGGCGATATCAACGATTCCTATTGCCTCGGCTCTCAATACTGGGCAAGAAATTATGCCGGCCGTTTTAAACCCTATTTTGGAATAAACCTGGATATGGTTGGAGCCTTTGGTGCTAAATTCGCTAAGGAAGGTTTTAGCATGCAATATGCCCTGCCTTTTGTTGCCAAAATATGGAATAATGCAGGTAAATTGGGTATGTCGAATTACTTTATTTATGAAGATGTTCCCGCTGTTATCGATGATCATTATTATGTGAATAAACTCGCCGCCATTCCTACCGTGAATATTATTAATTATAATAGATATAATGGAAGTTCGGGCGGATTTGGAACGCATTGGCATACACAAAAGGATAATATGAGCGTAATCGATAAAGCAACCCTGCATGCCGTTGGTACGGTGGTGATGGATGTTGTTTATCACGAATTTTAATTGTATTTTGCCTCTCCTAAAACGTATTTATTTATACCTATGAAAGTTATTTTTACTGCACTTACAACCCTGTTTATTTGTGGAATCACTTATGCGCAAAAGCCCGGAGATCCACTCCCCGGATTCGGCGTTACGGTCGACGGAGACACCATTAGAGGCGGAGTCGTAGCGCTTAGAAAAGATGGGAATTTCAGACCCAGCTTTCAAGTGAAATTTGAGGATGAAACAAGGAAGTCGCTTAGTCCGAAAAAAACGAAGTATGTCCTAGCCGGCGATATGGAATTCGACACTTTCGTTATCCCCGGAAATCCCGATGGAGATATGGCTTTCTTCTACAGAAAATCTTCCGGAAAAGTGATATTGTACGAATATCAATTTCAGGTTTATGAAATGAATAAAACTGTATGGAAATCGGAATTTTATCTGAAATCACCCGATAAGGATGAACTCGAGCGCATTCATAAAGCCAATTATAAAAAGAAATTGAGTGCCTTATTCTCCGATAATCCGGAATTACAAAAACAAGTAGGTCAGGTGAAATTTGAAGAAATTCATACCCTTTTCGATATGTATAATGAGGCCTAAAAATCTTGCATCTTACATACTATATCTGAGATGCCTATGAAAAACCTAAAGTCAATTCGATTTTAGGTTTTTTTTATGCCCTTACATGTAGAATTTATTGTGCGGATATCGCTCCTTGCGCACACGATCTACCATCTCGAATAATATTTGTCTGAATTCTTCGTAATTCTCTTTTTCTGTAGCCGAAATAAATACGCAGGGATAATTCTCTTTTCCCATATAGCTGGCTTTTAATTCGCTCAAAGGCATATTTTCAAACTCTCCTTCTAATTCCCATTCGGGGAGATTTTCTGGATTTCTGTATGCGTCTACTTTGTTGAATACGAGTAGGGTAGGCTTGTCTATGGCGCCTATTTCTTCTAAGGTCTTTTTTACGACTTGTATATGATCTTCGAAATGAGGATGCGATACGTCTACAACATGTATCAAAATGTCGGCCTCGCGGGTTTCGTCAAGAGTCGATTTGAAACTCTCGACAAGCTGAGTAGGTAATTTTCGGATAAAACCTACGGTGTCGGAAAGAAGAAATGGAATATTGTTGAGCGTAACTTTACGTACGGTAGTATCGAGGGTGGCAAATAATTTGTTTTCGGCAAATACTTCCGACTTGGCCAGAGAATTCATAATGGTACTTTTCCCCACATTGGTATAGCCAACTAAAGCTACGCGCACTAATTCGCCGCGACTCTTACGCTGTGTCGACATAATACGATCTATGTCTTTTATTTTATGACGCAAAAGCGCAATTTTATTCTTGATTATCCTGCGGTCACTTTCCATTTGCGACTCTCCGGGTCCGCGCATTCCTATACCCCCCTTTTGACGCTCTAAGTGTGTCCACATACGCGTAAGTCGAGGTAATAAATATTGAAGTTGAGCCAGCTCTACCTGCGCCTGTGCATGCGCTGTCTGAGCCCTTTGTGCAAATATGTCAAGTATAAGTGTGGTACGGTCGAGTACTTTTACGTCTTTTTCTTTGAATTCGTTTTCAAGGTTTTTTACTTGAGCCGGACTCAATTCGTCGTCAAAAACTACTAAATCGCATTCATTTGCAAATATAAAAGCTTTGATTTCTTCCAGTTTTCCCTCTCCCACAAAGGTTGCCGGATGAGGTTTCTGTAGTTTCTGAAAATACTTTTTTGCCACTGTACCGCCCGCCGTTTGTACCAAAAATTCCAACTCATCGAGATATTCCATAAGTTTTACCTCGGGTTGATTGGGTAGGATAAGTCCCACCAATACGGCTTTTTCTATTTGGCGTTTTTTTGTTTCAATCATCTTGCTCTATTTAGCTAAGGCTTGTACATATTCTGCAACGGCTTCTATTTCGGCCGGATTCATCTTCTCGCCATAAGCAGGCATCGTGCCTTTCCCACTGCGTATGATGGATTGTATTTCTGAAAGTTCGAGTGTGGATTTAGTTAAATCTTTGGCCCCGCCCATCATCAGATTGCCCGAATTGCCATGACATACACTGCATTCTTGTTTATAAATACCCGCACCCGTAGGAAGCTCAGCCTCCGCAATTCCCTTTTCGCCTTTAAATCCACATGCCTGAAGCAGGAAAAATAGAAGGACTATACTAAAAATGTTTTGCCCCTTTGTCATCTTAAAACCAAGGTCGGGCCGGACTTGTGAAAGGCCACGGAATGGCTGCAAAAATAAGAATCAATGCAAGCAGATAAAAAACTGCAATCATCTTATGCTTGGCCATAGGCGCCTCTTTTTTCTTGCTCAATACATGCCCCACTGTCACAAATACCAATGCCAAAATCATCATGGCAATATGCTCTACAGCAAAGAATCGAGCCTCCGGATTTTTCATCACATTGCCCATGCCCTGTGCACTAATCATGGGTATGGTCTGTAAAGCATAAAGCACCAATCCGATCAATAATTGTATATGACCGCTAATCATGGTGAACATGTATAATTTTCGGTTGGACTCGCTAAATGGCTTTTTGCCTGTCCATGAAAAAAATGCAACTAAGATAGAGACAATTAATAAGGCTAAAACTACATAACGTAAGCCTGAATGTGCGTGTAATAATCCGTTTCCCATTTTATATTTTTTTTCAAAGGTAATAATTTTCTCATGCAAGCATGGCTTTTGAAGGTGGATTTTTACTGCTTTGAAACAACTGTCTAAACCCGATTTTTTTGTGCGCGAATGGGAATTGTCTACATTTGAAAAGTCTTAGGTCCGATCTAGATTATATGGACAATGATATGAAGAAAGTACAATTGGTTTTAGGCAGCGGTGGAGCACGCGGTATAGCCCATATTGGGGTTATTGAAAGATTGCTGGAAGATGGATATGAAATCGAAAGTATTGCCGGATGCTCTATGGGTGCAGTGATTGGCGGAATGTATTGTGCCGGCTATTTGGATGCATATAAGGAATGGCTTTTGACCCTCAATAAATCGGATGTGTTTAGTCTGATGGATTTTACATGGAGTCAGGTTGGATTTATTAAAGGCGACCGCGTATTTGATATTATGCGCCATATTACCGGAGAACAACGTATTGAGGATTTTGATATTCCTTTTGTGGCCGTAGCCGCCGATTTGCTTACTTATGAGGAAGTGTATTTCGATAAAGGCGATTTGTATGATGCTTTACGAGCTTCTATTGCCATTCCGGGCGTGTTTACTCCCGTATGGGGTGAAAATGCGGTTTGGGTCGATGGAGGTGTACTTAATCCCGTGCCGGTAAATAGAACTCGGAAAAAAGAAGGCAGTATAGTGATCGCCGTGAATTTGAATGGCCCCGATTTGCCAGGTTCTATGCAAACAAACGGAATGTCTATGCAGGTAAGCGAAGATTTGGATGCCGAATCCTGGTTCCAAAAAATGCGCTGGCAATGGATGACAAAAGAGAATAATGGAAATGGAAATATGTCTATGGTCGATTTGCTGAAAAAAAGCTATAGCCTCACTCAACATAAACTCATAGATATGCATCTAAAATTGTATCAACCCGATGTGGTGGTCGAGATTCCAAAATCAGCAGGACAAACTTTTGATTTTTATAAGGCCGAAAGTATGATAGAAATCGGAAAATCTGCCTATAATCAAGCTATGAAAAAGGCCGGTATCTAAGCTTAAGCAAAGAGAATATTCTAGTTTGTCTGGACTATAATCCGATTTTTTCCTTGAAAATGTACACACCTTGCCCCATTAAATACCCATCTTCCCATTCGCCATCATACGTATCTCCATTGCTAAAGACACCTTTTCCCTTACCATTGCCATATCATTACTAAAAGTTCCCTCATAAATAGTTCCATTAAGGAAAATCATTTCCCCTTCGCCGCTCATTTTTCCATTACTAAAGTTGCCTTCAAAACGTTTTCCGCTTATCCAGTAAATCCCACCTTTCCCATTTCTTCGGTTATCTTTGAATTGACCAATGTACATATCGCCGTTAGCCATCAATTCTCTTCCAGATCCTTCTCTTAGCCCATTTACCCAGTCACCTTCATAAATGTCACCTGTTGAATAGTCGATTTTTCCCCAGCCGTGAGGCACTCCGCTGCTATTGACCTCACCGTAATAGTTTGCTTTGTCTCCGTTTGTGAAATTAATTTCGTTGGTTACTCTTTTGGCAAGAATTTCCGGATCGGTAACGTTCTCCTCTTCAAATTGTGCAAATACATGAGTATTACCCATTGCAAAAATCAAAAGCAATAATATGCTGCATGTATGAATGAATCGTTTTCTAGTTTTATTTTAGTTTTTTTGTGTTTAGATTGTCCGATGTTGCAGGTTCGTATTGGCTTGCAGGTTACTTTTTCTCTATACGCCCTGTTTTTTTATTGAAACCATATGGACAATGTTTGCAGCCGTTTTTGCAACAATAACCCCTTTTCAATAGATATTGTTCGGTGAAGATGATATAACCTTCCGGACTGGTATAATAATCGCCGGGCTCCAGCGGGATTTTTTCGTAGGGATCAAACATCAGTTATTCGGATCTGAAAATTGAACATTATTTATAAATTGATCGTCGGTCAGTGTGGCCAAAAATGCCAGTATATCCTCTATGTCCTGCGCACTTAAATCGAGCCCTATATTCACATATTCCATGTTTACGTCTATGGTCGAACTCATTTTTCCGCCAAAAAAATAATGCTGCTCTATCACATCCTTCACACTTAGAAATCTGCCGTCGTGCATGTAAGGTCCCGTCAACATTATATTGCGTAAAGTCGGGGTTTTGAATTTTGCTTTGTCGTTGGCATTTTGTGTTACTCCATAATAACCCAAATCGACCCACTCGCTTTCGAAATCTAAACCGTTATTCAACATACGCATATTAGTAAACAACTTGTCTTCCGCGTTATGACAATGAAAACAATCTCCCTTGGTCTGACTCTGAATCAGATTATAACCATTGAGTTCGGATGCCGTTAAGTTAACTTCCCCGCGTACATATTGGTCGAATTTTGAATCGAAAGAAATAAGCGTACGTATAAACTGTGCCAAGGCATAAGAAGCTAGCGTACTGTCGATTTTGCGCGTGCCAAACGCCGCCTCAAACATGTCTTTATAATGGCTTTGCGATTGCAAATAAGCCACCACATTTTCCCAATTATTATTCATTTCGATGGGATTGCGAACCGGCTCTAAGGCCTGCTCTTCCAAACTTTCGGCCCGCCCATCCCAGAAAAAACGTTGGTACGGATTGAAAGCCAGATTGGCTAAGGTCATGCTGTTTCTATTTCCTTCTATGCCATTAACACCCGTACTGAAACGCGCCGGATCTGTAAATGCAAAGGCTTGAATATGACAAGAACCACAACTCTGTGTACCGGTTGATGAAAGATTTTTGTCGTAAAACAAACTTCTGCCTAAAGCAACGCCCTCTTCTGTGGTTGGATTGTATTCCGGATCTATGGGCTTAGGATAGCCGGCAGGAATATCAAATGCATAAGGCGTGGTTTTCAATTTGCCCTTGCATCCCAATTGCAGTAAAGAAAGGGATAAGAAACAGAGGAAATAAAAAACCGTGTTATTCCGCAACATGGGTATATTGAATTGTATCTGTCAAAGTTAATAGAAATGCTTTAAGTTCGGAAAGTTCAGTCGCATTTAAATGCAATGCTTTTACTTTTTCCGATTGTCCCTCTATCTTGTCACCGCCTTTATTATAATGCGCCAACACCTCGTCCAAAGTCAGAAAGCGACCGTCGTGCATATAGGGAAAACTAAGTTCAATATTACGTAAGCTTGGTGTTTTGAAATGAAAAGCATCTTTGGGATCGCCCGTCAGACGCATGCGTCCGGGATCTTCGCTCATGTCGGATAGTCCAATATGATGAAAGGAAAAATCGCTGAATAAAAATCCGGAATGACAGGAACTGCATTGGGTGCGCTGACTGAAAAAAAGCTGCATTCCTCTTATTTCATCGGGTCTGAGTGCATTTTTTTTTCCGGATATATAAGCATCGTAACGACTGCCTTTGCTGATTAAATAGCGTTGATAAACAGCCAAAGCTCGAGCCATATATTTTATCGAAGGAACCGTGTCATAGGCTTCGGAAAATAAGCGCAGGTATTCTGGATCTGTAGCAATTTTTGAGAGACTTTCTCCTATATTCTGCCCCATTTCGTTCTCATCCTGAAGGGGAGAAATGCTCAGGTTTTCAAGTGAAGAAATACCGCCCTCGCTCATCAAATGCGGAGCATAACCCAGGTTGAGCAGGGTAGGGGTATTCCGGAAACCGCTGTGACTTTTCGAAACACCGGGCGAAATTTTTTGTTGATCGCTAAACGCAAATTGCGGATTATGACAAGAAGCGCAACTGAGCGCATTGTCTTTAGAAAGCCTTTTTTCGAAAAAAAGTTTCTCGCCCAATGCAAAACGTGAAGCACTATAGCTATTGTGATATACTTCGGGTATGGGAGGCCAGGAAGTCAGTCCCGACGGTGCTTTTTCTGAAGGCGAACTACAAGAAAAAAACAGAAAAAAAATGCCGATTAATATACGGTAACGCTCCCCGATTCTTGCCATGCGTCAACCAGTTTTTTAGCAGCCTCAAATTCAGTACCGCTGTTCGATGCAGGATGTGCAAAAGGCTGGGTTAAGAAATCACAGTTCGAAATGAGCGCCAATAAGTCTATTTTAACGTCTATCCTGCTTTCTTGGTTTTCTTTGGCTTGAAGAGAAATGGGATAACTAACCGTGCGGAACAAGGCATCATTCCCGGGATGATACGAAAAGAGAACATCGCCGGGATCCCCGAAGGAACCGTTTTCGTCTGTGTCTATACGCCCTTCTATTTTGGAGAAAATATAGCCGTTGGCCCAACCCCAATACATATTGGCAGCCGGATTTAATGGAGATTCTTGTGGATAATCGGTGGCAATAATAGCCTCGGATCCGGACTGTGTATTCACACGCTCAGGTACACCATAGGAAAAGCGGATTTCTTTGTAATTGCCCGAAGGTATAGAAGGAAGTGACTGAGAAAAATTGTCGTTTTCGAACAAACGATAAGAATTGGGTAAGTGGATTTCTTCGCCCAAATCGTTGATTAAGACTATATCCGATACATAAAAAGCAAGAAAGGAAATTTTGAAGTTTCCTCCCTGTGCATAAGGGTAGGACTTGTCGAATTCAAAAGCATTTTTACCAATAGAAAAGGAATAGTTCATTTTTAAGGTAGAAATACTATCTTTACTATTATTACAATTTATTAAGAGAATAGCAAATGCGATTAGTAAGGTTAAGCGTATTTTATTCATAACTTTGTTTTCCCTCCTTGATTATGAGAAATCAAAGCTACAAAAATTTGTCGTTTATACAGAGCATTGCCGCTCTTTATATAGTGTTTTTTTTAACATGTTCTATGTCTGTACACGCACAAGAACCCATAAGTCTCGCCGGTCATTTAGGGAAAGTATCGAAACAGGATTTGGAAAATGATACTTCCAATACGGCATGGTTTCAGGTAGAGTTTTTCGGATATCATCCGCGTTTGACCAAAGCACAGGAAAAGATTATTAAATCTAAAAAATTTCAGGTCGTAATTATTCTGGGAACCTGGTGCAGCGACAGCCGTACTCAAGTCCCCCGTTTGTTTAAATTGTTTTACGATTTGGGCATAAATCCGCCCGTTACGCTGATTACAACCGACAGAACCAAAAAGGTAATCGAGCCCGGATTTGTACATATTACCGCAAAATATGTCCCCTATTTTATCTTTAGAGATGAAGAAGGAAACGAAATCGGTGAAATTATCGAAACTCCGCAAAAATCCCTGGAAGCAGATTTGGCCGCTATTCTGAAAAAAATAAAGAATAAAAAGTAAATTTGCGCATGACGGAATCGGAATGGGTAGACAAAATCAGATCAGGAGACCGGGTGGCTCTTTCGCGCGCCATTACCTTGTGCGAAAGTAATAACCGGGAAAAACAAGAACAAGGTTTTGCCATTTTGAATGAAGCGTATCCCTATTCGGGAAATTCTATTCGTATCGGAATTAGCGGTACGCCCGGAGCCGGAAAAAGCACTTTTGTCGAATCATTCGGTTTGTATTTGATCGAAAAAGGCCATAAAGTGGCTGTTTTGGCGGTCGACCCAAGTAGCTCGCTCAGTAAAGGTTCTATCCTGGGCGATAAAACCCGTATGGAAAAATTATCGGTGCACCCGCAAGCTTTTATCAGACCATCTCCCTCCGGAAATATGCTGGGCGGATTGTCGGCACGTACAGCCGAATCGATTATTTTATGCGAAACAGCCGGCTACGATTTTATTCTCGTCGAAACGGTTGGAGTCGGACAAAGTGAAGTCCTCGTGAAGGATGTTTCGGATATGTTTATCCTAATTGCACAACCCGGAGCGGGTGACGAATTGCAGGGGATAAAAAGGGGAATTATGGAAATTACGGACCTGATTTTGGTAAATAAGGATGATGGAGCTTTGGCCTCAAGCGCCGGATTAACCTATAGGCAAATTAAAAATGCAATGGGACTTTTTCCGCCTGCTTTTCATGGTATTCCCAAATCTATACTGCGAATCAGCGCCCTGAATCACAAAGGAATGGATAAGGTCTATGACAGTGTACAAGCTTTTATCAAAAAATCAAAAGAAGGCGGTTTCCTCGATAAATGGCGCAACCAAAGCGAAGAAACACGCTTTATGAGCTATTCTAAAGATTTTGCATGGGAATGGATTCAAAAGCAAAAGGATTTTAAAAATGCCGTTGAACAAGCCATGAAGCAAATTAAAAATAAAGAAACATACGCCTATAAAGCCGCACGCGCCATATTTCAGAACAAGTCCGATATTTAAAGGATATGTCTGGCTTCCTCACGCAATAAATACACCGCAATATCGGTAGGTAATTTCTCGATTTTCATGGTCATCTCGAGTATAATCTGAGCTAAATCCGTGCCTTTGGCATTGGGACCAATTTCGGAATAAGCATAGTTGATTAATTTTATCGTCTCCTCACGGGCGTTTTTAACCGCCTCCCAGCTTTGTTGGTTTACATAGACCTGCTGGGTAATATTATGGTCGAATTCGCTGCGTATGCTTTTAAGTAATTCGGCATGATACATAGCACTGGTCGCCCCTGCAGACGGAATGCGAATGGCCAGGTTTTGCGGAGAAATGCGCTCGCATAACAAGGTAAGTCGCTCTATGGCTTGCAAACGCAAAGGATCGCCACTGCGCTTCGCCTCTAAACGCATCTTATCCATGCGCTCTTTTTCCGAACGCGATAAAACCCTGTCGGTAACATAATAAGCCGTCGCACCCGTAATCAACGCCGGTAAAGTG
The DNA here is from genome assembly GCA_023432985.1 of Bacteroidota bacterium. Taxonomy (GTDB): domain Bacteria; phylum Bacteroidota; class Bacteroidia; order CAIKAF01; family CAIKAF01; genus JACVCJ01. The sequence goes on along the minus strand of JAEZEQ010000036.1, from coordinate 6,482 downwards.
TATTTTAAAATCTCTAAAATCTCGTTCATATCTTTCTGCTTATGCAAATTTGTTCATTTTTTTCCTTAATCCAATATCTGATCTCTTAATAAATCTTTCCATTCTTGTCGCCTGCGAATAATACGGGGCTGATTATTTTGGATAAGAATTTCGGCCGGCTTTACCCTGCTGTTATAATTACTGCTCATCTCAAATCCATATGCACCCGCATTTTCAAAACATAAAATATCCCCCTCCCGAATCTCATTTATTTTTCGATCCCAAGCAAATGTATCGGTTTCGCATATATTTCCTACTACCGTATATAATCTTTCTGCCCCGGATGGATTCGAAATATTGCTGATTTTATGATAGGCATCGTAGAACATAGGGCGGATTAAATGATTAAAACCACTGTCGACTCCGGCAAATACTGTTGCTGTCGTTTGCTTCACCACATTGGTTTTTACCAGAAAATAACCGCTTTCGCTAACCAAAAATTTTCCGGGTTCAAACCAAATTTCCATATCCGATTTCCCATATTCTTCCCTAAAACTATTGAAACTCGCCGCCAATTTTTCTCCTAATTCTTCTATAGGCGTTGCCTGATCATCGGCTTTGTATGAAACTTTGAAACCCGAACCCAAATCGATGAATTCTAAATCGGAAAAATGTCCGGCAATCTGATATAAAATATCTACACTTTGTAAAAATACCTGAGGATCTACAATTTCGGATCCGGTATGCATATGTATGCCCTTAACCACTATCCCCGTGCTTTTTACAATCCGCTCTAAATGCCGCATTTGATGTATGGAAATGCCGAATTTGGAATCTATATGTCCCGTCGATATTTTGTAATTGCCCCCGGCCATTATATGCGGATTTATGCGCACACATACAGCCATGTTTTTTCCCATTTTATTTCCCAATTGTTCCAGTATGGATAAATTGTCGACATTGATATGTACACCCAATGCATGAGCCTCAAGTATCTCGGATATGCCAACACAATTGGGCGTAAATATGATGCTCTTCGGATCAAAACCAGCATATAATCCCAATTTCACTTCCTCAATAGACACGGTGTCTAACCCGGCTCCCTCATCTTTGATGAGCTTGAGTATATGGATATTGCTTAATGCCTTGCAGGCATAAAAAAAACGAGCATCGGTTCCCGAAAATGCGTTTTTTAATTTTTTGTACTGATTTTGTATAGTCTCGGCATGATATACGTATAAAGGTGTTCCATAGGTCTCGGCTATGGAAACTAATGTTTCTGCTTGCATGAAAAGTCTTTGTTGAATGATTAAAAAATAAAAAGTTTAGCGATGATAAATAGTATTAAGCCCCCAAGGGCTTATTGTTTGCGTATATGTTCATCTTCCTTTTCATTTTTTTGTGGCTGCAAGTATAGGAAAAAATCTGCCACCTTGCAAAATGAAAAAAGCACTTCTAAATGGAAGTGCTTTTTTGTTGTGGGCCTACTTGGGCTCGAACCAAGGACCACCTGATTATGAGTCAGGTGCTCTAACCAACTGAGCTATAGGCCCCTTAACCCTTGCGGGCTTTAATTGGGATTGCAAAACTACAGATATTTTTTTTTCTGCCAAACTTTTTATTCACAAATGAAAGTAAATGTCTGTACGCCTTTTTTATTTTCTAATTTCAGTACATATATTCCCGCTTTTAATTCGGAGATAGATAGCTGCTGAAGCTCTTCGTTCTGAATGCCCGATTTTATTTTTTTCCCATTGATGTCTGATATGGTATAGTTATAGCCCTTTGCTCCGCTAATATGCAGTATGTCTGTAGCCGGATTGGGATATATCTGTATATTTTCAGAATGGCTTTCTTCCGGATTGTCTAAACCCCATTTTACCATAAATGAAAAATGTATAAAAGTCCCAAAATCGGGATTAAAGGATCGGAGCGTACCCAATTGGTCGGCCCGGGCAAAGCGTATAGATCCGTTTCCGTCTCCGTTTGCAAAAAATTTCAAACCGTCTTTATCGCTGTCTTCCATCTCGAATACATAGCATCCGGGACTTAAGTCCAGAGTGTCGTTATACAAAGTATTGGGTGCAGCCGTATTTCTTTGGGCTATGATTTGTCCATTTGCATCGCTTATTTTCCAGCTGCTTTCATGGGCAGCCGAATTTGATTTAAAGGATACTACAAATCTCTCGGGTATTATGGCCGGTGCCTTATAAAAAGAATAGGCTATATTGTTCCATGCTATTTGGTCTGTACTGCCATTCACTTCTATTATTTCTGCTTTAAAATTCCCGCTACCACTTGTCCACACCACATTGGAAGGAAGTTCGACCCATGCCGATTCCATAAAAGACAAAGTCCCCGACCAAACATATTCCGAAGTCGGACCGCCTGTAACTCCATATGAAATGCGGACTGTAGTGAGCTCGTTTTTTCCATTATTGCGAATGCGAATCAAAGGATTGGAACAAATGGGATTTAATCGGTTGAACTCGAACTCTGTACTTGGGCGCGCAATTTGCTCTATGGATGCATCTGTTTGAAATTGTATATCTCCATATTGAAATAAATATGCCTGTATGACATAATTGGGATTTTGTGAAGCGTCATTATTGATAAATGTTTCCATGTCTATGTTTAACTCAGGCGTAGTATTGGGAGAGAGACTTAAATCGTACACATCCGGATCCGAAAATGCACCCGGACACCAACCCGCGCGATCATATAACCAGGTTCCCGCTTGTGCCGGAAGGGGATTGGAACCGCAATCGTCTCTCCAAACCTGTTTTTGACTATGAAGCGTGCCGTCTATAAACAACTTTCGCCATTTGGAACAAAACTCCGCACAATATTGGGAGTTATCGGCTCCATGTCCGGTTTGTACTATTCTGATTCGTTGAGAAGTGGAAGTATTGGAAATGGAGCTGACCCGGGGCGTTAAATAATTTTCAATAGGGTCGGCACTATTGCCGTATGGAAATGAACTGTTCCATAATTTTTCAAAACTTATGAAATTTCGATAAGCCGGCCCTTCAATAAATTGCCATTCCAAATTTATGAGCCAACCTTTGTTTACATTGGTTTCATACCCGCTATGATTGTATTCGATTTCAACCGAATCTCCTCTCAACAACCATTCCCAATCGCTGACATCTACTTTGTATTCGGCTTTAAAACTGCTGTTGTAAGAATTGCCGTAAGGCGTAATAAAACGGGCTAATTCAATATCTAAAGGCGCATTGGCTACAGACCCTTTTCTCCGAAGCCAAATATGATTCAGATAATCCCATTCTCCACATGTCTTTCCGGGAGGACAACTAAAGTTCATTTTTAAAATCACCTTGGCAATGGAAACTTGCGTATTAGGCATGTTTACCCAGGAGGGATAATAGGTGTTGCCCACAGATGGATTGGTGGCTATCTCCACTTGTTGGTGCGAAACAATCTTGATCGTATCGCCGGGTGCTGCATGCAAACTAATATTGTATAATGCAATCGCACAGGTCAAATATATTCCAAGGATAAAAAATTTCTTCATGTCTGTTTCTGATTTAGGCAAATATAAGGTCTTTTATGTATAACATAACATGGCATTTCCTCACTAATGTTCAGTATATGGGCGGACATACTCCGCATAAGCTAAACTGTGTTTTTTTATGGCAATTCGGTTTGGGTAATAAGCGAATAACCTGTACTTTTGCACCCGTTATACATAAGAAATGGAACACGAATTAAGCGAACAAGAAGCATTACGCCGCCATAAACTGGAAGAAATCAGAAATCTGGGCATAGATCCATATCCGGCTGAAGAGATAAAGGTATCCCATTATGCAATGGATATTAAATCGAATTTTACCGAAGGTGCAAGCGGATATGAAGAGGTGTATATGGCAGGCCGGCTTATGAGTGTGCGCGATATGGGTAAGGCTTCTTTTGCCGAATTAATGGATAGCAGCGGCCGCATACAAATATACGTACGCCGTGATGATATCTGCCCGGGCGAAGATAAAACTCTGTATAATACCCTGTTTAAAAAATTACTCGATATAGGCGATTTTATTGCCGTGAAAGGCTATGTGTTCAAGACTAAGGTGGGCGAAACATCCTTGCATGTTACCGAATTGAAAGTGCTCGCTAAAACCTTGCGTCCATTGCCTATTGTGAAAAAAGACGAAGAAGGAAATATATACGACGCCTTTACGGATCCCGAAAAAAGATTCCGTATGCGCTATGTAGATTTAGTGGTGAATGAAGGAGTGAAGGATACCTTCATTAAAAGGACAAAAATTATGCATGCCATCCGAAACTTCCTCAACGAAAGAGGAGCCCTGGAGGTAGATACGCCGGTATTGCAAAATATACCCGGTGGTGCCGCAGCTCGTCCTTTTATTACTCATCATAATGCCCTCGATATCCCATTTTATTTGCGTATTGCCAATGAATTATACCTGAAAAGGTTGATTGTTGGAGGCTTCGACTGGGTTTATGAGTTCAGCCGCAATTTTAGAAATGAAGGTATGGACCGTACCCATAATCCCGAGTTTACCGTACTCGAATTTTATGTGGCGTATAAGGATTATAACTGGATGATGGATACAACCGAACAACTACTCGAACAAGTGGCCCTGGCAGCCAATAACAGTACCGATGTTCAGGTTGGCGATCAGATTATCTCGTTTAAACCACCGTTTACACGTATTTCTATTCTCGATGCCATTCAAAAATATACCGGCACCGATGTGAGCGGAATGGACGAAGAAGCATTGAGAAATTTCTGTATACAACAAGGCCTTGAAGTGGATAAAACAATGGGCAAAGGGAAATTGATCGATGAATTGTTCAGCGAAAAATGCGAACATCATTTTATTCAACCCACTTTTATCGTCGATTATCCCATCGAAATGAGCCCCCTCACCAAAAAACACCGCAGTAAAGACGGTCTGGTGGAACGCTTCGAATTGATGATTAATGGTAAGGAAATTGCCAATGCCTATAGCGAATTGAATGACCCTATCGATCAGTATGAAAGATTTATGGATCAAATGCAATTGAGCGAAAAAGGAGACGATGAAGCCATGCTTATAGATCATGATTTTATTCGCGCTCTGGAATATGGTATGCCTCCCACAGCCGGAATCGGATTTGGAATAGACAGGCTGACTATGTTGCTCACAAACCAGGCAAGTATTCAGGAAGTTTTGTTTTTCCCCCAAATGAGACCCGAACATACAGGTAATGAACATCTAAATGAAGAGTAATGGATACACCTAAGTGGATAGAACGCCTGCAGGCAAAATGGAACCTGAAAAGCGCCAAACAAGTGGTGATCGTACTCATTGTTTTTGCGTGTACGGGAACAACAGTTTTGCTGATTAAAAATCCCATTCTGGATTTCTTCGGCATCTCCGGTATGCAGGGATGGCTCAAAAATATCTTATACTTGGTGGCTGTTTTGCCCCTGTATAATGTGATTTTATTGGCTTATGGTGCGCTGTTCGGACAGTTTGCTTTCTTTTGGGAATTCGAAAGAAAATTCGTGAAAAGAATATACGGACTCTTCCAACGAAAAAAATAAGTTTACCTTAAGCTAATATAGCCTGTTTACAAAGCCACTTTTTTTATAGAAAGATAGTACGACTATAATGTTCAGATAATGCCATTTTCCCATTTTTGGTAAAACAAAAATTGTGAAAAGAAATCCTGAAATTGTCGTTATTTCCGATGTGCACTTAGGTACATACGGATGCCGAGCCGCGGAATTGAACCGTTATCTGAAATCTATTGAACCCCAAGTCTTAATCTTGAATGGAGATATCATAGATATATGGCAGTTCAGTAAGAATTATTGGCCCCAATCGCATATGCAGGTGGTGAACCGAATTCTGAAAATGAATGGCAACGGAACCCGTGTCTATTACATAACCGGCAATCACGACGAAATGCTGCGCAAATTTGCCGATTTTCAAATGGGAGATTTTACACTTTGTAATAAACTCATACTGGAATTGGACGGAAAAATAACATGGTTCTTCCACGGAGATGTGTTCGATATGAGTATAAAACACTCCAAATGGCTGGCCAAATTGGGCGGAAAAGGATATGATCTACTCATTTTTATAAATTCTTTTGTGAATGCATTGCTCAATTATTTCGGCTTCGAAAAGGTATCCTTCTCTAAACGCATCAAGAATAGTGTGAAACAAGCCGTGAAATTTATCAATGCTTTTGAAGCAACCGCCATGGATATGGCTGCATATCATGGATTCGATACGGTGGTGTGCGGACATATACATCAAGCAGCCGACAGAATGATGGAGAAAGATGGGAAAATAATACGCTATTTGAATAGTGGCGATTGGGTCGAAAATTTAACCGCATTGGAATATAATGAAGGGAATTGGGAAATGTTCGACTTTTATAAAAGTAATCTGTATGAACACCCTCTTGTGCGTGACGAAACAGAAGAAGAAAAACTCGAAAATATTGCAAAGGATTTCGAACCGGTT
>JAEZEQ010000034.1 GCA_023432985.1 Bacteroidota bacterium | reverse complement strand
GCATAGGTATGCAACAAATCGCTTTGTTTGGTGTGGATTTGCCGAAAATTCCGAAATGCGGGTGAGATTTGAATTTCGGGCAAATAGGCCAGGGCTTCCTGCCTGTTCATAAAATGCATTTGTTGTCCCGAAAAATCGTTCGTAAGAATTTGAAAACGATCTTCTGCTTTATGGGCTTTAATGATGGTTTCGGCCAATTTCAGGGATTCAGAAAATAAATTCCCGTTGGTGGCCGGCTTTTCCATGCTGTAGGAATTGTCTATATACATAGACACGTATTGCGGTCCTTTCGACTTCAAATCCTGTTCGGAGCCAGGAATAAAGGGTTGGGCAAATGCGAAAACCAATGCTGCAATAAAGAGGATTCTGGAGGCCAGAATCAGATATTCGCGAATTTGTCTTTTCTTTTTACTTTGGGTTTGAATTTGTTGCAATAAACTTACATTCGAGAAATACACCTTTTTATATCTGCGTAAATTTATCAGGTGAATGATAATAGGAATGGCTATAAGTGCCAGAGCAGATAAAAAAGCTGGATATGTAAAATTCATATCGGCAAATTACAAATAGAAAAGAAAAAAAAGAAAATTAAGACGCGTGTACTTGGTTTTCCGATTCCAAAGCGGCTAAAAAGCGTTCTGCTTCGAGAGCGGCCATACAACCTGTTCCGGCAGCGGTAACGGCTTGGCGATATATTTTGTCTTGGGCATCTCCGGCGGCAAAAACTCCGGGAACGTTGGTACGGGTTGTGCCTGGCTCTGTAATAATATATCCGGTTTCATCCATATCAATCCAGCCTTTCAAAAACTTGGTATTGGGTTCATGACCTATAGCCACAAAAAATCCGCTTACAGGTATATCTGAAATTTCGCCGTTTACATTATTTTTCACGCGTACACCTTCTACTCCATCTTCTCCGAGTACTTCCATTGTTTCGGTATTAAAGAGCACTTCAATATTGGGCGTATTCAAAACTCTGTTTTGCATAATTTTAGAGGCTCTGAACTCATCTCTTCTCACGAGCATGGTAACCTTTTTACACATTTTGCTGAGGTAATGTGCTTCTTCGCATGCGGTATCCCCCGCACCTACAATGGCCACTTCCTGATTTTTAAAGAAAAATCCGTCGCAAACAGCACAGGCTGATACACCTTTTCCATTCAATTTACTTTCACTTTCCAGTCCCAACCATTTAGCAGAAGCACCGGTAGAAATGATTACCGTTTCGGCTTGAATTTTATGGGCATCATCAATGGTAACAGTAAAGGGTCTATTCGAAAAGTCGACCTCTGTTACCGTTCCATAACGTATAGATGTGCCAAATCTCTCGGCTTGTTTTCTAAAATCTTCCATCATTTGGGGGCCCATAACTCCTTCGGGATAACCGGGATAATTTTCTACATCATTAGTTATCATCAATTGTCCGCCCGGTTGTGGACCTGTATACATAACGGGTTTTAATTCGGCACGTGCTGCATAAATTGCGGCAGTGTATCCACTGGGACCTGCACCTATAATTAAACAAGATACTTTTTCCATTTTTATAATTTTTTACAAAGGTAATCAATCAAAAAAAACAGCCTGAAAAAATCAGGCTGCTTATAATTTTAATCTATTAGTTGATAATATCTAATAATTCTACTTCGAAAATCAACAAAGAACCGGGTTTAATTGCCGATCCCGGAGGAGGATTTGTACCGTAGCCCAAATCGGATGGGATATAGAATATAAATTTAGATCCAACGGGCATATATTGCAAACCTTCGGTCCATCCTTTGATTACCTGATTCAATCCGAATGTAGCGGGTTGATTGCGATCGTATGAACTGTCGAATTTGGTGCCATCGAGTAAGGTTCCTTTATAGTGCACGGTAACTTTACTGGTCGCACTTGGTTTTTGTCCGTCGCCCAAAGTAATCACTTTATACTGCAATCCGCTTGCTGTTTCCACAACACCTTCTTGTGTTCTATTATTGGCCAAAAAAGCTTCTGCTTCGGCCAAATACTGAGAAGCGGCTTGTTGATTTTCCATTTCAGCTTCTTGAAGTTTTCTTTGTTGGTATTCAGAAATTACTTGTTGCGCTTCTTGTCCGGTCATTGCATAGCCACTATCAGCCATTCCGTGATTCATAGCCTGCATCAAAATCTCCGCATCCAAGTCCAACCCGGCTAATCTCAAATTACTACCGATATCGCGACCGATAGCATAACTCAATTTCTTTTTATCTGTGTCTAAAACCATTTCTTTTGTTTTTGATTTTTTTGTTTTACTTTTCTTTTGCGCCACTGCTACTCCACCCAAAAAGAGGCTCATTATAGCCAATAATATTATTTTTTTCATATGGTTTAGATTAATTCATTACTTCTAGTAATTCCACCTCAAAAATAAGGGTACTTCCGGCAGGAATGGGTCCGTTTGGATCTACATTATCTCCATAAGCCAAATCAGTTGGAATATAAAGGATATAATTAGAACCCGGAGTCATCAATTGCAAACCTTCTGTCCATCCAGGAATAACTTGATCTAAACCAAATACAGCCGGTTCTCCTCTGTCGTATGAACTATCGAAAACAGTGCCATCCAATAAAGTACCTTTATAGTGTACTTTTACCATGGAAGTAGCACTTGGTTTTTTGCCTTTGCCTTCTTTTACAACTTTATATTGTAATCCGCTTGCCGTTTCTTTTACGCCGGCTGCCTGACGATTATTTGCCAAAAAAGCATCGCCTTGGGCACGGTTAGGAGCAGCTTGTGCAGAACCTTTTGCCATCATTTCTTGCTGGCGAGCCATTTGGAAATTGAACATGATTTTTTGAATCTCATTATCTGTAAGCACTATGCCCGAATCTTGTAATCCATTTAAAAAGCCTTGCGAAAACATTTCGTTAGACAATTCCACCTTATCGTTTTTCAAACTGACACCAATATCTTTTCCTAAATTAACCCCAAGGGCATAACTTAGTGAGTCTATAGATTCTACAAGTTCTACTTCTTTTGCTTTGTTGTTCCCGCATGAAACTAATCCAACCGCCATTGCAGTCGATAAAACGTAAAATTTAAGGTTTTTCATTTTTTAATTATTTACTATGGACAAATGTAATTGTTTGGGGTAAATTTATATACTTATTTTGAAATTCTTAGAATTGAGCCTGTTTCAGAATCAAATAAAACTTTAATTTTTTTCTCCTTTTCTATTTGAATAAACTTGCGATTTCCCAATTGGGGTATTATAGCAACTTCGCTATGAATCAAAGCATTACCTACGAAGAAATCGATAAAGGTTTCCTGTGTTTCGTAATATGGAATGGCTCCGTATGGCAGTGGACTATCGGCTGTTTTTTCCGGCGAATTTAACCTCACTTTAACCGTTATATTTCCTTTACCCCATCCTTCCGTACTGCTGAATTTTCCGACTTCATATTCTTGATTGGCTATTGAATTGGGACTTATCTCGAAATGTATTTTTTGTTTGGTGATTTTCTTCTCTCCAAAGAACATGAATAGATATTCATTTTCGAGCTTATCCAGCTCATTAAGAGATATTTTCAATGCTTTTCCGTCCAGGTGTACATCTTCCGGACCGCTAATAAGCACCAAGCGTTTTTCGCGAATATCCATGATTTTTTGAGCCATTTCTTTGGCCAAATCTTCGGCCTGACTTTTGACCATTTTTCGTTGTACGGAACGTCTTTCTATAATAGTGCTGTCTTGGGTAATTTCCCGGGTAATCAAGGTATCAAATTTGGTCGCCAAAGCCAAAACGGGTCTGCGTTTTTCCTGTTGAGATAAGTTGATTATATTCTCTTCAATCGATATATCCTTCGCCTTGCCTACATCCATATTGATACCGTATAAAATGCCTTTCGGACTAAAAAACAACTCCGTTTCTCCCACGGGTTGCACATAATACACATTATTTTTATCGCGCTGAATATGGGGTAAAATCTTCACTTTATCGATTGTATACACCACTATATTATTCTTATTATATGAATCATCATTGAAATAATGCGGTGTATATTCGGCCAATTCGCCTCGTACATATTCCGTTTTTACAATGTCCAGTTCTATATGCAATTTTGCCATAGGCAAATAAGCCTGCATCCAGAGTCCGCTCATTTTATCGGAATAATTATGTTGTACCTTTACACTTTGTGCAGTAAGTTGGGATGAAATGCCTAATGCAAAAAGCAGGCAAAAGCCGATTAAAGTCATTGAACCTTTATTCATGAATTTTTATTATTTGAAATAAAATATAGCCCTAAGCAGGTAAATAAACCGTTCAAAATTAGCATTTCGTATCCAAATACATATCCATTTAACCAAACTTTAGAGTTTGCATGCAACACATAAGATATCAATGGTGCAAATATACAAATGAGGGGTACCCATTTATCTTTCACTTGTCTTTTAGAGAGGATTCCAAAGGCAAACAAGCCCAATAGTGGTCCATACGTAAAAGCGGCTACTTTCAATATGGTAGAGATTAGGCTGGAATGATTGAGTTCTTTAACGACCAGAATAATGATGAGGAAGAGAAGCGAAAAACCAATATGCGTCCACCATTTTGCCTTCATTCTATATTTCTCATTCTTGTTTTCCAGTTTGAGAAAATCTATACAAAATCCCGTTGTAAGCGCTGCCAGGGCGCTATCGGCGCTGGCATAACTTGAGGCGGTGATACCCAATAAAAAGAAAACGGCAGCTAAAGTTCCGAATTCATTCAAGGCCAGTGTAGGGAAAACGCGATCTGTTTGTATGCCTCCTGCGCTATTTAATGGCAGAGCAATCTGGTTTATTTCGGCATATGTAAAGAGTAATCCCCCTAAAAAAAGAAACAAGAAACTCACCACCACCATTACGGAAGTGAAGCTCCACATATTTTTTTGTGCATCTTTCAGATTTTTGCAAGTTAGATTTTTCTGCATCAAATCTTGATCCAAACCGGTCATAGCAATGGCAATAAACATACCTCCAAAAAACTGTTTTGGAAAAAAGAGTGGCGATTTATAATCCTCCCAGAAAGTAAGTTTAAAAAATCCGCGCTGACTCAGTTCGTTTGCTGCTTCGAAAAGGGTCCAGTCTAACTGCTGCAGAATAACAACTACCGTAATTATAACCGAACTCACCAGAAAAAAAGTTTGAAATGTATCGGTATATACAATCGTTTTAATTCCCCCTTTAAAAGTATAAATCCATATCAACAAAATGGTAATTACAGCGGTTAAGAAGAAGCTGAATCCCATTGCTTCGAACAAAAACACATAGAGTACGTCCGTTGCCAGGTATAGGCGCATAGCCGAACCCATGGTGCGACTGAGTATAAAAAATCCCGATCCGGTGAGGTGACTAAAATTTCCGAATCGTTGACCTAAGTAAGAATAGATACTAATCAGATTCAGTTTATAATAAATGGGCATTAGAATCAGGCCGATTACCAGATAGCCAAAAATATAGCCAAAGATAACCTGCATATAGGCCATACTTTCGTGAAGTACAGATCCGGGAACCGAGATAAAAGTTACCCCGGAAAGTGAGGCTCCGATCATCCCAAAGGCCACCAAATACCAGGGCGATTGTCGATTGCCGGTAAAGAATGTATCCGAGGTTGCATTTCGGGAAGTGAGATACGAAATTAGGAACAGTAAAGAAAAATACAATACGAGGATAAGGGCAACCCAGGTCGGACTCATAACAATTATCTTTTAAGTGGAATCTCTTGGTATCCTTCGGGAATTTGAAACCAAAATTCAGTTTCCGGGTCTTCGAAATCTATGCCTTTCATTTCGATTTGGGCTTTAAATTTCTTTTTTTCCGTTTTCACTTCCACCAGGATAGATGAGGGAAATATGACATTATTATAAGATTTGAAATTTGTGAATTCCGAAATGACGCGGTCTCCGGTTTTCCAATCTGAATACTCCATTTTATATGGGATAACATAAGACTTACTAAACCAAACTTTTCGGTCGGGCACTCTTACTTCGCCCTGCAATCTTCCTTTCTCTTGAATAAGCCAATTGTCTTCATTCTTACCGGGATGCAATTCCATTTTATTTGCCTTAAATTCGTGAATCCCCAGCACTAGAGCCTGGAGAGCGTAGAAATCCATATCATATCCGGCAAATTCTTTCAGATAAGCATAATCACCTGAAATATATTTTTTATTAAAAAAGTCGATCAATGAAAAATTTTCTTTATCGGCTTTAATACGTGCAATTTCGAGTCCAAATGGAGTAAAAGAAATCCAAAGAACACTATCTCTGGCTGCTTTCAATTTTCCTTTCACCGATTGTTCTTTTCCTTCTGCGTCGGTGATAGTAGCTGAGAAACGCGCATTCATTAAATGAAAACGTTGGGATGCGCTATCGGCTATATGCCAGAACTTTTGTGTATCCTTATTCAATTCCGTATCGCTTACAACAGGCATATCCAATATATTGGACGAGCTACTGTTTTTGCGAGTTTTGCATGCACTAAAAGTCAATATACAAAGGAAAAAAATTCCGATTGATTTTCTCATTTCCATTCTCATTAATTCGCCCCGGCTTTTTTAATTTTAGCCTCCAAATGAGGTCTATGTATCCCTTTATCCCGGGCTTGTATCCATGCGGCCAATGCGTCTTCCTTCTTTTGGTCTAAATACAGCAAATCCCCTTTCAATTCAAGTGTCCAGCTATGTTTTGCACCTCCAAATTTCTCTGCCAATGTCAACATTTTTTCCGCTTCGCTGCGATTATTTTTCTGCAAATGTAATAATCCCTTACAAGCATAAAAATAAAACAAATCCGTAGCACCCGAACTAGCTTTAGAAATGAGCGAATCTGCCTCATTTACATTGCCATTATTTTGAAGTATAGAATAGGCCCATTTCAGCATGGCATCCTGATTAAACGCATCCGTTTTCAAAGCCTTTCGGAATGCCGTTTCAGCTTCTTGGTTTACATTTTCCAAAAGTGCTTTTTCGGCACGTCCTACTTCAAAAGCCGAAGCCAAAGGTCCCGGCTCGAACAGCATAACTTCTCCGCTTTCGAAAAAGCTTTGTGCGTCTTTTCCCAAATACATGGCTGCAATTCCTTTATACAAGTATACTTGAGGATTATTCGGATACAGTTCTTCCGCTTCAGAGCTCAGCACATACAAGCGGTCATAATTTTCCAACAAGCGATAAATATAGAGACATTGCGCCCAAACGGCCCATTTTTCTTTATCTATTCGAATCACTTCTTCAAAAGCCAGGACTGCTTTTTCATAATCGTAAATACTCATATAAAAATCCCCTTTCACGCTATAGGCTTTGGCGCTACCGGGGTGTACTTCGGTGAGCACATCCAGCATTTGAATAATGGAATCGGTATACATGCCATTTTTCTTATAATTCACTTCTGTTAAAGACAAGAGAATTAATACTTTTTGATCTATATCAATACCCGAATTTCCAATTCCTTTTTTCAGATGATAAATACTTTTGTCCCATGCTCCTCTATTCGAATAAAAAGAGGCCAGTGAAAAATGAATTTGTTCGTCGTTTGGATTTACCCTCAATACTTGTTCATACTCATTTATCGCTTTCTCCTCCTGCCCCAGCATTAAATAAATTTCGGCCGTTTTCCCGTAATTTTCGGCATCATCGGGTCGCATTTTTTTCAATAATTCCAATTCCTTCAAACTGGCTTTATAATTTTTTGCTTTAAAATAGGTGCGTTGTAAATCTGTACTGATTTCATAGGAATCGCCCACCGATCCTCTGATTTTTTCGAGCACTTCTGCGGCTTCTTTATAAAATTTGCGACTATAATAAATTTGGAAAACGTAGAAGAGCGGACTGGGATCTTGGCTATTATTTTTGAACATGGATTCATATACATCCACCGCTTCCTTGTACATAGAGGCCGATTGATAGGCATGGGCCAATTTCAGGCTATACCATTTCTCGGTATTATCATATTTAATCCCATTTTTATAAGACTCCACCGCGCCGGAAATATGATTATTTTTCAGATAAAAATCTCCAAGCATTATATGTCCCGCTGCATTTTGGGGGTATTTTTTCACAAAGCCCATAGTTTTAGCCAAACCGCTGACATAATTCCCTAAAATCAGTTCACTGCTTATTTCGAAATAGTCGTTCCATTCCTCCGATTCTGACTTTACCTTCTGTTCGGCCGATGCTGTTACACTTGTTTTTGCCGATTTTTTCGGGTTTTTCTGTGCCAGACAATCGGGATTGAAAAAGCTTAATAAAATTCCTGTATATACTACTATAAACCTTTGCATGTGTCACTTTATCCTTCGAAGATAAACATTGCAAGCGAATACGCATCCATTTCGATGAGAATTAAATAAATTTTACCAAATTAAAAAAGCATTATACCTTTACGGAGTGGAATATTATGCAGCCATTGTAGGGTTTGGAGTAGCCGGAAGCAGTCTTGCTCTTCGTTTTTTAGAGGCGGGTATTCCTGTACTTATACTAAGCGAAAAAAGAGAAAACGACTCGAGTCGCGTTGCGGCAGGATTACTAAACCCCTATGCGCCTAAACGTATTATGCCGGGGTGGAATGGAGAGGCTTTTGTACGCGAAGCACATACATTTTATGCCGATATTCAAGAAAAAAGCGGCATTTCTTTCTATCAAAAACTGAATATGTATAAGGTATTTCCGAATACACATTATAAAAACGACTGGGTCAAAAATCAAGCTTTATATCCTCAATATACTTCAGAGCCGGTCGATTGCCCGAACCGGGAGCATATTCACGCACCCTATCAGGGCGGATTCATATATGAAACGGGCATAGCCGATGGGCGACAATATTTAGAAGCGGCCTATAGCTTATGCGGGACTTATCATACATTTCTGAATGAAAAATGGGATCCGGAAGCCCTTAAATTCGAACAAGGGAAATACAGCTATAAAGGTTATCGTTTTTCGAAATTGATATTTGCTCAGGGCATGGGAGCAAAAGAAAATCCGCTTACAGCCGAACTCGATTTACAAGCATTAAAAGGAGATGTATTGCGGATGAGAATAAAAGCGTTCAATCCGTCCTGCATATATCAAACCCGTCATTTTTTAGCGTCCGGCGTTGGTTCTCAGCAATTCGTTTTCGGGTCCACCTATCAGCGTGATTTTTCGAGTACGCATGCATTAGAGGAAGACAAAATATATTTAGAAAAAATGCTGACCCAAATGGGAAATTTTGACATAGAGGAAGTCGAACATGAGGCGGGACTCAGACCTTGCAGTTTCGATCGCAAGCCCTATGTCGGGAAATGGCAGGAATCGGAAACTATGTTTATTTTCAATGGCTTGGGAAGCAAGGGCTATTTATTGGCACCTTTACTTTCGAAGAAATTATTCGATCATATTACCCATGGGATAGACATGTGGGCGGATGTAGATCCTATGCGTAAAAGAAAAATCAAAACATATCCGACGCCGGAACATGCGAAAGAGGCAGAAATGAAGCGTCGCGTGCGCTTATCCGGGAGGGATTAAAAGGCCATTTCATACCAAAAGAATCCCATAAAATACCTTTATCAGCAGAAGCTTCATAGGGTGCATCCATGAGATAAGAGGTAATTGCTCCTTCCGTTAAAGCCATAAAACCGTGGGCAAAACCGTGTGGAATATAGAGCGATTTTCCATTTGCTTCAGACAATTCGACCGCGGCATATTTACCAAAAGTGGGACTATCTTTTCGAATATCGAGAATAATATCCAGAATTGCGCCATGTGGACAATAGACCAATTTAGCTTGAGGGTGAGTTGAGGCTTGGTAATGCATTCCTCTAAGCACATGCAGACGACTTGATGAGGAAATCGACTCTTTTACTTCAAAATAAATCCCATTTTCCTTCAACACATTTTCCTGAAAGGGTTTAAAAAAGACGCCTCTATCATCAGAATGTCTGAAAATAGTAAGTTCAAATGCGCCTTTCAAATCCAGTTCGCGTGCCTTCATTTATACAAAATATTGAAGAATTTGTTCATTACATTTTTCGGCGGCTGATCTTTGGGAATCTTTATACCATTCCACTGTATGTTTAACCGATTCCCGGGCGTTCCAGCGCGGTACAAAATCCAGTTCATTCTTTGCTTTATCGATATTCAGCATTAAAACACCGGCTTCGTGAAGACCTTGTGGCGCGTCGGCAAACTCAATCTGAAGTCCGGGCCATACATGAGAGGCGACATCGATTAATTCCCTTACCGTGAGTACATCATGGGCGTATGGTCCAAAATTATAGGCTTGAGCAAAAGTTTTATCTGCATAAAGCAGGGCTGCCAATTTCAGATAGCCGGCCAATGGTTCCAGCACGTGTTGCCAGGGTCTGATGGCATCAGGGCGGCGTATGAAAAGGGGTTCTGACTGATAATGTGCGCGCACAAAATCAGGCACAATTCTATCTTCGGCAAAATCTCCACCTCCGATTACATTTCCGGCTCTTGCAGAGGCCAGATTAATGGGTGAATTATTTAAAAAGAATGCATTTCTATAGGTTTGAATGGCCAATTCGGCTCCGGCTTTACTGGCAGAATAGGGATCAAATCCGCCCAAGGGATCCGATTCTTTAAATGGGATACCTAGTTCATTATTCTCATAAACCTTATCGGTAGTAATGCACAATACGGCACAAGGATGATTAAGAGCACGGCATGCTTCCAGCACGTGTATGGTTCCGTTCACATTCACTTCCCAGGTATAGAGGGGTTCTTGATAAGATTTACGGACCAGGGCTTGAGCAGCAAAATGAAAAATAAAATCAGGTTTAAAATTTAAAATTTCCTGTTTTAAAGCAGTAAAATCCCGAATATCTGCGATATGAGAATCGCATAAAGAATTGCCTTGAATGGCATAAAAAAGGTCATGTTTATTTTCCGGTTCGAGGGCATACCCTTTCACATGTGCTCCGGCGAGGTGGAGGATTTGCAGCATCCAAGCGCCTTTAAATCCGGTATGGCCGGTGAGGAATACACGTTTTCCGGAATAGTGGCTTTTTAAAAAATCTAGATTTACCATGATTTCCAGGGCGCTTTATTTTCCCATAATTCTTCGAGTTGTTCTTTATCTCTCATGGTATCCATGCATTTCCAAAAACCTTTATGTCGGTATGCGGCTATTTGTCCGTTCTTTGCCAAATCGTCGAGTGGTTGTCTTTCCCACATGATATCGTCGGCATCATCGTGGAGGAATTGGGCAACTTGGGGTTCGATAATAAAAAAGCCTCCATTAATCCATGTTCCGTCATCTTGAGGTTTTTCAACAAAACCTTTGACGTCTCCATTATCGGCTATTTCGACCACTCCGAATCGGCTTCCTGCCTGGATGGTAGTCATCGTACAAATTTTCCCGTGCGATTTATGGAAATCGAGCAGGGCATGCATATCTACGTCTGCCACTCCATCACCGTAGGTGAGCATAAAAGCTTCATTATTGGTATAAGGTAAAACTCGTTTAAGGCGTCCGGCGGTCATAGTTTCGAGGCCGGTATCGACAAGTGTAACCTTAAAGTTCTCGCTATTCGATCTGTGAATTTCAATATTATTATTGCCGATATCAACCGTAAGGTCGCTATTGTGTAGGAAATAATTGACAAAATACTCCTTAATCATCCAACCTTTATATCCGCAACAAACGATAAATTCATTATGCCCATATGCGGCATACATTTTCATAATATGCCATAAAATGGGCTTCCCTCCTATTTCGATCATAGGTTTGGGTCTTAAATAACTCTCTTCAGAGATTCGGGTTCCTTTTCCTCCGGCAAACAATACCACTTTCATAGACAACAAATGTAATAGAAATTAAGAATTACGAAGCTAAATAAAAAGTTAAGAAATCATGCATATTCTTTCCATCACATGTAGAAATTTCTATTTTTGCAAAAAAACAGAAAACATGCATAATGCGGGAATCCCATCATTAGATTTGGCCGATTTTATTTCGGGTGACGAAAACAAAAAAGCGACATTTGTACAAAACTTAGGTAAAGCCTATGAGGATGTGGGCTTTGTGGCCATAAAGAATCACGGATTAAGTGATGATTTGAGAGATGCCTTATATGCTTCCGTCAAATCATTCTTTGCATTACCGGAGGATATAAAAAAGAAGTATGAAATAGAAGAATTGGCAGGCCAAAGAGGTTATGTCAGTTTTGGTCGTGAAAAAGCGAAAGACAGTGCCGTAGCTGATTTGAAAGAATTTTGGCATTTCGGACAAACCGTTACGGACGGAGATCCCATTAAATCGGAGTATCCCGATAATATTTTTTGTGAGGAAGAGCCTACATTCAACGAATTGGGTATAGAAACCTATACACGATTGGAAAATGCCGGTCGTTATATGTTGCGTGCCATTGCTTTATATTTGGGCTTAGATGAATTTTATTTCGATGCGCAAATAAAAAATGGCAATAGTATATTGCGTCCTATTCATTACGGACCTATATTACAGGAGCCTCAATCGGCAGTACGTGCCGGGGCACATGAAGACATTAATCTGATTACGTTGTTGATGGGTGCCAGTGCAGACGGATTAGAGATTTTAAATAAAAAAGGAGAATGGATAGCTGTTACTGCATTACCGGAGCAATTGGTAGTAAATGTGGGCGATATGTTGCAAAGGCTCACCAATAATAAATTGAAATCGACCACGCATCGCGTAGTTAATCCTCCGCGCGAATTATGGGGAAGTTCCAGATATAGTATTCCTTTCTTTCTGCATCCGCGTTCGGATATGCGCTTAGATTGTTTAGCTTCTTGTGTGGATCAAAACCATCCACTTCAATATGAGCCCATCAGTGCCGGCGAGTATTTAGATCAACGATTGAAAGAAATTGGATTAAAAAAATAAATACAATTCCAAAGCTGTCTACGGACAGCTTTTTTTTTGGAATAATTCGCCCATTTCATAGAGACGAAATCAATTGCATAAGAAGATGGGATGAATTATGTAAGCTGCCGCAAGGCGTAGTGCAATTTGGGAAATCAACCCCCTTTGGACTTCGACCACCTCCCCTTTTCTTTGAGTACATATATATTGCACAAAAAATGGGAATATTTTCCCGTTTTTTTGCAAAAAATCTCAAATAAAAAGGTGATAAAATTATTTATGCAAAGCAGTTCGAGGCGGAGCTAAATTTGGGCAAAGGAGCATACGAATGGTATGTGACCGCGCACAAATTTTGATCCAACGAAGAAATGCGCAGCAGAAATGATTTTAAGAGGAAAAAAAAGCCTCGCTATTGCAAGGCTTAAAGAGCGGAGAAAGAGGGATTACTGCGCTGCGCTACGTGATCCCTAATGGGAGGACGGATTCATGCAAAAGATTAAAAGCCTAAAAATGGCAAAGCCATTTTTATTTTTTCGTTTGAGTTTCCACTTTTAAGCCTGCGGCTTAAGCGGAGTACTCAAACGAAAAAAGCCTCGCTATTCGCAAGGCTTTTAATCTTTTACTGAGCGGAGAAAGAGGGATTCGAACCCCCGGAACCTCTCGGTTCAACAGTTTTCAAGACTGCCGCAATCGACCACTCTGCCATTTCTCCGGGGGCAAAAGTAGTATAAATTCTTATTCAACCTACATTTTTCTGAAAAAAAATATGCAAAAATCAGCTAATGAAAGATATTCAGATAGTTAGTCTGCCCTTTGCACCACAGGTTTTATATTCAAAAACTCCTTCATTCCCCATTCCGACAATTCTCTCCCATATCCGCTATCCTTCACTCCACCGAATGGGAATGCTGCGTTCGACTTCACCATTTCATTTATAAAAACCTGTCCACATTCTAGTTGCAATCCGATTTTCTCCGCCTTAAAAACATCTTTCGAAAATACGGCAGCTCCTAATCCGTATCGCGTATCATTGGCCAATTCCACCGCTTCTTCATCCGAATCAAATGGCATTATAACGGCAATCGGTCCAAAAGTTTCTTCCTTCCACACACGTGCATTTCTATTCACATGCAACATAATAAGCGGGTCTACCAATGCCTGATTCCTGTTCCATTCACCAAGCAATTGGGTCTTATCATCCATACTTTCGAGCATTTGTTTTTCCAATTCTTCGGCTGCTTCTGCTGAAACCATAGGTCCCATTTTACATGCCTTATCGAGCGGATTGCCCGGTTTGAGTGTTTTTAAACCCTTTTTCATTTCAGCCACAAAGTCATCGAATACTTTATGGTGTACAATAAAGCGTTTTGCGGCAATACAACTTTGACCCGCATTTTGGAAACGGGATTTCAATGCTTCTTCTGCGGCCCATTTCAGGTCGGCATCTTCGAACACAATAAATGGATCACTTCCCCCCAATTCGAGTACAGATTTTTTCAAATATTTACCTGCCAATGCAGCCACTTTAGATCCTGCATTTTCGCTACCAGTAAAAGCCACACCACAAATATGCCTGGATGACATAACAAAATCCAAAGCTTCATTTCGTATTTGCAGGGTAATAAAAACACCTTTGGGGAATCCGGCTTCTTCGAATAATTTTTCCAATTCCAGGGCGCAGCCCCAAACGCGGCTTGCATGTTTCAATAAAAAAACATTGGCGCCAAGTAGTGCCGGTAGGGCTTGTCGGATGACCTGCCAAAATGGGAAGTTCCACGGCATCACAGCAAGTACGGCCCCCATAGGTCTAAAATGCACAAGCGTCCTATGCGTCTCTGTTTCCAATTCGACCGGCCTCAACCAGGCCTCCGCATTATCGGCCAAATAGGCGCAAGAAGCGGCACATTTATACAATTCGGCTCTAGCCTCCTCTATAGGTTTTCCCATTTCCAAACTTATCAGCGGGGCAATTTTATCCGATTTTTCTATAAGTAATTTTCCCAATTTCCTTACCAAATCAACCCTTTGCCATAATTCAGTTTCTTTCCAGCTTACATAAGCACTTTCACTTTTTTGCAAAGCCGTCTTCAATTCCTCTTTCGACCATAATGCATAGCGATTCAATATTTCTCCATTGTATGGATTCATTGTTTCCAGAAAATCCTTCATATCATTTCTATTTTGATTTAAATATAAGATAAATAGCACAGAGTATATTCCATAAAATCAGAATAATTCCAGCTGAGCGGGGGGATTTGTTTCATCCCAATTTGCAGGATTAGAAGGTAAAATATGCGTAGTCCATTCTTCCTCCGGAACCTGTGCCCAAGCCAGATCATGCGCTGTAAAAGCTTTTTGCAACCAAGCTGTTTCGCCTTCATTATTCAAAACCACCGGCTTTCTTTTTTTCGAATTATGAATTGATGCTAAAAGAGATATTGCCTCGGTGGTTACAATACTAAAAGTACTTTCACGAATTCCGGTTTGGGGATGCACGAAATCGGATTTCAGTCCCCCAAAAAAGAAAATATCCAATTGGGGATACTCCATTAAATACGGAATTTTGCGTGTATTTTGGTGTTGCCATTCCATAAAATGGGTAGCCGGAATCAGGCAACGGTTATCGCTAAAAGCTTGTTTGAAAGAAGCTTTATCCGTCAGTGTTTCAAAGCGTGCGTTCAGGGTCTTACTGCGCATATTCAAAACATCTTCCGAACTTTTGACAAAGGGCGGCAACAAGCCCCATCTTGCCCATTCCCATTCCATAGAAGCATTCAAAACAGGCATCATGGGATAAGAAAATGCATTGACATGAAAAATGGGCGACCAATCTTCAAGCCTGTTTTTGGCAGGAATACGTTTATGTAATTTGTCTTTATTTGCTTTCAATCCATAATGGTAACACATAGGCTTTCGGTAAATAACAATCAATATTCGAAAGAACTGTCTTTCAGTCTACTTCTGTAGCTATTAAAGACAGCAGCTTTAGAAACAAATCCGAGGTAAACTCCTTTGTCGACCACGGGCAGATTCCAGCTTCCTGTTTTATCGAACTTTTGCATAACCACATCCAGGGTATCTAGAGATTTAACCGTAGAAGGGGGTTGAGTCATCAATTCGCGTACAGAAATACTTTCGTCTCGGTTGGGATTAAAGAGTACGGAACGGATGCTATCGAGCGAAACTATGCCTTCCAATTTTTGATGTTCGTTTACCACGGCTATGATGTTTCGGGAGGAGTGATTAATCACCTCGATCAAATCTTTAAGCGAAGCATTATCCGATACTTTGGGGATATTTGTTTCCATAATGCTATACACGCGAATACCGGATAAAATATTGGTATCCTTATCGGCAGTTATAGGTTTTCCGTCTTTTACCAATTCCTTCACGTCCATGGCATAGGGTTCGAAATAATGAGAAATGGCATAACTAATAGATGCGACCACCATAAGTGGAATCATTAGATTGTATCCGCCTGTAATTTCGGCAATAAGAAATATGGCTGTAAGAGGCGCATGATAGAGTCCGGCCAATACACCGGCCATACCAACGAGCGTGAAATTTCCAACGGGTAAATTGACATATTTAAAAGGCATGAGGTTGACCAGTTTAGCCAGAAAAAATCCGCCATACGCACCTACAAAAAGTGCCGGAGCAAAGTTTCCGCCATTACCTCCGGCCGAGATGGTGATACCGGTGGCCAGGGCTTTGCTGAGCATAACCATTCCCACAAACAAGAGCAGTATCCAATCATTTTGAATTAGACTTTGGAGTATACTTCCTTCGAACAAAAAATGGGATTTATTTTCGGCCAACCAGCGTAAACTTTCATAACCTTCTCCAAACAAGGTCGGAAAAAGAAAAATAAGTAAACTCAGCATAGAGCCACCCAATATTGCTTTTTGCCAAACATTCCATTTTCTTTTAAAAAAATAAGCTTGAATTCCTGAGTAAAAACGTGCATGATAAACAGAAAGCAGTCCGCAAAATAGTCCCAATACAATATAAAAAGGGAGATAATTATAATTAAAATCCTGGGTACTTTTAAACTGGAGTAAAATATCGGCTTTAAGGATAATATTAGAGACGAGTGCCCCTGATGCAGAAGCGATAATAAGGGGAATGAAAGCCGAAATAGCGATATCGAGCAATAAGACTTCCAGGGCAAAAAGTACGCCCGCTATAGGTGCATTAAACGCTGCGGCTACACCGGCAGCAGCGCCACAGGCGATAAGCAGGATACGGTCTTTATAAGAAAGGGTATAGCGTTTAGAGAAATTGCTTCCAAAAGCAGCTCCGGTAACAGCAATCGGTGCTTCCAATCCGGCCGAACCGCCCATTCCAACCGTGAGCGAAGAAGTAAGAATATGGCCATACATATGTTTGGGGGCTATATAACCATTAGAATCAATAACCGATTCATGGACAAAACCGACCCCCTTATTCCATTTTCCTTTAAACAGGTAGACAACCACAGCTACAGAAAGCAGAATTCCGATAATGGGAATAAAAACATAATAATAATTGAAATCAATTCCCTTATTAAAAGTAGCTATCAGAAAGACATAATGTACAAAAGTTTTGAGAATTACGGCAGCAAATCCCATAGAAATGCCGATGAGTACGGCCGCTAAAAAAAGAAATTGCCGGGGCGACAACCTATTCTGAATAAATGCTACCAAGCGGTAGAAAAAATTAATCTTATCGGTTTGCACGCGATAAAAGTAATAAAATAGACAATATGGCCCTTCAAAAGATAATGGAAATAAAAAGGCAAAACGAAATGATTACCTTTGCGGCATGAACGATCAAATGATAAAATTTTCGATTTGGATAGAGCGAATTTGGTTTGCTTTTATCTTTATTTTTTTAGGCTTAAGCATATGGAAATATATGGAACTGGGCTGGCCCAAAGCGGCTATGTATTTTGTATTTCCCGTAGTGGCATTGGTCATGTTTTTTTTACGCAGAAGACAGCGTATAAAAATGCAAAACATGCAAAAGGACAGAAAAAAGGATATAGAGAAAGAAGGATAAAAGCTAGTTTCCGACAAATTGGCAGAAGCTATTTGGAGATGGCTTGACGGGTGGTGAAAAAATGTCAGAATTGGCATAATAAAAGGCTTTGGCATAGATAATGCTGAGGGAGAAGTAGAATTTAAAAACAATCAAATATGAGTATTAACATTAAACCATTACACGATCGGGTGGTAATTAAACCCGCAGAAGCTGAAACCAAAACGTCTTCAGGTATTATCATTCCTGACACGGCGAAAGAAAAACCGCAAAGAGGAGAAGTAGTAGCTGCCGGAGAAGGGAAGAAAGATGAGCCGATGACCGTAAAGGTTGGAGATACTGTTTTGTATGGAAAATATTCCGGTACCGAAATCAACGTAGACGGGACTGAATATTTGATTATGCGTGAATCTGATATTTACGCAATTGTTTAATTTTCATTAAAAAATATATTTAAAATCTAGAATTATGGCTGCAAAAGAAATTTTATTTCAGGGAGAAGCACGCGAGAAATTGAAAAAAGGGGTAGATACTTTAGCCAATGCGGTTAAAGTAACCTTAGGACCAAAGGGAAGAAACGTTATTATTGATAAAAAATTCGGAGCGCCATCGGTGACCAAAGACGGTGTTTCTGTTGCAAAAGAAGTAGAATTGAGCGATCCTGTAGAAAATATGGGTGCTCAAATGCTGAAAGAAGTTGCCAGCAAAACCGCTGATGTAGCCGGAGACGGAACAACTACAGCCACTGTTTTGGCACAAGCAATAGTAACAGCCGGATTGAAGCATGTAACCGGAGGCTCGAATCCTATGGATTTAAAGCGCGGAATCGACAAAGCTGTTATTGCTATAGTAAACGAACTTAAAAACATCAGTCAGGAAGTTGGCGATGATAATAGTAAAATACAACAAGTAGCTACCATTTCGGCCAATAACGACGAAAACATTGGTGCACTTATTTCTCAGGCCATGTTGAAAGTGGGTAAAGAGGGTGTTATCACTGTTGAAGAAGCCAAAGGAACCGAAACTTATGTAGACGTTGTGGAGGGTATGCAGTTTGATCGCGGATATTTATCGCCTTATTTCGTTACAGATACCGAAAAAATGGAAGTAAGTCTCGACAATGCCTATATCTTGATTTACGATAAAAAAATCAGCAGCATGAAAGAATTGTTGCCGATTTTGGAAAAACAAGTCCAAACCAACCGTCCTCTTCTTATAATTGCAGAAGATGTAGATGGAGAAGCGTTGGCAACTTTGGTTGTAAATAAACTGCGCGGTTCATTGAAAATTGCGGCGGTTAAAGCTCCGGGCTTTGGCGATCGTCGTAAAGCCATGTTGGAAGATATAGCCATTTTGACCGGTGGAACAGTGATCAGCGAAGAAAGAGGGTATAACCTTGAAAATGCCGATATTTCTTTCTTGGGACAAGCAGCAAAAATCAGCATAGATAAAGACAATACTACTATAGTAGAGGGCGCAGGCGCCAAAGAAAATATCGACGCACGCATCAAAGAAATTAAAGTGCAAATGGAGAACACCAGCTCGGATTACGATCGCGAGAAATTACAAGAGCGTTTGGCTAAGCTAAGCGGTGGTGTGGCCGTACTTTATGTAGGTGCTGCAACGGAAGTTGAAATGAAAGAGAAAAAAGACAGAGTGGATGATGCTTTGCATGCTACACGTGCAGCCGTTGAAGAAGGAATTGTGCCCGGTGGTGGTGTTGCTTATATCCGCACTTCATCTGTACTCGATAATTTGAAAGGTGAAAATGATGACGAAAACTTCGGGATCAATATCGTGAAAAGAGCGGTTGAAGAGCCTATTCGTCAAATTGTAGCAAATGCCGGATTAGAAGGAAGTATTATCGTTCAGAAAATAAAAGAAGGAAAAGATGATTTCGGATTTAATGCACGCAAAGAAGTATTCGAAAATCTTCTTTCAGCCGGAGTAATCGACCCGACTAAGGTAACACGTGTTGCATTAGAAAATGCATCATCAATTGCCGGTATGTTGCTTACTACCGACTGTGTATTAGCAGAAGTAAAAGAAGACAAACCGGCCATGCCACATATGGGCGGAATGGAAGGAATGATGTAATTTCATTTATCCAATAATATGTAAAAAGGCTGTTCGAGGAACAGCCTTTTTGCGTTATAATTCATTCCCATTTCTTAATTATCTATCTCTACTTTTTCTATATCCTCTTCTTCCGGTTTTCGATATGGCAGAAAAGGTTGTTTGAGTAAAAATGAAAAACGACTATGCTCTTCTTTTTTGGAATAGGTATCCAGGCCATAAACCAAATTTCGCCTATCGGGCATATAGGTATAGGTATTGAGTAAACGATCCCAAATCGAGAAAATATTCCCATAATTGGAATCGGTATAGGGTAATTTGTAATGATGATGTACCTTATGCATGTCCGGGCTCACAATAACCCAGGATAATATTCTGTCTATTTTTTTAGGCAAGGCTATATTGGCATGGTTGAATTGAGAAAGTACGACCGAAATGGATTGATATGCCATTAGCAACCAAATAGGAGCCCCTAAAATCGCCACACCTATTAAGGTAAACACCGCACGAATAACCGACTCCAGTGGATGATGCCTGTTGGCCGTACTCGTATCTACTGCCGGATCGGTATGATGTACTATATGAAAACGCCAAAAAAATAAAAGTTTGTGTTCGACCCAATGCGGCAAATAAGCCCCAATAAAATCCAATCCGGCTATGCCGACAAAAAATAAAGTCCACCCCGATAATGCCGTCCATTGCAATAAACCAAATCCATTTTCTATGCAATAATCGCTCACCCAAACTATTAGGCCGGCAAATAGAAAGTTGATAAGCACGGTTGTGAACGTAAAAAATAAATTAATAAAGAGATGTTTTCCCCATTTAAATTGAATGCGAAAAAAGGGAATTATTTGCTCAAGTACCAGGAAAAATGTTAGGCCTCCCGCTAAAATTAATGCCCTATGCAAAGAAGGTATTTGATCGAAATATTCAATTAGCTTTTCCATAGTTAAGTTAATACGGTTTTATTTATCAAAGGTAAAAATCTGTGCAACATAAGTATTATGTATAAAAAAGAAATAAACTTCTCCATTCACTCAAAAAAACGTAACCTATTTTCTTATTTAACGTTAAATGTTGAAATTTACGGGGGACATGAATACAAAACCTGGGGGAGGTTTCAAACTTCATCTGCGCTCATATGCCATTATAAGGCATATGTTTTTGGCGATTATATCGTCGCTAATATCTATAAATGTATATAGTCAAGCTGTTAATTGTACAGGAGGTACAGTTAGTTTTCCGGTGAATCTTACCGGGCAGCCTAACGGAACATATATTAGTCCGCCCGCCTATAGAGGTGGATCTTGCTGTACCTCTGGTCAGACGAATTGTATAGAGTTTGTTATAACGCTTGATTCAGCAGCGGTTGGTATTAATTTCAGTGTTGCTACAGGCGCAGATCCGGGCGGATCATTATATTACCAAGTGAATTGTGGTCCGGTAACTGCAACAGGAACTCCAATTTGTCTAAGTGGAACAGGCCCTCATATTATCACTTTTTGTAAGCCCGGAGGAAATTTAAATACCTATCAAATCACCTCTATTGCAGGCCCAGAAGCCTCAGACCCCATTATTGTAAACGATGGTTGTACCGGCATTTTAAGTATGACCGGACTTGAACCTTCAACGGTTACGTGGAACTCTGTTTTCCCGGGAGCAACCGGCAGTTATAACAGTTATTTATCTTGCAGTACAGCATGCACCACTACAGTGGTAACCGGACAACCGGCAGCTCCCGCTTATGTAGATTATCAGGTTTGCGGCACAGCCATAGGAAATTGTGCGTCCCTCAGTTTTTGCGATACCATCAGAGCTTATTTTAATCCGACCCTGGATGTAAATATTACACCCCTTAACCCCACTGTTTGTTATGGAGCTGCGGGTACAACCATTACAGCCAACGGTTCGGGCGGACAAACACCTTATTCTTTTTTATGGAGCAATGGAGCTACTACGCCCTCCATATTTGTAGGTCCGGGTACATATACCGTAACTATGCAAGACGACTCTGATTGTCCCCCGGTTATGGATACTGTAGTGGTAACCGAATTTTTAATGCCTATCACCGTAAATGCAGGTCCCGATATTTATATCTGTAAAGATGCCCCAAATGCAACATTAAACGGGATTTTTACCGGCGCATCCGGATTGCAATGGAGCAGCTCGGGTACAGGTACTTTTTCTCCTTCTAATATTTCCCCAAATGCCGTTTATATCCCAAGTACGGCAGACCTAAATAATAATTCTGTCCAAATCTACGCCATTACTACCGGGAACGGAACCTGTCCCCCCGATATGGACACTCTCCAAATTAATTACAGCTATTTTACAGCAAGCATCGCTTTAACGCAAACGAATGTCTCTTGCTTCGGATTAAGCGATGGAGCACTCTCTGCAACTGTCACAGGACCCAATGCTCCCTATACCTTTTTATGGAATAACGGAAATACAACGAATGCAATATCCGGACTCAGTGCAGGGAATTATTCGCTCACTATTACGGATTTATATGGATGTGACTCTATCCTCAATTTCACTATTACTCAACCGGCTGTACTTACAGCTGCAACTGCCGTTACCAGCGATTATAACGGACAGGATATTTCTTGTTTTGGTGCCGCCGATGGTAGTGCATCTATAACTCCATCCGGCGGAACAAGCCCCTATTCTTATGTTTGGGACAATGGTTCCACTTCGGCTACTCCGACCGGACTTAGTGTAGGAACCTATAACGTAACCGTGACCGATGCAAACGGTTGTACGTTCAATACTTCTGTTACGCTTACAGAGCCCACCCCACTTAGCGCCACTACAGCCGTAACCAGCAATTATAACGGTCAGGATATTTCTTGTTTTGGTGCCGCCGATGGAAGTGCTTCTGTAACTCCGACCGGTGCTACGCCGACTTATACCTATTTATGGAGCAATGGATCCACATCGGCTACGCCGAGCGGACTAAGTGTAGGAACATATAACGTTACCGTGACCGATGCAAATGGTTGTAGCTTCAATACATCCGTTACGCTTACTGAGCCTACTCCACTTAGCGCCACTACAGCCGTAACCAGCGATTATAACGGACAGGATATTTCTTGTTTTGGTGCCGCCGATGGTAGTGCTTCTGTAACTCCGACCGGAGCTACGCCGACTTATACTTATTCCTGGAGCAATGGTTCCACTTCGGCTACTCCGACCGGACTTAGTGTGGGAACATACAACGTAACCGTGAGCGATGCAAATGGGTGTACTTTCAACACATCTGTGACCCTTACCGAACCTACTCCACTTAGCGCTTCTACAGCCGTAACCAGCGATTATAACGGACAGGATATTTCTTGTTTTGGTGCCGCCGATGGAAGTGCTTCTGTAACTCCGACCGGAGCTACGCCGACTTATACTTATTCCTGGAGCAATGGGTCCACTTCGGCTACTCCGACCGGACTAAGCGTAGGTACTTATAACGTAACCGTTACCGATGCAAATGGTTGTACATTCAATACATCCGTTACGCTTACTGAGCCTACTCCACTTAGCGCTTCTACAGCCGTAACCAGCGATTATAACGGACAGGATATTTCTTGTTTTGGTGCCGCCGATGGTAGTGCTTCTGTAACTCCGACCGGTGCTACGCCGACTTATACCTACTTATGGAGCAATGGTTCCACTTCTGCTACTCCGACCGGACTTAGTGTTGGAACATATAACGTAACCGTAACCGACCTCAATGGATGTACATTCAACACATCCGTTACGCTTACTGAGCCTACTCCTTTAACAGCAAATACAGATATAACCAGCGATTATAACGGACAAGATATTTCTTGTTTTGGTGTCGCCGATGGTAGTGCATCTGTAACTCCAACCGGTGCTACGCCGACTTATACCTATTTATGGAGCAATGGTTCCACTTCGGCTACGCCGAGCGGACTAAGCGTTGGAACTTATACTGTAACCGTGACCGATGCAAATGGGTGTACTTTCAACACATCTGTGACCCTTACCGAGCCTACTCCGCTTAGCGCCACTACAGCCGTAACCAGCAATTATAACGGACAGGATATTTCTTGTTTTGGTGCCGCCGATGGTAGCGCGTCCGTAACTCCAACCGGAGCTACGCCGACTTATACTTATTCCTGGAGCAATGGTTCCACTTCGGCTACTCCGACCGGACTCAGCGTGGGAACTTATACAGTAACCGTGAGCGATGCAAATGGATGTACGTTCAACACATCTGTGACCCTTACCGAGCCTACTCCGCTTAGCGCCACTACAGCCGTAACCAGCGACTATAACGGAGAGGATATTTCTTGTTTTGGTGCCGCCGATGGAAGTGCTTCTGTAACTCCGACCGGTGCTACGCCGACTTATACTTATTCTTGGAGCAATGGATCCACATCGGCTACGCCGAGCGGACTAAGTGTAGGAACCTATAACGTTACCGTGACCGATGCAAATGGTTGTGCGTTCAATACCTCTGTGACGCTTACAGAACCTACTCCGCTTAGCGCTTCTACAGCAGTAACCAGCGACTATAATGGTCAAGATATTTCTTGTTTTGGTGCCGCCGATGGTAGCGCTTCTGTGACTCCGTCCGGTGCAACTCCGACTTATACTTATTCCTGGAGCAATGGTTCCACTTCGGCTACGCCGACCGGACTCAGCGTTGGAACATATAACGTTACCGTGACCGATGCAAATGGTTGTACATTCGATACATCGGTGACCCTAACCGAGCCTCCTACCCTATCGACCACAACCGCAGTAACCAGCGATTATAACGGAGAGGATATTTCTTGTTTTGGTGCCGCCGATGGGATTGCATCCACTACACCAACCGGAGGAACGACGCCTTATTCCTATTCCTGGAGCAATGGTTCCACTTCAGCTACACCGGGCGGACTAAGCGTAGGGACATATAATGTTACCGTGACCGATGCAAACGGATGTTCAGTAAACAGTTCGGTTACACTTAGCGAACCTACACCAATGGCTATCGTTCCCAATACATTAAACAATGTTTTCTGTGCAGGTGACAGCACGGGTGTGGTTTTTGTAAGCAGTTCGGGTGGAGTTATTCCTCATAGTTACCTATGGAATACCGGAGTTACAAGCGATACTTTAGCCGGAGTTCCTGTTGGGGTTTACAATGTAATTGCCACTGACGCAAATGGATGTACTATTTCAACAAACATTTCGGTATTAGAACCCAATCCGCTTATTGCTACCATCCCAACCATTAACAATGTATCTTGTTTCGATGGATCGGATGGCAGTATGAGTTCATCTGTATCAGGTGGAGTTCCAGCATATAGTTATTTATGGAATACCGGATCTACAGGTCCTTCCATATCCAACCTAAGCATTGGCACATATACACTTACCGTAACAGATAACAATGGATGTAGCACACAGATTTCCGCTGATATAAATCAGCCAACCGAGTTAAATGCCTTGATAGATGCATCCAATAATATTACCTGCTTTGGCGCACAAAACGGAAGTGCTATAGCCAATGGTTCGGGAGGAGTAGCTCCTTATCAATTCTATTGGAATACGGGAGATAATACACAAATGATTCAGAATTTGGCTGAAGGTATTTACTATGTTTATGTATTAGATCAAAATGGGTGTTTAGATTCAGCTCAAGCCCAAATATCTGAACCGGAAATGCTTACTGTTTCGAATACAAATACGGTTGATATTACATGTAACGGTGAAACAAACGGTCAGGCTTCCATACAAGTAAACGGTGGTACACCTATATATACATATAGCTGGAGCAATGGAGCAACTACACAAAATGTTTTCCAATTAGCAGCCGGAAATTATACCGTAACCGTAACCGATAATAATGGCTGTCAGACAAGTTCCATAATAACCATTATAGAGCCCGATCCAATAGTAATAGACCTTGAACCGACTCATCTGCTTTGTTACGATGAACATACCGGTTCTATCGAAGCCACCGTAAGTGGAGGCACACCCGACTACCAATACAATTGGAGCAATTTTTTACATAATGAAGATATAGAACAATTGGGAGCTGGCACATATACATTAAGCGTAACAGACAGTCGCGGATGTACACATTCAGAATCGACCACTTTAACTCAGCCTTCACCGATTGTTGTAGATATAATAAATGGCAGTAGTTTGGAAATATTTGCTGGCGACAGCATATATCTTAGCAGCGCAGTAAGCGGTGGAAGTGGAAACTATACCTATAACTGGGTTCCTCCTCAAAACGTAAGCTGTTCCGTTTGTCCGAGCACCTATGTGAGTCCGAGTTTCACAGGATATTACGACCTCTACGTTACCGATTCTAATGGCTGTGTGGCTGAAGCTTCTACCCATTTCGAAATTATAAACACCTTCTATATTCCCAATGCCTTTACACCCGACAACGATGGCATAAACGATTATTTCAAAATTGAAGCTGCCAAAGTACAGGAATTTAAAATGTTCATTTTCGATCGTTGGGGAGAAGTGGTGTTTAAATCAGAAAATATAGACGATGCTTGGGATGGCACCTATGGAAATTTTGATGCAAAATCAGATGTGTATGTATATAAAATCAACGTAAAATTCATAGATAAAAAACAAGAAAACATCATTGGACACGTAACCCTCATTCGATAATTTTCACACCCGTTTCTATGTCAAAAGCACTTCTCGTTTCGAGAGTGCTTTTTTTTATGCTCAAATCCCAATATTTTCCCATAAATAATTCGCTACTTTTGTTCAAAAGAAAATTATATGTTCCATTATATAGATGCTTCAAAAGCTATCGCAAACATAACATCCAACCAACGCGTTTTTCTTCATGGAAGTGCGGCCACCCCAATTGCGCTCATCAAGGAATTAATCAGCCAGAAAGAAAGATTAAAAAATGTAGAACTTGTAAGCATTACCCTACAAGGAATCGAAATAAAGGAGGAAGAAATAAAGGGTCATTTTTATTTCAATTCTCTTTTTGTTTCTCAAGGAATCAGGCAAATCGCCAATAGTGAATCCGGTGGTTATGTGCCAATATTTTTAAGTGAAATTCCACAATTATTCAAAAACAATATCTTGCCTTTAGACGTAGCCATAGTGCAGGTTTCAGTCCCCGACAAACACGGATATTGTTCTTTGGGAACTTCGGTCGATTGCGCCCTTGCTGCGGTAAACAATGCCCGTATGGTCATAGCCCAGGTCAACCCCAATATGCCCAGGACACATGGAGACGGATTTATACATATAGACAAAATAGATGCTGCCGTTTGGGTAGACGAGCCTTTACCGGAGGTCAATTACGCATCCGGAGCAAATGAAATTACCGATAAAATTGGAAAAAATATAGCCGAACTGATAGAAGACGGAGCTACTTTACAACTGGGCATTGGGACCATTCCCGATGCCGTATTAAAAAATTTAATTCACCATAAAAATCTGGGTATACATACCGAAATGTTTTCCGATGGCGTGATCCCATTGATAAAATCGGGCGTCATCAATAATAGCCGGAAAAAATTAATCCGTGGCAATACCGTTACCTCATTCGCATTAGGAAGCAAAGCATTATACGATTTTGTCGACGATAATCCGTCCATTAAATTTCTCGATGTAGCCTATACCAACGACCCGCGCACCCTATCCTTAAACCCAAAAGTTACAGCAATAAATAGCGCTATAGAGGTGGACTTAACCGGACAGGTTTGTGCCGATTCTATGGGCCATTTTCAATATTCGGGCATAGGCGGTCAGATGGATTTTATTCGCGGCGCAGCTCTTTCAGAGGGAGGCAAACCCATTATTGCCATGCCATCCACTACCAACAAAGGTCAGTCGAAAATTGTACCCTATCTCAAAAAGGGAGCAGGCGTAGTCACCACACGCGGACATATACACTGGATTGCCACAGAATACGGCGTAGTAAACCTCTTCGGTAAAAATTTGGAACAAAGAGCCAAAGAATTAATCAACATTGCACATCCCGACCACAGAGAAGAATTAGAAAAAGCTGCTGCCGAAAGATTTCGGTAAACAAGACTCTACTAACGCGATTGGGCTGATTTTACCGGGCAATTTTATTTGCCGATACAGAATTTACTAAAGATATTCCCCAATAGCTCCTCTACATCTACATGCCCTGTTATCTCTCCGAGGTAACGCAAGGCGCTGCGTATATCCATAGCAACAAAATCTCCGGATAGCCCCCCCTCTACGCCCATCAAAGCTTTATCCAAAAATTCAAGGGCCGATTCCAATGCCGCAACATGGCGTATATTGCTAATGATAACATCTTCATCGTTAAATTTATGAGCACCCGATGCCTCTACCATGAGACGGCTCAGCTCCCCAATTCCCTCTTTATTCTTCGCCGAAATAAAGATTAGACCCTCTATGTCCATATCAGCCAATCCCATATCGGCCTTATTGGCAACCGGAATCACCGTGGCATCTTTATAGCTTTCTTTATATTCGGCCAGGGTTTGTTTCACCTCATTTTCATTTTCCGATTGCAGGTCGAACAAATACAAAATAATGCTGCTTAGGCGCATTCTTTCCAGAGTGCGCTCCACTCCTATTGCTTCCACCACATCCGAGGTTTCGCGCAGACCGGCTGTATCCATTAAGCGGAAATGAATCCCCTCAATTTGCAAAACATCCTCTACCACATCCCGGGTGGTGCCCGCTATATCGCTCACTATCGCTTTTTCCTCATTCAGCAAAGCATTCAAAAGCGTACTTTTGCCGGCATTGGGTTTCCCTACAATGGCTACAGGAACCCCTTTCTTAATCGCATTGCCATAAGCAAAAGAGGCAATCAATTTTTGAATATGCAGTTTGATTTTTTCAATCAAGTTTTTTAAATCATCCCTGGATGCAAACTCCACATCCTCTTCTCCAAAATCCAATTCCAATTCAATCAAGGATGCAAAATGCACCAACTCCTCACGCAATTGCGCAATATCCTTACTCACCCCGCCTCTCAATTGTGCCATGGCAATGCGGTGACTTCTCCCCGATGCCGATGCAATAATATCGGCCACTGCCTCGGCCTGCGCCAAATCGAAGCGGCCGTTTAAAAATGCACGTTGGGTAAACTCTCCCGCCTCAGCCTGACGCGCTCCCAAACGCAATAAACGCCGCATAAGCTGTTGCAAAATATACGCCGAACCATGACAGGAAATTTCTATAGTGTCTTCTTTGGTATAGGAATGAGGAGCCCGAAATATGGATAATACCACTTCGTCTAAAATGGCATTTTCTTCGTCTAAAATATGGCCATAAAGCAAACTATTGGGCGCTGCTTCCTTGAGCGATTTCCCTTTCCAAGCTTGCGATAAAATGGAAAAAGCATCAGGACCACTCAAACGTATAACCCCGATGGCGCCTGCACCCGAAGGTGTGGCTATCGCCGCAATAGTATCTGTACTGTGCATAATCATAGCGCAAAGGTACATGCAAATTTTTAACCCTGTATACAAACAAGCAGCATTCC
Organism: Bacteroidota bacterium; assembly: GCA_023432985.1. Classification (GTDB taxonomy): domain Bacteria; phylum Bacteroidota; class Bacteroidia; order CAIKAF01; family CAIKAF01; genus JACVCJ01. Next base: position 45,788 of record JAEZEQ010000034.1, on the reverse strand, counting down.
TTATATACATGCTATTTCTTCCTAAATTTAACGCTTCATTATCACCCCATTTCAAAAATTACTCCTTTCTTCGCTTATGAAATTTTCATTTTCCATTATTATAATAAGCACTATCTTTGGATGCCAACCTAAAACGGTCATGACACAAGAAATAATGCATAATAACACAGCCAAGCATCTCGATACGATTACACTCGGAGCCGGTTGCTTTTGGTGTGTAGAAGCTGTATTCGAGGCATTAAACGGAGTCGAAAGCGTAACAAGTGGATATAGCGGCGGAAATATTAAAAATCCGGCTTATAAAGAAGTGTGCAGTGGTCGCACAGGACACGCTGAAGTGGTACAATTAAGCTACGATACTGCGCTTATTTCTCTGTCCGAAATTCTCGAAGTTTTCTTTCTTACGCATGACCCCACCACGCTCAACCAACAAGGAGCCGATATAGGCACACAATATAGAAGCGCCATTTTCTACCACTCCGATTCGCAACGCAAAATTGCCGAGGAAATTAAATCTCAACTTGATGCCTCAGGCGCTTTCCCTAAACCCATTGTTACGGAAATCACAGCCTTCAGCTCCTTCTATCCCGCTGAAAACGAACATCAGAATTTCTATGCGCAAAACCCCAATCAGCCCTATTGTCGCATGGTTATTCAACCCAAAATGGAAAAATTTAAACGCGTATTTTCCGATAAATTAAAAAACAAATAAGAACTTCGCACAAATATATTCTCGCATGAATTTCAATCAAAATGCCGGTAGACCGGCCATACCACCGGTTACGCTGAATCTTTTAATCATAAATGGACTCGTATTTCTGGCCGGATTAATTCCCGCTTTGGCGCAATTTATCGAATTGTATTTCCCGCTTCGATTCCCGCTTATTCAAACCTGGCCCGAAGATGTGCTGAATTATTACGGCTTCGATCCTATGCTGACAAAAATACCCTTTCAGTTTATTACCTATATGTTTACGCATGGCGATTTTTTACACCTTTTCTTCAATATGTTCGCCCTTTGGATGTTTGGAACGGTTGTGGAATCTTATTGGAAAACTAAAAAATTCCTGCTCTATTATTTGGTATGCGGCTTAGGCGCGGCCGGAATCTATTTGGCATATTTATATTTTACCGGACAAAATGCACCGCAAGGTATGGTCGGAGCATCCGGAGCTTTATACGGTATACTGATTGCATACGGATTTATGTTCCCCAATAATATTATTTATCTCAATTTCTTATTCCCACTTAAAGCAAAATACTGGGTGGCCATACTAATCGGCCTTGACCTTTTTAGCGGCTTTGCCAACAGACCCGGCGATAATGTGGCCCACTTTGCACATATAGGCGGAGCATTGACGGGACTGATCCTACTTTTATACTGGAGAAAAAAGGGTCAGCTCTATTGGAAAAATTTTTAGTAACTTTCCCTATTATTTTATGTAGGTATGTTTGTGAAAAAACTTTTGAAAACAACCCGGACATTCCGGAAAAATAGTCACCTTATCGTTCCTTTGGTGCTTATTGTTTTCTATGTGTTTTGGTTCATATTACCCAACGAAAACCAAGCGCAAGCTATAGTTCAATCCAACCTTTTCCTGCCTACCGACCTGCATGCGTTTATTCAAAAACCATGGACGATTTTTACTTTCTTTTTGTTTCACGAAAATCCCATTGTTTTCATTCTAAACCTTGCCGGATTTTTCATTTTCAGTTCGCTCACCGGCAATTTACTCGGAAAAAAAATCGTATTACCCCTTTTCCTTTTCGGAAATATTGCAGGCGCATTTTTACTGCTCTTTTTCCATGCCCTTCCGCTGAGTCAGGCCCTTAGTTTCCCCGCCTACAGCTCCGGATCCAGCGGCGGAATCATGACGCTCATTCTGGTTTCTACCTATTATATTCCCAAAAAAATCGTACGCTTTTACGGCATTTTTCCAATCAAACTCAAATACCTGGGCATAGTATTACCGGCCTTAAGTATAGTCTTTTTATTGGCCAATAAAATGGTGGACCTCCAATTGCATTATTTGGGAGGCTATATATGTGGTTTCCTTTTTGCCGTAGCTATTCGCCGCGGACATGTGAATCCGTCTAACCTGAAACCTGTGCGGGCCAAACGCAAAGCACCGGTTTATTCTTATGCCTCCTCCAATCTAAAATCTACCCTGAAACCGGAAATGGAGCCGGAAATCGTTTCTCCTGAAGAATATCTGGATCATCTGCTCGAAAAAATATCTGTACACGGAATGGATATGCTGACCCCAAACGAGAAGCAATTTTTGGCAGATTATAGTAAAAAAATGGAACATTAATGCGAAATTTCGAAGATGTTTTAAAGAGATTTGAAGCATTATCTAAGCCACAAAACATAGTATTTCCGGGCAAGGACGCTCATTTTACAATGGCGCCCACAAAACGCATACGCGATATGGAATTATTTATGCAAAACCCGGTTTCGCCCGACACCCGACTAGGGGCTGTATTGATTCTCCTTTTTCCAAATGCACAAAATAAACCCGAATTATGCCTTATGCGCAGACCATTATATGCCGGTGTACATTCCGGACAAATTGGATTTCCCGGGGGAAAAATGGAAGAAATAGATGCAGGCGATTTAATGCGCACAGCCCTCAGGGAAGCTCATGAAGAGGTAAATATAGAACCCCGATTGGTGAAAAACAGCATTGCCATCTCTAAACTATATATACCACCCAGCCGCTTTTTGGTACACCCCTTTCTGGCCTATAGCGAAGAAACACCTCAATTTATCCCGGATCCTGCCGAAGTGGAAGAAATACTCCTCCTGCCCCTACACGAACTTTTCGAAAAAGATAGAATTAAATATACCGATATGCCCATAGCAAACGGAAAAATAAAAAACTATCCCTATTATGATTTTTCGGTGGGAATGGTATGGGGCGCAACAGCTATGATTATGGCTGAGGTGGCAAAACTTCTAAACCCCGATGAATTTTCGCTTTAAAAACAAAAATAAACCCAAAAACAAAATAACCGCAAGCAAAACAATCCACCAATTCTTATAACTAAGACGCATCTCGGCCATGTCTTTGCGGTAACTTATGATTAAGACTATAAAAAATACCGCGAAAAAAGATAAGGCAAAAATAATACGCCCCGTGGTAAACATCCCTTGCTCCATGCCTGATTTTTATTTGATGCAAAATAAAGATTTAATCGTGTTCAAACCAAATAATTATAGCCCCATATCCAGTCTTTCTTGTATACGAACAGTCTAAATCTTTTAAGAATATTTGAAAAAATGCTTGCGTAATGCTTTTATGTTTCTATTTTTGAACTTAAATTTTTCGTTTTAATTCTAAATAAAGTCTATGAAACTTTTTTTTAATCGGTATTTATTCGCCATCATCGTATTAATAATCAGCGCATTATTAATCACTGTCGGTTTAAATCAAAAAGAACCTCAAACTAGTCTATTCTTAATTGGCGGTATTGCCATGTTGATTTGTGGTGTGATGATAGTACTTTTAAGTTCAGGAAAAATTAAAGGCATATTCGTACCCATACTGACCATTAGTTTTTTAGGCGGAGCTCTAGCATTTGTATATTTCAATTATACCACCATCAATAACGAAATCAGTTTTTCTCGCGAAAAAGATTACAGATACAATGAGGTGAAAGAGCGTTTATTGGTTATCCGTGCGGCGCAACTTGCCTATAAGGATGCGAAAAAAGTATATGCCTCTAACTTCGATTCTTTGGTCGATTTTGTAAAAAACGGGAAATTAAGCATCCTGAAAATGGAAGGAAATGAAGAGGATTCATTGGCTGTAGCTCAAGGAAAAATTTCGCGCGAAATAGTAGAAATTCCAGTTCTCGGAAGCTATGCATTCGATTATAAAGGTTATCCTGTAGACTCATTGCCTTATATTCCATATGGTAATGGAAGCACATTCAGCTTAGAAACAGGATCTATGATTATCAATAACGATTCATCGCTTACCCAGCCTACCATGTTGGTATCGGCAAATTTCCGTAATTTCTTATCCGATTTGGGCGAAAAATACAATAAGGAAGTTCCCGATAGTTTGATAAAATTAGGCTCATTGACCGAAGCTACTACCAATGGGAATTGGAGATAATATTTAATTTTTTTATTTTTAAACCGTATCCGATCGATACGGTTTTTTTATGTTCAAAAATTATATACTCAAACTTATATGTATAGATCTACTCTTGCTGTGTGGCTCATTTAGCGCCATAGCACAGGAAGATATGATTTCCTATTATACACATCTGGCGCATGGTCAGGGTAAAATTCTACTCGGTGCAAAACCTATAGAAGGCATACTGAAAAGGTCTGAATTATCGGAAAATGAAAGAAAGAAATTGAATATCGCACTGCATATACGCCGCTTTGCTTTCGATTCACTCCTCTTATATGAAAATAAAAATTATACCCGCTATTACGATCAAAAGGGAGAACCCTTATTATGGGCTATTACCGGAAGCAAAAAATACAGTTTGACCCCAAAAACATGGAAATTTCCCATAGTGGGCGAAGTGGGCTATAAAGGTTTTTTCACCAAAGAAGATGCCGAATATGAGGCCGCACTATTGCAAAAGGAAGGCTATGAAACCCGAATTCGTGAAGTAAACGCATGGAGTACGCTCGGTTTTTTAAATGACCCTATTCTCAGCAGCATGCTCAATGCTTCCATCGGCGATTTGGCCAATGTATTGATACACGAACTTTCGCATGGTACTATTTTTATAAAAGATGATACCGATGAAAGCGAAAACCTGGCCTCATTTATCGGAGATCAAGGCGCTTACCTTTATCTGGAAACCTATTATGGAAAAGATTCAAAAGAATATTTGCAATACAAATACGATCAGGAGGATTACGAATTACTGGCTCAAAATATGCTTCTGGGGGCACAACGTTTAGACAGCTTATATAAGGCAATCGAGCAAGAAAATGATATGCGAAAAGAGGCCTATAAGCAAAAAATGATACGGGAAATAGTAGAGGGATTAAACAGGCTTCCCTTTCATAATCCGGATGCATTTAAGGCTTTGCGAAATCCGGATAAATTGCCCAATAATGCCACCTTTATCTTGTTTAGGCAATACAATAATAAATCGCATATTTATCGTGATGAATTTGAAGAATTGGCCGATTCTGATTTAAAAAAATATATAGAAATCCTCAAAAAAAGATATGGTTAATCCTTAACTTTGTAAGGAAAAATAAACATGAGACTGGATAAATTCATATGGTCGGTTCGCCTGGCAAAAACCAGAAGTGTGGCTACAGACGCCTGCAATGGAGGTAAAATAAAACTCAATACAACTCAGGCCAAAGCCTCTAAAGAAGTAAAAGCCGGAGATCAAATCGAATTAAAAAAGGGAATTATCACCCGACGATATCAAATACTGGCTTTGCCCAATGGCAGAGTGGGTGCAAAGCTTGTGGAACAATACCTGAAGGATATTACCCCTGAAACAGAAATTCTGAAATGGGAAAAATCGCGGTTAGTCAGCGTGGTTACTCGTGACCCGGGCAGCGGCAGGCCAACTAAAAAAGAGAGAAGAGAAATAGATGAATTTCTCGATATTGATGAAGAGGGATTGGAGCCGGAAGCTTAATATTTCGACCTGTTGGGGAATATTATATCTTTGTAGAACTAAATAAATTCAGATTATGCAAACACAAAATAAAAGTAAATCGAAGGAATTAATAGATCTGGAACATCATTACGGGGCTCATAATTATCATCCCTTACCGGTAGTAATAGAAAGGGCTGAAGGAGCTTTAATGTGGGATTGTGAAGGCAAGGAATATTTCGATTTTTTATCGGCTTATTCTGCGGTAAACCAAGGTCATTGTCACCCCCGTATTATTTCTGCGCTCAGCACCCAGGCGAGTAAACTTACGCTTACCAGTCGTGCTTTTCACAATAATTTATTGGGAAAATATGCCGAATTTATCACCAATTATTTCGGTTATGAACGCGTATTACCTATGAATAGCGGTGTAGAAGCCTGCGAAACGGCGGTAAAGCTTGCCCGGAGATGGGCCTATGATGTAAAAGGCATAGCCGAAAATCAGGCAAAAGTAATTTTTGTGGAAGGCAATTTCTGGGGTCGCTCTATTGCTGCTATTTCGGCAAGTACAGACCCAAGCTCCTTTCAAGGGTTCGGGCCTTTCTTAAGTGGCTTCGAAATTATACCCTACAATGATATTCCTGCTTTGGAAAAAGCCTTGAAAGACCCTAATGTAGCCGCATTTATGTGCGAACCCATACAAGGTGAAGCCGGGGTTATTATTCCCGATGAAGGTTATTTGACTCAGGTGCGGAAACTTTGTACGGAAGCGCGCGTACTATGGATTGCCGATGAGGTTCAAACCGGCATTGCACGTACGGGCAAACTCCTGGCCGTAAATCACGAAAACGTAAAGCCCGATCTTTTGGTCCTCGGTAAAGCCCTGAGCGGCGGCGTATACCCTGTATCGGCTGTATTATCCTCTTCGGAAGTAATGCTTACGATTAAACCGGGCGAACATGGAAGCACCTTCGGTGGAAATCCACTCGCGTGCGCCGTTGCCATGGAAGCACTTCTGGTAGTTCAGGATGAAAAATTAGCCGAAAATGCCGAAAAAATGGGAATTTTATTGCGCGATTTACTTAAACAAATCCCTTCCAAACGCATCAAACAAGTGCGCGGAAAAGGACTCCTGAATGCCATAGATATAGAAACTATAAACGGAGTTAGTGCCCTCGATATTTGTCACAAAATGATGGAATTGGGCGTATTGGCAAAACCTACGCACGATACAATCATTCGCCTCGCTCCACCATTGGTTATCAATGAAACACAATTACGTGAAGCGGTAAGCCGTATCCATAAAGCCTTAGCCTACTATGACGGAAAAGATGAATAAAATAGTGTCTTTTTTATTTCGTAAAAAGAACCTCTTTTTTTTATTTTTCATCAGTGTTTCTATACTCAGCTTTCCCTTTTTAGAAGCTGACCCCGATGCGAACTTATCCCTATCCAGAGATGCATTTACAGACGAGGGACTGAATACTTCCCAAATCCGAAATCTTGTATTGGGGCACACGCTCGATATTAAGGAATGTGACAATTTTATTAAAGCCCCACTCTTTCAAACTTATATGGGAGGGGGCTTTGCCATTTTTGGCATTTCACTCCCTATTGCACGCATTTGGGCTTTTATCGGAACTTTTGCTTTTATCGCATTGGCCTATTTTCGTTCCGGCGATTTGTATAAATTCACGCTTATAGCCGCCGCTTTTTCAATTATGAATTATGTAGGTTTCCAATACCTGCACTTTTCTATGGCCGAATCTATGGCCTCTGCAGCAATTTTATGGATGGGGATTGAATTCTACGGCGCCGCCATGCATACTCAGGCCGGCCTCAAACATTGGCTTGTGCCCGCATTGGCTTTATGGATCTGCATTAGCCTCAAAAATCAGTTCTTTTACCTCTTAGCAGTCTATGCTATATGGATACTTATCTATGCTTTCTATTTCAAAATATCCCCATTTTCACGCAACTTTTATTATCCGGTTATACCTATGATTTTAGGAGCTGTCGCTTATCTGCTTTTGGTTTATCTGCCCATGAAAGAAGCATACGACAGCATCATGCAACATCAAACAAGCAACAGATGGATTGCACCGCAATATATCTTTCAGCAAATTAAATTGAATATTCAATCTTCTTTCCTGCATCAAGGCATGAAACTCCTGTTTTCAGGAACCCTGCTCTTTTCGATATGGGTCTTGATTTTGAAAATACTCGAACCGAAAGATCCCAAAATATTGCTCTTTTTCATGCTTTTTGCATGGGTAGCCATAGAGTTACATAAATTTGGTATACGCTTCACTCCCACCCGATATGTGGTGTCTACAGTCTGGGCCTTTGCTTCTCTGCTTGCCATGAGCTTGTATTTATTTCGAACCCAATTGCCCCAAGGAAAAAATCGTCTACTCATTCCATTATTGGTGCTTTTGCCCTTTGTTTTTCCTTATATACACCTCTTTAAAAACCGCAGCTACTCTATTAAAGAGGCCAATTTAAAAATGGAAAAAATGACATTAACGCTTCAACCCGATTATATTATAGGTCCATGGGCAGCGGGATTAAGCTGGAATTGCGATATAAAAAGCGTTCCGGTATGGAAAGATTTTCTGAATGGGTCAGACTTTTTGGAAAAATATCCCCATTCTATTTTGGTTTCTGAAGAGGATGAAGACGATAATAATAAAGCCTTTTCCGCAAAAGGAATCCGAATTCCGGATTATAGCTTAGGGCCGGATTCGGTATTTATACGAGGAAGCAAAATATATTTTCAAATGCTTACTTCTTCGGAGCAATAAACGGATTTCCGGGTATTTGTATGCTTTTCCCCATACGATCAAATATAGGCTGATAATAGGAAACATTATAGCTGGGACATAGTAGATCTATGGTATAGAGCATAAGTTTATTGTCTACAATACGCTTAATATAATAACGATTGAGGGTTTGGTTTCGCTTATAGCCATCTTTCACGACATCATAAGTTCCCAACCATCGTCCGCAGGCCTCTCCGCTAAACCACTTATCGGAAGAAACTTTTAATTTATGCCCCGCATAAATTCCGGGCTCCGTTTTCAATGCTTTATGTGCAGCCTTGGCAATATCGGAGGCATTGCAAGAGTCGCTTACCTGCATAATCGTAATATTCATCCGACCGCGTCCGTCATGTAATGAAATAAAATAGGTACTGTCGTTTAATGTTTCGGTGTGACTTTTCCAAAAATCGGGCAATTCGGCTTTTACTCCGTATTCCTCCTGCACAAAAGGCGTATAAGTCAGCTCTAACCATTCCAGAGTTTGAGCCATATTCACCATCACGCCTTCGTAGGAAATCACATTTCGCTCATTCATTTCGAAATAAAACAAAATGCTGTTATAGGTATCGTTGATATGAAAATACACCAAAAACACAGTAGTAAGATACATTTTATCATCGGCCATAAAAGACAAGACCAAACGATCGGCTTCATAGTCGCCCAAACTGCCTCTTCCCTTTTCGCGCAATTGGAGGTTAACCAAATCTTCTCCTTCATATAACTTCATAAAATAAGCCTGAAGACTATCTGCACTATAGGTTTCTGAAACCTTCATGCCTTTGATGTAAAATTGAGCAAAGGTATTGGGTTCTTCAACTACATAGGTGAAGGGACTAACCCGGGTAATTTGATGCCCTTGCAAATATTTAAATTGCACGGGATATTCCTGAATTACATAAGGAACATAAACATCTTGAGCCTTTACAAGCATGGTGAAACAAAGGGTGATGAGTACAAATAATCCGGATCTTTTCATGTGTATTCTCAATTGATTTATAACTAATATACGGTGTAAAAGGTCAAGATTTTTATTTCATTTTCTTCTTCAATTCTTCCATTGAAGGCAAATCGGTAGATGGCCATTTCCCTTTTATGATGGTATCTTGCAATAAAACTATACCCGGATTCGAACGAATAATGGTTTTTAATGCCGTTGCATCATTGGTATAATATGGATATGGAATTTTAAAATCGGCCAAATAAGGAATCAATTTATCATCTCCGCTTGCGGTTGCCCCGATAATCTCATGCCCTTCGGCCATCCATTGTTCGGCCAATGCATTCAATTCGGGTATTGCCTCTGTGTTCGTTTTACTCAAATCGTAGGTCACAACCATCAGTTTATAACCCGGATTGTAAACAAAGCTTTCGAAATAATCATTATCATCAACCGGATTTTTCAGGGTCATATCGTGTATAGGTGCAATTTCGCCTTCTTTAATAATGACCTTTCTCTGATCCACAAATTCATGCGTAGCCGAGAATGTACTATCCATCCATTCCCAGGTATTGATTACATTTCCGTTGAGGTCGGTTTTTATGGCTAAATTTTCGACCAAAGCGCCGCTTTCCTTATTTTTATATATCATATAAATATCGGCATATTCGGGTGTACCTTTAAGTTTCTCGGGAATAGAATTGCCAATAGCCCAGGGTCTGTAATCTTTTTTGGGCAAGTAATAATTACAATGCAGTGAATAACCCAAACTCATCAGCGTGGGTAATAAAACGGCTAAGGGTGTCAACCATTTTCCGGAGCTATTAAACATGCCTACTATCCATCTTAACAAGACAGCCATTATGATAAAAATGGCCGGCAATTGCCAATCGAAAACCACCGTACATAAAATAATACCCAATAATACACTACCGGCGGCAACCAATTTTTCGTTCATATCGAATACATTCCCTTTCCAATGCGCAGGAAATATGGTAAGGGGTAAAATAAGAATCAATAATATCACATCTTTATAAAAACTTTGCCATGGAGTTAGCGGTAAGGCATCTCCAAAGCAACCACAATCGGTCACCTTATTGAAATAGGCCGAATAGAAGGTAAGGGCCAAAAAGAAAAGTATCATTCCAAAAAGCAGAATTCCACTTGCCCGGGTAAAGACTCCGGCTATTACGGCCAATCCGAGTAATATTTCTATAATGCAAACAAAAATACTCAGCCATAAGGCATATTCAAACATAAGATTACAGAAGCTATTCCACAGTGACTGGCGTTCTACCATATTATAGGTGCTGATTTCTTCTTCCACATACATAAATGCATCGCGTGCATCTTCTGCTGTCAAATCAATTTGCTGTCCCGAAAAGTCAACAGGTACTATGGACGAAGTGCCCGCAAAAATGGCATCTACTTCTTCGCTCGTCAGAGAACGCATTTCTTTTTGAGTATGCGCCACACTGTCCATGCTCTTGAATACCGTGAAGTATTCTTCCAATTTATAACTGAATCCCACCGGATCATTTGCCTTTATTAATCCGGATATTATAAATATCGTTCCTACTAAAATACGGAATAGAACTAAAAATTTCCTCATAGCATTTCTGTTTGCCCAAAAATAGAATTACTTTGACCATTTCCCAATATTTTCCTACGTTAATTTATGCCTAATTAAACAACAGAAATTTGCAGATTAAAAAAAATGTAACCAATTTGCCATTAAATTCGTTAAATCTGAAAAAATGTTAATTTAATTTGTATCTTTGAAAAAAAAATAAGCATGAAAACAATATTAACTACAATTTCATTTCTACTTTTATCGGCCGGAGTATTTGCACAAAGCAATGGCGACTGGAAATTAGTTCAATCTAAAAACGGCATTAATATTTATGCTAAAGAAGCCGTTTGTACAATCGATTTCAGTGGTGTACAAATGAAAAACAATTTATTAAAAATCGAAAACACAACAGGCACAGTAAAAAATGTTTCATTCCGTTATGGCTTATATTATGGAACGACCAATTGTGCTACATGCAACAACAACGAATACGATCAAAAATTCACTATAGCTCCAAATGCTTCTATCGAGGCATCATGCGACAATCTGGATGACAAATTAAAAGTATTTATTCGTTACGAAAACGAAAAAAACTACAATCCGGATTTGAGCAAAATGGAATTTGTAAACTTGATTGTAAACTAATACATAGTCTCATTTCATAACGCATATAAAAAAAGAGTAGTTTTCACTACTCTTTTTTTTATCGCATATATAAATCTCGAATCACTACGCTTGCGGCATGTATGCCAAAGGTAGCGGGGATATAACTCATGGTTCCGATAATAGATTTTTTAGGACCTGAATCCACAACAACTACTCTCGATGCATCGATTTCTTCGGGAGACCAAATTACCTTCACCCCTTTATGGATGCCCATACGACGCAGTCGTTTACGCACATAAAAAGCCAACTGACAATTATAGGTTTCGGAAACATCTACCGATTGAACCAAGGCCGGATCTACTTTCCCGCCTGCTCCCATACTGCTGACAATGGGAATATTTCTGTCTACACATCCTTTAATCAAAAACACTTTAGGCGAAAGCGTGTCAATACAATCCACCACATAATCGTATCGGGCACTGTCCAACAACTCGTCCACTCTCTGATTGCGTATATATTCGGGATAAACATTGAGCTCAATATTGGGATTAATATCCCGAATTCGTTCGGCTAAAATTTCAGCTTTAAGTCGACCATCATTACTTTTTAAAGCCACAATCTGGCGATTGCGATTGCTTTCTTCGACGCTATCGGCATCCACAATGCTCATTCGTCCCACGCCGGCTCGGGCAATCATTTCGGCGCAAATACCACCAACGCCGCCCAAACCCACAACCATTACATGTGCGTCGATCAGCTTTTCCAATGCATGCTCACCCAATAAAAGTTGGGTTCTTCCCATCCAGGGTTGAATCTGACTCATCTCATTTTTTCGGCAAAAATAAGTCCCAATTTCTGTTTTCCAAATCTATTTCCTTTTCCAATCGATAATGGACGCATTTCGAAACAATTGTTCGGCAAATTTTTCTAAGCTATAGCCATAAAAAGCAGCACAATCGGCATATAAGGCTTTAAAATCCATGCGTATTCCGTCATTTTCCAAAAACAATCTTTCAATGGGCAAGGCTTTCTTTTGTTCCAGCCCCATGCGTTTCCATTCGCGGATACCTATCGAAAAATACAGATGCGGCACATTCAACATTCTTTGAGTTTGCACAAGAGATGCGGAATATCCGTGAAGAATAAGCCTGCTCTGCGTATTTCGGACCAAGTCATACAAGGCATCATACATGCGCACACAATGTATGATCAGAGGCAATTTCATTTTCTCTGCCACATACAAATGTTGCATAAACACCTTTTCTTGCAAAAGTTTATCCGGTCCTTTTATGCGATCCAGCCCGCATTCGCCCACAGCAACGGCCGCATTATTGCGCAGAATTTGCTCCAATTCCTGCGCATGAAAATGGGGATATTTCTCAATAAACCACGGGTGTAAACCATTCGAAACGGCATATGGGATAGCGCTTTTTCCCACACTTTTCAAATATGCATTTCGTATAACCCAAATATCATCCGATTCGGGTTTAAAATGCGTATGTATATTGATATAAATCATTTGAAAATAGGGCTTGATATATGTTTATTCCTTGCAAATATCGTACATTCGCAATCAAAATTTTCAAGTGCATGCATAAAATTAAATTTGGAACCGACGGTTGGAGAGCTATTATTGCCAAAGAGTTTACCACAGTAAATGTAGCTCGTATTTCTATGGGCGTTGCTTTGTATCTAAAACAGAAAGAAGGCAAAGCCGGAACTATAGTTATTGGGCACGATTGCCGTTTTGGCGGTGCACTTTTTATGCAACAAGCCGCCTCCGTTTTTGCCTCGCAAGGCTTTAGGGTTTTATATGCCGAGAACTTTGTGTCTACCCCTATGATTTCTCTTGCTACGCTTGAACATAAAGCCTCTATGGGCGTTATCATTACCGCCAGTCATAATCCGCCTTCTTATAACGGATATAAATTGAAAGGAGCCTATGGCGGACCGGTATTGCCCGACGAATTGGAGGCTATTGAAGCCCTGATTCCCGACAGCATTGATGATATTGCGCTAATAGATTTACAGAATCATCCTCTTTGCAAAAAAGAAGATTTCGAACAATTATATATAGACAAAATCAAAGCAAATTTCGACCTCGATGCCATTAAAAATTCGGGATTATTATTCGGATATGATGCTATGTACGGAGCGGGACAAGGGGTAATGAATACACTCTTTCCGGAAATCGAACGTTTACATTGCACCCTAAATCCGGGTTTTGAGGGAATAGCACCCGAACCCATTCTGAAAAATTTAAAGGCCTTTCAACAACATATACGCAGGCATGGAAATATGGCATGCGGACTTGCAACGGATGGAGATGCAGACCGAATCGGCTTATTCGATTCCAAAGGAAATTTTGTTGACTCACACCATATAATCTTGCTTTTGATTCATTATTTGGTGAAGTACAAAGCCTATAAAGGGAAAGTAATTACTGCCTTTTCGGTAACCGATAAAATTAAGAAAATGTGCGCGCATTACGGCTTGGAACAAGAAACCGTAAAAATCGGGTTTAAATATATAGCCGGCTATTTTCTTCATGAAGATATTTTATTGGGTGGTGAAGAGAGTGGCGGTATAGCTGTAAAGGGACATATACCGGAAAGAGACGGGATATGGATGGGATTAATAATCTGGGAATTTATGGCCAAAAGCGGTAAATCCCTGGAAGAGCTCATCAAAGAAGTATATGAAATTACCGGTTCATTTGCATACGATCGTGCCGATTTACACTTGAGCGAAGAGCAAAAACAACGCATACTGGAAGCCTGTAAAACCGATAAAATAGAACATATAGCCGGAATGCATATTCAAAGAAAAGAGACTGTGGACGGATTCAAATACCATTTCGAAAATGGGAATTGGCTTATGATCAGAGCTTCGGGTACAGAGCCGGTGGTGCGAGTTTATGCAGAAGCAGCCAATGAGGCCGAATTGAAGAAATTTTTGGATGCCGCCGTTAACGACGTTATGGCCTTATGAGTTTCAAAAAAGGGCAAAAGGTAAAATTCACCGACTTTGAAGGCGGAGGGCTTATATTAGAGATACTCCCCAATGGCTTTTATCTACTTCTTGCCGATGAAGGCATTGAAATGAAAGTGCATAAAAAAGAAATTGTGCCTTTATTCAATCCTTTCGCCTCTCTTCCTGTTTTCAGAAAAGAGAGCGATCAAGCGCCTGTCAGGAAAATCGAGACCCAGGTCCAATCCTCAGAACCCGATTGGAGTCAAACCGGTAAGCCCAAAATAAAAAAGGAAAAAACGAAAGCAAAAGATTTGGCCGCCGAGCTTCAAGCCAAGAAAGCAAGCGATTTAATTGCTTCGAAATATGAAGAAGAAAAAAGGAATTTGGATTTAGACACATGGCAAAATCCGAATAAAAAAACCATAAAAAAAGAGAAATCCGGCTCACCTATTCCGGCTCAAATTCCCATTAAGGCTGTTGATTTAAAGCCCGAAAACAAGAAAAAAATGTCTGCAAAACGGGAGTACATACCCGAAATAGACCTGCATATCGACGATCAAAAAGCCGAATTTTTACGCTTAAACGTGGATGAGAGACTGCAATATCAATTGCGCTTATTCCACATAAAACTCGAGGAATTTATTGCCGGAAAGCAGCGTAAATTTGTGGTCATTCACGGTGTAGGAGAAGGTATTTTACGCGCCGAAATTCGTTCCATTCTGGCTGCATATCCGCAGACTTATTTTACGGATGCCGACAGAAAAAGATATGGCAATGGTGCCACTTTGGTCGAAATCAGATATTAGGGCTTTTTAATGCCTAAACCCTGTTGGCTCCATGCCCGAATGCCTCCGGTCAAATTATATACATGCAAAAATCCGGATTTATGAAGCAATTGTGCCGCTTCCCCACTTCTGCCCCCTGAAGCACAGTAAACAAAAATGGGCGTGTTTTTCGGAATATCCTGAAAAGCATTTAAAAAATCATCGGATAAGAAATCAATATTTTTTGCTTCTTCAATATAGCCTTGTTCGAATTCCCATTTTTGACGTACATCGACAAGAAGTTCGCTCTTTTCTTTTTGTAAATAAGATTGAAAATCGGAAGCGGAGACATTCTTCTGAGCAAAAGAAACAGAGGCTCCAAACAAGATAAAAACGGAAAAAATCAGACTTTTCATATCGTAGCAATAACTTTTAATTCGATCGCAATAGGCGTTGGTAATGATTTAATTTCTATAGTTGTTCGACAGGGCGGATTATCGGAAAAATATTCGGCCCAAAGCTTATTATAGATAGCAAAATCATCTTTCATATTGGTAAGAAATACGGTAACATCCACAATATTTTCCCAGGAACTACCTGATTCCTCTACTATAGAACGAACATTTTCGAAAACGCTGCGGCATTGAACGGCTATATCGTAGGAGATTATATTTCCGGCCGTATCCAATTCCACCCCCGGAATTTTCTTGCTGCCTCTTTCGCGGGGACCAACACCCGATAAAAACAATAAATTACCCACTTTTTTGGCGTGCGGATAATGGCCTACCGGCTCCGGAGCTTTACTGGCATGTATACTTGTACTCATTCCACAAATATACAAGAAAAGGATGCAAATTTACTTCTTTTATATACGAAAAATGGAATGTAAAAAAGGTTTAGCAGCGCAAATAGCAGAAATTTAGCCCGAATCGAAGAAGAATGGGTATTAATTACTAACATTGTATAAAATTTCTAAAGTGTTATGATTTCCGAATCGGATATACGATTATGGTTTCAGCGTATTACTGAAAAGAATATACTTTTGATCGGTGATTTCATGATCGATAAATATATTTATGGCAAAGTAGAACGTATTTCGCCCGAGGCTCCGGTTCCGGTGGTTCAGGTAAGTAAAAGCGAATATAGACCGGGCGGAGCGGGGAATGTACTAATGAATTTGCATGCGCTGGGCGCCCGAGTATTTCCGATAAGTATGTTGGGAGCAGATGAAGACGGAAAAGCTTTATTTCATATTTTCGAATCTTTACAAACGAATTGTTCGGGTTTATTTTTAGAAAATGATATAAAGACGACATCAAAAACGCGTGTGGTTGCTCAAATGCACCAAATGTTGCGTATTGATGAAGAAGAACAAAATCAATTCACCGAAGCACACCGGCAGAAAATATTACTGCAAGTTCGAAAATGCTTGAAGGAAAATAAAATTGATGCATTGATTTTCGAAGATTATGATAAGGGTTTATTGAGTCCCGATTTAATTGAAGAAATTGTAGCAGAAGCCAATGCCCTAGATATTCCAAGCTTCGTAGATCCTAAGAAGAAGAACTTTAGAGCATATAAAGGGGTGACCGTTTTTAAACCGAATCTAAAAGAGTTGAAAGAAGGGATGAATATCGGCATTCAGAATGCGGATGAAGTTCCGGCCGCAGATGCGCTCTTGAGAGAAGCGCTTCATCACCGCTATACCTTATGTACCCTATCAGAAGCGGGCATTTATTTCAGTACGCCCCAAACCCATTATTTCAGAAAAAGCGAAGTACGTAAACTGGCTGATGTTTCCGGTGCGGGAGATAGTGTTATAGCAAGCATGGCCTGCTTTTTAATTTCCGGCGCCGACCCATTGCAATCGGCCGAAATTGCCAATTTAGCAGCCGGTATAGTATGCGAATCGCCGGGAGTAATCCCCATCGATAAAGAACGTTTGTTGCAAGAATCACTGCGTTATTTTTTAAGCCGATAAACCGTGACACCCTTTATAGAAAAATTCCGAGAAACCATAAACCTGTTTATCTATAAGAGGAAAAACCCGGTATTGCTTTGGTTGCGTATTCTTCGTTTTTTCCTGGTTATTATGGCCATGGGAACCATTATTTATTTTATCGGATTCCCACAAAGTCCACATAGTAATCTACTCGTTTTACGCACCATTCGTATCATTTTCTTCATTCTCATTTTTAGTTATTTCGTGCGATTTTTCTTCGATTTCGAACCGCGAAAATTTTTGCATAACCACAAATACGAAGGACTGGTATTATTACTCATTTTACTGAATTCCATATACCGATTTATTTCGGGGAGCAGCATTACCGAAATTATTTCAGGCGCCTTTCATTTAGAAGATTTCAATGCCTGGTTCATCGCTGCCAGTTGTATTATATTGTTTGGGCTTTCTATGATGGAAATTGTGCGCGGCTCAAAATATATACGAAGTATTAACCTTAGTCCGCCCACTTTTCTTATAGGCAGTTTTATACTACTCATTTTAACCGGAACGGGCTTACTCATGCTGCCCGAAATGACACAACAAGGCGGAGGCATGCCCTTCCTAAGCGCGTTATTTACTTCAACCAGCGCTAGTTGTGTAACCGGGCTAACTGTAGTAGATACAGCCACTTATTTTACCTTTAAAGGAAAAATTGTACTCATGATGCTGATGCAATTGGGGGGACTGAATATCATATCTTTTACTTCATTTTTTGTTTTATTTTCTCAAGGTGGGGTCGGACTAAAACACCAGGCGATTATCATGAATTTCATGAGTTTTGATTCACTCAGCAATACCAAAAAACTATTGCGCGATATATTCATTCTGGCTTTTGGAATAGAGCTTATAGGTGCCATTATATTGTATTTTACATGGAGTCCCAATCTGCATTTTCATAGTGTATTCGATCGCATATTTCAATCCCTTTTCCATTCGGTTAGTGCCTTCAATAATGCAGGTTTTTCTTTGTTTTCGAACGGACTTTACGATAAAAACGGACCGGGAGAAAGTTATATAGCCCATTTGGTCATTGCATTTTTGGTGATATTAGGGGGATTAGGCTTCCATGTCATAAAAGAGGTATTTGGCTTTGCCAACCAACGCGAACGTATACAGAAACCATGGAAATCTTACAGTGTAGGCAGTAAACTTGTTTTATACACCACCTTTACGCTTATTATATTTGGTATGCTTTTCTTCTTTTTAGGCGAATTACACAATCCGGCCATGTATAAAAATGCAGGTGATTTTGGCCATCAAAGCAATAGCCAAAAAATTATTACAGCTTTTTTTCAATCCGTAACCACCCGTTCAGCTGGATTCAATACGGTCGACTTCACTGTTATTAGTACGCCCTTTATCCTGGTGAGCATTATCCTTATGTTTATCGGAGCTTCACCCGGATCAACCGGAGGCGGTATTAAAACTACCACTTTTGCCACATTATTTCTATCTTCACTTTCTACCATACGAAATAAAAATCATGTTCAAGTTTTCAAACGCACCATACCTAAAGAAATCATAAACAAAGCGTATACGATTTTACTATTTTCTATAAGCATTATTTTAACTTGTATAATCGGATTAAGCTTTTCTGACCCGCATATTTCAATAGACAAGCTGAGCTTTGAGGTGGTGTCGGCCTATTGTACGGTTGGTCTTTCAATGGGTATAACCGCGGGTTTGTCGAGTGTGGGTAAAGCCATTTTAATACTTTGTATGTTTGTGGGCAGAGTCGGAATTCTTACCCTAGCTTTTTCATTAAGTAAAAAAACTAAATCAAATAATTATACATATCCTTCTTCATTTGTAATGGTAGGTTAACTTTGTAGCGAAATGAGTATAAAACCATATAATACAGACAAAACAAAAAAGGAAGAAGTTGCCGAAATGTTCGACAATATTTCTCCTAAATACGATTTTTTGAACCGATTTTTATCTATGGGCATAGATATTAGCTGGAGAAAGAAAACCGTGAAAAAAGTAAAAGAAAGCGGGGCAAAATATGTGCTCGACGCGGCTACAGGCACCGGAGATTTGGCCATAATGATGGCGCAAAATGGCATTCCGCGCATTGTGGGCACCGATATATCAAAAGGTATGTTGGAGGTTGGAAAAATCAAAGTGGCGAAAGCGGGACTTCAAGAATCGGTGAGCCTGCAAATTGCAGACGGCGAAAATTTACCCTTCCCCGAAAACAGCTTTGATGCCATTACAATCGCTTTTGGAATTCGTAATTTCGAAAATGTAGAAAAGGGATTAGAAAGTTTTTATAAGGTATTGAAACCCGGAGCTCATTTGTATATACTTGAATTCAGTAAGCCCGATACCTTCCCTGTTAAGCAAGCCTATCATTTTTATTTCACCTATATACTTCCCCTTTGGGGAAAAATGGTCTCAAAAGATGCGAGGGCATATACCTATTTACCCGAAAGTGTAAAAGCATTTCCGGATGGGAAAGCATTTTTAGATTTAATGCAAAAAGCCGGATTCAAAGAATGTACACAAAGCAAACTCAGCTTTGGCATTTCTAGCATTTATCAGGCAAAAAAATAAAAAACAACAATTTTCGTTTGTTATAAAGTTTTGATTCGACATAAAACATATATACTTCTTTTCGCCACAATACTCCTTGCATTGTCGGGCATGCTTCACGGTCAGATTCAAACCAAACCCTGGACCTTGGCTAAGCTGGATAGAAAAACGATTTATTTCGGATTTCATATTGGTTTTAATACCATGAATTTGGGATTAAGGCCTGTGGGAAATCCGGCTCTTCTCGATTCCATTTACAAAATTGAAAGCAAAGGAGGATCCGGATTCAGCATGGGCGTGTTGGCGAATGTGCGTTTGCATGAATACCTGGCCGTTCGTTTTATACCTTCTATATCCTTTGGTGGAAGGACCTTGCTTTATACCGAAAAATTCTCGAACGATACCCTATTTCGAACCACAAAGAAAAATATAGAAAGTACCTATCTCGAATTTCCTGTTTTATTCCGATTAAAATCGGCCCGACTTAATGATGTGCGGCTCTATTTAGAAACCGGATTTAAATACAGCTTCGACCTCTCTTCCAAAGCAGGCACCGACGACAATGGAGATAATTTGGTGAAGTTGCGAAAACATAATGTTTCATTCGAATTGGGTACGGGCATAGATATCTATCTGAAATATTTCAAATTCACACCATCGGTTCGTGTCGGGTGGGGCATAAATAACGCACTCTACCCCGAAAATCACATCTATTCGGCGGCACTTGATAAAATATATACGCGCAGTATTTTATTTGCCTTCTACTTCGAGGGTTCACTTTAATTTCCAAAGAAATCATCTATAGCCTCTATAGCATTTTTCACTCTATTTTCCCCTTGTCCGCATACTACACGGTATTGCAGTTGCCTCAGGTTTAATTCAGATACATACAAAGCAAAGAGCGTATCTCTCTTATCTGGATGTTCGCGCAAAATATCCTCTTCCCAATCTAAATCGATATCGCATAATAGATATAGGTCAAATTCTTGTTTGGCAACGCATTCCATAATCTTTTCAGACACCTTGGCAAAAACAAACTCGGACCAGATTTTCATAACAATCATCTCCGTATCTGCGAAGACCCATTGGGGTTTACGGGCTATGGCATGTTGAATTTGATTAAACTGTTCAAGAGCTATAATATCGAGTGTATCTAAGTTATAGCCCGGTCCGTTTTTTTCCAAATAGGTGCGTGCATATTCGGGAACCGCAACAGCATTAGGATAATGTTCAGACAAGGCTTTACACAATGCCGATTTGCCTGTACTTTCGGGACCTAATATTGCCACCTTACGCATATCTTCTTTTATTATAGATCCGAATCCATTCATAAAATCCAAATACGGCTACAAAAGCATAGACAGCCATTAGAATAGATTCGAAATACAATTCCTTAGCAAAATAAAGTATAGCTGCGAGCAGGTCGGCAGCAATCCAGTAGAACCAACTTTGGGCCACTTTTTTTGCGGTTAGCCAGGTGGCATAAACCGATAAGATACCGACCCAGGCATCGGCGTATGGATATGGAGTGGGTGTAAATTTATGCAAAATAAAACCCAGTAAAAGTGCAGGTAAGATAAGGCTTAAAATCGAATAAAAATGGAAAGAGGTCTTATTTTTAGAAACAATATCTTCTACGGCTTTATCGCTTTGCCACCAATACCAGCCATAAAATGCCATAACCAGATAATATACGTTAATCAGTGCGTCTACAAAGAAATGGGCATTCCATAAGTTCACCACAAAACAAGCCGAACTAATTCCACCGAAGATCCAGCATAAGCGGAGTCGGAATGTAGCCAAAACTACATAAACAATGCCGGTACACAGTGCTATAAATCCGATTATATTTTGATAATTAGCCCAAAAAGATGCTTCCATTATACATTAAATTCAGACCATAATTTCATCCATTCGCTGGGATTATTTTCGGCCAGGCTGCCTACAACCACAAAGTCGGCGCCTGCTTTTCGGGCTTGCATAATTTGTTCGACATTTCGTATTCCGCCTCCTACCCATAATAAGGGTGGTCCGACAGATTTAACGGCCTGAATCATTTCGGGCTCTACCGGAAAATCGGCCCCACTTCCGGCTTCGAGATATATGGCTTGCATTCCCAATTGTATGCCGGCTAAAGCGGTAGCCATGGCTATATCATTTTTGCGGCGGGGTATGGGCAAACTTTGAGTCATATAATGTACCGAAGTCATATTACCACCGTCGACCAAAATATATCCCGTGGGTATAATATCCAATCCGCTTTGTTGAATCAAAAATGCCGATTCCACATGTTTGCCTATGAGGTATTCGGGGTTACGTCCCGAGAGCAGAGAAAGCAACAAAATGGCATCAGCCTTGGCAGAAACCTGGGTAGCGGCACCGGGAAACAAAATAAGGGGAATATCTATCTGCTCTTTCAAAGCCTGAATATAGGCATCCAGTTCTCCATGCAACATCAAGCTGGATCCGATAAGAATAGCTGCCCCTCCATTATTCTGGGCAAAAAGAGCGATCTCAATCGCCTTTTCTTTCGGCAATTTATCGGGGTCGATTAAGAGGATTAGAAATCGTCCTTTCTGAGATTGTTGGATTAATTGAGCATAAATATTCTTCATTCTTCGGCAATTTCGACAAGACTAAAAGCTTGTGCTTTATTTTGAAATAGGCTTTTGGTATAAGTCCATGTTTTCTTAAAAAATTCGCTTTGTCTATAGCGTTCCAAATCTTCGGTCGAATCCCAATAACTATGGGTATAATATACATGAGGCTGATCGGCATCTTTGTATAATTCCACTCCGTTACAGCCCGGCATTTGGGCGATGTTAGATTTGGTTTTTGCAAAAAAAGCTTCAAACAATTGAGCATTTTCGGCTTTTAATTCCAGGCGAACGATTCTAATCATTATCAATAAATATTTTAACAACATCTCCTGCTTTCAATCCCAGCATATCCAATACAGAACCCTGATTCATGGCAATTTCGAGATAAGAGGAAGAATTAAAAAGTGCAACAATATCTCCAGGGGAGACACTGTTATAGGCCATACTGAATTTAGAAATATTATAGGTACGACTGCGCATTTCAATTACAAAGTTACGGCCATTAATATTTTTCAGCAGAAAATCTTTAGAAAAATTGGTTATGGCATTCCCAAAATGATCGTTATAAATCACATTTCCGGTAAGCGTATTTCCGGTTATCCCGGGTGCAAAATTAAGTTGAACGGTGGGATTAAGACGGGGTTGACCAAGGTCGGTGAGTGCTTTTCCTTTTAACAGGTGTAATGCTGCAGGCGCAAAAATATCGCGCAATTGAAAGGTAGATTGCATATTGCCGGGATTAAGTATGGAATCGAGACTAACCACACCTTGCACTTCAAAATTTTCGAATGCCAATGAAAAAAGTCCATTATCCGTACCGATAAAATATTGATTATTGACTTTATAGGCTACATAAGGAAATTCGAAACTCATGGGTGCACAAACCGAAATCAGATGAATTGTTCCATCCGGAAAATGGGGAAAAGTATTTTTCAAAAGGAAGGCGCCCTGCATAATATTATCGCGCGAAATATTGTGCGAAACATCCACAATAGTAACTTGTGGGAAGACCGAATATAAATAGCCTTTCACCGTGGCCACATAGTGGTCGGTAGTACCGATATCAGATAAAAGGGTAACAATAGGCATTAATTTCTATTCAAAAAATTTATCCGGTCTAAGTTTTTACTTACTTTCGCAAAGCTAAAGGAAACATTTTAGAAATCAATCTTAAATATCAAGCAAATTTGGGCGAAAAAATAATTGTTATTGATTCAGTGGACCCGGTAGATTTTTTCGGACCGGGAAATAAATATTTAAAAGTACTTAAAGATCAGTTTCCTAAACTTAAAATTGTGGACCGTGGTGCGGAATTACGGATATTTGGAGAAAGTAAGGAGATGGATCTTTTCAGAGATACTTTAATGCGCGTAATGCGTCATTATGAGCGTTTCGGGAGTCTGTCGGAAGATATTATTTTCCAATTGGCCAAAAAACAGATACAAAATCCTGAGGAAGAAGAATTGCCGGCGGATGAATTCGAAGGTCAGCATGTTATATTGGTGGGACAGGATGGATATATCATCAAAGCGCGCACAGAAAATCAGCGCAAATTGGTGCTTATTTCTTCGCAGAACGATATGGTTTTTGCACTGGGTCCCAGCGGTACGGGGAAGACATATACTGCTGTGGCTTTGGCTGTGAAAGCCTTAAAAAATAAAGAAATCCGCAAAATAATTCTAACCAGACCGGCCGTGGAAGCGGGAGAAAATTTGGGATTTTTACCGGGCGATTTAAAAGAAAAATTAGACCCCTATCTTCAGCCACTTTTTGATGCTTTACGGGATATGATTGCGCCGGAAAAATTGAAATTATTGATGGAAAGCGGAGTCATACAGATTGCGCCTTTGGCATATATGCGTGGGAGAACACTCGATAATGCATTTGTAATACTCGATGAAGCACAAAATGCAACCCGCAATCAGATGAAAATGTTTCTAACCAGAATGGGACAAAGTGCTAAATTTATCATCACCGGAGATATGTCGCAAATAGACCTGCCTAAACATCAGCAGAGCGGGTTGATGGAGGCTTATAGCATTCTTAAAAATGTGAAAGGTATAGGCATGGTAGAATTCGACAAAAGTGATGTAATTCGGCATAAACTGGTGAAGAAAGTATTAGAAGCTTACGAAAAAATAGAGAATAAAAAACAATAATTTATGGCGATTTACGGGAGTAATTTTAAATTCGAAAAACAAATAAGTAAATACGAAGGCAAGGTTAGAGATGTGTATAATATCGACAATACCTATTTGGTGATGATTGCAACAGATCGCATTTCGGCTTTCGACCATATTTTACCTAAAGCCATACCCAATAAAGGGAGGGTATTGAATGGGGTGGCACTTACTTTTATGGAGGCGACCAAGCATATAGTACCCAACTGGATTATTTCCAGTCCCCATCCCAATGTAACCATAGGAAAGCTTTGTAGTCCCTATAAAGTCGAAATGGTTATACGCGGCTACCTGAGCGGACATGCCTGGAGGGAATACAAAAGTGGTAAACGTATAATTTGTGGGGTTCCTATGCCCGAAGGGATGAAAGAGAATGACAAATTTCCCGAGCCTATAATTACCCCTGCTACCAAAGCCGATGAAGGCCATGATATGGATATTTCGCGCGAAGAAATAATCGCACAAGGAATAGTTCCGGAAAATGAATACATACAAATGGAGAAATATACCCGTGCATTGTTTGATTTTGGTACTCGATTTGCGGCAGAAAAAGGGTTGATTTTGGTGGATACGAAATATGAATTTGGAAACTATAAAGGGGAAGTAACCTTAATAGATGAAATACACACTCCCGACAGTTCGCGTTATTTTTACGCCGATTCTTATGAGGCCAATCAGAAAGCAGGCATAGCTCAGAAGCAATTGAGTAAGGAATTTGTACGCGAATGGTTAATGGATCAAGGATTTCAGGGATTAGAGGGACAAGAAATGCCCGATATGCCGGAGGAATTTGTTGAAACAGTAACCGAGCGCTATATTCAATTGTTCGAAAAAATCACGGGGAAAACATTCGAGCCGGAAAACGAAACAGATCCTTTGCCCTCTATCGAAAAAGCGATAAAAAAAGCTTTAAAGGAAATGGGATAATATTCCCATTTTTTGCAAAAATTTCCAAATAAAGAAGGTCTTAAAATTATTCATGCAAAGCAGTTCGAGGCGGAGTTAAATTTGGGCAAAGGAGCATACGAATGGTATGTGACTGCGCACAAATTTTGTTCCAACGAAGAAATGCAAAGCAGAAATCATTTTATCCAATCCATTCGACCTTATTAATCCATATATTCCTTCTCCCCTCCGGCATATCACCCTCCGGGTAACCCAAATACAAAATCCCCATTGGCGCTTCATCATCCTTCAAATGGGTATACTCTTTAAACTCGGGTTGGAACATCATTTTGGGCGTACTCCAAAAGCAACCAATACCATATGCAGCCGCCATCAGAGAAAGGTTCTGTACGGCACATGCCACAGCCCAATCCTCTTCATAAGCAGGTACTCTTTCCATGCTATCTCGTTTTCTATAAACCAAAATAAGCGGAGCTTTACGTGCGGCTCTTTTAGAAAAATTTTCATATTTATTCAATAAAAACTTCTCTTCAGGTGTATATTTCTTATACAATTCGCCCATAAAATTCAACAAATCAAAAGAGGCATTATCGGAATATACCTTAAAACGCCAGGGCTCCGTATTTCCATGATTGGGTGCCCAATTAGCTGCTTCGAGCATTCTTTCAATTTGTTCCTTATGCACTTTACGCGCACTAAATTTTTCCGGTTTAAGAGAACGACGTTCTTTAATCAGTTTCGAAATTTCACTTAAATTAAATTGCATATTTATTCATTTAACAATTGTTTTGCCCAAGTATCCAAAGCCTCGCGATTTGATGCACTTACAGGGGCGTATCGTGCATCTTGACAGGCTTCAAACATACGTAAAATAATATCCGCATCCGAGGGATTGACCCCTGAATTCAGCAAATAATTTCGTTTATCTACTTGTGCATAAAATTCATTCAACCCATATTTTTCTTTCACAAAATCCAGCAACCAACGTTCCATTTTCGTATATACATCAACCCCTTGTAATGATTGAATATTTTCCCATTTTTTACGAAATTTTTCTACAGAAAATGTAGACTTTTTAATCTTTTTCGTCCCTATTTTTTTTCGGAAAAAGAACAGTAAAGCCAAGAGTATAGATCCACCAATAATGCTTAATAAAGCGGCAAAAGATATGCCCTTAGGCTTTTTGAAAGCGGGAGCTGTATCGGTGGAAATAGAGGGTGACGGCGCGGGTTTGTCGGATTCATTCACAAAGACAGGGATAGCTTCGCTATTAAGCGTTTCGTAGTTTCCGGTGTGGGGATTAAAAAAAGAAAAACGTTGAGCCGGAATTAAAAGTTGGCCTGCTTTTTTGGGAATAAGCGAAAAAACAAATTCGATTTTACCAATAGGAATGCCCGTACTATCGTTAATGTTTTTGGTAATTTGCGGACTAAAAGTTTCCCAATCCGTACCCGTATTAAAAATAAAATCAGACAATAAATTAATATTTCCGCTTCCGCTGAGCAGAATTTTCACAGGCAAACTTTCGCCAATTTTCCCAAGTGTATCGACGGCTGATACTTCGATGCTATATTGACCGATAGCACCTTTAAAATCGACAGGAACATTCTGTTGAGGGAGCGACAAAACCGGAATATGCAAGGCTTCGGCCCGTAGATGTTTTCGAATAATTTGGTCTTCGAAAATATTCCCAAATAAAAATGCAAAGGGGTCATCGACGGGATTTTGTTCGGGATTTTTATCGAGTTGCACCAGGAGAGCTGCATCCGGGATTATGAGTTCGCCCACTTGAGTGGGTTGCACAATCAGTTTCACCAGATCGATTTTAGACAAGGATTTTCCTTTAAAAACAGCGGGTTTAAAAGTGCGTTGGCTATATTCAATTTTCTCGTAAATCAGTGCATTTTGGGGGGGTGGCATATATTGATCTCCGAAAGAATATTTACCCAGAGTATTGGCATACAAAACATAAGAAATTTCAATTGGTTCGCCCAAATAGACCTTATCCTTAGAAGCTTCAATAGCTAAAGCCAGAAAAGGGGCTTTAGGATCACCGGTTTCTCTTGTTTTCGTTTCGCCGAGTCCAACTTTTATTTGAACCGATTTACTGTTATAACGTTTATTCCCAATAGTCACAGAAGCAGGCGGAATACGGTATGTGGCTTGTTTATCGGCGAGCAGAGTAAACACAAAACTATCTTCCTTACGGTTATTAATCTGCACCTTATTCGTTGCTCTTCCAATAATGCGTAGCGGTTTAAAATCCGGAAAAGACAGTTGAGAATAGCGATTGGCACGAACCGTATAAATGATTTCAAAGGGCTCACCTACTTTGGGATTCAGGTTCGAGACCTGCACATCAATTTCCTGTGCATAAAAGGGAAATGAGAAAAAAACAGTAAAAAAAATAAAAAATAAGCGATGCATCATTACCAATCTTTTTCGGGTCTGACAGGCATAGTAGGAAGATTATTTTTCCGTTTATCCAGTTCTCTATTTTCCAACAATTTCAATACTTCTTCGTTGGCATTATTCTTTTCGAGAGATTTCTCTTCTTGTTTCATTTGCTGCTGCTGATTTTGCGGCTGCTCTTTTTGTTGTTTCTGTTGCTCTTGTTTCAATTTATGCAAAGCATAAGTCAGATTATATCGTGCCATTTCGTCGGCCGGATTTTCTTTCAATGCTTGTATATATGCATCTATGGCTTTGGGGTAATTTTGCTGACTTAAAAAAGCATTTCCAAGGTTATACCAGGCTTTTTGTTTCAGATCGGCATCATCTGCATTTTGGGCTATAAATTGTATAGCATGAATGGCAGAATCGGCCATCCCGGCTTTATAATAAGCAGCGGCCAGATTAAATTTAGCCGGAATATTCAATTCCTTATGCTTTGCGCTTTTTTTAAACACTTCAATAGACTTTTTATAATTCCCTTCTTTATAGGCACTGAGTCCCTGTCTAAATTCGGCATTGGGGTGTTGAGCATAAAGCGCATTCATCGACAAAATAGCCAAGAATAGGGGCATAACTTTTCTAAAATCCGTGAACCATTTCTTACTTCTTACAAAAAGGAGAAGCATGAGCAAAAAGCCGGGCCAAAGGAGCCATAAAAAGCGATTGGCTTTATTCCTCAGTTCCACAGATTCCCGGGGCAAACGGGGCATATCATCCGTATTTTTATACAAGTTCAACAAAGCAGAAACGGGATCATTTCCTTCTGCGAAATAGCCACCCCCTTTTTCGGCCACTTGTTTCAAAAATTGTGGATTTGCGGCGGAGAGGATTTGTTGTCCGTTTGCATCCGATTTCCATCCGGTTTGCACTCCATTTTCCATAATAGGAATAGGTGTCCCTTGGGTCGATCCAATAGAAGCAACATTGACAATAATACCTTCCTTAAAAGCTTTTTCAGCTTGAACGAGGGCGCTATCTTCGTGATTTTCGCCATCACTTAAAATAAAAATCGTGCGGTTATCACTTTCCTTATTATCGAACATTTGGGCAGAGACCTCGATGGCTCGTTTGAGGTTAGTTCCTTTCATAGGCAGCAAATCGGGGTTCAGGCTTTCCACGAACATTTTAGCCGATCCATAATCGCTGCTTAATGGCATTTGCGGATAGGCATTACCGGCAAAAGCTACCAATGCAATACGATCTCCTTTAAGTCTTTCGAGCAGGGCATAAATACCTCTTTTCAGGGCTTCGAGGCGATTGGGATACATATCTGCGGCCAGCATACTTTCGCTCAGGTCTACAGCCAAAACAATATCGAGACTTGCTTTTTCGGCTTTATCTACACTATTGCCCAATCTGGGTTCGGCCAAAGCGAGAATAAAAGCAAAAAAAGGGATAATAAAAAAATAAGGAAAGGCTTTATTCAGTTTAAAAGGCATGAGAACAGAGATACTTTTATCGCTGATAAATCTTTTGCGTTTTGCGTTGGAGTGTTTTTCGACAAAATACAGCAACAAGATACAAAAGGGTATCAGGAGCAGCAGCCATAAATAGTGTATTTCATTAAAAACAATCATCATTATTCTCCTTTTCTATAAAGCGTAAAATTTAAAATAAAACTGATAAAAAAAGAAAGGAAAGAAAAAATCAGAAAAGGCTGATAAATATCGGGTTTAGCGACAATTTTCACATCTTCCATTTTCGATTTTTCAATTTTATCAATATCCTTAAAAATTTCTTCCAGGGATTCATTATCCGTTGCTCTGAAGTATTTTCCTTTCGTTTTATTGGCAATCATTTTCAGCACATCTTCATCGATATTCACTTCCAGGCGGGCATATTCGTACATATTATGTGCATATTTATTCACCGGAGTCATTGCCGATCCCATAGTTCCCACACCAATGGTATACACCGTAATTCTATTCTTAGCGGCTTCATCGGCTGCGGCTTCGGGCGATATGGTATTTCGGGTAGAGACTCCATCCGTGAGTTGAATAATCACCTTACCTTGCAGCGGAGAATCGACGAGTCTGGCTACGGCCAGTCCCAATCCGTCTCCAATAGCAGTTCCATCTTGTAAAAAACCGGGTTCGGCCACTTTCAATTGTTGCACCAACATATTGTGGTCGAGGGTAAGTGGGCATAAAGTATAACTTTCGCCGGAAAAAATCACCAATCCGATACGATCTGATGGGCGTCCTTTAATAAAATCGGCAGCAATTTCTTTTGCAGCGCTTAGGCGATCGGGCAATAAATCGCGAGAAAGCATGCTGGAGGATACATCCAAAGCCAGGACAATATCTATACCTTCACCACTTTGCGGGTCTTTTAGAAATCCGCCCTGTGGTCGTGCCAAAACCAAGATTAGTGCAGATAGAGAAAGCAAGTAAAACAAGTCGGGCAAAAATCGAGTTTTATACTTTAGACTTTTGGGGAAATCGGCATAATTTGCAGACACACTAAAAAAGACACGTCGGGCATTTGCTTTTTTAAAAAACAAGAAAAAAATCAGCCCCGGAATACAAAGCAAGAGCAGTAGAACCCAGGGATAAGCGAAACTTATATGACTCATTCCGGCAAACCTCCTTCCTTCAATTTTTGTTGAATTTTCTCAACAATCAGCAAAGATTTATCAAAATCGAGTTGGCGCAATCCCGTATCCGGAGTTGTTTTGGCAAATTTAGCCAAATCGGCATGATGCAAAATACTGCGGGTTAAATCAACAATAGTCTTGTCAGTTTTACTATACTCAAGAGCCGATAAAATTTCGTCACTGGTCATTTCATGCGCATTAAATCCGAGTTTTCTTTCGAAGTAGAGCCTCAAAATATCGGTAAGTTCGGTATAATAAAGTTTTGCATCCCATTCTGCGGCTGCGTTATTTTCTTTAAGTCTGTTCCATTCCTTAAGCGCTTCGAGATAAGGGTCAATGGGTGGTGGCACGAATGTGGGGCGATTCGATTTAGCCAGCAAATACGCTTTTCTTTTCTTCCAAATAAAATAAGCGATCAACAAAAGGGCAAGAATACCTAGAAGAATATAAGAAAAAGGTTTAATCCATTCTCGCCAGGAAAAGGGCATATCTACCGGGCCGTATATATCCATAAAAGCCTTGGTGGTGTCTACTTCGGGCGCATATACTTCGATAAAAATACTATTCGAAGAATCGTTGACATACAATCCATTTTCTTCATAAGCAAAGGGAAAAGGTCCGACCTGAAAAGTTCCGAATTCGTACGCAGCTACTTCGTAGTGCATCGTGATATCCTTATCCGTTGTATCCTTAGGCAGATCTTTAAGGATAAAAAAATGCGCATCAATACTGTCTAAAAAATCGGGGTATTTCAGTTCCAGATTTTGGGGGTTCGACAAAGAGAAATGCATACGAAAAGGCTGTCCCAGTTTGACCTTTGCAGAATCTGCATGCACGTTAAAAAGGGGTTTTTGGGCGGAAAGATTCAATAATCCGACAAAAAACAGAAAAATAAAAAGAGCCTTTATTTTCATTTATGCATTCTTTTTTCGAACAATTTCAACAATACGGGAACGGCATTTTCGCGGGTATTACAAGAGCTGTAATCCACTCTGTTTTTCTTGCAGCATTTGATTAATTCATCTTGTTTTCTCAAAGTATAGGCTTTATAGGCATTACGCCATTTAGCGGATGAGGTATCGACCGTAATACTTTCATTTTTTTCGGCAATAAACAAATCGACCAATCCCAAATCGGGCCATTCATTTTCCAATTCGTCGTAGACTTTGAGGGCAATAAGATCATGTTTTCGGGAAGAAATTTTAAAGCCTTCTTCAAAATCATCCGTAAGAAAATCGCTGATAACAAATCCGCTGCTTTTCTTTTTAATCGCATTCCGAAAATAGCGTAAAGCCTCGTTGATATTGCTGCCTTCGTGGGTCGGGTTAAATTCGATCAGGTCACGTATAATGCGCAAAACATGTTTTTTTCCTTTACCCGGCGGCACTACATGTTCCACCTGAGACGAGAAGAGAATAAGTCCGACCTTATCATTATTATTCATTGCGGCAAAGGCGAGAATGGCACATATTTCGGCCATTTTTTCCTTTTTGGAAATACTTTTGGTTCCGAATAAGCGCGAGGAGCTGATATCTACGAGCAGCATAACAGTCAGTTCTCTTTCTTCCTCATAAACCTTAATAAAAGGGTGTCCGAAGCGTGCCGAAACATTATTATCTATATGGCGTACATCGTCTCCATCCTGATATTCGCGTACTTCGCTAAAGAGCATACCTCTACCTTTAAAGGCGGAATGATATTCACCTGCAAAAAGCTGGTTAGAGAGCCCCCGGGCTTTAATTTCCAGCTTACGTACTTTTTTCAACAAATCGGATGTATCCATAATATTCCGGTAGATCAGGGTACTTCCACTGCATTAAGAATTTCGCGAATTATATGTTCGCTGCTTATATTTTCGGCTTCTGCTTCATAAGTCAATCCAATTCTGTGGCGCATAACATCGAGAGCAACGGCGCGCACATCTTCCGGGGTAACATAACCTCTGCGTTTAATAAAAGCCAAAGCTTTAGCAGCGAGAGCCATGTTAATTCCGGCTCTGGGTGAGGCTCCGAAATTAATCAAGTCTTTAAATTTACTCAGATTATATTTTTCAGGCAATCGTGATGCGTAGACAATATCGACGATATACTTTTCGATTTTCTCATCCATATACACTTCACGAACCGTATTCCGGGCATTCAGGATTTGGTCTATGCTCACTACTTTCTTTACTTTTGGGAAAGCGGAGTGTACATTTAAGTGAATAATTTTCTGTTCCTCTTCGGGGCTTGGGAAATCGAGTACAACCTTCAGCATAAAACGGTCGACCTGAGCTTCCGGCAAGGGATAAGTTCCTTCCTGTTCGATGGGATTCATGGTTGCGAGCACCATAAAGGGTTCGGGTAATTTATAGGTAGTATCACCTATGGTCACCTGTCTTTCCTGCATGGCTTCCAGCAGGGCGCTTTGCACCTTAGCGGGGGCTCTGTTGATTTCGTCGGCGAGGACAAAATTTGCAAAAACGGGACCTTTGCGGGGATTAAACTCTCCGGTTTTCTGATTATATATAACCGTACCAACCAGGTCGGCGGGTAATAGATCGGGGGTAAATTGAATGCGGCTGAAATCGACTTCAATACATTGTGCCAACGATTTAATCGCAAGAGTTTTTGCCAAACCGGGCACACCTTCCAGCAAAATATGTCCATTGCTCAATAAGGCTATCAGCAAACGATCGAGCATGTGTTGTTGCCCGATAATAACCTTATTCATTTCATGTTGAAGCAGGGGTAAAAAAGCTGAATCCTGTTCAATTTTCTGATTAATAATTCCCAAATCTGTCATAATTCTCGATTAATGAAGTCAAATATATTAATCGAAAAGAAAATATGCACAACTCTGAGGTTAAAGCCGGGTTAAACTTTATTAATTCCACATATAAATTAGACAGAAATTATTTCTTACGTTTATCTATAAAAATGGAATCGCGCAGGGGCATATAGGCCAAAGAAGCAAAGGGGGAACGAAAAACAAATTCCATTTCGGCTATACGTTTTTTGAGAATAAAGCGTGTTTTTTCCAGTTCAACATGTGGACTTCGTTGAGAAAAGAAGGATTCAAGCTTCAGTTCGCGCCATATTTTTTGATATTGTTTAGGACTCAGTCCCACCTCTTTATTAAAGATTTTATAGGCTTTATTCTGATCCAATTGAAATTCCTGAAAGATAGAATAAATGGGACTTATAGTTTCTTTGGGGATTTGGTGTAAGAGAATTTCGGTTGAATCGGAAATCGGATTTTTTAAATTATTTTGAATAACCTGATTCATCATTTTAATCGTTGCTTCATTAATGCCATCGTTGAGATAAATACATTCGTGCAATTCTTCGAAAACATTAATTCCTTTAATCGAAAAAGCTTTCTCTTTAGAGTCGGGCCAGTTATTCCCAAAAGTTTGATAAATAAAAGTAGGGTTCAGGCGAATAACTACAAAATCGAAGACTTTATTCAATTTCAATTCATAAATATCAGAAGTAGGCTTTTTAAAAATACCCCGGGGCATATCGCATTTACGGAAAGGATTTTCGCTATACTTAAACAGGACCAATTCGGGAAATGGGCACATGGGTACATATAAATCCTGAGGGTCATAATCGTCTAAAGCACTCAATTCCAAAAGCTCGGAAAACTCAAACTGCCCATAATCCATGGGTATATAGGAAATAACTTTCATAGGCTGCTTTTTTCAAATTTCTGTAAAAAAAAACAACTATAAAAGCGATTGTCAATATTTTGAGTGAACGGGAAAAACCTGCAATAGGCTTACATATTTCGTCTGTATTGGCCTCCTACTTCGAACAAGGCAGAAGTAATTTGTCCGAGTGTACAAACTTTAGCGGCATCCATCAAGACTTCAAAGACATTTTGATTTTTCATTGCAGCTTCTTTAAGCAGGGTAATTGCCTTATCCATTTCGTTGCGATTTCTTTCCTGTTGATTTTTGGCGGTTCGAATTTGAAATTCTTTTTCCTCTTCGGTACTGCGGATTACCTCATCGGGCAATACAGTTGGAGAGCCGTCTTTACTCAAGAAAGTATTCACCCCAATAATGGGAAATTCGCCTGTATGTTTCAGCATTTCGTAGTGTAGACTTTCCTCTTGAATTTTTCCTCTTTGGTACATCGTTTCCATTGCACCGAGTACTCCTCCCCTTTCGGTAAGTCTGTCGAATTCGGCATAAATAGCTTCTTCCACCAGGTCAGTAAGTTCCTCTATTACAAAACTTCCTTGGATTGGATTTTCATTTTTTGCCAATCCCAATTCCTTATTTATAATAAGCTGAATGGCCATGGCTCTGCGTACCGATTCTTCCGTAGGCGTGGTAATGGCTTCATCGTAGGCATTGGTATGCAGGCTATTGCAATTATCATAAATGGCATACAGGGCTTGCAATGTAGTGCGAATATCATTAAAAGAAATTTCTTGTGCATGAAGGCTTCTTCCCGATGTTTGGATATGATATTTAAGCATCTGACTTCTTTCATTTCCGCCATACTTAAGCTTCATCGCTTTGGCCCAAATACGTCTCGCTACGCGGCCTATAACCGAATATTCGGGGTCTATGCCATTACTGAAAAAGAAAGATAAATTCGGTGCAAAACTATCAATATGCATACCTCGGCTGAGATAATATTCCACATAAGTAAAACCATTTGCCAGGGTAAAGGCCAATTGAGAAATGGGATTTGCTCCGGCTTCGGCAATATGATATCCACTGATGCTGACGCTATAGAAATTGCGCACATTTTCTTTTACAAAATACTCCTGCACGTCACCCATAAGGCGTAGGGAGAATTCGGTAGAAAAAATACACGTATTTTGAGCTTGATCTTCTTTTAAGATATCGGCTTGCACGGTACCTCTGACTTGACTTAGCGTATAAGCTTTAATTTTTGCATACACTTCTGGGTCGAGGACTTGGTCGCCTGTAACCCCGAGCAAGAAAGTGCCCAAGCCATTATTTCCTTTGGGTAGAGGGCCGTTATATCGCGGACGTTCTGCACCTTTTTTGGCATAAATCGCATCAATTTTTGCGTCAACTTCCTCTTTCAGGTTATTTTCAAAAATATATTTTTCGCATTGTTGATCGATGGCTGCATTCATAAAAAATGCCGTCATAATGCTGGCCGGACCGTTGATGGTCATAGATACCGAGGTAGCGGGATCGGCTAAATCGAAGCCGCTATATAGTTTTTTCGCATCATCGAGGCAACAGATAGACACGCCCGAATTTCCGATTTTCCCATAAATATCGGGTCTATAATCGGGATCATTACCGTATAAAGTCACACTATCAAAAGCCGTACTCAACCGTTTTGCAGGCATACCATCGCTCACATAATGGAAGCGTTTATTGGTTCTTTCGGGGCCACCTTCTCCGGCGAACATACGTGTAGGATCTTCATTGGTACGTTTAAAGGGATATACTCCGGCTGCGTACGGGAATTCGCCCGGAACATTTTCCATTAAGCTCCAGAATAAA
Organism: Bacteroidota bacterium; assembly: GCA_023432985.1. Classification (GTDB taxonomy): domain Bacteria; phylum Bacteroidota; class Bacteroidia; order CAIKAF01; family CAIKAF01; genus JACVCJ01. Next base: position 9,763 of record JAEZEQ010000034.1, on the reverse strand, counting down.
ATTTCGCCCCAATCCTTATACCTGGGCAAAGACACTTTAGGAATTTGTAATCCGCTCAGACTTCGGCTATAGGTAGGCACTTTAATTTCCTTTCCACGAACCGTATACACATATTCTTCGCCTTGATAATTGGCTTTTTTAGCATCCCATTCATCCAGAATTTTCTTATTCTTAGGATCCAGATTCAGCAATTGTTCGGCATACATTTTTTCTAACTGCGCATACAATTCCGAATCTTTATCCCCCTGCAACAAGATGCTTTGCATAGTAAGGTGCAGACCGTATAATTTTCGGGCTATTTCGGCTTGTTTTGCTGCTTGGGCATTATAATTCCTATTATTCTCGGTAATTTCGCTCAGGTATCGTATACGATCGGGCGGAATAATATGTACTTTTTCGCTGTCGCCGGTGAGCCATTGCAGGGCGTGGTCGAATTTATTTCCCGTTTTTTCGTTGAGTAGATCTATTAATTTAAGAAATAATTTATTGGTTCCCGGGTCGTTGAATTGTGATGCTATAGTTCCAAAAACCGGCACTTCTTCATCCGGTGTTTCGAAGAGGTTATGATTCCGTTTCCATTGTTTTTTCACATCGCGCAGGGCGTCGAAGGCTCCTCTTTTGTCGAACTTATTTATGGCGATAAGGTCAGCAAAGTCGAGCATATCAATTTTCTCGAGTTGTGTTGCTGCACCGTATTCCGGAGTCATCACATACATAGCCAGATCTCCGAATTCTGTAATCTCTGTATCACTTTGTCCAATACCGCTGCTTTCCAAAATAATCAGGTCAAAGTCTGCGCATTTCAGTACGTTCAATGCATCGCCTACGTATTTACTCAAAGCCAAGTTTGCCTGACGTGTGGCTAGGGAGCGCATATAAACGCGTCCTCCGTTCAATTCGGGGTTTATGGCATTCATTCGAATGCGATCGCCCAATAGAGCTCCGCCTGTTTTTCTTTTGGAGGGGTCTACCGAAATAATTCCAATTTTCTTATCCGGGAAATCGAGTAAAAAGCGCCGAATAATTTCATCGACCATACTACTTTTTCCGGCACCGCCTGTTCCGGTTATACCCAGTACGGGTGTCTGAGAGTTGGCGGCTAAATCTTTCAGTTCATTCAACAAATCGGCATTTTCATCCGAAAAATTCTCAGCTGCAGAAATAAGTTGGGCTATGGCATTATAATTTCCTTTTTTCACCTCATCGAGCAGGCTTTGGTTTGCGGATTTTCCTTTGGGGAAATCGCAATTTTGCAGCAGGTCGTTGATCATACCTTGCAATCCCAATTTACGTCCGTCGTCCGGGCTATAAATACGTGCAATTCCATATGCGTGCAACTCTTCAATTTCCTGAGGAAGAATAGTACCTCCTCCTCCACCGAAAATTTTTATATCGGCATTGGCTTCTTTGAGTAAATCGTATATATATTTAAAAAACTCTGTATGTCCGCCCTGGTAGCTGGTAATGGCAATAGCCTGTGCATCCTCCTGAATGGCGGCATTCACTATTTCGAGTGCGCTGCGGTTATGGCCCATATGAACGACTTCGGCACCCGAACTTTGCAAAATGCGGCGCATAACATTAATGGCGGCATCATGGCCGTCGAACAAGCTAGCGGCAGTAACAATCTTAATTTTATTAATCGACGTATAAGGAGCTATATGTTGCATATTCTGTAAATAAAATGTAAAAGTAACAATTTCGGGATGGGTAAAAAAACAAGCCCGGGCATTTTACAACCCGAATAAATGCGGCCAAAAATATTCGGCTGCTTCTCTAAATGCGGCATCGCCGGATGATTTTTCGCATACATAATCGGCTTTTAATTTCACCTGATAGGTGGCAGATTGCGGGCAAGCTACTATGCCTGCCATATGCATTACATCCATGTCATTAAGGTCATCGCCGTAGTATAATACCTCTTCGGCCCTAATCCCCAATTCATCGATCCAGCCTTGTAAAATTTCGCCTTTGGGAGCATTCCCGGCATAGCAAAAACTAATTCCGAGCATTTCAGCTCTTTTTTCGACAATTTTCGGGGTTTTGGCGTGACTTAAAAATGCGGTTTTAATCCCATTTTTCTCTAGAATTCCTATAGCCAATCCGTCTCTTGCATCAAACTTTTTGAATGCTTCACCCTGTTCGGATATATAAATTCCTCCGTCGGTCAGAGAACCATCCACATCCATTACTACGAGTTTAATTCGATCTATATTCATTTGCATTCCTTTGTGCAAATGTAAGGAAATCGGCCTAAGCAAAAAATTACTCTACTTTAACAAAGCGATAAAGCTCATTTTCATCCTGAAAACGAATGAAATAGATTCCTGTTTTCAGGTGAGAAACAGACAATAAATTCCCATTTAATCGCCCATTTTCTATCGTTTTTCCGCTTAAGTCGAGCAGACTATAGTCAGAATTGTTTCGGTTAAAACCTATAGATTCTTGAGCCGGATTCGGAAAAGCCTGAATAGGGTTTAGGGGAATTTCTTCATTCGAATTGCTTAAAGAGCCGGAAAAATAAGCGTGTAAGTCGACATAGTGCAAAGCTTGATAAACGGGCTGTAGAGGTGCGAAATGAAAAAACTCATTACTCATCACATAACGATCATTTCCAATTTGCGTTATGGCTTCAATTTGGTGAAGGGGCAGGTTCAGGCTTAATTTGCGTTTATTTCCGGAGAAAAAATCTCTATTTTCGAAATCGTACAATAGCCAGATAAAGGGTTGCAATTGGGGCGAATATCCGCATAAAACAAGGCGTTTATTCAGTGTATCTACCGAAGCACCCGTGACCAGCCCCCCTGCATCAAAAGATTGAACCAGGCGAGCGCTGTGATTACCCGGACTATTGGGAATGGCATATAAAAAAGTATATAAATCATTCCATCTTTTACTAAACAAATAAATCGAATCTTCATAGACCACAAAAGCTTCGCAATCGAAGTTGGTCGTATTGGGTGCGAGGGGATTAAAATCTACTTGATCGGGATAAGAAAAGCCTATGGTATCGGCTTCATTGGTATTCGAAAAAGGGACTTTAAAAATGCGCAAATTCTGTCTGTTTCCGCTGCTGTTATTGCCTACATCGCCCACATAAAAATGAGAGGCATCCGTTTGCAAATCCTCCCAATCTATATTTTGGGTTTGATTTAGGGATAAAGAATCAATGATTTGTGCATTGAGGGTATCGAGAATAAACAGGCGTGGCGGACCATCATCGTTATGTGTAATCAGGCTCGCGTTATGAAAAGTCAGCCCGGAAGTTTCCTTAACAGAGGCATGGAGTGGTATAGATTGCCAGGGACTGATGGCCGGGTCATTATACACACAGGAGCCATTATTAACGGTAGCTGCGGGGTTATAATTCGTTGCTTGAGGATCGGTGCATCCGGGAATTTGGGCAAACACCTGGGCAGATAAAAATAGAGTAAGCAGTGTGGGCAGAAAGAAGTGCATAAAAGATATTTATGCGACAAGGTAAAAAAAGAGAAAGAAGAAACAAAAAATCAGATTGGAGTTTTGATCAGGCGTTTAGAAAAGCGTTTACGGACGCTATAATCGGGCACAATATTTTCTTCTTCAGAAAACATGCCCAGATAGTATAAGATACAATCGCCAACAAACAGAATCTTAATATCCGTTTCGGTGACTTCCATAATTTGCAATTCTTCCCAACCGGAAAAGAGTCCGTTCTTTTTTTTAATTTCCATTTTGAGGAAATCATTTGCTTCTTCGATGGATTGAAAGCGGCCGGAAAAATCGCCGAATCCGCCATTGGCTTTTTCGCCGCAATAAGTAAACACAAAAATAGGTTTCATTTGGAATAAAGATTTGGTTAACAGCATACAAGTTACTATAATTTTCAAGAAAACCAAATAATTGCTCAAGAAATTTTTAAAAATAATGCAACGAATTCGAATCCATTTTCGACAGCAATTGGTTTCGGAACCAGGTATCTTGTCTTTTGGCGTATCGTCGGGTATTTTGTTGAATTTTCTCCAGCAGCAATTCACGGGGAAGCTGTCCGTTCATCATACTAAAAATCTCCTTATATCCCACGGTTTGTAGGGCTTGTACATGCTGAAAATCTTTCAAATTTTCACATTCATTTTCCCATCCCATATCCAGCATAGATTGCGTTCTTTCATTAATTCTTATATACAATTCTTCGCGCGGGAGTTTGGGATAATAACATTCAAAATTATAGCGTGGTATGGGATTATTCGATTTCAGTTCGGACATTTTCTTACCGCTTTCCAGGAATACTTCCATTGCGCGAATGCAGCGTCTGGGGTTGAGTGCTTGTTGTTCATCCATTAAAAATTCCGGGTCATGCTTATGCAAAAAGTCGTGCAATGCATCGAGGCCTTCCTGTTCAAAAATGCGATTTACCTTATTGCGTATTTCGGGGGAGACAGCCGGGATATTGTCGCTGGAAAAGAGCAGCATTTGCAGGTAAAGTCCGCTTCCTCCGCAAACAACGACATGGTTATAACTTAGAAAGAGATTCTCAATAATTTGATCGGCATCGTGTACGAATTGTGCGGCGGTATAGGACTGATTTATGGACAAATGTCCGACCAGGTGATGAGGCACCAAGGCTTTTTCTTGGGGAGTTGGGGCTGCGGTACCGATAGGAATTTCCTTATAAAACTGTCGGCTATCGGCCGAAATAATTTCAGCGGGAAGTTTTTGTGCCAATTGAATGGCGAAGGCTGTTTTACCCGAGGCTGTAGGGCCACAAACTACGTGCAGGGTTTTCACATCAATTCATTTTTAATCACCAGGCCCATTTCCTTACCTTTAGCGCGCATATATTCGATTGCTTCCTTACGGTCATTATTAATTTTCCCGTCGAGTATAGCATCTTTAATGGCATTTTTAATTAGACCGATTTCGTGACAGGGCTGAATTTGATAAGCTTTCATAATATCTTCGCCACTGATGGGGGGTTGAAAATTACGCACCCGATCCTTCTCTTCAATTTCTTTCAATTTATGAGTCAGTCGGTCATAATTATGCTTATATTTTTTCACCTTTAATTCGTTCTTACTGGTGATATCGGCTTTACAGAGAATAAGCAATTGTTCCAAATCATCACCTGCTTCAAAAATGAGGCGTCGTATAGCGGAATCAGAAATACCTTCTTTAACCAGGGCGATAGGTCTAAGGTGAAGGCGAACCAATTTTTGTACGAATTTCATATGATGATTGAGCGGCAATCCCAATTTTTTAAAAATTTTGGGTGTCATTCTTGCGCCCAATTCTTCGTGTCCGTGGAAAGTCCACCCTGTTTCCGGGTCAAACTTTTTGGTTGGCGGTTTGGCGATATCGTGCATAATGGCAGCCCATCGGATCCAGAGGTCATCCGAAACGGAGGCAACATTTTCGAGCACTTGCAGCGTATGGTAAAAATTATCCTTATGCCCTTTACCTTCCACATTATCTACACCGTGGAGGGCGACCATTTCGGGAAAAATATAATGCAGTAATCCTGAATTCAGCAATAATTTAAAAGCCAGAGAAGGATTTGGGGAAAGGATCATTTTATTCAATTCATCGGCGATTCTTTCCTTGGCAACAATTTCGATTCGGGATGCATTTTTAGAGATGGCATCAAAAGAAACGCCTTCGATTTTGAATCCGAGTTGTGCCGAAAAGCGTATGGCTCGGAGCATGCGTAGGGGGTCATCGGAATAGGTTGAATCGGGGTTAAGTGGCGTTTTAAGTACGCGATTTTCGAGGTCATGCAGTCCGTCGAACAAATCCACAAATTCGCCATAATTATGCGGGTGTAAAGCAATAGCGAGTGCATTAATAGTAAAATCTCTGCGTTGTAGATCATCCTTCATAGAACCCGGACTAACCTGTGGATTTCGGGAATGTGTGCGGTAACTTTCCTTTCGAGCTCCCACAAATTCCAGGTCGAAACCGAACATAGTAAAACCGGCCGTACCAAAATTTTTATGCACGGCAATTTCGCCTTTAAACGCGATTTTTTCGGCCAGTTTTTCGGCAAATAAAATGCCGTCTCCCACCACCATAAAATCAATATCCTTACAAGGTCTGTCGAGCAGTGCATCGCGCACATATCCGCCCACCACATAGGCTTCCATATCGAGTTCGCCTGCTGTTTCGCTTACCTTTTTAAAAACAGGATGTTTAATAAATGTTTTAACGGGAATAATCAACCTGAGTAAATTTTATGCAAAAGTAATATATAGACGCTACAGTACGAAATCTAGCTGCAAAGCCATCTGTAAAACCAACAGATAGAAAAAAATTACAATTTTCTGAAAATAAAATCCGTCATTTTTTTAAACAAGTGATAGCGTGTATATCCGCCGTAAATGCCGTGATTTTTATCGGTATAAATAAACTGTTCAAAATCCTTATTCTCTTCCACCAGCATTCCGGAGAGTACAGCAGCATTTTGGAAGTGAACATTATCATCGGCAGTTCCGTGAATGAGCAAATAATTTCCTTTCAATAATTTCACAAAATTTGTAGGTGCATTATCGTCGTATCCATTTGGATTCGTTTGGAGAGTTCCCATATACCTTTCGGTATAAATATTATCATAAAATTTCCAATTCGACACCGGTGCGACAGCGATGGCAGTTTTAAACACATCATGACCTTTCAAAATACAAAGAGAGGATAAATATCCCCCATAGCTCCAGCCAAAAATTCCGATTCGGGATTTATCGACATAAGGGAAATTGCCGACATAAGTAGCGGCCTGGATTTGGTCCATTGTTTCGATATACCCTAAACGTTCATAAGTAATCGTTCTAAAATCGCGGCCTCTGGCACCTGTACCTCTATTATCCACACATAAAACTATATATCCATTTTGTGCCAAAAGCTGATGCCACATAAAATCGAATCCATTCCATTTATTCAATACTTCTTGAGATCCCGGGCCTCCATAAGCAGTCATAAAAACGGGATATTTTTTATTGGGGTCAAAATTTGTGGGTTTAATCATCCATGCATTAAGTTCGACCTCATTTTCGACAGGAATTTTCAAAAATTCGACCTGAGAAATATTTCTTTGTTTCAAAGTTTGAGCGAGGGCTGCATTATCTTCGAGGACGCGTAATTTTTCGGCCTTTTGATTAAACACCGTATAAGTAGGCGGTTGTTGAATAGTGGAATACGTATCGATAAAATAAGAAAAATCCGAACTAAAAGTAAGCGCGTGGCTACCTAATTCCTTAGTGAGTGGAATCATTTTTTTATTCTTACCCAATTCCATTTTATAAACCGTTCTATGCATTGGGTCGGGTAAAGCCGCTGTAAAGAAAATAAATTTTTCATTGGGGTCTACTCCATTCAGGCTCATCACATCAAAATTTCCCTTCGTCAATTTTGCCCATAAATTACCCCGGTAATCATAGGCATACAAATGAAAAAAGCCATCCTTTTCCGATTTAATAATAAATTTATCTTTCAGAAAAAGGAAATCATCCGACATTTCTATATACGTATCCGATTTTTCGCTGTACAAAAGGCGTTGATTTCCGGATAACGAGAGGGCGCTTATATGCCATTCATTTTGCAGTCGGGGCATTGTAAACACGGCGATTTCCTCCTTATTAATCCACTCGAACCGGGGTATATATTCATAGGCTACTGCACAATTCAGTTTTTGCAATTTTCTATTATTCAAATTAAAATTATGAATAGTCACCACGCTATTATCCTCTCCTACTTTAGGGTATTTAAAAACTTGATTATGGGGATAGACTTCCTTCCCGAATACGGGCATGGTAAAAGATTTCACGCGGGATTCATCGAAGCGTAAAAATGCAATATTTTGTCCGTCCGGGCTCCATTTAAAGGCTTCAAAAAAAGTAAACTCCTCTTCATAAACCCAGTCGGGTAATCCATTTATAATTTTATTTATTTCGCCATCGTGGGTAATTTGGATCAATTCATTACTTAATAAATCTTTCACGAAGAGGTTATTTTGGAAGACAAAAGCGACCTGATTTCCGACCGGAGAGAAGCGGGGATAAATAATGGGTTCATCGAATAGGGTTTGGATAGATTTACTTTGGCGATCGTAGACAAAATAGCTTGCCGAGAAACTATGTCGGTAGATTGGGTTATGGTCGACAGAGAGGAGTATTTTCGATTCATCCGGGGAGAAGGAGTAGGATTGAAAACGGGCAAAATCCTTCTGTTTCAAATTAGACAGATCCAAAATCAGTTCTTGTTCCTTTCCTTTTTCATAATCGAATTTCACAATTTTACTTCCTTGCAGGGCGAGCGTATAGAATCGGCCGTCTTTCATGGAGCGCAGGTCGTCTATTCCATTGGGGTAATAGGCATAATTAATCCATATATCCTCGAGGTTAATATCCTTTTGGGCAGAGATAGGGTTAAATAGACAAAGCGTGAGAAAATAAAATAAAAACTTTTTCATAAACGAATAAATTGACGCGGCTAAAAGTACGAATAAATAGAAGTAAATATGTCCAAAAACATATAAAAGCCGAGCCGATTCACAGGAAGTCTTTTCATAAAACGGGTTGAAGGGATAAAAAGCAAAATAAAAATTAGCTACATTTGCAGCCTGATGTCGGCACCTGTTAAAATAGAAATCAAGAATAAGCGCGCAACTTTCGATTATGAAATCGTAGATGTATTAGTTGCGGGTATAGTTTTGAGGGGTACTGAAATAAAATCCATACGCAATCAGAAGGCCAATTTAACCGACAGTTATTGTGTATTTAGCGGGGGGGAACTTTTTGTGATGAACATGCATATTTCGGAGTATGAAAAAGGCGGACATTGGAATCACGAGCCCAAGGCACAGCGAAAGTTGTTATTAAGCAAAAAAGAATTGCGCAAATGGGAGCAAAAAATCAAAGAAAAAGGCTTCACCATTATACCATTAAAGTTATTTGTAAACGAAAAGGGCTTAGCCAAGCTACAGATTGGTTTGGCAAGGGGTAAGAAAACCTATGATAAGCGGGAATCGTTGAAAGAGAAAGATGCAAAGCGAGAGATGGATCGTATAAAAACAAGACTATAAAAAAAGGGACAGTTGAGGCTGTCCCTTTTCTTTTATTTAATTTCCAAGATGCGCAATTCTGTTCTTCGGTTTTCCTGGTGTTCTGCTTCGGAGCATTTCACTCCGTTTTTACATCGGTTAACCGGTTGAGATTCGCCATAACCTACAGCAATAATATTCTCTTTATTTACCCCTTTAGCGAGCAGGTAATTCACGCAGCTTTCAGCTCTTCTTTGGCTAAGCGTGAGGTTCGATTTATCGTTACCGCGGCTATCCGAATGCGACCCGAGTTCGACCACCAGGTTATCGTTATCGAGGAGGAATTCGGCCAATTTATCCAATTCCTTTTCACTTTCCTTACGCAGGGAGAATTTCCCATAATCGTAAAAAATATTCTCGATTTCGATTTTCAGATTTTTCTCGATTGGGGTAAGGCTTACTTCTCTTTGCACATTGGCGCTATCATTTTTGGGTAAGCGCATGGCAATTGTATTATCGAAATAGCCTTTTTTACTTGCCCAAATCATGGCATTAGATCCCGGTCTAAACTCTACATAGACCTCTCCATTTTCGTTGGTTTGGGTTTTGAGAATAGAGTCGTTACCGGCTACAACCACGCGCACCCAGGCTTGAGGCACGGGCAATTTACTTTTATCGTCGACCAGGACAATTTTAGCCATATTTTTAGCGGGAATCAGAAACAGATTCAAGCTATCCTTTTGTCCTCTTTTAAAG